>NZ_CP108032.1:4249866-4856990 GCF_036169555.1 Streptomyces sp. NBC_00306 | reverse complement strand
TGCCGTTGTCCTCGACGTACACCTCGGCGTCCGTCCAGTACAGACCCGCGGGCGCGCCGAGGGCCTTGGCGAGCGCCTCCTTCGCGGCGAACCGGGCCGCGAGGGAGGCATAGCCCCGCTGCTCCCCGCTGGGCAGCAGCAACTCGCTCTCCACGAAGAGCCGTCCGGCCATTCCGGGGGTGCGCCGCATCGACGCGGTGAACCGGTCGATCTCGGCGACGTCGATCCCCACCCCGATGATCATTCGACGGTGACCGACTTCGCGAGGTTGCGGGGCTGGTCCACCTCGTTGCCGCGGGCCGTCGCCAGCTCACAGGCGAAGACCTGCAACGGCACGGTCGCCACCATCGGCTGGAGCAGCGTCGGTGTGACCGGAATACGGATGAGGTGGTCGGCGTACGGCACGACCGTCTCGTCCCCCTCCTCCGCGATCACGATCGTCCGCGCCCCGCGCGCCCTGATCTCCTGGATGTTCGAGACGATCTTGTCGTGCAGGACCGAACGGCCGCGCGGCGACGGCACCACGACCACCACCGGCAGGTCCTCCTCGATCAGCGCGATCGGCCCGTGCTTGAGCTCGCCGGCGGCGAAGCCCTCCGCGTGCATGTACGCCAGTTCCTTGAGCTTCAGCGCCCCCTCCAGGGCCACCGGGTAGCCCACATGACGGCCGAGGAACAGGACGGTGTTCTTGTCGGCGAGCGAGCGGGCCAGCGCGCGGACCGGCTCCATCGTCTCCAGCACCCGGTCGACCTCGCCGGAGATCTTCGCCAAGTCCCTTACGACGGCCCGGATTTCGTCACCCCACTTGGTGCCCCGCACCTGCCCCAGATACAGCGCGACCAGATAGCAGGCCACCAGCTGGGTCAGGAACGCCTTCGTGGACGCCACGGCGACCTCGGGACCGGCGTGCGTGTAGAGCACGGCGTCCGACTCCCGCGGGATGGTCGAACCGTTGGTGTTGCAGATGGCCAGCACCCGCGCGCCCTGCTCCCGCGCGTGCCGCAGCGCCATCAGGGTGTCCATGGTCTCGCCGGACTGGGAGATCGCGATCACCAGCGTGCGCTGGTCCAGGATCGGATCGCGGTAGCGGAACTCGCTCGCCAGCTCCACCTCGCACGGGATCCTCGTCCAGTGCTCGATGGCGTACTTGGCAATCATGCCCGCGTGGAAGGCGGTGCCGCAGGCCACGATGACGACCTTGTCGGCCTCGCGCAGCACAGACGCCGGGATGCGCACCTCGTCGAGGGTGAGCGAGCCCTCCGCGTCGATACGGCCCAGCAGGGTGTCGGCGACCGCCTTCGGCTGCTCGGCGATCTCCTTCAGCATGAAGTAGTCGTAGCCGCCCTTCTCGGCGGCCGAGGCGTCCCAGTCCACGTGGTAGGCGCGCACGTCCGCCGGAGCGCCGTCGAAGTCGGTGACCGTCACCCCGTCCCGGCGCAGCTCCACGACCTGGTCCTGGCCGAGCTCCAGCGCCGAGCGGGTGTGGGCGATGAACGCCGCGACGTCCGAGGCGAGGAAGGACTCGCCGTCGCCGACGCCCACCACCAGCGGTGAGTTGCGGCGCGCGCCCACGACCACGTCCGGCTCGTCCGCGTGCACCGCGACCAGGGTGAAGGCACCCTCCAGCCGGCGACACACCTGGCGCATCGCCTCGGGGAGGTCGCCGCAGGAGGAGAAGTTCTCGGCGAGCAGATGCGCCACGACCTCGGTGTCGGTCTCCGAGGCGAGGTCGTGCCCGCGCTCCGCCAGCTCGGCCCGCAGGGCGGCGAAGTTCTCGATGATGCCGTTGTGCACGACGGCGACACGGCCCGCGTTGTCGAGATGAGGGTGCGCGTTGATGTCGGTCGGCCCGCCGTGCGTGGCCCACCGGGTGTGCCCGATGCCGGTGAAACCGCTCGGCAGCGGCCGGTCCACCAGCTCCTTCTCCAGATTGACGAGCTTGCCCGCCTTCTTCGCCGCGGCCAGCCCGCCGTCGGAGAGCACGGCGACCCCGGCCGAGTCGTAGCCCCGGTACTCCAGCCGCTTCAGGCCCGCGATGACCACATCAAGCGCCGACTGTCCGCCGACGTAACCCACGATTCCGCACATGTCGGCAGCCTACGGCGGCACGCGGCGCGTGACCGAGCACACCACCCAGAACCCGCCCGCACCCCTGACAATGTGTAGGTGATCTCTTCGCCGCCACGAAGCGCCCACCGCCGGGCCGAACACGCGTCGACGCCCTACGTCGACCTCACCCGCGCGGAGTGGAGCGCGCTGCGCGAGAAGACGCCGCTCCCCCTCACGGCCGAGGAGGTCGAGCGGCTGCGAGGGCTGGGCGACGTCATCGACCTGGACGAGGTGCGGGACGTCTATCTGCCGCTGTCGCGACTCCTCAATCTGTATGTCCAGGCCACCGGTGAACTGCGGGGCGCGCTCAACACCTTCCTCGGTGACGCGGGCGGCGGGCACGGCGCCCAGCGCGGCACGCCGTTCGTCATAGGGGTCGCCGGCTCCGTCGCGGTCGGCAAGTCCACCGTCGCCCGACTGCTCCAGGCCCTCCTCGCCCGCTGGCCCGAGCACCCGCGCGTCGAACTGGTCACCACCGACGGCTTCCTGCTGCCGATGAAGGAGCTGGAGTCACGCGGGCTGATGTCCCGCAAGGGCTTCCCCGAGTCGTACGACCGCAGGGCCCTGACCCGGTTCGTCGCCGACATCAAGGCGGGCAAGGACGAGGTCACGGCCCCCGTCTACTCGCATCTGATCTACGACATCGTGCCCGGCGAACGCCTGACGGTCCGCCGCCCCGACATCCTGATCGTCGAGGGCCTCAACGTGCTCCAGCCCGCGCTGCCCGGCAAGGACGGCCGCACCCGCGTCGGTCTCGCCGACTACTTCGACTTCTCGGTGTACGTCGACGCCCGCGCCGAGGACATCGAGCACTGGTACCTCAACCGCTTCCGCAAACTGCGGGAGACGGCGTTCCAGAACCCGTTCTCGTACTTCCGGAAGTACACCCAGGTCTCCGAGGACGAGGCACTGGACTACGCCCGGACGATGTGGCGCACCATCAACAAGCCCAACCTGCTGGAGAACGTGGCACCCACGCGCAGCCGTGCCACCCTGGTGCTCCGCAAGGGTCCCGACCACAAGGTCCAGCGTCTGTCCCTGCGCAAGCTCTGAGGAGGCAGCGGGTGCTGCATCTGCGCCTGATCACCCCGGCGGACACGACCGACGAGGCGGTACGTCTCATCGAGGGGACGGTCGGCACGGCCCATCTCGCCGTGTTCGCGGGGGCGGCTCGCGATCCCGCCGGCGACGTGGTGCAGTGCGACGTGGCGCGCGAGGCGGCCGACGAACTGATCGGGGGTCTGCGGACCCTCGGCCTCGACGAGCACGGTTCGATCGCCGTCGAGGGCATCGAACTGTCGCTGTCGAAGCGGGCCGACAAGGCCGAGAAGGACGCACCGGGCGAGGGTGCGGACGCGGTGCTCTGGGAGCATCTGACCGACGCGACCCACGAGGAGTCGACGCTCTCCGTCACCTACATAGCGTTTCTGACGCTGGCGACGATGCTCGCGGCGTGCGGTGTGGTGCTCGACAACGCGATCCTCATCGTGGGCGCGATGGCGGTGGGCCCGGAGTTCGGCCCGCTGGCCGGTTTCTGCACGGCGCTGGTGCAGCGCGCTCCGCGGCTGGCGTGGCGCTCGTTCGTCGCCCTGATCGTGGGTTTCGCCCTCGCCATGCTGATCACGGTCGGCTTCAGCCACTTCATGAGCTGGGTCGATCTCTTCGACGCGGCGAAGGTGCGGGCCGAACGGCCCAACACCAGCTTCATCTACAACCCGGACTGGTTCTCGTTCGTCGTCGCGGTGCTCGCGGGCGCGGCGGGCATGCTCTCGCTGACGTCGGCGAAGTCCGGTGCGCTGGTGGGCGTGGCGATCTCGGTGACGACGGTCCCGGCGGCGGCGAACGCGGCGGTCGCGTTCAGCTTCGGCGAGTACGCGCAGGCGTGGGGTTCGACGGAGCAGCTGCTGCTGAACCTGCTGGGCATCGTGCTCGCGGGCACGCTGACGCTGCTGATCCAGAAGTCACTGTGGGCCCTGCAACGCCGCCGCACAGCAGCCAGGACATCGTGAGCACCTGAGCGCCGCGGGAGCAGGATCAAGCCCCGCCGGCGATCGAGGCGAACCCGGGCCCCGCCAGCGATCGAGGCAAACCCGGGCCCCGCCGGCGCCTGAGGCAAACCCAGCCCCGCCGCCGACTGAGGCGAACCCGGGCCTCGCCGGCGACTGAGGCGAACCCGGGCCTCGCCGGCGATCGAGGCAAACCCAGCCCCGCCGGCGGCGATCGAGGCGCGGGGTCCGGGGCAGAGCCCCGCGAACCCCCCGCAGCAAGCGTGTGTGCCCGCACCCACCCCGGGGCACGGGCACACACGCCTCGCCGGCGATCAAGGCAAACCCAGCCCCGCCGGCGATTGAGGCGCGGGGTCCGGGGCGGAGCCCCGGACACCACCCGCACCATGCGTGTGCCCGCACCACCCCGGGGCACGGGCACACACCAAGAAGCAGTCCTCGCGTCAGCCGAGCGAAGACTTCACCGCGTCCGCGAGCCGGCTCGCCACCGACCGCGCCTGCTCGATGTCCGCGGCCTCGACCATCACCCGTACCAGCGGCTCCGTGCCCGACGGACGCAGCAGCACACGGCCCGTGGAGCCGAGCTCCCGCTCCGCCTCCGCCACCGCGCTCGCCAGCTCCGCCGACGTCTTCACCCGCGACTTGTCGACGTCCGGCACATTGATCAGGATCTGCGGCAGCCGGCCCATGACCGCGGCGAGGTCCGCGAGCGAGCGGCCGGTCGCGGCGACCCGCGCCGCCAGCATCAGGCCGGTGAGCGTGCCGTCGCCGGTCGTCGCGTGGTCGAGCACGATGACGTGCCCGGACTGCTCGCCGCCGAGCGCGTACCCGTGCTCCTTCATCGACTCCAGGACGTACCGGTCGCCGACGGCCGTCTGCACGAGCGAGAGGCCCTCGCGCTCCATCGCCAGCTTGAAGCCGAGGTTGGACATGACGGTCGCGACGACCGTGTTCCCGCGCAGGGTGCCCGCCTCGCGCATCGCCAGGGCCAGCACCGCCAGGATCTGGTCGCCGTCGACCTCGTTGCCGGACGCGTCCACCGCGAGGCAGCGGTCCGCGTCGCCGTCGTGCGCGATGCCGAGCGCCGCACCGTGCTCGACGACCGCGGCCTTCAGCGAGTCCAGGTGCGTGGAGCCGCACCCGTCGTTGATGTTGAGCCCGTCGGGCTCCGCACCGATCGTGACGACCTCGGCGCCGGCCCGCGCGAACGCCTCGGGCGAGACCCAGGCCGCAGCGCCGTGCGCCTCGTCCAGGACGACCTTCAGCCCGTCGAGCCGGTTCGGCAGGACGGCGATGAGGTGCGCGACGTACCGGTCGAAGCCCTCGTCGTAGTCGGTGACCCGGCCGACACCCGCACCGGTGGGCCGCTCCCACGGCTCACCGGTCCGGTGCTGCTCGTACACCGTCTCGATGCGGTCCTCCAGCTCGTCGGCCAGCTTGTGGCCGCCGCGTGCGAAGAACTTGATGCCGTTGTCCGGCATGGCGTTGTGCGACGCGGAGAGCATCACGCCGAGGTCCGCACCGAGCGAACCCGTGAGGTACGCCACGGCCGGCGTCGGCAGCACCCCGACGCGCACGACGTTGACGCCCGCGCTCGCGAGTCCCGCCACGACGGCGGCCTCCAGAAACTCTCCTGACGCACGCGGATCCCGCCCGACCACCGCGGTCGGCCGATGTCCCTCAAAGGTCCCCGCCTCGGCGAGCACATGCGCCGCCGCGACCGACAGACCGAGCGCGAGCTCCGCCGTCAGGTCCGCATTGGCGACACCGCGCACGCCGTCCGTGCCGAAGAGTCGTCCCACAGCTGTCCTCCGAAAATGCTCCGAAAAATGCAGGCCTTCGAGCGCCTGTTGCCCGTTAAACGCCCGAGGTAGTGGAAAGACGTACGCCCCGGCAGCACTGAGTGCTGCCGGGGCGTACGTACAAGCAGGCCGAGCAGGCGATTAACGCTTGCTGTACTGCGGGGCCTTGCGGGCCTTCTTGAGACCGGCCTTCTTGCGCTCGACCGCACGGTCGTCGCGGCTCAGGAAGCCGGCCTTCTTCAGCGCGGCGCGGTTGTTGTCCACGTCGGCCTCGTTGAGCGCACGGGCCACACCGAGGCGCAGGGCGCCGGCCTGGCCGGAGACGCCGCCACCCGAGATGCGGGCGATGACGTCGTAGCGGTCGTCGAGCTCGAGCACCTTGAAGGGCTCGTTGACTTCCTGCTGGTGCACCTTGTTGGGGAAGTAGTCCTCAAGGGTGCGACCGTTGATCTTCCACTTGCCGGAGCCCGGAACGATCCGGACGCGGGCGATGGCGTTCTTGCGACGGCCCAGGCCCGCAGCGGGCTGCGGGTCGCCGAAGCGGGACGCGAGGGACTCGGAGGTGTACTCGCCCTCGACGGGCGTCTCCGACTCGAAGGTGGTGACCTCGGCGTAGGTCTCTTCGCCCTCGACGGGGGTCTCTGCAGTGGTCTCGGCCACGATTCTCCTCAGATCTTTCTGTACGTCTTAGGGGGTGGCCGGAACTACTGCGCGACCTGGGTGATCTCGAACGGGACCGGCTGCTGAGCAGCGTGCGGGTGGTTCTCGCCCGCGTAGATCTTCAGCTTCGAGAGCATCTGACGACCCAGGGTGTTCTTCGGGATCATGCCCTTGATGGCCTTCTCCACGGCCTTCTCCGGGTTCTTGGCCAGCAGCTCGTCGTAGCGGACGGAGCGCAGACCACCGGGGTACCCGGAGTGGCGGTAGGCCATCTTCTGGGTCTTCTTGTTGCCGGAGAGGTGAACCTTCTCGGCGTTGATGATGATGACGAAGTCGCCCATGTCCATGTGGGGGGCGTAGATCGGCTTGTGCTTGCCCCGGAGGAGGTTCGCTGCCGTAGTCGCGAGACGGCCCAGGACGATGTCCTGCGCGTCGATGATGTGCCACTGGCGCGTGACATCGCCGGGCTTGGGGCTGTACGTACGCAAGGTCGTAGCCTTCGCTTCTTCGTTGGATGGGTTCCAGACACACGAATCCACTGAAGCGATCATGCAGCTGGGGCTCACAGCGCCGGGGACGAAGCCCGTATGCGAGCCACTGGTAACTGCTCCAGGGAACCTACGTAAGGGCCCTTCGCGTGAGAACGACGAAGCCAATACGCATAACAATCGACGAGACTACCCGCGCAGCCCCGTACGGGTCAAAACGCGCCCGGCCTACCGTGCCCGCTCGACCCGCCGCTCGTCCCACACCGGCTCCGCCGTCTCCCGGACCACGCCGTCCGAGCCGAAGACCAGATACCGGTCGAAGGACTTCGCGAACCAGCGGTCGTGCGTGACGGCGAGCACGGTGCCCTCATAGACCTCCAGGCCGTCCTGGAGCGCCTCCGCCGACTCCAGGTCCAGGTTGTCCGTGGGCTCGTCGAGCAGCAGCGCCGTGGTGCCCTCCAGCTCCAGGAGGAGGATCTGGAACCGGGCCTGCTGGCCGCCGGAGAGCTTGTCGAAGGTCTGGTCCCCTTGGCGCTCCAGCTCGTAGCGCCGCAGCACCGACATCGCGCCGCCGCGGTCCTTGGCGTGCTCGGTCCACAGGATGTCGACCAGCGTGCGCCCGAGGAGCTCGGGGTGCGCGTGCGTCTGGGCGAAATGCCCCGGCACCACGCGCGCGCCGAGCTTCCACTCGCCCTTGTGGGCCACGGACGTGTCGCCGGCGAGCAGCCGCAGGAAGTGGGACTTGCCCGAGCCGTTCGAGCCGAGGACGGCCACCCGCTCGCCGTAGAAGACCTCCAGGTCGAAGGGTTTCATCAGCCCGGTGAGTTCGAGGCCCTTGCAGGTCAGAGCGCGCACGCCGGTGCGCCCGCCGCGCAGCCGCATCCGGATCTCCTGCTCGCGCGGCGGCTCCGGCGGCGGCCCCGCCTCCTCGAACTTCTTGAACCGGGTCTGCATCGCCCGGTACCGCGACGCCATGTCGGGGCTGATCGCCGCCTGCTGCCGCAGCCGCAGCACCAGCGCCTTCAGCCGGGCGTGCTCCTCGTCCCAGCGCCGCTTCAGCTCCTCGAAGCGCGCGAACCGCTCCTTGCGGGCGTCGTGGTACGTCCCGAAGCCTCCGCCGTGCACCCACACGTCCGAGCCGGCCGGGCTCGGTTCCACGCTGACGATCTTCTCCGCGGCACGCGACAGCAGTTCCCGGTCGTGCGAGACGAAGAGAACGGTCTTGCGGGTCTCCTTGAGCCGTTCCTCCAGCCAGCGCTTGCCGGGCACGTCGAGATAGTTGTCCGGCTCGTCGAGCAGCAGCACCTCCTCGGGGCCCCGCAGCAGCGCCTCCAGCGCCAGCCGCTTCTGCTCACCGCCGGAGAGCGTCCGCAGCTCGCGGAACTGCGCCTTCTCGTACGGGACGCCCAGCGCGGCGGTGGTGCACATGTCCCAGAGGGTCTCGGCCTCGTATCCGCGTGCCTCCGCCCAGTCGCTCAGCGCCTGCGCGTACCGCATCTGCGCGGCCTCGTCGTCGACGGTCATGATCAGGTGCTCGGCCTCGTCGACCGCCTCGGCGGCCTCGCGGATCCGCGGCTGGGCGAGCGAGACGAGCAGATCCCGGACGGTGCGTTCGTCACGTACCGAGCCGATGAACTGACGCATCACACCCAGTCCACCACTGACCGTCACCGTGCCGCCGTGCGCCTGGAGCTCCCCCGCGATCATCCGCAGCAGCGTCGTCTTGCCCGCGCCATTGGCTCCGACCAGCGCGACCACCGCGCCTTCGCCGACCCTGAACGACGCGTCCGCGAGCAGTACCCGCCCGTCCGGCAGGTAGTACTCGAGATGTGCGGCCTCTAGATGTCCCATGCTCCGATTCTGAGGGCGGCGGCCCTGTGCTCCCAACAGGTTTAGGATGCGCGGCATGAGCTTTGGGCAGGGGGGACCTCAGTGGGGGTCCGGTGCACAGAACCAGGATCCGTACAACTCCCGTCAGGGAGCGTCGGATCCGTTCGATCCCTTCGGCGCGCGTTCGTCCCGTACGGGAGACACTCCGGACTGGGCCGCGCTCGCCGACGCCTCCGCGACCCGCGCCCGCCGCAGGCGATGGCTGCTGATCGGCGGCGGAGCGCTGGCGACGGCCGCGATCGCGGGCATCGTGGCGACGGCGATCGTCTCCTCGGGCGACGGCAACGACACGGCGTCCGGCGACTCGACCGGTCAGCTGCCCGGGGCTCCGGCGCTGCCCAGTGACTCCACGCGGCCCGAGCCGTCGTTCTCCTCGGTCGCGCCGCTGCCGCCGCCGAACCCGAAGGACTTCATCTCCAGCGAGAAGAAGGACACGGCACCGCTGAGCGTCCAGACCCTCTTCCCGGGCAAGAAGCTGACCATGGGCAACCGGGTCTACGCCAAGGGCGCGACCGCCCGCACCGGCACCTGCTCGTCGGCCACCCAGGGCTCTCTGGGCGGGGTCCTCGAGAAGAACGGCTGCGACCAGGTCTTCCGCGCCACCTACAGCAAGGACGGCATCGCGGTCACCGTCGGTGTCGCGGTCTTCGGGCTGGAGGCCGAGGCGAAGAAGGCCGTCGCCCAGGCGAGCGGCAATGTCGCACCGCTGCCCGGCGCCGGTGTGCCGACCTTCTGCAAGGGCGGCCCGGTGTGCCGTTTCACGGCCAACTCCTACGGCCGCTACGCCTACTTCACCGCGACCGGCTACACCAAGGCCAAGTCGGTCACGAAGGGCGACACCAAGGCGTTCCAGACCGGTGACGACCTGGCGGAGTTCACCTTCCGCCAGATCGTGCGCCGGGGTGAGGCGCAGGCCTCAGCAGCAGCCACCGCCCCCGCCGGCTGACCCGGGCAGCGTCCGCCGGTTGCGGGCCTCCAGGTTGCGCGCGGCGAGCAACTCGTCGGCGGGGTAGCCCACTTCCTCCAGCGTGAGGCCGTGCGGGCGTACGACATGGACGGCCGAGTCCCGTACGCCCGCGGCCAGCACCTTCGCCGGCCACTCCACCGGCCGGTGCCCGTCCCCCACGAACAGCATCGCGCCCACCAGCGAGCGCACCATGTTGTGGCAGAAGGCGTCGGCCCTGACGGTCGCCGTGATGACGCCGGAGGCGTCCCGCTCCCAGTCGAGCCGCTGGAGCGTGCGGATGGTCGTGGCACCCTCACGCTTCTTGCAGTAGGCCGCGAAGTCGTGCTCCCCCACCAGCCGTTCGGCCGCGGCGTTCATCGCGTCGACGTCCAACGGCCAGTCGTGCCAGAGCACATGACCGCGCAGCAGCGGGTCGACCCCGCCGGGGTGGTCGGTCACCCGGTACGCGTAACGCCGCCAGACGGCCGAGAACCGGGCGTTGAACCCCTCCGGGGCCTCCTGGGCCCGCCAGACCCGCACATCGCGCGAGAGCCGCCCTGCGAGCCGCTTCAGCAGCTTCTCCCGGTGCTCGGCCCACACGTCCTCGGGCAGATCGACGTGCGCCACCTGTCCACGGGCGTGCACACCGGCGTCGGTGCGCCCGGCGACGGTCAGCTCGTACGTCCGGGAGGAGCGCGTCACCGTGCGCAGCGCTTCCTCGATCTCCCCCTGGACCGTGCGCCGGCCGCCGGCCTGCTTGGCCCAGCCGGAGAAGTCCTTGCCGTCGTAGCTCAGGTCCAGTCTCAGCCGTACGTGTCCCGGCAGTGCCTCGTCACTCACAAACAGATCCTCTCGCAAGGCGGAACGCGAGAGCGGGCCCGCCCCGAAGGGCGGACCCGCTCACAGCACGGCAGGGCCTCAGGCGTCCTTGGACGCCTCGTCCGCCGGCTTGGCGTCCTCGACGGCCTCGGCCTCGGTGGACGCGTCCTTCTTGAGGGCGTCCTCCTTGACCGCACGCTTGGTCGCGGCCTCGGCCTCGTCGACGGTCGCCTTCTTGGCGATCTCGCCCTCGACCAGCTCGATCACGGCCATCGGGGCGTTGTCGCCGCGACGGCCACCGATCTTGGTGATCCGAGTGTAGCCACCCGGGCGCTCGGAGTACCGCGGAGCGATCTCGGTGAAGAGCGTGTGCACGATGCCCTTGTCCGTGATCGTCTGCAGGACCAGGCGACGGTTGTGGATGTCGCCCTTCTTCGCCTTGGTGATCAGACGCTCCGCGACCGGACGAAGGCGACGGGCCTTGGCCTCGGTCGTGGTGATGCGGCCGTGCTCGAACAGCTGCTTCGCGAGGTTCGCGAGGAGCAGACGCTCGTGCGCGGCGCTGCCGCCCAGACGGGCGCCCTTGGCGGGCTTCGGCATGGTGTTTCTCCTTGTGTGCTGC
The DNA here is from genome assembly GCF_036169555.1 of Streptomyces sp. NBC_00306. Lineage (GTDB taxonomy): Bacteria > Actinomycetota > Actinomycetes > Streptomycetales > Streptomycetaceae > Streptomyces > Streptomyces achmelvichensis. The sequence continues at coordinate 4,845,648 of NZ_CP108032.1, read as the reverse complement.
ACCGGCCGTATCAGGTACCGGTGTCAGTTCCCCCGTGGCGGACGCCACGGGGAAGGCGTGGATGAGCCGTCAGGCTCAGTACTGCTCGGTCTCCACGAAGCCAGCGTCCGCGTCGTCGTCGGCGCCGAAGGCGTCGGCGGCGGCGGTCGGGTCGAATCCGGGCGGGCTGTCCTTGAGGGCCAGGCCCATGCCGGCCAGCTTCGCCTTGACCTCGTCGATCGACTTCGCACCGAAGTTGCGGATGTCGAGCAGGTCCGCCTCGGAACGCGCCACGAGCTCACCCACGGAGTGGATGCCCTCGCGCTTGAGGCAGTTGTACGAACGGACCGTGAGCTCGAGCTCCTCGATCGGCAGGGCCAGATCGGCGGCGAGCGCGGCGTCCGTCGGGGACGGGCCCATGTCGATGCCCTCGGCGTCGATGTTGAGCTCGCGCGCCAGACCGAACAGCTCGACCAGGGTCTTACCGGCGGAGGCCATGGCGTCACGGGGACGCATCGCCTGCTTGGTCTCGACGTCGACGATCAGCTTGTCGAAGTCGGTGCGCTGCTCGACACGGGTCGCCTCGACCTTGTACGTGACCTTGAGCACCGGGGAGTAGATGGAGTCGACCGGGATACGGCCGATCTCCTGGCCCACCTGCTTGTTCTGCACGGCGGAGACGTAACCGCGACCGCGCTCGACGGTCAGCTCCATCTCCAGCTTGCCCTTGCCGTTCAGCGTGGCGAGGACCAGGTCGGGGTTGTGCACCTCGACACCGGCCGGGGGCGCGATGTCGGCGGCGGTGACCAGACCCGGGCCCTGCTTGCGCAGGTACATCACGACCGGCTCGTCGTGCTCCGAGGAGACGACGAGCTGCTTGATGTTGAGGATGAGGTCGGTGACGTCCTCCTTGACGCCCGGCACGGTGGTGAACTCGTGCAGGACACCGTCGATACGGATGGACGTGACCGCCGCACCCGGGATCGAGGAGAGGAGCGTACGGCGGAGGGAGTTGCCGAGGGTGTAGCCGAAGCCCGGCTCCAGCGGCTCGATCACGAACCGGGAGCGGTATTCGTCGACGACCTCTTCGGTCAGCGAGGGACGCTGAGCGATCAGCATGTCTGTGATCCTTTTTGTCGTGGACGCCCGCTATTTGACGTCCGACGGGTACTGCGTACTGCAAGGGTACGGGCGGTACGTCTCTTTCGAGGCGTACCGCCCGGCACTCAGGTCAAGCGGTCGCTGAAGGTCAGACGCGACGGCGCTTGGGGGGACGGCAGCCGTTGTGCGGCGTGGGGGTGACGTCCTGGATGGAACCGACCTCGAGGCCCGTGGCCTGGAGGGAACGGATCGCGGTCTCACGGCCGGAGCCGGGACCCTTGACGAAGACGTCGACCTTGCGCATGCCGTGCTCCTGCGCGCGGCGGGCGGCCGACTCGGCGGCCATCTGCGCGGCGAAGGGGGTGGACTTGCGCGAGCCCTTGAAGCCGACGTGGCCGGCGGAGGCCCAGGAGATCACGTTGCCCGAGGGGTCCGTGATCGAGACGATCGTGTTGTTGAACGTGCTCTTGATGTGCGCGTGGCCGTGAGCGACGTTCTTCTTTTCCTTGCGGCGCACCTTCTTGGCAGCGCCCTGACGTCCCTTGGGGGGCATCTATTTCTCCTACAGGGAGGTGGTCGGTCCTACAGCGAAGACCGCTGATGAGCGTCCGCTGAGGACTACTTCTTGCCCGGCTTCTTCTTACCGGCGATGGCGCGACGCGGGCCCTTGCGGGTACGGGCGTTCGTGCTGGTGCGCTGACCGTGGACCGGCAGGCCACGACGGTGGCGCAGACCCTGGTAGCAGCCGATCTCGACCTTGCGGCGGATGTCGGCCTGGATCTCGCGGCGGAGGTCACCCTCGGTGCGGAGGTTGGCGTCCACGTACTCGCGGATCTTGACCAGGTCCTCTTCGGCCAGGTCACGAACGCGGGTGTTCGGGTTCACGTCGGTCGCGGAGAGAATCTCCTTCGACCGGGTGCGCCCGATACCGAAGACGTAGGTGAGTGCGATCTCCACACGCTTTTCGCGCGGGATGTCAACACCGGAAACGCGTGCCATTCAATGGCTCCTGTGTGATCGGGGGTCTTCCGCAGAACCGCTCCCGACCGCCGACCGCTTCGAGTGAAGCAGTGGTACGTCCGGGTCCCCGGCCCCCGCCGGAGGTGCCGCCGACCCCGTGCGGGGCTGGGCGGGTTCTGCGTATGTACGAGATTGCTTGCGTCGCGCGAAGAACTGCGGAGTGCAGGTCGGTCGGCGTGCGTCAGCCCTGGCGCTGCTTGTGGCGCAGGTTGTCGCAGATGACCATGACCCGGCCGTGACGGCGGATCACCTTGCACTTGTCGCAGATCTTCTTGACGCTCGGCTTGACCTTCATGGGATGTGAGGTTCTCCGGGTCAGTGCCTTCACCCCGCGGACGGGGCAACGACAAGATCTACTTGTAGCGGTAGACGATCCGCCCACGCGTCAGGTCGTACGGAGAGAGCTCCACCACGACCCGGTCGTCCGGGAGGATACGGATGTAGTGCATCCGCATCTTGCCGGAGATGTGCGCGAGGACCTTGTGACCGTTCTGGAGCTCCACCTTGAACATGGCGTTCGGGAGGGACTCGATCACGGTGCCCTCAATCTCGATGGCACCTTGCTTCTTGGCCACGCTTCGCCCTTCGAATCGGCTACCTTGATCGACTCCAGTGGCCGCATGCAGACACACGGGTACACCAGAGCCGACGCATCAGTCTACGTCAGGCCATCCGAAAAGACGAATCCGGGAAGTTTGCCCATTGACGTAGATCGTTACTCCGGCCACGGCGTCAGGACGACGCCAGAGGATCCGGCGCCGTGGTGATCCCGAACTCGGCCAGTTTCGCCCGGCCGCCGTCGGGCGCGGTGAGGACCAGCGGGCCCTCCTCCGTGAGCGCCACGGAGTGCTCCCAGTGCGAGGACCAGGTGCCGTCCGTCGTGATGACGGTCCAGTCGTCCGCGAGCACCTCGGTCCGCGGGGTGCCCAGCGAGACCATCGGCTCGATCGCCAGACAGAAACCGGGGACCAGTTTCGGGCCCTTGCCGCGCTTGCGCGCGACGTAGTTCAGCAGATGCGGGTCCATGTGCATCTCGGTGCCGATGCCGTGGCCGCCGTAGTCCTCGATGATCCCGTACCGGCCACCGCCGGGCTTGGGCTGCCGGCGGATGTACGTCTCGATGGCACGGGAGACGTCCACCAGGCGGTTGCCGTTCTTCATCGCGGCGATACCGGCCCACATGGACTCCTCGGTGACCCGCGAGAGCTCCACCAGCTCCGGTGCGTGCCCGCTGCCCACGAAGACGGTGTACGCGGCGTCGCCGTGCCAGCCGTCGATGATCGCGCCGGCGTCGACCGAGATGATGTCGCCGTCCTTGAGGACGGTCTTCTCGTCGGGGATGCCGTGGACGACCACCTCGTTGACCGAGGTGCAGATGGTGGCGGGGAACCCGCCGTACCCCAGGAAGTTCGACTTGGCGCCGTGGTCGGCGATCACCTTGCGGGCGACCTCGTCCAGATCCTTCGTCGACGCACCGGGCACGGCGGCCTCACGCGTCGCGGCGTGGATCGCGGCGACGACCAGCCCCGCCTCGCGCATCTTCGCGATCTGCTCCGGGGTCTTGATCTGCACCATGGCCTTTGCCTTCCACCTCTGCACGTCGTCGTCACTCTGGCTCAACAGTACGGCCGCGGCGTCCGTCGGACACCGCGGCCACAGGTACTGCGGGTACTGCTCAGTCGTTCTGGAGCTTCTCCAGCGCTTCCATCGCCCGCTTGGTCACGTCGGTGACCTTGCCGAGCGCCGAGATCGTGACCACGAGGCCCTGATTCCGGTAGTAGTCGATGATCGGCTCCGTCTGCGTGTGGTACACCTCGAGCCGCTTGCGCACGGTCTCCTCGGAGTCGTCGTCACGCTGGTACAGGTCGCCGCCGCAGGTGTCGCAGACACCTTCCTGCTGCGGCGCCGAGTACGACACGTGGAAGACGTGGCTCGAGTCGTTGCGGCAGATACGGCGGCCGGCGATGCGTCGCACGACCTCGTCCTCGGGGACCTCCAGGTCCAGCACCGCGTCCAGCGTCATGCCCTCGGACTTCAGCATCTCGTCGAGCGCCTCGGCCTGCGAGACGTTCCGCGGGAAGCCGTCCAGCAGGAAGCCGTTGCGGGCGTCCTCCTGCGCCATGCGGTCCTTCGCCATCGCGATGGTGACCTCGTCCGGCACCAGCTCACCGGCGTCCATGAAGGACTTGGCCTTGCGGCCCAGCTCGGTGCCCTGGCTGATGTTGGCGCGGAAGAGGTCGCCCGTGGAGATGTGCGGGATCGACAGGTTCTGGGCAAGGAACGCAGCCTGCGTTCCCTTGCCGGCACCAGGCGGCCCGACGAGGACGATTCGCATCAGCGGAGGAACCCTTCGTAATTACGCTGCTGGAGCTGGCTCTCGATCTGCTTCACGGTCTCCAGACCCACACCCACGATGATGAGGATGCTCGTCCCGCCGAACGGGAAGTTCTGGTTCGCGCCGCCGAAGCCCGCCAACGCCATCGTCGGCACAAGAGCAATCAGACCCAGGTACAGCGAGCCCGGCCAAGTGATCCTGTTGAGCACGTAGCTCAGATACTCGGCAGTAGGTCGACCTGCCCGGATACCCGGGATGAAGCCACCATACTTCTTCATGTTGTCGGCAACTTCTTCGGGGTTGAAGGAGATAGCCACATAGAAGAAGGCGAAGAAGACAATCAGGAGGAAGTACGTGGCGATGTAGTAAGGGTGATCACCCTTGACGAAATGCGCCTCGATCCAGGTCTTCCAGCCGGACTGCGAGCTCGAGAACTGCGCGATCAGCGCCGGGATGTACAGCAGCGACGAGGCGAAGATGACCGGAATCACACCGGCCTGGTTCACCTTGAGCGGGATGTACGTGGACGTACCGCCGTAGGACCGCCGCCCGATCATGCGCTTCGCGTACTGCACCGGGATGCGGCGCTGCGCCTGTTCGACGAAGACGACCAGGGCCACCATCACGAAGCCGATCAGGATGACGGTGCCGAACTCGATCCAGCCCTTGGCGAGCTTGCCGCTCTGCTTGATCGCCCAGAGAGCGCCGGGGAAGCCGGCGGCGATCGAGATGAACATCAGGATCGACATACCGTTGCCGATGCCACGGTCGGTGATCAGCTCACCGAGCCACATGACGGCGGCGGTACCGGCGGTCATGGTCACCACCATGACGATGGTGGTGAAGATCGACCGGTCGGGAACGATCTGGTTGGCCACCTGACAGCCGCTGAACAACGCACCGCTGCGAGCCGTCGCCACAAGACCGGTGCCCTGCAGCACGGCGAGGGCGACAGTGAGGTAGCGGGTGTACTGCGTGATCTTCGCCGTGCCGGACTGGCCCTCCTTCTTGAGGGCCTCGAGCCGTGGGATCACGACGGTCAGCAGCTGCAGGATGATGCTCGCCGTGATGTACGGCATGATGCCGAGCGCAAAGATGGTGATCTGCAGCAGCGCTCCGCCGCTGAACATGTTCACCAGCCCGAACAGGCTGTTGTTGTTCTTCTGCGCGGCGTCCACACAAATCTGCACATTGCCGTAGTCGACACCCGGAACCGGGATGTGCGATCCGAGCCGGTACAAAACGATGATGGCGAGTGTGAAGAGCAGCTTCTTGCGCAGGTCGGGCGTCTTGAACGCCCGGGCGAACGCGGTGAGCACGGTGCCTCCTGCGACCCCCGCGCTACTGCGTCAGAGGTGACGGTCTTGAGGATCGACGAATACGAAACAGGCAATCCGCACGATCTTAGTCGGACAGACCGCACGGTCCGGGGGCAGTAACCCCCTTGTTACAGCAACAGTGCACGCCACCTTACCGGCGGATGTGCCCCCCTAGGAACGACCAACCGGGGATGCCCCATTTGAGAGGCATCCCCGGTCGGTGTTTCAGCTTTCAGCCACTGAACTCGTCTCAGACGAGCTCGGTGACGGTGCCGCCGGCAGCGGCAATCTTCTCCTTGGCGGAGCCGGAGACGGCGTCGACCGTCACCTGCAGCGCCACGGAAAGCTCGCCCTGGCCAAGGACCTTGACGAGGCTGTTCTTGCGAACCGCACCCTTGGCGACCAGATCGGCCACCGTGACTTCGCCACCCTCGGGGTAGAGCGAAGAGAGCTTGTCCAGGTTGACGACCTGGTACTCGGTACGGAACGGGTTCTTGAAGCCCTTGAGCTTCGGGAGACGCATGTGGAGGGGCATCTGCCCACCCTCGAAGCGCTCCGGAACCTGGTAACGGGCCTTGGTGCCCTTGGTTCCACGACCAGCGGTCTTACCCTTGGACGCCTCACCACGACCCACACGGGTCTTGGCGGTCTTGGCGCCCGGGGCGGGCCGGAGGTTGTGGACCTTCAGCGGGTTGTTCTCCGCCATGTCAGTCGACCTCCTCAACCGTCACGAGGTGGCGGACGGTGTGCACCATTCCGCGGAACTCGGGGCGGTCCTCCTTGACAACCACGTCGTGCAGGCGCTTGAGCCCGAGCGAACGCAGGGTGTCGCGGTGGTTCTGCTTGCTGCCGATGTAGGACTTCGTCTGCGTGATCTTGAGGCGGGCCATTACGCACCCGCTCCCGCACGTGCACGAAGCAGAGCCGCGGGGGCGACGTCCTCGAGGGGCAGACCACGGCGAGCCGCGATCTCCTCGGGACGCTGCAGGCCCTTGAGGGCCGCCACGGTCGCGTGCACGATGTTGATCGCGTTGGACGAGCCAAGCGACTTCGACAGGATGTCGTGAACGCCGGCGCACTCGAGCACGGCGCGCACCGGGCCACCGGCGATAACACCGGTACCGGGGGAAGCCGGCTTCAGCAGCACGACGCCCGCGGCACGCTCGCCCGTGATGGGGTGCGGGATGGTGCCCTGGATACGGGGGACCTTGAAGAAGTGCTTCTTGGCCTCCTCAACACCCTTGGCGATGGCGGCCGGCACCTCCTTGGCCTTGCCGTAACCGACACCTACGGTGCCGTCACCGTCTCCGACCACGACGAGCGCGGTGAAGCTGAAGCGACGACCACCCTTGACAACCTTGGCGACGCGGTTGATCGCGACAACGCGCTCAACGTACGCGGTCTTCTCGGCGGCAGCTGCGCCACCGTCGCGACCCTTCCGGTCCCGCCGCTCGCCGCCACCGGCACCGCTTCCGCGGCGCTGGGGTCCAGCCATTGGAATTACCTCTCTCTGTTACGTCCGTTAGTCCCGGAACCGGGGCTCAGAACTTCAGCCCGGCTTCGCGGGCGGCGTCAGCCAGAGCGGCAATGCGCCCGGCGTACCTGTTGCCACCACGGTCGAACACGACAGCCTCGACACCGGCAGCCTTCGCACGCTCGGCAACGAGCGCGCCGACCTGCTTGGCCTGGGCGCTCTTGTCGCCCTCGCCACCGCGGATCGAGGTCTCCAGGGTCGACGCCGACGCGAGCGTGTGGCCCGCGATGTCGTCGATGACCTGCGCCACGATGTTGCGGTTGGAGCGCGTCACGACGAGGCGCGGACGCTCCGGCGTGCCGGAGACGTGCTTACGGACGCGGATGTGACGACGCTTGATGGCGGCGCGCTTGTACGCGTCACCCTTGGCGATCTTTACACCGTATGCCATGGCTTACTTACCCGCCTTTCCGACCTTGCGGCGGATGACCTCGCCCGCGTACTTGACGCCCTTGGCCTTGTACGGGTCGGGCTTGCGCAGCTTGCGGATGTTAGCGGCGACCTCGCCGACCTTCTGCTTGTCGATGCCCTCGACCGAGAACTTGGTCGGCGACTCGACCTTGAAGGAGATGCCCTCGGGCGCCTCCACCAGGATCGAGTGGCTGTAACCGAGCTGGAACTCCAGGTTGGAGCCCTTCGCGGCGACGCGGTAACCGACACCGCTGATCTCGAGCGCCTTCGTGTATCCCTGGGTCACACCGGTGATCATGTTCGCCACCAGCGTGCGGGACAGGCCGTGGAGGGCCTTGTTCTGACGCTCGTCGTTGGGGCGGGTGACGTTGAGAACGCCGTCCTCGCCCTTAACAATCTCGATCGGCGCGGCGACGGTGTGCGCGAGGGACCCCTTGGGGCCCTTCACCGCGACCGTGCGGCCATCGATGGTGACGTCCACACCGGCGGGAACCTGGATGGGGAGCTTGCCGATACGCGACATGAGCTTTTCCTCCGTTCCCGACTACCAGACGTAGGCGAGGACTTCCCCACCCACGCCCTTCTTCTGAGCCTGCTGGCCGGTCAGGAGACCGTGGGACGTGGAGATGATCGCCACGCCCAGGCCGCCGAGAACCTTCGGCAGATTGGTGGACTTCGCGTACACGCGCAGACCCGGCTTCGAAATCCGCTTGATGCCGGCGATCGAGCGCTCGCGGTTCGGGCCGAACTTCAGCTCGAGGACGAGGTTCTTGCCGACCTCGGCGTCCTCGACCTTCCAGCCGGTGATGAAGCCCTCCTGCTGGAGGATCTCCGCGATGTGCGACTTGATCTTGCTGTGCGGCATCACGACGGAGTCGTGGTACGCCGAGTTTGCGTTACGCAGACGCGTGAGCATGTCTGCGATCGGATCAGTCATGGTCATGAATTGGCCTTCGGCCTCTCTCGCCGGGGTTTCCTGTATGCGCCATCCCTCTCCCCACTCAGTGGCGGGACGGGTGCGGTGCGGGGACCTACGGCGTAGTAAGTCGTACGGGCGGCGGACGCCCAACCCCACAAGCCTACGGCATGTGAGGGAGGGCTCCCGCCGACCAGATGCTTACCGAGAGTCTCCGGAAATTCCCAAGAAGGGAATTACCAGGAGCTCTTGGTCACGCCCGGCAGCTCGCCACGGTGAGCCATCTCACGAAGGCACACGCGGCACAGGCCGAACTTGCGGTAGACGGAGTGGGGACGACCGCAACGCTGGCAGCGCGTGTAGCCACGCACGCCGAACTTGGGCTTGCGGGCGGCCTTGGCAATGAGAGCCTTCTTCGCCACGGCTCACGCCTCCTTGAACGGGAAGCCGAGGTGACGAAGGAGGGCGCGGCCCTCATCGTCGTTGGTCGCCGTGGTGACCACGGTGATGTCCATACCCCGGACGCGGTCGATCTTGTCCTGGTCGATCTCGTGGAACATGACCTGCTCCGTGAGACCGAAGGTGTAGTTGCCACGGCCGTCGAACTGCTTGGGAGACAGACCACGGAAGTCGCGGATGCGCGGAAGCGCGAGCGACAGGGTGCGGTCCAGGAACTCCCACATGCGGTCGCCACGAAGCGTGACGTGGGCACCGATCGGCTGGCCCTCACGCAGCTTGAACTGCGCGATGGACTTACGGGCCTTGGTGACGGCCGGCTTCTGGCCGGTGATCGTGGTGAGGTCCTTGATGGCACCGTCGATCAGCTTGGAGTCGCGGGCGGCGTCGCCCACACCCATGTTGACCACGATCTTGACGAGGCCGGGAACCTGCATGACGTTCTCGTAGGAGAACTCCTCACGCAGCTTGCCGGTGATCTCCTCGCGGTACTTCGTCTTGAGACGCGGAGTGGTGGTGGTAGCCATCAGATGTCCTCACCCGTCCGCTTGGCAACGCGGATCTTGTTGCCCTCGTCGTCGAAGCGGTAACCGACGCGCGTGACGACCTTGTTGCCGTCCTTCTCCACGACGAGCTGAACGTTGCTCACGTGAACAGGGGCCTCGGTCGTGACGATGCCACCGGTCTGCGAACCGCGAGCGGTCTGACCGGCCTTGGTGTGCTTCTTGACCCGGTTGACACCCTCGACCAGGACGCGGTCCTCGCGGGGGAAGGCCGCGATGACCTTGCCCTGCTTGCCCTTGTCCTTGCCGGTGATGACCTGAACCAGGTCGCCCTTCTTGATCTTCATGCTTACAGCACCTCCGGCGCGAGCGAGATGATCTTCATGAACTTCTTCTCGCGCAGCTCACGGCCCACGGGGCCGAAGATACGGGTGCCGCGAGGGTCGCCGTCGTTCTTGAGAATGACAGCGGCGTTCTCGTCGAAGCGGATGTACGAGCCGTCCTGGCGGCGGCGCTCCTTCACGGTGCGAACGATGACCGCCTTGACGACGTCACCCTTCTTCACGTTGCCACCGGGGATCGCGTCCTTGACGGTGGCGACGATGACGTCACCGATGCCCGCGTAGCGGCGGCCGGAACCACCGAGAACACGGATGCAAAGGATCTCCTTGGCACCAGTGTTGTCGGCGACACGCAGCCGCGACTCCTGCTGGATCACGTCTATCTCCTGATCGTCTGCCGGTTCCCGGCAGGGGCACCTGGGTGCCCCTGCCGAGCCTGGCGGAACTGTCCTGAGGGAAACCCCTCAGGGATTCTGTTTCTCAGCGGTCCCCTCGCGGGAACTACTTGGCCTTCTCGAGGATCTCGACGATGCGCCAGCGCTTGGTCGCCGACAGCGGACGCGTCTCCATGATGAGGACGCGGTCGCCGACGCCGGCAGCGTTCTGCTCGTCGTGCGCCTTGAGCTTGTTCGTACGGCGGATGACCTTGCCGTACAGCGCGTGCTTGACGCGGTCCTCGACGGCGACGACGACGGTCTTGTCCATCTTGTCGCTGACGACGAGACCCTCACGGGTCTTGCGGAATCCGCGCGTTTCGGTCTTCTCAGTCACGTTGCTCTCGCTCATCAGGCGCTCTCCACCGTCTCGATGCCCAGCTCGCGCTCACGCATGAGGGTGTAGATCCGCGCGATGTCCTTGCGGACGGCCTTGAGCCGGCCATGGTTCTCGAGCTGACCGGTCGCCGCCTGGAAGCGGAGGTTGAACAGCTCTTCCTTGGCCTCGCGGAGCTTGGCAACAAGCTCCTCGTTGCCCAGTTCGCGCAGCTCGGACGCCTTGGTACCGGTAGACATCACGACTCACCTGCCTCGCGCCGAACGATCCGGCACTTCATCGGAAGCTTGTGAGCAGCGCGGGTAAGCGCCTCACGCGCAATCTTCTCGTTCGGGTAGGACAGCTCGAACATCACCCGACCGGGATGAACGTTCGCGACCCACCACTCCGGGGAACCCTTACCGGAACCCATGCGGGTCTCGGCAGGCTTCTTGGTCAGCGGGCGGTCCGGGTAGATGTTGATCCAGACCTTGCCGCCACGCTTGATGTGGCGGGTCATCGCGATACGAGCCGCCTCGATCTGGCGGTTGGTCACGTACGCCGGAGTCATGGCCTGGATGCCGTACTCGCCGAACGCAACCGTCGTACCACCCTTGGCCATACCGCGGCGCTTGGGGTGGTGCTGCTTGCGGTGCTTGACCCTACGGGGGATCAGCATTTCGGTCAGGCCTCCGTTCCAGTGCTCTCAGCCGGAGCGGCAGCGGCGGCGGGAGCGTCGGCCTTGGGGGCCTCCGCAGCCGGCGCGGACTGCTGCTGCGGCTTGCGGCCGCGACCGCCACCACGCTCGCCACCACGGCCACCGCGGCCGCCGGCCGGGCGGTCGGCGCCGCCACGAGCCGGACGGTTACCGGCGCGCGCAGCGGCGTTCTCGGCGCGGACCTCGGCGATGTTCTTGACGTCGCCCTTGTAGATCCAGACCTTCACACCGATACGGCCGAAGGTCGTCTTGGCCTCGAAGAAGCCGTAGTCGACGTTCGCGCGGAGCGTGTGCAGGGGCACACGGCCCTCGCGGTAGAACTCCGAGCGGGACATCTCGGCGCCACCGAGACGGCCACCGCACTGGATCTTGATGCCCTTGGCGCCGGCCTTCATCGAGCTCTGCATCGACTTGCGCATCGCACGACGGAAGGAGACGCGGGAGGAGAGCTGCTCGGCGACGGCCTGGGCCACCAGCTGAGCGTCCACCTCGGGGTTCTTGACCTCGAGGATGTTCAGCTGGACCTGCTTGCCGGTCAGCTTCTCCAGCTCGCCGCGGATGCGGTCCGCCTCGGCGCCGCGGCGGCCGATGACGATGCCCGGACGAGCGGTGTGGATGTCAACGCGGACGCGGTCGCGGGTGCGCTCGATCTCAACCTTCGAGATGCCGGCCCGCTCCATGCCCTTCGTCATCATGCGACGAATGGCGACGTCTTCCTTGACGTAGTCCTTGTACAGCTTGTCGGCGTACCAGCGGGACTTGAAGTCCGTGGTGATGCCGAGCCGGAACCCATGCGGGTTAACCTTCTGGCCCATTACCGGGTTCCTTCCTTGCTGCTGACGACCACGGTGATGTGGCTGGTCCGCTTACGGATCCGGTAGGCACGGCCCTGAGCACGCGGACGGAACCGCTTCAGGGTCGGGCCCTCGTCCACGTACGCCTCGCTGATGACCAGCGAAGAGGCGTCGGTGTGGTCGTAGTTGTGTGCAGCGTTGGCAATGGCGCTGTCCAGCACCTTGCCAACCGGCACGCTCGCGGCCTGCGGGGCGAAACGCAGGACCGCCTGAGCCTCCGTGGCATCCATGCCACGGATGAGGTCCACCACTCGGCGGGCCTTCATGGGCGTGACGCGGATGTACCGCGCCTGGGCCCTGGCTTCCATGGTTGTCCCTTCGGTGTAAGTCATAGTCAGTCACCCCGCCTTAGCGGCGCTTCGACTTCCGGTCGTCCTTGACGTGGCCGCGGAAGGTGCGAGTCGGCGAGAACTCGCCGAGCTTGTGGCCGACCATCGACTCGGTGACGAACACCGGGACGTGGATCTTGCCGTTGTGCACCGCGATGGTGTGACCCAGCATGGCCGGGACGATCATCGAGCGACGGGACCAGGTCTTGATGACGTTCTTGGTGCCGGCTTCGTTCTGGACATCCACCTTCTTGATCAGGTGGTCGTCGACGAAGGGCCCCTTCTTGAGACTGCGCGGCATCTAAACCCGCTCCTAGCGCTTCTTGTTCGTCTTGCGGCGGCGGACGATGTACTTGTTGCTCGCCTTCTTGGGAGAACGAGTACGACCCTCCTTCTGACCCCACGGGCTGACCGGGTGGCGACCACCGGAGGTCTTGCCCTCACCACCACCGTGCGGGTGGTCAACCGGGTTCATCGCGACACCGCGGACGGTCGGGCGGACGCCCTTCCAGCGCAGGCGGCCGGCCTTGCCCCAGTTGATGTTCGACTGCTCGGCGTTGCCGACCTCGCCGATGGTGGCGCGGCAGCGGACGTCGACCAGGCGAATCTCGCCGGACGGCATACGCAGGTGGGCCATCTGGCCCTCCTTCGCCAGCAGCTGCACGGAGGCACCCGCGGAGCGGGCGAACTTCGCGCCGCCGCCGGGCCGCAGCTCGATGGCGTGGATGGTCGTACCGACCGGGATGTTGCGCAGCGCCAGGTTGTTGCCGGGCTTGATGTCGGCGGCCGGGCCGTTCTCGACACGGTCGCCCTGCGACAGGCCACGCGGCGCGATGATGTAGCGCTTCTCGCCGTCTGCGTAGTGCAGAAGCGCGATGCGCGCGGTGCGGTTCGGGTCGTACTCGATGTGAGCGACCTTGGCCGGCACGCCGTCCTTGTCGTGACGACGGAAGTCGATCACGCGGTAGGCGCGCTTGTGGCCACCGCCCTGGTGACGGACGGTCACACGACCGGTGTTGTTACGGCCGCCCTTGCTGTGCAGGGGGCGGACCAGCGACTTCTCCGGCGTGGACCGCGTGATCTCGACAAAGTCGGCGACGCTGGAGCCACGACGGCCCGGGGTCGTCGGCTTGTACTTGCGGATACCCATTTCTCAGTCCTCGTCCGATTCCGGACGACTCGACCTCCGTCAGGAGGTCGGGCCGCCGAAGATGTCGATACGGTCGCCCTCGGCGAGGGTCACGATGGCGCGCTTCGTGTCGGAGCGCTTGCCGAAACCGGTGCGGGTGCGCTTGCGCTTGCCCTGGCGGTTGATCGTGTTGACCCCGGTGACCTTGACCGAGAAGACCGCCTCGACGGCCTGCTTGATCTGGGTCTTGTTCGCGCGCGGGTCGACGATGAACGTGTACTTGTTCTCGTCCAGAAGCGCGTAGCTCTTCTCGGACACAACCGGCTTGACAAGAATGTCGCGCGGGTCCGAGTACGTCTTGCTGGTGACGACGGCCTCAGTCATCAGGCGTCGCTCCCTTCGGTCTCAGCGTTCCGGCCAGTAGGCGCGCCGGACACGAAGGACTCGAAAGCGGCCTGGGTGAAGACCACGTCGTCGGAGACGAGCACGTCGTACGTGTTCAGCTGGCCCGGCTCCAGGATGTGCACCTGGGGCAGGTTGCGGGCGGACAGCCACGCGGCCTCGTCGGCGCGGTCGACGACCAGGAGCAGGTTCTTGCGCTCCGAGATCTTGCCGAACAGCGTCTTGGCGGCCTTGGTGGAAGCCGCACCCTCGACCACGCCGGAGACGACGTGGATACGGGAGTGACGGGCCCGGTCGGAGAGGGCACCGCGCAGGGCGGCGGCCTTCATCTTCTTCGGGGTCCGCTGCGAGTAGTCACGCGGCACGGGGCCGTGGACAACGCCACCGCCGGCGAACTGCGGTGCACGGGTCGAACCCTGACGGGCGCGGCCGGTGCCCTTCTGGCGGTAGGGCTTCTTGCCACCACCACGGACCTCGCCACGCGTCTTGACCTTGTGCGTGCCCTGACGGGCGGCGGCCAGCTGCGCGACGACGACCTGGTGGATCAGCGGGATGCTGACCTTGGCGTCGAAGATCTCGGCCGGGAGCTCAACGGTCCCGGACTTGTCGCCCGCGGGCGACAGAATGTCAATGGTGCTCATAGTCCTCAGGCCCCCTTGGCCGCAGTGCGGACCAGGACCAGGCCGCCGTTGGGACCAGGAACCGCGCCCTTGATGAGCAGCAGGCCCTTCTCCGCGTCAACGGCGTGAACGGTCAGGTTCTGGGTGGTGACCCGCTCGTTGCCCATGCGGCCCGCCATACGGAGGCCCTTGAACACACGGCCCGGGGTGGCACAGCCACCGATGGAGCCGGGAGAGCGGTGCTTGCGCTGGGTGCCGTGACCGGCGCCGAGGCCCTTGAAGTTGTGACGCTTCATGACACCGGCGAAGCCCTTGCCCTTGCTCTTGCCCGTGACGTCAACCTTGACGCCGGACTCGAACACCTCGGCAGTGATCTCCTGGCCGAGCGTGTACTCGGCAGCATCGGAGGTACGGAGCTCCACCAGGTGGCGGCGGGGGGTCACGTCGGCCTTGGCGAAGTGGCCCTTGAGGGGCTTGTTCACCTTGCGAGGGTCGATCTCGCCGAAGGCGATCTGGACCGACTCGTAGCCGTCGGAGTCATTCGTACGGACCTGGGTGACAACACACGGCCCGGCCTTGACGACGGTCACCGGGACGACACGGTTGTTCTCGTCCCAGACCTGGGTCATGCCGAGCTTCTCGCCCAGGACGCCCTTGATCTGCTTTGCCATCTCTTCCGCGCCTCTCAGAGCTTGATCTCGATGTCGACGCCGGCCGGAAGGTCCAGGCGCATCAACGAGTCAACGGTCTTGGGCGTCGGGTCGAGAATGTCGATCAGGCGCTTGTGCGTGCGCATCTCGAAGTGCTCGCGCGAGTCCTTGTACTTGTGCGGCGACTTGATGACGCAGTACACGTTCTTCTCAGTGGGCAGCGGCACCGGGCCTGCGACCGACGCACCAGTACGCGTCACCGTCTCGACGATCTTCTTCGCCGAAGAGTCGATGACCTCGTGGTCGTAGGCCTTGAGCCGGATGCGGATCTTCTGTCCCGCCATGGCTACTCAGTAGTCCTGTCTCTCGTAACGCTCCGGAACTCGGCGGGTACTGCATTCTTCTCCGACCCCCGCGGTCGGGCGTGTCGCACTCCCTCTACGAAGATCTCCCGAAGGATTTCCCAACCAAGGGGGTGCGGGCCTGAGCCGCGCATCGGGGGAAGAACACCCACCGAGTGCCTGGCTGGTACCCCGCTGACACTTCCCGGAAGATTCCCGTACGTCCGCTCCAGCGCTGCCCGGTGGGCAGTTGGAGCGACGAGTACTGTGGGACTCGCTTCCGGTCCTCCCGGCGGGAGGCGCGCAGCATCGGCACTCAACCGAGCAACCCGGATAGTCTGCCATACGGCCCCGCGCCCTGGCCAATCGAGCCGAAGAGATTACCCCCGCGGCTTTTGCTGTCAAACCCCGGCGCGCGGACCGCGGGACCACGGGAGCCCCCGGCCACGCCGTGGACACCCCGCCGCCCGTCCGGCCGTGGACACCTCCACCGGCGCCAATTCGTTCGAGCAACGCCTCCCCCGGCTCCTACAGTTGCCGGGCACATCATCGTCACCGGGGGGCCGATCACCATGCGGACGCACTATCCGCGGACACCGCACCTGCCGTGGTCGCCGGGCGTCTCCCCCGACGATGTGCGGACCGCCGACCTGTCCGGACTGGCCGGCCGCGAGGTCGTCGTCACCGAGAAGCTCGACGGCGAGAACACCACCCTGTACGCCGACGGACTGCACGCCCGGTCGCCGGACTCCGGCCACCACCCCTCGCGTGCCTGGGTCAAGGCGCTCCAGGGCCGCATCGGCCACGCACTCCCCGCGGGCTGGCGGGTGTGCGGCGAGAACATGTACGCCCGTCACTCACTCGCGTACGAGAACCTCGACAGCTGGTTCTACGGCTTCTCCGTGTGGGACGCCGACGGCCACTGCCTGGACTGGGACCGGACCGTGGCCTTCCTGCGCGGGCTGGGGATCCCGGTGCCCCCGGTGCTGTGGCGCGGGATCCTCGACGGCCGCGGCGAGCGGGCCCTGCGCGCCCTGAACCTCGACCTCGCCTGCCAGGAGGGCTACGTCGTGCGGACCGCCGACGGCTTCGGCCCCGAGGACTTCGGTCGGCGCATGGCCAAGTGGGTGCGGCGCGGGCATGTGCGGACGGACACGCACTGGATGTACGCCGCCGTGGTGGAGAACGGGCGCGGACCGGCGGCGGCGCTGTGGGACGTCCGGTCCGGGGGCACGCCGGGGGCCGCCGCCCTGTCGGCCGCCCTCGGCCTGCGTGCGGGAGACGCCCGGGACGAGGCGGTCGTGGCCGAGGTGTCCGCGGCACTCGACGTGCTCGGGCGCACCGGCGACGACCGGCTCGCCGGCGTTCTGGCCGCCCTGCTGCACCGGAGCCCGCGGCCCCGGGTGGGAGCGCTCCTCGCCGTCTCCCAGGGCATGGCGCAGGCCCGCAAGGTCGCCGACCTCGTCGGGCTCCGGGCCCGGCTGCAGCGGCCCTACCCGGACGAGGAGCGGCGCACCGGGCTGGTGCGGATGTCGTACGCCGCCGACCTCGGCGTCCTGCACGCCGTCGCCCGCGCGACGGCCGAGGACGCCGGGGCACGCGAGCAGGTGGACTGGTCCGCGCTGCACGCGGAGGGCATCGGCACCCTGGACGGTCTGCGGGAGACGTTCGCGGACCTGGACCCGGACGCGGCGGCCCGGTGCGTGGCCGAGGCACGGGAGGCGTACGCCCTCGGGAAGATCACGACCGCCGACGAGGCCGTGGCCGCGACATGGCGATGGCGGTCCGGGGACTTCCCCCGGCTGATCCAGACGGTCGGCCCGTCGGGCAGCGGGAAGAGCACCTTCGCCCGCGGGCTTCCCGGAATCGACGCGTACATCTCGCTGGACGATCTGCGCGAGGCACGCGGGTCGCGCGCCGACCAGAAGGCCAACGGTGACGTGCTGCGCGACGGACTCGAC
Source organism: Streptomyces sp. NBC_00306 (assembly GCF_036169555.1). Taxonomy (GTDB): domain Bacteria; phylum Actinomycetota; class Actinomycetes; order Streptomycetales; family Streptomycetaceae; genus Streptomyces; species Streptomyces achmelvichensis. Next base: position 4,827,979 of record NZ_CP108032.1, on the reverse strand, counting down.
CGGCTGGACGCGGCTCTCGCGGCCGGCGGGACCGTGGTGTGGGACGCCACGTCGCTCAACGCGCACCAGCGCTCGCTGGTGCACTCCGTCGCGCGCCGGCGCGACGCCCTGACCACGCACGCCGTGGCACTCGTCGACGAGGAGGAGCTGGTCCGGCGCAACGCGCGGCGGACGCACCCCGTGCCGCCCGAGGTCCTCGCCTCGCAGGTGCACCGGTTCTCCCCTCCGTACCCCGGCCAGGCCCACCGCACCTGGTACATCGGCGCGAGCGGGACCGTGGAGGAGGAGGCATAGATGCGCACCAGCGAGGAGATCTACCACCGGGTCCGCTGGGACGCACGGTTCGATCCGGCGCGCTTCGTGGTCGGGATCAACCAGCGCGGGGCGGCCCCCAAGCGGATGCCGCTGGCCGCCTTCGTGCCCGGCGGCGACATTCCGTGGCACCGGGTGCTGTTCTTCGAGGCGGACGGCGAGGTGGTGTGGGACAGGGCCACGGGAGCGGACCGCATCGACGCGACCGATGCCGGACGGGTGCGCAGTCCCCGGCGGCTGCGGGCGCCCTTCTTCACGGCGCGGACGCCGTACGTGTGGGAGCGCGACGCGTGGGTGCCGGCGACAGCACCCGGGGGCATGCCGACGGCCGCCGGTCTGCGGGTCCTGACGTGGAACACCCTCTGGGACCGCTACGACAGCGACCGCATCGACACCGCCGCGCGCCGGCCGCTTCTCCTGGCGGCCCTGCGCGAGGCCGACGCCGATGTCATCGCCCTCCAGGAGGTCGAACCGAAGCTCGCCGCCCTGCTGATGGCGGAGCCGTGGGTGCGCGACGGCTGGACTCTCGGGACCGATCCCCTGGGCAGGGACATCGCCGACCACGGGCTTCTGCTGCTCAGCCGGCTGCCCGTACGGGAGGCGGGGCACCACGGTCTCGGGCCGCACAAGGCGGTCGCTGCCCTCGTCGTCGAGACCGCCACCGGCCCGGTCGTGGTCGCGGCGACCCACCTCAGCAGCGACCACTCCGCCGACGGCGCCGGCCGCAGGCGGACCGAGCTCGCCCGGCTCGCCGAAGGGCTGGCGGGCGTGGAGGGCGACGTGGTCCTGGCCGGCGACTTCAACGAGGGCGGGAGCGGGCCGCAGACGGCGCTCGGCATGCGGGACGCCTGGAGCGATGTGCACGGCCCTGAGGACCGGACACCCACCTTCGACCCGGGCGCCAATCCGCTGGCGGCCGTCTCGTCGCTCTCGGGGCGCGTGTCCCGGCTGGACCGGGTGCTGCTGCGGACGCAGGACCTGCGAGCGGTCTCCGCCGTGCTCCACGGGGACACCCCGGCCGCCGGCGGACTGTTCGTCTCCGACCACTACGGTGTCGCCGTGGATCTGGGTCCGCCCGTCGGCGGACCCCCCGGCGCGCTCGACGACCGGCCGACACCCCGGACGGCGGTGGCCTGGATCCCGCCACGGGACCTCTGGCCGCCCGTGCAGGCGATCCGTGCGGAGCACGACCCTCAGATCCACCGCTGGCCGCCGCACGTGAACCTGCTCTTCGGCTTCGTGCCGGAGGACGCCTTCGAACGGGCCGCTCCCCCGCTGTCCGCCGCGGCCGCCGCGACCGCTCCCTTCGACGCCCGCCTCGACGGGGTGCACAGCTTCGGGCACCGGGAGGACGCGACCGTGTGGCTGGACCCGGCGGCCGCGGACGAGGAGCCGTGGGCACGGCTGCGGAGCACGCTGGAGACGTACTTTCCGCGCTGCCGGGGCCGTCGCGAGGGGTACACCCCGCATCTGAGTCTGGGCCGGACACGCGATCCGCACGCCCTCGTGGCCGAGTGCGCGGCACGCCTCGACGCGATGCCGGCGAAGGTCGGGGAGCTGGCCCTGCTCTCGCGGCGGGGCGACGAGCCGATGCGGGTGCGGGCGACCGTCGCGCTGGAGACGGGCGAGCTGCGCTGGACCGACGAGGCCGCGGACCCGGCCCTGCCCGGTCCCCCGGACGACGACGCATCCGCACAGCGGACCCTGCGGCGGCTCTCGGACGCCCTCGCCGACGGCGTCGTCCACCTGGTCGGCTCACGGCGCATGGGCTGCGCCCTGCCCGGCGCCGATCTGGACCTGGTGGCCGCGCTGCCCGGCTCCCCCGATCCGGCCGAGGTACGGGCCAGGGTGGCGGCGGCACTGCCGGATGCCACCGGGCTGCGCGAGGTGATCGGCGCACGTGTCCCCGGGCTGCGGCTGCGGGCCGGCGGCCTGGACGTCGATCTCGCCGTCGTGGGCACGGGCTCACTGCCCGCGGACGAAGCGGTGCAACGGCGGGCCGAACTGAGCGACGCGGCAGCGGTGGCGCTCAGCGCGGTGAGCGACGCGGAAGCCGTTGCGGCGACCACCGGTGATCACCCGGAGGCGTTCGCCCGACTCGCCCGTGAGGTCAAGGCCTGGGCGCGCGCCCGCGGACTGGACTCCGCGCCCTTCGGCGGGCTGCCGGGCATCGGCTGGGCCGTGCTGGCCGCACACACCGTGCACGAGGCGGGAGCGCTTCCGCCCGCCGGACTGCTCCGGCACTTCTTCGCCACCTGGGCCGCGTGGAACTGGAGCGAGCCGATCGGCGGACCCGGCACGGAACTGCCCATGACGGTCATGACCCCGAGCGCACCGGTCCGCCCCTGTACCGAGCAGGTGAGCGCCGGAGGCCGCGACCTGCTCACGCGGGAGCTCTTCCGCGCCTGGGAGACGGTGGAGTCCACACCCGGCCCCTGGCCCGGGCTCCTCGCCCCGCCGCCGCTGCACCGGCGCCACGAGGCCTGGGCCGTCGTCACGGTGGCACCGGGCCCCGACGAGGGCCGCGTCCGCGGACGCATGCGTGCGCTGCTGGCCGCCCTGGAGGACGCCGGTGCGACGGATCTCCACGCCTGGCCGCGCCCGTTCACCACCGACCCCGTCCGCTACGCCATAGGCCTGGGCTCCACCCCACCGGACCGCGCCCGGCTCGCGGAGATCGCCGACAGATGGCTGCGCGGACTGCCGGGCACGACCCTCACCCGTGCCGGCAACGGCGAGGTCCCGACCCTGCGCTGATCACCCGGTTCCCGGGCCTGCCGGCCAGCCGCTCGTCCGAACAAAAGTCGCCCTCCAGGGCAACCCCAGGCATCGAACAGCCGTCTAGTCCATCGCGGAAAGCGGCCCTGACCAGCCCTTCCGCGCTGTGGGGGAGAACACTGGACGCAGCCGGGGGCCATGACCCGTTCGCTGCGGGGGAAGCGGACGGAGCACGACACGTGAACGACAGACCTGCCCATGCCCCGACGCGCCCTGCGCGTATACCGGGCGCGCGCACGGCAGCCGGCGAGCGCCGGGACCTACCGGGTGCGCGAAAGGCCGGTCCCGCACCGGCCACCGATGCCCGGCACCCCGCGTCGGCAGAGGGGCCCATGAGCCCCCGGGCCTCCGTGGCGGCCTCCGTGGCGGACGAGCCCGCGGGCCCCGGGCCCTCGCAGGGCACCGAGCGCACCCGGCCCGCCGCGACAGGCGATCGGGCACAGGGCGCCGGCCGCACCCGGCCCCGCCGCCGCAGCGTCGTCGCCGCCGCCACCGCACTCCTCGGCGCCGGCGTCCTCTCCTCGTGCTCCGTCCCCGCCTCCCGGCGGTCCACCCGCACCGCAGACCCGGCCCCCGGACTGGCGATAGCCGGCACCCGCCGCGCCCAGCTGATGCAGATACTCGCCCACCCCGACGACGACCTGTACTTCATGAACCCGGACACCCAGCGGATGCTCGACGCCGGAGTGCCCCTCGTCTGCGTGTACGTCTCCGCCGGCGAGCACGACGGCCGCAACCACATACCCGGCGCTGCGGACGTCCCCGCCGACCGGCCGGCCTACTCCTCCGCCCGCCACCAGGGCCTGCGGCAGGCCTACGCCACACTCCTCGGACTCGACAGGTTCACCGACTGGACCAAGGGCATCGCCTCCCTGCGCGGTGACCGGCTCGCCGAGATCAACACCCTCACCAACGGCAACCGCCGGGTCGAGCTGATCTTCCTCAATCTGCCGATGCACACCACCCGCCGCTGGATGGCGCTCCCCAGCCTGTGGCACGACCGGGCGCTCGGGCTCCAGACCGTCGTGGCCGAGGACTCCCCGCTGCGCAAGGCCGTCGCGTACGACTACGACAGCCTCGTCGACGTCCTCGTCGGGCTGATGGAGCAGTACCGGCCGACCGTCGTCCAGACGCTCGATCCCGACCCGGACATCCAGCACAGCGACGAGGCCACCCGGAAGAAGGACAGCGAGCAGCGCGGCTACTCCGACCACGCCGACCACACCGCCGTCGCCTGCTTCAGCTGGGCCGCGATGGTGCGCTGGGTGGCCGACGCGACGGCGGACGGCGGACAGGTACCCGGGTTCGTGGCCACCGCCTTCCGCGGCTACTACAACCGGCACTGGCCCAAGAACCTCCCCGCCCCGGTCGTCCAGCGGAAGGCCGCGCATCTCGTCCCGTACGGCGGCGACCCCACCTGGGACTGCGGCAACGCGTCCGGCTGCGGCGACTACAACGTGGGCGGCATGCGGCCGCTGACCAACAAGAAGGGCTGGGTCCGCTCCACCCACCACCGCTACCCCGGCGCGCGTCCCGTGGTCGCCGCGGACCCCGACGGGCGCCTCGCGGCCTACGGAGTGCTCGGGCTGCGGGCGGTGCGCTGGCGCGAGACCCGGCCCGGCAGCGGCCAGTGGGGCGCACCGGACGATCTGGGCGGAGGACCGCTCGCCCCCGCGCTCGGCTCGGCGGCGCTCCTCGACGGCCGGCAGCTCGTCTTCGGGCTGCGGTTCGCCTCCCTCGGCGGCCACGGCGGGCCGAACCGCCGCGAGGTGGTCCTGCTCGAACAGCGCGCCCCGGGCGGGGAGTTCCTCGCCTGGGACGGTCTCGGCAACCCCGAGCGGGACGAGGACCGCGGTCGCCGCATCGGCGTCCCGGTCGCGGTCACCGCCCCGGACGGCCGGGTGCATCTCTTCGTACGCAACGCGGACAAGGGCCTCAGCACACGGGTTCGGAGCACCGACGGGCGCTGGGACCGCTGGCGGGACCTGGGCGGCGAGGAGGTCCAGGACGGGCTGTCCGCGGTCGTCGACAGCTCGGGCCGCGTCCACGTGTTCGCGGCGGGCCGCGAGCGTGTGCACCACTGGGCGCAGGACGTCCTCGGCGAGGAGGTGGCCTTCCGTGCGGACGACGGCGCCGACCTGCCCACGCCGGGCGACGCGATCGCCGCGCTGCCGGCCTCCGGCGGCGGCATCGAGCTCTACTACCGCAGGCCGACCGCGGCGCCGGTGACGGCGGTCCGCGCCGGCGGGGCCCCTGCGCGCGCCAAGACCCTGCGGTTCGAGGGCCACGGCCCCGTGAGCGCGGCCGCCGCGCCCGGCGGCCCGGTGCTGCTGGGCACCGACCTGCGCGGCCGGGTCCAACTCCACACACCCCGGGGCATACTGACGCGCACTCAGGGAACCCAGCCGCTCCCGGGTCCGACGCTGACGGTGACCCGCTCCGGCACCACGGCCGTCGGCCTGGGCGCGGACGCGCACCCCTGGCTCTGGTACCCGCAGGCCGGCACGGCCGGCTGACCGGCGGCACTTGCCGACAACGCGAAGAGGCCCCGCACCGAAAGGTGCGGGGCCTCCTGCTTGGTGCTCGAAAAGGAGCTACCAGGTCAGACCGACAAGATTTACTTGTTGATCTTGGTGACCTGGCCGGCGCCCACGGTCCGGCCACCCTCACGGATGGCGAACTTCAGGCCCTCCTCCATGGCGACGGGCTGGATCAGCTCGACCGTCATGACGGTGTTGTCGCCCGGCATGACCATCTCGGTGCCCTCGGGGAGGGTCACGACGCCGGTCACGTCCGTGGTACGGAAGTAGAACTGCGGGCGGTAGTTGTTGAAGAAGGGGGTGTGACGGCCACCCTCGTCCTTCGACAGGATGTAGGCCTGGGCCTCGAAGCTCGTGTGCGGCGTGACCGAACCCGGCTTGATGATGACCTGGCCGCGCTCGACGTCCTCGCGCTTGATGCCACGGAGGAGCAGACCGACGTTCTCACCGGCCTGGCCCTCGTCGAGCAGCTTGCGGAACATCTCGATGCCGGTGACCGTGGTGGTGGTCTTCTCGGTCTTGATACCGACGATGTCGACGGTCTCGTTGACCTTGAGGACACCACGCTCGATACGACCGGTGACGACGGTGCCACGACCGGTGATCGTGAAGACGTCCTCGATCGGCATCAGGAACGGCTTGTCGACGTCGCGCTCGGGCTGCGGGATCGACTCGTCGACGGCGGCCATCAGGTTCAGGACCGACTGGCCCCACTCCTTGTCGCCCTCGAGCGCCTTGAGCGCCGAGACACGGACGACCGGAAGGTCGTCGCCCGGGAACTCGTACTCGGAGAGGAGCTCACGGACCTCGAGCTCGACGAGCTCCATGATCTCCTCGTCGTCCACCATGTCGGCCTTGTTCAGGGCGACGACGATGTACGGAACGCCGACCTGGCGGGCCAGGAGCACGTGCTCCTTGGTCTGCGGCATCGGGCCGTCGGTGGCGGCAACCACGAGGATCGCGCCGTCCATCTGCGCGGCACCCGTGATCATGTTCTTGATGTAGTCCGCGTGACCCGGGCAGTCGACGTGCGCGTAGTGACGCGACTCCGTCTGGTACTCGACGTGCGCGATGGAGATGGTGATACCGCGCTGGCGCTCCTCAGGAGCCTTGTCGATCTGGTCGAAGGCCGAGGCCTCGTTCAGGTCCGGGTACGCGTCATGCAGCACCTTGGTAATGGCGGCCGTGAGGGTCGTCTTACCGTGGTCGATGTGACCGATGGTGCCGATGTTGACGTGCGGCTTAGTCCGCTCGAACTTCGCCTTCGCCACTGGGTCCTCCTGTGGAGTGGTTCTGTACGCCTTGCTTCATCGGCGCCAGGTGATCTTTGCTGGAATGCCGGGGCCCGGGGCATTCCCGCCGATTACTTGCGTAACGGCCGGAATGCCCCAGCAGGCTCCGGTGACAAGCCTAAAGCGTGAACTCGGAAGAGTTACTCGCCCTTGGCCTTCGCGATGATCTCCTCGGCGACGTTCCGCGGAACCTCGGCGTAGGAGTCGAACTGCATCGAGTAGCTTGCGCGACCCGAGGTCTTGCTGCGGAGGTCTCCGACGTAGCCGAACATCTCCGAGAGGGGCACGAGGCCCTTCACGACGCGAGCGCCGCTGCGCTCCTCCATGGCCTGGATCTGGCCACGGCGGGAGTTGAGGTCGCCGATGACATCACCCATGTAGTCCTCGGGCGTGGTGACCTCGACGGCCATCATCGGCTCGAGCAGCACGGGGGACGCCTTGCGGGCACCCTCCTTGAACGCCTGCGAACCGGCGATCTTGAACGCCAGCTCGGAGGAGTCGACCTCGTGGTAGCCACCGTCGAGAAGGGTGACGCGGACGCCCACCATCTCGTAGCCGGCCAGGATGCCGAACTGCATGGCTTCCTGCGCACCGGCGTCGACCGACGGAATGTACTCACGGGGGATGCGGCCACCCGTGACCTTGTTCACGAACTCGTAGGTCGCGTCGCCGCCCTCGATGGGCTCCAGCGCGATCTGCACCTTCGCGAACTGACCGGTACCACCGGTCTGCTTCTTGTGCGTGTAGTCGATACGCTCGACGGCCTTGCGGATCGTCTCGCGGTACGCGACCTGCGGCTTGCCGACGTTCGCCTCGACGCGGAACTCGCGCCGCATGCGGTCGACGAGCACCTCGAGGTGAAGCTCACCCATACCACCGATGATGGTCTGGCCGGTCTCCTCGTCCGAGTGCACCTGGAAGGAGGGGTCCTCCTCCGCGAGACGCTGGATGGCGACACCCAGCTTCTCCTGGTCACCCTTGGACTTGGGCTCGATCGCGACCTGAATGACCGGCGCCGGGAAGTCCATGGACTCCAGGATCACCGGGTTCTTGTCGTCGCACAGCGTCTCACCGGTGGTGGTCTGCTTCAGGCCCATGACGGCGACGATGTCGCCGGCACCCACCGACTCGATCTCCTCACGCTTGTTCGCGTGCATGCGGTAGATCTTGCCGATGCGCTCCTTCTTGCCCTTGGTGGGGTTCAGCACCGCGGTGCCGGACTCCAGGCGACCCGAGTAGACCCGGATGAAGGTGAGCTTGCCCAGGTGCGGGTCGCTCGCGATCTTGAAGGCCAGGGCGGCCAGCGGCTCGTCGTCGGACGGACGGCGCGTGATGACCTGCTCCGCGTCCTTGACGTCGTGGCCGTCAATGCCTTCGACGTCGAGGGGCGAGGGGAGGTAGCGCACCACCGCGTCGAGCAGGGGCTGAACGCCCTTGTTCTTGAACGCGGTACCGCAGAAGACGGGGGTGACGGTGGTGCCGCCGCCCTTGCCGGACGCGATGGTGATACGACGGATCGCCTGGTAGAGCTGCTCCTCGGTGGGCTCCTGGCCCTCGAGGTAGAGCTCCATCATCTCGTCGTCGTTCTCCGACACGGCTTCGAGCAGCTTGCCGCGCCACTCGTCGGCCGCCTCGGTGTGCGTGGCCGGGATGTCGACGACGTCGTACATCTCGCCCTTGGTGGCCTCTGCGGACCAGACAAGAGCCTTCATACGAACGAGGTCGATGACGCCCTTGAAGTCTGCCTCGGCACCGATCGGCAGCTGCATCACGATCGGGGTCGCGCCGAGGCGGTCCACGATCATGTCGACGCAGCGGTGGAACTCCGCGCCGGTGCGGTCGAGCTTGTTGACGAAGCAGATACGCGGCACGCCGTAGCGGTCCGCCTGACGCCAGACGGTCTCGGACTGCGGCTCAACACCGGCGACACCGTCGAACACGGTGACGGCACCGTCGAGGACGCGGAGCGAACGCTCCACCTCGACCGTGAAGTCCACGTGGCCCGGGGTGTCGATGATGTTGATGGTGTGATCGACGTCCTCGAGCGGCCAGTGACAGGTCGTCGCGGCGGACGTGATCGTGATGCCGCGCTCCTGCTCCTGCTCCATCCAGTCCATCGTGGCAGCGCCGTCGTGGACCTCACCGATCTTGTAGCTCACACCGGTGTAAAACAGGATGCGCTCGGTGGTCGTCGTCTTGCCCGCGTCGATGTGGGCCATGATCCCGATGTTGCGGACCTTGGCCAGGTCAAGCGAAGTGGTGGCCATAAGGCTCAATCTTCTCTCGGTCTCGATGTGGGTAGCGACTACCAGCGGTAGTGCGCGAAGGCCTTGTTGGACTCGGCCATCTTGTGCGTGTCCTCACGCTTCTTGACCGAAGCGCCGAGGCCGTTGGAGGCGTCGAGCAGTTCGTTCATGAGGCGCTCGGTCATGGTCTTCTCGCGACGGGCGCGGGAGTAACCGACGACCCAGCGCAGCGCGAGGGTGGCGGCGCGACCGGGCTTGACCTCGATCGGCACCTGGTAGGTGGCGCCACCGACACGGCGGGACTTGACCTCGAGAGACGGCTTGACGTTCTCGAGGGCGCGCTTCAGCGTGATGACCGGGTCAGCGCCGGTCTTCTCGCGGAGGCCTTCCATGGCGCCGTAGACGATCCGCTCGGCAGTGGAACGCTTGCCGTTGAGCAGGATCTTGTTGATCAGCGACGTGACAAGAGGAGAACCGTAGACCGGGTCGATGATGACCGGGCGCTTCGGGGCGGGGCCCTTACGAGGCATTCTTACTTCTCCTTCTTGGCGCCGTAGCGGCTGCGGGCCTGCTTGCGGTTCTTGACACCCTGGGTGTCCAGGGAACCGCGGATGATCTTGTAGCGAACACCCGGCAGGTCCTTCACACGGCCACCACGCACGAGCACGATGGAGTGCTCCTGCAGGTTGTGTCCCTCACCCGGAATGTAGGCCGTGACCTCGATGCCGGAGGTCAGACGCACACGCGCGACCTTCCGCAGGGCCGAGTTCGGCTTCTTCGGGGTGGTCGTGAACACACGCGTGCAGACGCCGCGGCGCTGAGGGGAACCCTCGAGTGCGGGCGTCTTGTTCTTCTCGACCTTGTCCTGCCGGCCCTTACGGACCAGCTGCTGGATCGTAGGCACTACTTCTCCGGTTTCTGTGTGCCGTGTAGTGAAACTAACCTGGAACATCTCCGACCCACGCGGTCGGGTGTGTCGAATACTGCAGACCTTCGCCGCCAGGCGAAAAGAGCGCAGATTACGGTGGCCTCGTTCTCAGGCTCGCCGTGCGGCTGAAGACACGCACACGAGCCCAGGCACACCCCAGGCACAAGGTCAGAGCGTACCTACCGCATCGGCTCCGGTCAAAACAACTGCCCACGCGCAGGACACACGAGCCTGCAACATATGACACAGGGCGGCCATCCCGCGAGGGATGGCCGCCCTGTGGACGTCCTGAGGGACGTACTACTGCTTACTGGTTGTACGGACCGTAGTCGTAGTCCTCCAGCGGAACGGCCTGGCCGGAGCCGGTGCCGAACGGCGAGTAGTCGATGTCGTCGTAGCCGACGGCCGAGTACATCGCGGCCTTGGCCTCCTCGGTGGGCTCCACCCGGATGTTGCGGTAGCGGGACAGACCCGTACCGGCCGGGATGAGCTTACCGATGATGACGTTCTCCTTGAGGCCGATCAGGGAGTCCGACTTGGCGTTGATCGCCGCGTCGGTCAGAACCCTGGTCGTCTCCTGGAAGGACGCCGCCGACAGCCACGACTCGGTCGCGAGCGAGGCCTTGGTGATACCCATCAGCTGCGGACGGCCGGAGGCGGGGTGACCGCCCTCGGTGACCACACGACGGTTCTCGGTCTCGAACTTCGACCGCTCGACGAGCTCGCCCGGAAGCAGCTCGGCGTCGCCGGACTCGATGATCGTCACTCGGCGGAGCATCTGCCGGATGATGATCTCGATGTGCTTGTCGTGGATCGACACACCCTGCGAGTTGTAGACCTTCTGGACCTCGCCGACCAGGTGGACCTGGACCGCGCGCTGACCGAGGATCCGCAGCACGTCGTGCGGGTTGGTGGCACCCACGGTGAGCTTCTGGCCCACCTCGACGTGGTCGCCCTCGCCCACCAGGAGACGGGCACGCTTCGAGATCGGGAACGGCGTCTCGTCGCTGCCGTCGTCCGGGGTGACGACGAGCTTCTTGGTCTTCTCGGTCTCCTCGATACGGACGCGGCCGGCCGCCTCCGAGATCGGGGCGACACCCTTGGGCGTACGAGCCTCGAAGAGCTCGACGACACGGGGCAGACCCTGGGTGATGTCGTCACCGGCCACACCACCGGTGTGGAAGGTACGCATCGTCAGCTGGGTACCGGGCTCACCGATGGACTGGGCGGCGATGATGCCGACCGCCTCACCGATGTCGACCAGCTTGCCGGTGGCCAGCGAGCGTCCGTAGCAGAAGGCACAGGTGCCGACCGCGGACTCACAGGTCAGGACCGAGCGGGTCTTGACCTCCTCGACACCGGCGCCCACCAGGGCGTCGATGAGCACGTCACCCAGGTCGACGTTGGCCGGCGCGATGACCTTGCCGTCGACGACGACGTCCTCGGCGAGCATCCGCGCGTACACGGAGGTCTCGACGTCCTCGGTCTTGCGCAGGGAGCCGTCGGCACCCCGCTCGGCGATCTTCAGCTTGAGGCCACGGTCGGTGCCGCAGTCCTCCTCGCGAATGATCACGTCCTGCGAGACGTCCACCAGACGACGGGTCAGGTAACCCGAGTCGGCGGTACGCAGGGCGGTGTCCGCCAGACCCTTACGGGCACCGTGCGTGGAGATGAAGTACTCCAGCACGGACAGGCCCTCACGGAACGACGCCTTGATGGGACGCGGAATCGTCTCGTTCTTGGCGTTGGACACCAGACCACGCATACCGGCGATCTGACGCATCTGCATCATGTTTCCGCGAGCACCCGAGTTCACCATCATGAAGATGGGGTTGGTCTTCGGGAAGTTCGCGTTCATCGCCTCGGCAACCTCGTTGGTCGCCTTGGTCCAGATGGTGATGAGCTCCTGCGTGCGCTCCTGCTTGGTGATCAGACCGCGCTCGTACTGCTTCTGGACCTTCTCGTCCTGCTCCTCGTAGCCCCGGACGATCGCCTTCTTGGCCTCGGGGACCACGACGTCGGAGATGGCCACGGTGACACCGGAACGGGTCGCCCAGAAGAAGCCCGCGGACTTCAGGTTGTCGAGCGTCGCCGCCACGATGACCTTGGGGTAGCGCTCGGCGAGGTCGTTCACGATCTCGGAGAGCTGCTTCTTGCCCACCGAGTAGTCGACGAACGGGTAGTCCTCGGGCAGCAGCTCGTTGAAGAGCGCGCGGCCCAGCGTCGTGCGCAGCCGGAAGCTGTCGCCCTGCTGGTACACACGCTCGCCGACGCCGTCCTCGCCCTCCTCGACGGCCGGGGGGGTCCAGCCGCGCGGCGGGATGGTGCCCACCGGGAAGCGGATGTCGACCTTCGCCTGGAGCGAGAGCTCCTTGGCGTCGAACGCCATGATCGCCTCGGCGGTGGAGCCGAAGGACCGGCCCTCGCCCTTGACCTCGCGCTCCTCCTCGTCCGTGGTGAGGAAGAAGAGGCCGAGCACCATGTCCTGGGTGGGCATGGTGACCGGACGGCCGTCGGCCGGCTTGAGGATGTTGTTGGAGGACAGCATCAGGATGCGGGCCTCGGCCTGCGCCTCCGCGGAGAGCGGCAGGTGCACGGCCATCTGGTCACCGTCGAAGTCCGCGTTGAACGCGGTGCAGACGAGCGGGTGGATCTGGATGGCCTTGCCCTCGACCAGCTGCGGCTCGAAGGCCTGGATGCCGAGGCGGTGCAGGGTCGGCGCACGGTTCAGCAGCACCGGGTGTTCGGCGATGACCTCTTCGAGGACGTCGTACACGACGGTGCGGCCACGCTCGACCATGCGCTTGGCCGACTTGATGTTCTGCGCGTGGTTCAGGTCCACCAGGCGCTTCATCACGAACGGCTTGAAGAGCTCCAGCGCCATGGCCTTGGGCAGACCGCACTGGTGCAGCTTCAGCTGCGGGCCGACGACGATGACGGAACGCGCCGAGTAGTCGACTCGCTTGCCGAGCAGGTTCTGACGGAAACGACCCTGCTTGCCCTTCAGCATGTCGCTGAGGGACTTCAGCGGGCGGTTACCGGGACCGGTGACCGGGCGACCACGGCGGCCGTTGTCGAACAGCGCGTCGACGGCCTCCTGCAGCATCCGCTTCTCGTTGTTCACGATGATCTCGGGGGCACCGAGGTCAAGGAGACGCTTGAGGCGGTTGTTGCGGTTGATCACACGGCGGTACAGGTCGTTCAGGTCGGAGGTCGCGAAACGGCCACCGTCCAGCTGCACCATCGGACGCAGGTCCGGCGGGATGACCGGCACGCAGTCCAGCACCATGCCCTTGGGGCTGTTGCTGGTCTGCAGGAACGCGGAGACGACCTTGAGGCGCTTGAGCGCACGGGTCTTCTTCTGGCCCTTGCCGGTACGGATGATCTCGCGGAGGCGCTCGGCCTCCTCGTCGAGGTCGAAGGACTCCAGGCGCTTCTGCAGCGCCGCGGCACCCATCGAGCCGTCGAAGTACGTGCCGAAGCGGTCACGCAGCTCGCGGTAGAGCAGCTCGTCACCCTCCAGGTCCTGGACCTTGAGGTTCTTGAAGCGGCTCCACACCTCGTCGAGGCGGTCGATCTCGCGCTGCGCACGGTCGCGCAGCTGCTTCATCTCACGCTCGGCGCCCTCGCGCACCTTGCGGCGCACATCGGCCTTCGCGCCCTCTGCCTCGAGCTCGGCCAGGTCGGTCTCGAGCTTCTTGGCACGGGCCTCGAGGTCGGAGTCGCGGCGGTTCTCGACCTGCTGGCGCTCGACGGAGACGTGGGCCTCCAGCGAGGGCAGGTCGCGCGTACGGCGCTCCTCGTCCACGAACGTGATCATGTACGCGGCGAAGTAGATGACCTTCTCGAGGTCCTTCGGCGCCAGGTCCAGCAGGTAGCCCAGGCGCGACGGAACACCCTTGAAGTACCAGATGTGGGTGACGGGTGCGGCCAGTTCGATGTGGCCCATCCGCTCACGGCGCACCTTGGCACGCGTGACCTCGACGCCACAGCGCTCACAGATGATGCCCTTGAAGCGGACACGCTTGTACTTGCCGCAGTAGCACTCCCAGTCCCGGGTCGGACCGAAGATCTTCTCGCAGAAGAGTCCGTCCTTTTCGGGCTTGAGCGTGCGGTAGTTGATGGTCTCCGGCTTCTTGACCTCGCCGTGCGACCAGGTTCGGATGTCGTCCGCGGTGGCAAGGCCGATCCGCAGCTCGTCGAAGAAGTTGACGTCGAGCACTGTGCGTCAATCCCTCTTTCGGGGTCGAGTCTCAATCATGGTCTGAACGGTCCCGGGGATGACGGGGGGCTCTTGAGCGAGCCCCCCGTCAGGCCCGTCAGACCTCTTCGACGCTGCTCGGCTCGCGCCGGGACAGGTCGATACCGAGCTCCTCCGCCGCGCGGAAGACGTCCTCGTCGGTGTCGCGCATCTCGATGGACATGCCGTCCGAGGACAGCACCTCCACGTTGAGGCAGAGCGACTGCATTTCCTTGATGAGCACCTTGAAGGACTCGGGAATGCCCGGCTCGGGGATGTTCTCGCCCTTGACGATGGCCTCGTAGACCTTCACGCGGCCGGTCACGTCGTCGGACTTGATGGTCAGCAGCTCCTGGAGGGCGTAGGCGGCTCCATAAGCCTCGAGCGCCCACACCTCCATCTCACCGAAGCGCTGGCCACCGAACTGTGCCTTACCACCCAGCGGCTGCTGCGTGATCATCGAGTACGGACCGGTCGAACGTGCGTGGAGCTTGTCGTCGACCAGGTGGTGGAGCTTGAGGATGTACATGTACCCGACCGAAACCGGGTCCGGGAACGGCTCACCGGAGCGGCCGTCGAACAGGTTGGCCTTGCCGGACGGCTGGACCATCCGGTTGCCGTCGCGGTTCGGGATCGTGGACTCGAAGAGACCCGAGATCTCGTCCTCGCGCGCACCGTCGAAGACCGGGGTGGCGACGTTGGTACCGGCAGCGACCTCGTCGGCGCCGATGACCTTCAGCCGCTCCATCCACTCCTCGCTGCCCTCGACCTTCCAGCCCTGGCTGGCGAGCCAGCCGAGGTGGATCTCGAGAACCTGTCCCGGGTTCATTCGGGACGGGACACCCAGCGGGTTGAGGATGATGTCGACCGGGGTGCCGTCCTCCAGGAACGGCATGTCCTCGATCGGCAGGATCTTCGAGATGACGCCCTTGTTGCCGTGACGGCCGGCGAGCTTGTCACCGTCGGTGATCTTGCGCTTCTGCGCGACGTAGACGCGGACCAGCTGGTTCACGCCCGGCGGCAGTTCGTCGCCCTCTTCGCGGTCGAAGACGCGGACGCCGATGACCTTGCCGATCTCGCCGTGGGGCACCTTCAGCGAGGTGTCACGCACTTCGCGCGCCTTCTCACCGAAGATCGCACGGAGCAGACGCTCCTCCGGGGTCAGCTCGGTCTCACCCTTGGGCGTGACCTTGCCGACGAGGATGTCGCCGGCGACGACCTCGGCACCGATACGGATGATGCCGCGCTCGTCGAGGTCCGCGAGGACCTCCTCGGAGACGTTCGGGATGTCCCGGGTGATCTCCTCCGGACCGAGCTTGGTGTCACGGGCGTCGACCTCGTGCTCCTCGATGTGGATCGAGGAGAGGACGTCGTCCTGCACGAGGCGCTGCGACAGGATGATCGCGTCCTCGTAGTTGTGACCCTCCCACGGCATGAAGGCGACGAGCAGGTTCTTGCCCAGCGCCATCTCGCCCTGCTCGGTGGCCGGACCGTCGGCGAGAACCTGGTTCTCGACGACGCGGTCGCCCTCGTTGACGACGACCTTCTGGTTGACCGAGGTGCCCTGGTTGGAGCGGGAGAACTTGGCGACGCGGTACGTGGTGTACGTGCCGTCGTCGTTGGCGACCGTGACGTAGTCCGCGGAGACCTCCTGGACCACACCGTCCTTCTCGGCCTTGATGACGTCACCGGCGTCGACCGCACAGCGGTACTCCATGCCGGTGCCGACCAGCGGCGCCTCGGCCGTGATCAGCGGAACGGCCTGACGCATCATGTTCGCGCCCATGAGGGCACGGTTGGCGTCGTCGTGCTCGAGGAACGGGATCATGGCGGTCGCGACCGACACCATCTGGCGCGGCGAGACGTCCATGTAGTCCACGTCGGAGCCCGGGACGTAGTCGACCTCTCCGCCACGACGGCGGACCAGCACGCGGTTCTCGGCGAACCGCATGTCGTCGGTCAGCGCGGCGTTGGCCTGCGCGATGACGAAGCGGTCCTCCTCGTCGGCGGTCAGGTAGTCGACGTCGTCGGTCACCTGGTCGTCGACGACACGGCGGTACGGCGTCTCGACGAAACCGAACGCGTTGACGCGGCCGTAGGACGCGAGCGAGCCGATCAGACCGATGTTCGGGCCTTCAGGGGTCTCGATCGGGCACATGCGGCCGTAGTGCGACGGGTGAACGTCTCGGACCTCGAAGCCGGCCCGCTCACGGGAGAGACCACCCGGACCGAGCGCCGACAGACGGCGCTTGTGGGTGAGACCCGACAGCGGGTTGTTCTGGTCCATGAACTGCGACAGCTGGCTGGTGCCGAAGAACTCCTTGATGGAGGCGACGACCGGCCGGATGTTGATCAGGGTCTGCGGCGTGATCGCCTCGACGTCCTGGGTTGTCATGCGCTCACGCACGACGCGCTCCATACGAGCCAGACCCGTGCGGACCTGGTTCTGGATGAGCTCGCCGACGTTGCGCAGACGACGGTTGCCGAAGTGGTCGATGTCGTCGGTCTCGACGACGATCTGGGTGCCGCTCTCGCCGACCGTGTCGGTCTCACCGGCGTGCAGCTTGACCAGGTACTTGATGGTCGCGATGACGTCGTCGGTGGTGAGCACGCCGGCGTCCAGCGGCTCGTCCGCGCCGAGCTTCTTGTTCACCTTGTAGCGGCCGACCTTGGCGAGGTCGTAGCGCTTCGGGTTGAAGTAGAGGTTCTCGAGCAGCGTCTGAGCAGCCTCACGCGTGGGCGGCTCGCCCGGGCGGAGCTTGCGGTAGATGTCGAGCAGCGCGTCGTCCTGGCCCTGGGTGTGGTCCTTCTCCAGGGTGGCGCGCATGGACTCGTACTCGCCGAACTCCTCGAGGATCTGCTCGGTGGTCCAGCCGAGAGCCTTCAGGAGGACGGTGACGGACTGCTTGCGCTTGCGGTCGATGCGGACACCGACCATGTCGCGCTTGTCGATCTCCATCTCGAGCCAGGCACCCCGGGACGGGATGATCTTGGCCGTGAAGATGTCCTTGTCGGACGTCTTGTCGATGTTGGAGTCGAAGTAGACACCCGGCGAGCGGACCAGCTGCGACACCACGACACGCTCGGTGCCGTTGATGACGAACGTGCCCTTGTTGGTCATGAGCGGGAAGTCGCCCATGAAGACCGTCTGGGACTTGATCTCGCCGGTCTCGTTGTTGGTGAACTCGGCGGTGACGAAGAGCGGGGCCGCGTACGTGAAGTCGCGCTCCTTGCACTCGTCGATGGAGTTCTTCGGAGGCTCGAAGCGGTGGTCGCGGAAGGTCAGGGACATCGACCCGGAGAAGTCCTCGATCGGGGAGATCTCCTCGAAGATCTCCTCCAGACCGGACTTCGTGGGGACGTCCTGTCCGCTGTCCAGGGCCGCCTCGACTCGAGACTTCCAGGCGGCATTGCCGAGAAGCCAGTCAAAGCTCTCGGTCTGCAGCGCGAGGAGGTTCGGAACCTCGAGGGGCTCCTTGATCTTTGCAAAAGAGATGCGCAGCGGGGCGGTGCTGGCGCCGTTGTTCGTATTCGCGGTCGAGGCGTTGCGCGAGGCGGCCAAGAGGGGGTCCTTCCGAGGGCTCGGACTCACTACGCGCGTACCGGTCCCATGCCGGACACAGAGGAAGAAATCCCAGCTGGGGGATGTTCAGTCCACTGTGCTCATGCGTGGGGATGCCCCTGGTGACGGGCAGGAGGCAGCTAACAGGCAGCGCAAAGGGTCAGTGTAGCCACTTGGCACACTGATGTCCAGTGCGGGTTTTCGAGACCCTCGTTGTTCTCAACTCCGCGTAAGCCCTCGCGCCGGGAGGCGCACATCCTTACTGCCCGTTCGGTCGTCGATCCATGCCTCGGATCCGGATCGTTGTGACGACGCGTCCTGAGAATTGCGCGCTCCGTGCGGTTCGTCAAGGCCCCCCAACCCAACCGGCTGACGAGATCGTCACTGACCAGGGTGCGGGACGCACGGCGAAGATCACGATACTCGTCGCAAACGGAAGCGCAATGCGCCCTGTCCACAACGCCGAAGGGCGACCACCCGGATGGGTGATCGCCCTTCGCTGTGCCTCCCGCGGAACCTGAGCGGAACCGACGGTGGGAGGCTCAGAAGGTCACTTGACCTCGACGGAGGCGCCGGCGGCCTTGAGGGACTCGGCGGCCTTCTCAGCGGCCTCCTTGGCGACCTTCTCGAGGACAGGCTTCGGGGTGCCGTCGACGAGGTCCTTGGCCTCCTTCAGACCCAGGGAGGTCAGCTCACGCACGACCTTGATGACCTGGATCTTCTTGTCGCCGGCGCCCGTGAGGATGACGTCGAACTCGTCCTGCTCGGCCTCGGCCTCGGCCGGGGCGGCAGCGGCGCCACCAGCGGCAACGGCGACCGGAGCGGCGGCGGTGACGTCGAACTTCTCCTCGAAGGCCTTCACGAACTCGGAGAGCTCGATGAGGGTCATCTCTTCGAACTGCGCGAGCAGGTCGTCCTGGCTGAGCTTCGCCATGATGGCGGTCCTTCCACTAAATCGGCTGGTGCCGGATGTACATGAAGGCGGGCGTACAGGCCCGCTACGACCAGGGCGTCACATAGCCCCGGTCAATGCGCGAGCCGATTACTCGGCACCGCCCTGCTCGGCCTTCTTGGCGCGAAGCGCTTCCGCGGTGCGGACGAACTTCGACGGGAGCGCCTGGAAGAGCGCGGCAGCCTGCGACTGCTTGCCCTTCATGGCGCCCGCCAGCTTGGCGAGCAGAACCTCGCGGGACTCGAGGTCCGCAAGCTTCTTGATCTCGTCGGCGGACAGCGCCTTACCCTCAAGGACACCGCCCTTGATGACGAGAGCGGGGTTGTCCTTGGCGAAGTCACGCAGTCCCTTCGCCGCCACCACCGGGTCACCGGTGACGAAGGCAACAGCCGTCGAGCCCTTGAGGTGCTCGTCCAGCTCGATCCCGGCCTCCTTGGCCGCGATCTGGGTCAGCGTGTTCTTCACCACTCGGTACTGAGCGTTCTCGCCGAGAGAACGGCGAAGCTCCTTGAGCTGCGCCACGGTCAGTCCGGTGTAGGACGTCACAACAGCTGCATGGGAACCGCGGAGCTTCTCCGTGATTTCTGCAACGGCTGCGACCTTGTCGGACGTCGCCATGTGCCTCGGCCTCCTTCCGGGGTGATGATCCTCGGCTGACCTTTCGATCAACCGCACGTCGCCGGACCGCCTGAATCAGGCACGTGGAGAAGGGGCTCTGCACAAAACGAAACGCCCCGGCACAGGTGCACGGGGCGTGAACTCGACCGGACGGAACCGTCCGGGAGTACTTCCACAGTCACCTGCGCGGGTCGTTCGCAGTTCAGCGAATCCTTCGGCCGCCACACCCTCTTGCGAAGGCGCAGCAACGACCAGCGGTCTTTGGCTTCTGGGGAAGAGTACGTGAAGCGGTCCAGGTCAAGCAAATCGGTCCTACGGCTCCTGACCGGCGCCCTTGAACATCTCGGCCAGGTCAGCGGTTTCCGACGCGGGAGGCGCCGTCACCACGACGGGCTTGTTGTAGTCGAGGAACGTCATCGTCAGGTCCAGCGGTCCCTTGGTGCCCTTGGCCCGGATGCGGAACTGCTTGGTCTGGTCGTTCCCGTCGATCCACATGTCCATCGAGAGCGACGAGACCCCCATCTTCTCGTACTCCTCGAGGCTCTTCTCCCGGCGCTTCCTGGTCGCCGCGTCCTCCTTCACGAGGCCCTGGCGCATCGTCGCCAGCTGCACGGTGCCGGTGTAGTGCGTCGTGGCCACGCCGTCGACGGTCTGCGGGCCGACCTTCCGGAGGTCCTTGGCAGCGGTCAGGGACTCGGAGTCCTCGGCAGGGTTACGGTCGGCCCGGCCGACGCCGGCGAACGGATCCTGGCCGCCCGCACTCTTGCCCATCGCGGACAGGTCGAACTTGATCCAGCTCTTGCCGTCCAGCTCGTCGGCCGCGTCCTTGCCGCCGTTGATGTAGACGGCGCCCCCGACGAGCCGCATCTCCACCTCGCCGCTCTGGGCGGCGTCCTTCTGCGTCATGTGCATTCGCATGACGGCCGGCTTGAAGCCGATCGCGGCCCGGGCCGCGAGCGAGCCCTGCCCGGGGATCCGCCCCGTCATGCGGTACGAGAGGGAGGTGAGCTTCTCGTTCTTCGCCGCGGCACGCTCGATGGCCGCGGCCAACGTGACCCGTACCGGCTTCGAGACGCTCTTGCGGTCCGGCTGGGCCGAACCGTCCCCCGAGCAGGCCGCAGCGCCGCCCAGCAGTGCTCCGGCGAGCGCGAGCCCGGCCGCCTTCCGGTACATCGGATGCACGTTCCCCCCACAGGTGTACGCATGGATCTCACAAATCCCCGTGACCCTACCGTCAGGGACTGACAGCGCCCCAGCGAATAAAGCCGGCCCCCGCACCTCCTGGGAGGTGCGGGGGCCGGCTTCGGTGCGCGAGACCCGCGGCTGCCGTCAGGATCAGACGGAGGCCGGGTCCTCCTCGACGAGGAGGTTGCGGGTGCGGTTGGAGTCCAGCGGGATGCCGGGGCCCATCGTCGTGGTCAGGGTCGCCTTCTTGATGTAGCGGCCCTTCGCGGCGGACGGCTTCAGACGGAGGATCTCCTCCAGAGCCGCGGCGTAGTTCTCGACCAGCTTCGTCTCGTCGAAGGAGACCTTGCCGATGATGAAGTGCAGGTTCGAGTGCTTGTCGACGCGGAACTCGATCTTGCCGCCCTTGATGTCGTTCACAGCCTTGGTGACATCGGGGGTGACGGTGCCGGTCTTCGGGTTCGGCATCAGACCACGCGGACCGAGCACGCGGCCGAGGCGGCCGACCTTGCCCATGAGGTCCGGGGTGGCGACGACGGCGTCGAAGTCCAGACGGCCCTTCGCAACCTCGTCGATCAGTTCGTCGGAGCCGACGATGTCGGCGCCCGCGGCTTCCGCGGCCGCAGCACGGTCACCGGTCGCGAAGACCAGGACCCGGGCGGTCTTGCCGGTGCCGTGCGGAAGGTTGACGGTGCCACGGACCATCTGGTCGGCCTTGCGCGGGTCGACGCCCAGGCGGAAGGCGACCTCGACGGTTCCGTCGAACTTGGTGGCGGCGGTGTCCTTGGCGAGACGGACGGCCTCGAGCGGGGCGTAGTTGCGCTCCCGGTCGATCTTGGCATCCGCAGCGCGGAGGTTCTTGCTGCGCTTCACTTCTGCTCCTGTTGTGTGTTCAGGCGTGGAGTCGTGGTTCGGACCAGCGCTTGGCCCTACCACTGAGGTCGTACGGGGGCTGTCAGCCCTCGACCGTGATGCCCATGGAACGGGCGGTGCCGGCGATGATCTTCTCGGCGGCGTCCAGGTCGTTGGCGTTCAGGTCGGGCATCTTCGTCGTGGCGATGTCACGGACCTGGTCGCGCGTCAGCTTGGCGACCTTCGTCTTGTGCGGCTCGCCAGAGCCCTTGTCCACACCCGCGGCCTTGAGGATCAGCTTGGCGGCCGGCGGAGTCTTGGTGATGAAGGTGAAGGAACGGTCCTCGTAGACCGTGATCTCCACCGGCACGACCATGCCACGCTGCGACTCGGTCGCGGCGTTGTAGGCCTTGCAGAACTCCATGATGTTGACGCCGTGCTGACCCAGTGCGGGGCCGACCGGCGGAGCCGGGTTGGCCGCGCCGGCCTGGATCTGGAGCTTGATAAGCCCCGTGACCTTCTTCTTCTTGGGAGGCATTGCTCTCTCCGGGTCCTAGTGAGAGTTTCCAGCGCTCCAGCCGATCATCCGGATGGAGGCATACCGCACAACGATAACGGGTATGACTGTGCGGCCAAAAACCGAGCAGGTCAGAGCGGCTGCGAGAGCCGTTCTGACCTGTTCGGAGGCGTGTGTTCCAGAATCAGTTCTTCTGGATCTGGTCGAAGCTCAGCTCGACCGGGGTCTCGCGGCCGAAGATCTCGACGAGACCCTTGACCTTCTTCGAGTCCGGGTTGATCTCGTTGATCGTCGCCTGGAGCGTCGCGAACGGACCGTCGGTGACGGTGACCGAGTCGCCGACCTCGAAGTCCAGCACCTGGACCTCGACCTTGCGGGCCGGAGCCGGCTTGCCCTCGGCCTCTGCGGCCTCGCGGGCGGCCTTCTCCTCGGCCTCGGGGGCGAGCATCTTGACGATCTCGTCCAGCGTCAGCGGGTACGGGTCGTAGGCGTTGCCCACGAAGCCGGTGACACCGGGGGTGTTGCGGACGACGCCCCAGGACTCGTTCGTCAGGTCCATGCGGACGAGCACATAGCCGGGCAGCTTGTTCTGCCGGACGTTCTTGCGCTCGCCGTTCTTGATCTGGACGATCTCTTCCTCGGGCACTTCGGCCTGGTAGATGAAGTCCTCGACGTTCAGCGAGACGGCACGCTGCTCCAGGTTCGCCTTCACGCGCTTCTCGTAGCCCGCGTAGGTGTGGATGACGTACCACTCGCCGGGCAGACCGCGCAGCTCGTCGCGGAGCGCGGCGACCGGGTCGGCCGGGGCTTCCTCGACGAGGGGCTCCTCGTCGGACTCGTCCTCGTCGGCGGCTTCGTCCTCGTCGGACTCGGACTCGGCGTCAGCGTCGGCTTCGTCGACCTCTGCCTCGGCGGCAGCGTCGTCGTCGGCCTGGACCGCTTCTTCCTCGGCAGGCTCGCCCGCGGCGGCGTCAGCAAGTTCCGCCTGGTCCTCGTCGGCCGCCTCGACGATGTCGAGCTCGTCCTCAGGGGACTCGAGGCTGTCGCTCGGCTCAACGGCGTCGTTCACGTTCGGGTCAGACACGGTGGCTGCTTCTTCCTGACTACAGACGGGGTGGAACATGCGAAAGGGGCGCCGCTACCGGCGCCCTTCGCGGGCATCAGCCGAAGACGTACTTGACGGCTTCCTGGAACCCATAGTCAATCACGGTCACCAGACCAATCATGACGACTACGAAGACAATCACCACTGTGGTGTACGTCGTCAGCTGGTTCCGAGTCGGCCAGACGACCTTGCGAAGCTCGGCGACGATCTGCCGGTAGAACAGCGCGAGGCGGCCCAGAGGGCCCTTCTTCCCGCGCTTTCCGCCCTTGCGGGACTTCTTCGAGGGCGCCTCGTCCTCGGCATCAGGCGTGTCGATGGAGCCCACGGCGTCCGTCACGTTCTTTCACCTGATTCCGGGTCGTGGCCGTGCCGCGCCCGGTGGAGCCGCACGGCGGTTCATTGAATAACGTACATGCGCACACAACCTGGCGAAGGTGTGTGTAGCAGGGCCGGAGGGACTTGAACCCCCAACCGCTGGTTTTGGAGACCAGTGCTCTACCAATTGAGCTACGACCCTTTGTGGTTTCCCCAACCTACCGCATCCGCAGACGTGGTCGGTGAGGGCCAACGACGAGTGAGTGTACGTGGTCAGGGGCCCCGCGTCGAACAGATAGCTCCGGAGCGGTTCCTGTCCGCTACGCGAAACACGTGTGCCGGGCGCGTTTGCCGTCTGGGACGATGGCCGTATGAGCGCTGCAACCCCTCCGACCGAGCGCCGGGTCTCCGCCCGCATCGGTGCGATCTCCGAGTCCGCCACCCTCGCCGTCGACGCCAAGGCCAAGGCCCTCAAGGCCGCCGGGCGTCCGGTGATCGGCTTCGGCGCGGGTGAGCCCGACTTCCCCACGCCCGACTACATCGTCGAGGCTGCGATCGAGGCCTGCCGCAACCCGAAGTACCACCGCTACACGCCCGCCGGCGGTCTGCCCGAGCTGAAGAAGGCCATCGCCGACAAGACGCTGCGGGATTCCGGTTACGCCGTGGACCCCGCGCAGATCCTGGTGACCAACGGCGGCAAGCAGGCGATCTACGAGGCGTTCGCGGCGATCCTGGACCCGGGTGACGAGGTCATCGTGCCCGCTCCGTACTGGACGACCTACCCCGAGTCGATCCGGCTCGCGGGCGGCGTCCCGGTCGAGGTGGTGGCCGACGAGACGACCGGTTACCGGGTCTCCGTCGAGCAGCTGGAGGCCGCGCGCACCGAGCGTACGAAGGTCGTCCTGTTCGTCTCCCCGTCCAACCCGACCGGCGCCGTCTACAGCCGCGAGGACTCGGAGGCCATCGGCCGCTGGGCCGTCGAGCACGGCCTGTGGGTGATGACGGACGAGATCTACGAGCACCTGGTGTACGGCGACGCCACCTTCTCCTCGCTGCCGGCGCTCGTTCCCGAGCTGCGCGACAAGTGCATCGTCGTCAACGGTGTGGCCAAGACCTATGCCATGACCGGCTGGCGTGTGGGGTGGATCATCGGCCCGAAGGACGTGGTCAAGGCCGCGACCAACCTCCAGTCGCACGCGACGTCCAACGTGTCGAACGTCGCCCAGATCGCGGCGCTGGCCGCGGTGTCCGGCAGCCTGGACGCGGTGGCCGAGATGCGCACCGCCTTCGACCGCCGGCGGCAGACGATCGTGCGGATGCTCAACGAGATCGACGGCGTGGTCTGCCCGGAGCCGGAGGGCGCGTTCTACGTGTACCCGTCGGTCAAGGGGCTGCTGGGCAAGGAGCTCCGCGGACAGCGTCCGAAGTCGTCCGTGGAGCTGGCGGCGCTGATCCTGGACGAGGCCGAGGTGGCGGTCGTCCCGGGCGAGGCCTTCGGTACGCCGGGCTATCTGCGCCTCTCCTACGCGCTGGGCGACGAGGACCTGGTGGAGGGCGTCTCCCGCCTCCAGAAGCTCCTCGCGGAAGCGCGCGACTGACCTTCGCCGGCGTGACGAGCGGGTCCGGGCTGCCGCCCGGGCCCGCTTCTTCGTTCGGGCAAGGCCACGATCAGGGAAAGGGGCTGCCCGGACACAGCGAGGTGCGGCAAGATCCTGGAATGCTGGACTTTTCCGAGGGACACTCCCCGAACCCCCCTCCCGTACGAGATGTGAGCCTGCTGCCCAAGGCGCATCTGCACCTGCACTTCACCGGATCGATGCGGCCCGGCACCCTGCTCGAACTGGCCGACAAGTACGGCGTGCACCTGCCGGACGCACTGACCGGCGGCGAGCCGCCCAAGCTGCGTGCCACCGACGAGCGCGGGTGGTTCCGCTTCCAGCGGCTCTACGACATGGCGCGGTCCTGCCTGCGCTCCCCCGAGGACATCCGGAGACTGGTGCGCGAGGCCGCCGAGGAGGACGTCCGGGACGGCTCCGGCTGGCTGGAGATCCAGGTCGACCCCACCTCGTACGCGCCGATGCTGGGCGGGCTGATCCCCGCGCTGGAGATCATCCTGGACGCGGTGGACAGCGCGGCACGGGAGACCGGGCTCGGGATGCGCGTGCTGGTGGCCGCGAACCGTATGAAGCACCCGCTGGACGCGCGGACGCTCGCCCGGCTGGCCGTCCGGTACGCCGACCGCGGCGTGGTGGGTTTCGGGCTCTCCAACGACGAACGCCGGGGCATGGCACGGGACTTCGACCGCGCCTTCGCGATCGCGCGGGAGGGCGGACTGCTGGCGGCGCCGCACGGCGGCGAGCTGTCGGGCCCGGCGTCCGTGCGCGACTGCCTGGACGACCTGGACGCCTCGCGCGTGGGCCACGGGGTCCGGGCGGCGGAGGACCCCCGGCTGCTGCGCAAGCTCGCGGAGCGCGGGATCACCTGCGAGGTGTGCCCGTCCTCCAACGTGGCGCTGGGGGTGTACGAGAAGCCCTCGGACGTGCCGCTGCGGACGCTGTACGACGCGGGCGTACCGATGGCGCTGGGCGCGGACGACCCGCTGCTCTTCGGCTCCCGCCTGGCCGCCCAGTACGAGCTGGCCCGCAGGCACCACGGCTTCACCGACGAGGAGCTGGCGGAACTGGCCCGCCAGTCGGTGCGCGGCTCCGCCGCCCCGGCCGAGACCAAGCAGAAGTTGCTGACCGGGGTCGACGACTGGCTGGCCGCCCCGGGGGCCTGAAGCCGGGCTCCCGCCGCCGCGGTACTCGGTCGGTCGTGCGGCGGAGGAGGCGGGCGGCCTCCGGCGCTGGGACGTTGAGGCTCGCCGTCACCGGCGTCAGAGGCCGGGGCCCGCCGTCACCGGCTTCAGAGGCTGACGCCGACCGTCACCGGCTCGTTGACCAGCGTCACCCCGAAGGCCTCGCGCACCCCGGCCACGACCTCGCGGGCGAGCGCCAGCAGGTCCTCGGTGGTGGCCTCGCCGCGATTGGTGAGCGCGAGGGTGTGCTTCGTGGAGATGCGCGCGGGACCCGTGCCGTAGCCCTTGGTGAAGCCGGCCTTGTCGATCAGCCAGGCGGCTGACGTCTTCGTGCGGCCGTCACCCGCCGGGTAGGCGGGCGGGGCGGTGCCGTCGCCGAGGCGCTCGCGGACGCGGTCGAGGAAGGCCGCGTACTGGTCGGCCTCCAGGATCGGGTTGGTGAAGAAGGACCCGGCCGACCAGGTGTCGTGGTCCTCGGGGTCCAGGACCATGCCCTTGCCCGCGCGCAGGTCCAGGACGGCCCGGCGGACCTCCGCGAGCTCCTTGCGGTCACCGGGCTCCGCACCGAGTACGCGGGCGGTCTCCGCGTACTTGAGGGGGGCGCTCAGGCCTCCCGCCTCCTCCAGTTCGAAGCGGACACGCAGCACGACGTAGCGCTCGGGGTGCTCCTTGAAACGGCTGTGACGGTAGGAGAAGGCGCACTCGGCGTTGGAGAGGGTGACCGTCTCACCGCTGCTGCGGTCGTAGGCGACCACCTCGGTGATGGTGGAGGAGACCTCCTGGCCGTACGCGCCGACGTTCTGGATCGGGGTCGCGCCGGCCGAGCCGGGGATACCGGCCAGGCACTCGATGCCCGCGAGTCCCGCCTCGACGGTGCGGGCGACCGCCTCGGTCCAGACCTCACCGGCGGCGAGCTCCAGGTGGTTGCCCTCCAGCCGGAAGCCTTCGGTCGCGATCCGCAGCGCCGTGCCGTCGAAGCCCTTGTCACCGATGACGAGGTTGCTGCCGCCGCCGATGATCAGCAGCGGGGTGCCCGCCGTGTCCGCCGCACGGACGGCGGCGATCACCTCGTCGTCGGTCGTGGCCGTGACGAGCCGGGTCACGGGGCCGCCGAGCCGGAAGGTGGTCAGGGGGGCGAGGGAAGCGTCGTGGAGTTCCTGCACGGGGACAAGGGTACGGTCCGTGGCCGCGCCGCTCGGCGGGGCCACGGACCGGGGGTGCGACCGGGGGCAGGTGCAGCAGCCCGGGACGGCCGCGGGTCACGCCACGGCCGGGCCGGGTGCGTGTGCCCCGGCGCCGCGGGTCAGGCCACGGCCGGCTCCCGCTCCTTGAGTTCGTCCTGCGCCGCCTCCCCCACGGGGCCGCCCGAGCGCCCGCGGCCCGGGATCATCAGCGCGATCACCGCCGCGAGCGCGACGGCCGCGGCACCGATCCACAGCGCCGGGACGGTGCCGTCGCTGAACGCGTCGGGGGTCTCGTACCCGCCCTGGGCGGCGAAGACCGCACCCAGCACCGCGACACCGAGCGCCCCGCCGACCTCACGCAGGGCGTTGTTGGCGCCGGAGGCGATGCCCTGTTCGGCCGGCCGGACGCTGGACATGACCACGCTCGCGGCGGGGGCGAAGTACATCGCCATGCCGATGCCGCTGAGGATCAGGCCGGGAAGCTGGGCCGTGTACGACACCCCCGGCTCCAGGACCATGGCGAACAGACCGAGGCCGATCGCCTGGAGGGCCAGGCCCGTGGCGACGACCGGCCGGCCGCCGATCCGGTCGGAGAGGTATCCGGCGACGGGCGCGACGATCAGCGGCATTCCGGTCCAGGGGAGCATCCGCAGTCCGGCCTCGGTGGGCG
Organism: Streptomyces sp. NBC_00306; assembly: GCF_036169555.1. GTDB lineage: Bacteria > Actinomycetota > Actinomycetes > Streptomycetales > Streptomycetaceae > Streptomyces > Streptomyces achmelvichensis. Next base: position 4,799,886 of record NZ_CP108032.1, on the reverse strand, counting down.
AGTAGCCGAGCACGCCCTGGAGGAACTGGCTGAGCAGGAATATCGAGCCGAACATGCCGAGGAACATCAGCAGGGAGGCGATGTTGATCCCGAAGAAGGCACGGTCGCGGAAGAGACGCATGGGGAGCATGGGGTTCTTGGCGCCGATGCCGTGGCGTATGAACGCCAGGATCAGCAGCGTGCCCACGATGAGTCCGGTCAGGATCGGGAAGCTGCTCCAGCCGTCCGCCTGTCCGTTGACGAGCGCGTAGACGATGCCGAAGAGGCCGCCGCTGACGAGAAGGGTGCCGGGGACGTCGAGCCGGGCGTTCGGCGCGTACGACTCGGCGAGGCGCAGCCGGGCGAGCGGCAGCAGGGCGATCCCGATCGGCACGTTCAGCCAGAAGATCCACTGCCAGGAGATGTGTTCGGTGAGACTGCCGCCGATGAGCGGCCCGCTGGCGACGGCGAGACCGGTCACCGCGCCGAATATGCCGAGCGCGGCTCCGCGTCGCGCGGCCGGGACGGCGGCCGTGAGCAGTGTGAGGGTGAGCGGCATCATGACGGCCGCGCCCACGCCCTGCACGGCCCGGGCGGCGATGAGGGAGTCGATGCCGGGCGCGAGCGCTGCCGCGGCCGAGGCGCCGGTGAAGATCGCGAGGCCGGCCATGAACAACCGGCGGCGGCCGAACCGGTCGCCGAGCGCCGCGCCGAACATCAGCAGGACGGCGAAGGTGAGGGTGTACGCGCTCACCGTCCACTCGAGGTCCTCCAGCGCCCCGCCGAGGTCCTCGCGGATGGAGGGCAGAGCGGTGGTGACGACGAGATTGTCGAGTGCCGCCATGAAGCCGGCGACGCTGGTGATGACAAGCGCCCAGACGGCGGAACCGCCCCGGACGGACTGCTGGTCCATAACTCCCCCAGTAGATTAGTTATTGATTACTAACTTTCAGGGACAGACGTCACCCCGGCACAGGGCGAGCCATCCGTCACCGGCGAACGGCGTCCAGCTCGGCCATGTTGAGCCCGGACCACACCCGGTGATCCCGGGGAAAGCCCAACGCCACCAGCACGTTGATCAGCATTCCGCAGCCCGCGAAGTCGGCCGTGTCGCGCGCTCCCCCCAGCGCGACCCGCGCCTGGTCCCAGATCTCGGCCCAGGCGGCCCGGATCGCGTCCCCGAATTCGTGATCGCCCGCCGCTTCGGCCGAGGCCACCGCGACATAGGTCTGCATCTGCATCAGCAGCTGCTCCCGGTCGTCGATCAGCCCCATGTACGCCTCGGCCATCGCCTCCTTGGGCGTGATGTCCGACCGCACCTCCAGAGCAGCGGCCAGCGCCCTGGGTGTCTCTTCGAGGCAACGCTGCGCCGCGGCGAGGAACAGCTCCCTCTTGTTCTTGAAGAGACGGAAGAGATACGGCTGCGAGACGCCGACCCGCTTGGCGATCGCCTCGGTGGAGGTGCCGTGGTAGCCACCCAGCGCGAACTCCGAGATCGCCGCACGGATGACGCTCTCGCGTCGCTCTTCTGCGCTCATCCTGACCATGCGAACAAAGTTAGTGACCAATCACTATCTTGGCAAGGCGTGAGGGACATCACGTACGAAAACGCGGAGCGTGACATGGCGAGGGGCGCCCGCGGCCGCGGGCGCCCCTCGTATGTCCTCTGCTGCGTACCGGAGATCAGGCCAGCTGAACGACGGCGCGGGACATGCTCAGCACCTTCTCGCCCTCGCTCATGGCGACCAGGTCCACCCGCACCCGCTTGTCGTCCAGCAGCGCCGAGACCTTGCCGCTGACCTCGATCAGCGCGCCCTTCTCGTCGTTCGGCACGATGACCGGCCTGGTGAAGCGGACTCCGTACTCGACGACGGCGCCGGGGTCGCCGACCCAGTCCGTCACCACGCGGACCGCCTCGGCCATGGTGAACATGCCGTGCGCGATCACATCGGGCAGTCCGACCTCGGTCGCGAACTTCTCGTTCCAGTGGATCGGGTTGAAGTCCCCCGAGGCGCCCGCGTACTGCACCAGCGTCGCCCGGGTCACCGGGAAGCTCTGGGCCGGCAGTTCGGTGCCGACCTCGACGTCCGCGTAAGAGATCTTCGCCGTCATCACGCCTCCTCGGCGGCGCGCGCCACCAGCTTCGTCCACGCGGTCACCACGTGCTCGCCGGTCTCGTCGTGCACCTCGCCGCGGACCTCCACGACGTCGTTGCCCGCAAGGGACTTGATGCTCTCGATCGTCGACACGACGGTCAGCCGGTCGCCCGCGCGCACCGGCCGGGTGTACGCGAACCGCTGGTCGCGGTGCACCACACGCGAGTAGTCCAGGCCCAGCTGCGGATCCGCCACGACGTCCTCCGCGGCCCGGAAGGTGATCGCGAAGGCGAACGTCGGCGGAGCGATCACATCGGCGTGCCCGAGCGCCTTCGCGGCCTCCGGGTCGGTGTACGCGGCATTGGCGTCACCCACCGCCTCGGCGAACTCGCGGATCTTTTCCCGGCCGACCTCATAGGGCGAGGTGGGCGGATAGGACCGCCCCACGAAGGACTGGTCGAGCGCCATGGACTGGCTCCCTCCTGACAGATTGACCATACAAACGACACGAGGCCGCCCCCGAGTGGGGACGGCCTCGTATACGAGCCTGATTCAGCGCGTTTCGCGGTGCGCCGTGTGCGAGTTGCAGCGCGGGCAGTGCTTCTTCATCTCAAGACGGTCCGGGTTGTTACGCCGGTTCTTCTTGGTGATGTAGTTCCGCTCCTTGCACTCCACGCAGGCCAGCGTGATCTTCGGGCGGACGTCGGTGGCAGCCACGTGAGTGCTCCTTGGACGGACTATTGGACGGATGAACGCATAAAAGAGTAGCCGATCGAAGGACCGACCCCGCAATCGGCTACTGTGTGTAGCGGTGACCGGACTTGAACCGGTGACACAGCGATTATGAGCCGCTTGCTCTACCGACTGAGCTACACCGCTGCGATACCGGATCCCCTCGCCCGGAGGCGAGGATCACCGACATCAGAGCCCCAATACGGAATCGAACCGTAGACCTTCTCCTTACCATGGAGACGCTCTACCGACTGAGCTATTGGGGCGAGCGATGAAGACATTACACGGTCTCTCGCCGTTCGCCCAAATCCGTTTCGTGGCCCCCTGTCCGGCCTCCGACCCGCCGCGCGGACCGCCCTGAGCGGGTGTGAGACGCGGACCTCGCCCCGCCCGTCCCGTACGCCACACGAGGCCACTCCAGTACGACTATTGCGCTCCTCCTCGAAGCGCGGTCGGTGCGCCCCTAGGCTCGAGCACACGCTGCGTGATCATGCCTCTCCTCCCGCGGCCCGAGCCCCACCGCCCCACACAGGAGCGCGATGCCCGACAGTCATCCGCAGCCCTCCGACGGCGCCACCGCTGACACCACCGCGCTGCTGCTGTGCGGCGCCCGGCTGACCGACGGCCGCATCGTCGACGTACGGCTCAGCGGCGGGCTCATCGAGGCGGTCGGCACGGCGGGCAGCCTCACTCCGCACTCCTCCCGCGTCGATCTCAGCGGCTATCTCCTGCTGCCCGCACCGGCCGAGGCGCACGGCCACGGCGACACCGCCCTCACCGCGGACTCCCCCGGCCCCGTCTCGTACGAGACCGAGGAAGTCCAGCGGCGCGCCACCGAAGCCGCGTTGCTCCAGCTCGGGCACGGGGCGACGGCGCTGCGGTCGCATGTACGCATCGGAGACGTGCAGGGGCTCGGCCCTCTGGAGGCGGTGCTCCAGGCGCGGCGTTCGCTGCGCGGGCTCGCCGATCTGACGGCCGTCGCCGTCCCCCGGCTGCTCACCGGCACGGCGGGCGCGGACGGGCTGGCGATGCTGCGGGACGCGGTGAAGATGGGCGCGGGTGTGGTGGGCGGCTGCCCGGACGCCGACCCCGACCCGAGCGGGTACGCGGAAGCCGTCCTGGAGGTCGCGGCCGAACACGGCTGCCCGGTCGATCTGCACACCCACGCCGACGACCCCGCCCGGCTGGCCCGGCTGGCGGCGATGGCGGGCGGGCTGCGGCCCGGCGTGGTGATCGGGCCGTGCGCGGGCCTCGCCCGACTGCCGCGCGACATCGCGTCCCGGGCCGCCGACCAGCTCGCGGCCGCGGGCGTGACCGTCGTCTGTCTGCCGCAGGGCGGCTGCGCCGCCGTGGAACAGCGCGGCAACGCCCCGGTCCGGCTGCTCCGCGCCGCCGGCGTCCGGGTGGCCGCCGGCGGCGGGACACTGCGGGACGTGTCGAACCCGGTGGGCCGCGGCGATCCGCTGGAACCCGCGTATCTGCTGGCCTCTCAGAGCGGAATGCGCCCGCAGGAGGCGTACGGGACGGTGTCGGCCGACGCACGCAGGGCGATGGGCCTGCCGGAGGTACGGGTGGAGGCCGGCTTCCCCGCCGAACTGCTCGCGGTACGCGGCGAACGGCTCTCCGGCGTGCTGTCACTCGCCTACAGCCGGATCGTCATCCACCGGGGGCGGGTGGTCGCGCGGACGAGCGCGGTGCGGGAGTACTGCGACTCGGCGGCGGCGGTCGCGCTCGAACTGCCCCGGCAGGGCCGGTCGGACACCTGCCCGTGAACGGGGAGGGCGTGCGCCCCTCTTGGTTGCGGGGTGGCCGCGTGCGGGGTGCGGTTGGTTGCGGGGCGGCCGCGTGCGGGGTTGCGGTTGGTTGCCGCGTGGCCGCGTGCGGGGTGCGGGCGCGTTCGCCGCGCCCTGCCGTGCCTATTGCGTACGGGCCGACCGCGTGCGCACGGCGGCCGTCCGTGTGAGCCGACCGCGCCCGGCTCCTGCCTGTCCGTGCGCGCGAGGGGCGCATCGGACGTACCGTCGTACTCATGCGCATTGTCATCGCAGGAGGACACGGTCAGATCGCACTGCGCCTGGAGCGGCTGCTCTCGGCGCGCGGGCATGAGCCGGTGGGCCTCATCCGCAAACCCGAATACGCCGACGACCTGCGGGACGCGGGAGCCGAACCGGTCCTGCTGGACCTGGAGTCGGCCTCGGTCGACGAGGTGGCCGAGGTGCTGCAGGGCGCGGACGGCGCGGTCTTCGCGGCGGGCGCCGGCCCGGGCAGCAGTGTGGACCGCAAGTACACGGTGGACCGGGACGCGGCAGTGCTGCTCGCGGACGCGGCGGAACGCGCGGGCGCACGGCGGTTCGTCGTGGTGTCGTCGATGGGCGCGGACCCTCAGCACGCGGGTGACGACGTCTTCGACCATTACCTGCGGGCGAAGGGCGAGGCGGACGCGAACGTCAGCTCCCGCACCGGCTTGGACTGGACGATCCTGCGGCCGGGTTCGCTGACGAACGACGCCGGAACGGGCCTGGTCCAGCTGGCACCGTCGACGGGCCGCGGACCGATTCCGCGCGACGATGTGGCGGCGGTCCTCGCGGAGTTGCTGGAGACCCCGGGCACGGCCGGGCAGACGCTGGAGCTGATCAGCGGCACGGTTCCGGTGATCGAGGCAGTGAAGGCGGTCGCGGGCGGCTGAGCGTCCGGCGGTCCTGCCGGTCAGATCTGGTTCAGCAGCCCTTCGGTCCGCGTCCCGTTCGCGGAAGCCGATGAATCCGCGTCCAGTGGACAGTCGTTGATGTCATGAGGAAAGACATGCCTGAGATTCAGCCCGCGGTTGTCGAGCTCGAGGAGCAGCCGTACGTGTTCATCCGCGGTTCCGTGCGGATGGACTCCTTCGCCGCGATCGCCGACCGGCTGGGCGAGCTGATCGCCTGGCTGACCGGCCAGGGCGTCGAGTTCGCCGGTGCCCCCTTCTTCCGCTTCAACAGCATCGACATGGAAGGGGAGTCGGAGGTCGAGGCCGGTCTGCCCGTCGACTCCCTGCCGGAGCCCGAGGGGGACATCAGGGTCGGGATGCTGCCGGGAGGCCGCTACGCGACCGTCACCCATGTCGGCCATCCGGACCAGCTGTTCGACGTCATCACGGCGCTGCGGGAGTGGGCCGCGCAGGAAGGCCTCGTCTGGGACATGCGGGAGGTCGGCGGCTCCGAGCTGTGGGGCTGCCGGCTGGAGTCGTATCTGACGGACCCGCGCGTCGAGCCGGACATGAACAAGTGGGAGATGGAGCTGGCCTTCCGGCTGGCCGACTGAGGTGGCCTGTCCGGCCCGCGCCGCCACCGGTACGAAATGCGGTGGCGGGCGGGTCGGCTGCTCGTGAGGATGCGGCCATGCGCATCTTCCTGGAGACCGAACGGCTCGTCCTGCGTGCGTTCACCGAGGCGGACGAGGAACCCCTGCTGGACCTGGACAACGATCCCGCCGTGATGCGCTTCATCAACGGCGGCCGCCCGACGAGCCGCGAGACGATCCGGGAACAGACGCTGCCCCGGCTGCTCCACGACTACCCGTGCTTCGGCACCCGCGGCTACTGGGCGGCGCAGGAGAAGGCCACGGGGACCTTCCTGGGCTGGTTCGCCTTCCGCCCGCTGTCGGACGACAGCCCCGCCGTCGTCGAACTCGGCTACCGCCTGAACACGTCGGCCTGGGGCAACGGCTACGCCGCGGAGGGATCGCGCGCCCTGATCCGGAAGGGATTCACGGACCTCGGGGTGGAGCGGGTGACCGCGAACACCATGACCGTCAACGCGCGGTCCCGCCGGGTGATGGAGAAGGCCGGTCTGTCGTACGTCCGCAGCTTCACCGACGACTGGCCGGATGTGATCGAGGGCTCGGAGCACGGCGATGTCGAGTACGAACTGACCCGCGCGGAATGGGAGCGGCGGGCCGTTCGGTAGGGCTGAGCCCGGCTGTGCCCTGCCTCTGCGGACGGCGGTGGCCGCGCACCGCGCGCGCTGCCACCCGTCCTCGGGGGCCTTCAGCCGCGGGCTTCGACGTACGACGCGAGGTTGGCCAGCGAGGAGGCGATGCCGGCCTCGTGATCCGCTTGATCGATGCCGGGCGGCACGTCCGTGGCGGTGACGGTCACCTCGGTCCCGTCGCCGGCGGCGTCGAGATCCCAGGTCATCGTCATGGTGCCCGCGTACGCCGCGTCGTCGGCCTCGAACACCGCCGTCTGCACCACCCGCTCCGACGGCACCAGCTCGGCGAACCCGACGTCGACGACATCCGTCGCGTCCGAGGTCTTGCCAGGGCTGTCGGCGGGATCGAGGTAGGTGAGAACCATCCGGAACCCGCCGCCGGGCCGCGGATCCCACTGCTCGATCCGCCCGCGCATACCGTCGGGCGGCAGCCAGGCTTCGAGGGACTCCCGGTCGAGGAGGGCGCCGTAGACGGTCGTCTTCGGGGCCGCGATCACACGGCTGCCACGGTCGGTCCGACTCATGGCCCGATCCTAGGAGGAAGGAGAGCCGGGCGGGGGTCCGTGGCCTTCGGCCCCGCCGGGCGAAGAGGGCACGGCGCCGGTGCAGTTCGGGCCCGAGAGGCCCGTCGACGGCCCGTCCCGGATATGGGCGGTGAGCAGGACTTGGGCCGTGAGCAGGTCCGGGGCCGGTGCGTTTCCCGGGACGGTCGCGCCGGGGGTGAACGACGATGGCCCCTGAACTGCGTTTCCGCAGTTCAGGGGCCATCACTTCGCGTGGCGGCGCCAGGATTCGAACCTGGGTAGGCTAAGCCGACGGATTTACAGTCCGCTCCCATTGGCCACTCGGGCACACCGCCATGGGATGTCGCCTCAGGAGGGCCGCTTGTTCGGCGGTGCTCCGTGGCAACGACGTAAACGATACCTGATGCCCGGGGGTGCTCCGCCACCGGATTGATCAGCGCTCGGGGCGGGTGCGGGTGGCTAGGCTTGCCCGTGCGGTTCGGGGATTCCGGCCGCTCCTCCACGCACCCGATACAAGGAGCCACAGGACATGGCCGACTCCAGTTTCGACATCGTCTCGAAGGTCGAGCGGCAGGAGGTCGACAACGCCCTCAACCAGGCCGCGAAGGAGATCTCTCAGCGCTACGACTTCAAGAACGTCGGGGCCTCGATCGCCTGGTCCGGCGAGAAGATCCTCATGCAGGCGAACTCCGAGGAGCGGGTCACGGCCATCCTCGACGTCTTCCAGTCCAAGCTGGTCAAGCGCGGGATCTCGCTGAAGGCGCTGGACGCGGGCGAGCCGCAGCTGTCCGGCAAGGAGTACAAGATCTTCGCCTCCATCGAGGAGGGCATCTCGCAGGAGAACGCCAAGAAGGTCGCGAAGATCATCCGTGACGAGGGTCCCAAGGGCGTCAAGGCTCAGGTCCAGGGTGAGGAGCTGCGGGTCAGCTCCAAGAGCCGGGACGACCTGCAGGCCGTGCAGGCGCTGCTGAAGGGGCAGGACTTCGACTTCGCCCTTCAGTTCGTGAACTACCGCTGACCGCGGGTGCTCGCCGGACGGACCGGGGGCGGAGCGGCCGGTCCGCTCCTCCCCCGCCTCGTCCGGGCGGGCGTGCGGGCGTGCGGGCGTGCGGCGGGCGGTTCGGGGCCGGGCGGCGGGCGGCGGGCGGTTCGGGACCGGCCGGCGGGGCCGTGCGAACGGCGGGCGGTTCGGGACCTGCGGGCGCGGCCACGTCGGGAGCCGGACGGGCGCCTGGCGTGACGTCCGAATCCCGCCAGCTTCGGCCGTCCGGGCGGCGCAGACTCGTAGGCGTAGGACGCAGAACATGCCGCGAGGAAAGGACAGGGCCATGACCGCCACGACGGTCTACACGACCATCCACAGCCCGCTGGGCGAACTGCTGCTGGTCGGCGAGGAATCGGCCACGGCGAACGGCGGCACCGCGCTCGCATCCCTCTCCCTGCCGGGTCAGAAGGGCGGCGCCGTCGTCCTGGACGGCTGGCGGCACGATCCCGCCGCCTTCGAGGAGATCGGACGGCAGCTGACCGCGTACTTCGGCGGCGGGCTCACCCACTTCGACATCGAGTACGTGGACGGCGGCACGGAGTTCCAGCGGCGGGTGTGGGCAGCGCTGGAGGAGATTCCGTACGGGGCGACGGCGACGTACGCGGAGATCGCCTCCCGTGTCGGTACGTCGCGGGTCGGCGTGCGGGCGGTGGGTACCGCGATCGGGCGCAATCCGCTGCTGGTCGTCCGGCCGTGCCACCGGGTGATCGGCTCGGACGGAGCGCTACGCGGCTATGCCGCCGGAGTGGAGCACAAGGAGCGGCTCCTCGGTCTCGAGGGCGCGCCGGCGTCGTGAGCGGCGCGGCCCTGTTCCCCAGGGACCCGGCGGTGGTGGCCCCCGGCGCGGTGCATGTGCCGGGGTGGCTGCCGCTGGAAGGCCAGCGGGAATTGGTGGAGGCGTGCCGGTCCTGGGCGCGCGGCCCCGTCCCGCTCCGGCACACCGCGCTGCCGGGCGGGGGCGTCATGTCGGTGCAGACGGTGTGTCTCGGCTGGCACTGGCAGCCGTACCGCTACACCCGCACGGCGGACGATGTGAACGGCGCCCGGGTCGCCCCGTTCCCGGACTGGCTGGTCGAGCTGGGCCGTACCGCTGTGCAGGCGGCGTACGGCGAGAGCGGTGCGTACGGCCAGGGCGGCGCAGAGGGCGGCGACGTGACGAAGGGCGTGGAATACACCCCTGACACCGCGCTCATCAACTTCTACGACGGCTCGGCGCGGATGGGGATGCACCAGGACAAGGAGGAGCGGTCCGGTGCGCCGGTGGTGTCGCTGAGCATCGGCGACAGCTGCGTGTTCCGCTTCGGCAACACCGAGACGCGGGGCCGCCCTTACCGCGATGTGGAGCTGGTCTCCGGCGACCTGTTCGTCTTCGGCGGGCCGGCTCGTTTCGCGTACCACGGGGTGCCGAAGGTGTACCCGGGCACGGCCGACCCCGCGACGGGCATCAGCAGCGGGCGGCTGAACATCACCCTGCGGGAGACGGGCCTGCCCGGCTGAGGCCTCGGTTCCATGGCACGGCCGGGGGCGGGTCGGCGCGAACACACGGCCTCGGTTGCGTGGCACGCCCCGCCGGCATGTCAAGCGCGAACGCGGCCTCGGTCGCGTGGAAAGCCCGGGCGGCGGGTCAGCGCGAGCGCGAGTGGCCGAACAGTAGCCGGTAGACGATCAGCAGCACGAGCGATCCGCCGATCGCGGCGGCCCAGGTCGGCCCGTCGTAGAACTCGTTGCTGATCGACCGGTCCAGGAAGCGGGCCGATATCCAGCCGCCGATGAACGCTCCCGCGACACCTATGAGCGTGGTGCCGATCAGGCCGCCCGGGTCGCGGCCCGGCAGCAGGATCTTGGCTATGGCCCCGGCGAGCAGTCCGAGGATGATCCAGCCGATGATGCTCATGCCGTGACCTGCCTTTCGTACGGTGGTGTTCTCGAAGACGTCTCGTCGTCGGGCCGCGGTTGCAGAGATCCGTAAGGTGCGGCACATGACACAGCAGCTGAGACGGTCGCTCGGCTTGTCCGATGCCGTGGTGATCGGTCTGGGGTCGATGGTCGGGGCGGGCATTTTCGCCGCGCTGGGCCCGGCGGCACGGGCCGCCGGCTCCGGGCTCTTGGTGGGACTGGCGATCGCTGCGGCCGTCGCGTACTGCAACGCCATGTCGTCCGCGCGGCTGGCCGCTCGCTACCCGGCGTCGGGCGGGACCTATGTGTACGGACGTGAGCGGCTCGGCGAGTTCTGGGGCTGTCTGGCGGGCTGGGCGTTCATCGTCGGAAAGACGGCCTCGTGTGCGGCCATGGCGCTGACGGTGGGGACGTACGCCTGGCCGGATCAGGCGCATGCGGTGGCGGTCGCCGCAGTGGTCGCCCTGACGGCCGTGAACTACACCGGTGTTCAGAAATCGGCGTTGCTGACACGGGTGATCGTCGCGGTCGTGCTGGCCGTCCTGTCGGCGGTCGTCGTCTCCTCTCTCACGTCGGGCTCGGCCGACTTCGGGCGCCTTGGTGTGGAGGCGGATGTCTCGGCGGGCGGTGTGCTCCAGGCGGCCGGGCTGCTGTTCTTCGCGTTCGCGGGGTACGCCCGGATCGCCACGCTCGGCGAGGAGGTGCGCGATCCGGCGCGGACGATCCCGCGCGCGGTCCCGCTGGCGCTCGGTATCGCTCTGGTCGTCTATACGTGTGTGGCGGTCTCGGTCCTTTCCGTTCTGGGCGCGGGTGAGTTGGGGCGGGCCACCGCTCCGCTCGCGGAGGCGGCGCGGGCCGCGGACGCGCAGTGGCTCGTACCGGTGGTGCGGGTGGGTGCCGCGGTGGCGGCGCTCGGGTCGTTGCTCTCGCTGATTCTCGGCGTCTCACGAACGACGCTGGCCATGGCACGGGACGGCCACCTGCCGACCGCTCTGGCGGCCGTGCACCCGCGCTTCCAGGTGCCCCACCGGGCGGAGTTGGCGGTGGGGGCCGTCGTCGCGGTGGTGGCGGCGACGGCCGATGTGCGGGGTGCCATCGGGTTCTCGTCGTTCGCCGTGCTCATGTACTACGCAATTGCCAACGCTTCGGCTTGGACGCTCGGTTCCCGATGGCGAGTGGTGGCCATTCTGGGCTTCGCCGGCTGTGTGCTGCTCGCCTTCGCGCTGCCCCTGTCATCGGTGCTGTCCGGCGCGGCCGTCGTGGGGGCGGGCGCACTCGTCTACGGAATGCGACGCCGCGGCTGAGGCCCCGGCGCGGCGCACCGCCCATGCGAGTCCGCGCTCGCGGCGGTGTTCCGCCTGCGCGTCAGCGAACCCCGAACGCCTCGTCCGACGGGACGATTTCCTTGCCGAACGGCACCAGGGAGACCGGGATCAGCTTGAAGTTCGCGATGCCCAGCGGGATGCCGATGATGGTGATGCACAGGGCGATGCCCGTGAAGATGTGGCCGAGGGCCAGCCACCAGCCGGCGAGGATCAGCCACAGGATGTTGCCGACGAAGGACGGGGCACCCGCGTCCCGGCGGTCGATCACGGTGTAACCGAAGGGCCAGAGCGCATAGATGCCGATCCGGAACGCGGCCAGACCGAACGGGATGCCGATGATGGTGATGCAGAGCACCAGGCCCGCAACCATGTATCCGAGGAACATCCAGAAGCCGCACAGGATGAGCCAAATGACGTTCAGGATTGTCTTCACGGGCGATGACCTGCCATCTGTTCGAGTCGGGCGATGCGCTCCGCCATCGGTGGGTGCGTGGAGAACATCTTGGACAGACCCCTACCCGGCCGGAAGGGGTTCGCGATCATCATGTGACTGGCGGTCTCGAGACGCGGCTCGGGAGGCAGGGGGAGCTGTTTCGTACCGGCGTCGAGTTTGCGCAGGGCGCTCGCCAGGGCCAGCGGATCGCCGGTGATCTGGGCGCCCGAGGCGTCCGCCTCGTACTCCCGGGAACGGCTGACGGCGAGCTGGATGATGGAGGCGGCCAGCGGCCCGAGGATCAGGATCAGCAGGAAGCCCAGGATGCCGGGGCCGTCGTCGTCGTCCGAGCGGCCGACGGGGATCAGCCAGGCGAAGTTCACCAGGAACATCACCACGGAAGCGAGCGCTCCGGCGACGGAGGAGATCAGGATGTCGCGGTTGTAGACATGACTGAGCTCGTGGCCGAGGACGCCGCGCAGCTCCCGCTCGTCGAGGATCTGCAGAATGCCTTCGGTGCAGCACACCGCGGCGTTGCGCGGGTTGCGGCCGGTGGCGAACGCGTTGGGAGCCTGTGTGGGCGAGATGTAGAGCCGGGGCATGGGCTGGCGGGCGGCGGTGGAGAGCTCGCGGACGATCCGGTAGAGCTGCGGGGCCTCGAATTCGCTGACCGGTCGGGCCCGCATGGCCCGCAGGGCGAGCTTGTCGCTGTTCCAGTAGGCGTACGCATTGGTGCCGATCGCCACGAGGAGAGCGACGAGCAGGCCCGTACGGCCGAAGAAGCTGCCGATGACGAGGATGAGTGCGGACAGTCCCCCGAGGAGTACGGCGGTCTTCAGCCCATTGTGCCGGCGGTGCACGGTACGCCCTCCAAGCGGTGCGGCAGGGGACCCTTTGCGTGGTGGTGCTCCACTGTCCAGTGGACCCTTCTGTACTGGTCAACGCCAGGCGAAGGACGCTAGTTCCCTTGTGCTACCGGCCTCGGAGTGAGCCGTTCGGGTGACCCTCAGAACAGGGTGCCCGCGGCGAAGCGCAGAATCAGCTGGGGGTATCCGGAGAGAGCGATGCCGGCGACGACGGCCAGCACGATGACGACGGTGACCGGCGCCGGGGCTCCCTTGTGGACGGGCTCGGCCTCGTCGGCAGCTGCCGCGGCGCCTTCCACGGCACCCTCGGGGGCCCGGAAGAGGACCGCGGTCCACTTCAGGTAGTAGTACAGGGCGATCACGACGTTGACGGCCATGACGACCGCCAGCCACCCCAGGCCCGCGTCGACCGCCGAGGAGAAGACGGTCACCTTGGCGAACAGGCCGATGATGCCGGGCGGCAGGCCCGCCAGGCAGAGCAGGAAGAAGCCCATGGCAAGAGCGGCCAGCGGGTGGCCGGCATAGAGACCGCGGTAGTCGGCGACGCGGTTGAGGGGCCGGCTGCGGGCGACCAGCGCGGCCACGGCGAAGGCACCGAGGTTCACGACGGCGTACATCAGGGCGTACGCGACCGTCGCACCGATCTGGTCGTCGCTGGAATAGGCGGCGGCAGCGATCGGCACCAGGAGGTAGCCGGCCTGGGCCACCGACGACCAGGCCAGCAGACGTACCGCGCTCCACGCGCGCGTGGGCGACTGCCGCAGGGCGGCCACATTGCCCGCGGTCATGGTGAGGGCCGCGAGGACGGCGATCGCCGGCCCCCAGACGTCCGCATAGCCCGGGAAGGCGATGACGGTGACCAGGATGAGGCCGGAGAAGCCGACGGCCTTCCCGATGACGGAGAGGTAGGCGGCGATGGGCAGCGGCGCACCCACATAGGTGTCGGGGACCCAGAAGTGGAACGGGACGGCGGCCGTCTTGAACGCGAAGCCGACAAGGGTCAGCGCGACCCCTGCCTGCGCCAGCGTGTCGAGCTGTCCGGGGACGTCGTCGAGCCCGGTGGCGATACGCGTGAGGTGAAGGGTGCCCGTCGTGGCGTACACGAAGCTGACGCCCAGGAGCATGACAGCGGTCGCCGTGACCGAGGAGAGGAAGAACTTGAGCGCCGCCTCACTGGAGAGCCGGTCGCCTCGGCGGAGGCCGACGAGGGCGAAGGCCGGCAGCGACGCGACTTCGAGGGCGACGACGAGGGTGGCGAGGTCCCGGGAGGCGGGCAGCAGGGCGGCTCCGGCGGCGGACGACAGCAGTAGGAACCAGAACTCGCCCGCGGGGAGCCTGGTGCGCGTGTCGTGGAGCGACAGCAGGGCGGTGAGCAGCGCGCCGCCGAGCACCAGGAACTGGATGACCAGAGTGAAGTGGTCCGCGGTGTAGCTGCACGCCGCGGTGTCGGTGGTCAGGCAGAAGGTTTCCCGGTCGCCTTTGCGCAGTGGTACGAGCGTGACGAGTGCGGCGGCCAGACCGGCGATCGCGACGAAGCCGAGCAGATGCTTCCGCTTCTCCGGCGTGAACAGGTCGGCCACCAGGACGATCAGACCGACGACCGCCACGATGGTCGGCGGTGCGATCGCGAGCCAGTCGACGGACTGGACGAGGCTGGTGCCGCTGTCGGCTGCCACGGTCACGACTTGCCTCCTGCGAGGAGCTTCTGCACGGCCGGGTCGGTGAGGCCGAGGAGAACCGCGGGCCACAGTCCCGCGAGGACGGTGAGGGCGACGAGCGGTGTCCAGGCGGCGAACTCGTACGTCTGGACGTCGGCGAGGGGCCGGTTCTCCTGCTCCTCGGTCCGCAGCGCGCCCATGCAGACACGGCGGACGACGACCAGGAGGTAGGCCGCGGTGAGCAGCGTGCCGAACGCGGCGATCGCCATGAAGGTGAGGAACGCGGGCCGGCTGAGGCCGTCGGCGGGGTCGAAGGCGCCGAACAGCGCGAGCATCTCGCCCCAGAACCCGGCGAGCCCGGGCAGCCCGAGGGAGGCGACCGCGGCGAAGGCGAGGAGGGCACCGAGGCGGGGAGCGCGGCCGTAGAGGGCGGCTCCGGTGGCGCCGGCGAGGGTGTCGAGGTCGGCGGTTCCGTAGCGGTCCTTGAGGGCGCCGACCAGGAAGAAGAGCAGACCGGTGATGAGGCCGTGAGCGATGTTCGCGAACAGCGCGCCGTTGACGCCGGTGGGGGTCATCGTCGCGATGCCGAGGAGGACGAAGCCCATGTGACCGACGGAGGAGTAGGCGATCAGGCGCTTGAGGTCGCCGCCGGCGCCCTCCTTGGCCAGGGCGAGGCAGGCGAGCGATCCGTAGATGATGCCCGCGACGGCGAAGGCCGCGAGGTACGGCGCGAAAGTGAGCATGCCGTCGGGAGCGATCGGCAGCACGATACGGACGAAGCCGTACGTCCCCATCTTGAGCAGGACACCGGCGAGCAGGACCGAGCCGACGGTCGGGGCGGCGGTGTGGGCATCGGGCAGCCAGCTGTGCAGTGGCCACATCGGGGTCTTCACGGCGAGGCCGAGACCGATCGCCAAAACGGCGATGACCTGCACGGACGAGGTGAGTCCACGGCCGTTGTCAGTGGCGAGTGCCACCATGTCGAATGTGCCGGTCTTCAGCCCGATCAGCAGCAGGCCGAGCAGCATGACGACGGAGCCGAGCAGCGTGTAGAGGATGAATTTCCAGGCGGCGGCCTGCCGCGCCTCCCCGCCCCAGCGGGCGATGAGGAAGTACATCGGGATGAGGACCATCTCGAACGCCAGGAAGAACAGCAGCAGATCGAGTACGGCGAAGGTCGCGAGCGTCCCGGATTCGAGGACGAGCAGCAGCGCGACGAAGGCTTTCGGGGACGGGCCCGAAGGCATCTTGAAGTAGCTGTAGAGAGCGCAGAGGAAGGTCAGCAGCGCGGTCAGCACGACAAGGGGGAGGGAAATGCCGTCGATGCCGAGGTGGATCCGCACATCGAGTGCCGGGATCCAGCTGATATCCGTCGTGGCCTGCATCCTCGACGGGTGGTCGTGGTCGAAGCCGAGCGCCAGCACGACGGTGGCGACGAGGACGGCTCCGGTGACGGTCATGCCGTGGCGCAGGACCGCCTGGTCGGGCCCGGTGCCGCGAAGGCCGGGCGGGGCGGGCAGCAGCGCCGCGGCCGCCCCGGCGAGCGGGGCGACGACGATGAACGCGAGAAGGAACTGCATCACGGACTCGCTGATATCGATCACGGCTCACGATCCCGCGTTGACGGTGGACAGGACGACGGCGGCGATGGCGAGGACGGCCGAGCCGGCGAGCAGGGCGCCGAGGTAGGTCTGCACATTGCCGGTCTGGGCGCGCCGGACGAGCCATCCCAGCCAGTTGCTGCCGGTGCCCGCCCCGCGGACGTAGGTGTCGACGACCTCGCGGTCGAGGAAGCGCACCAGTACGGCGGCGGCCTGGACGGGCCGGACGAACAGCGCGCGGTAGACGGCGTCCAGATGGAAGCCGGTGACCGCGGCGCCGTGCAGCGGGCCGAGCAGCAGACGGCCCGGGTCGGACGGGTCGGGGGCGGATGCGATGTCGCCGTAGGCGGGGGTGTGGGTCGCGACGGCCTCGGCCTCGGAGACCGAGGGAGCCGCGTCGGGGTGGGCGGCGACGGCACCCATCGGCGGGCGGGCGGGGCCCCGGCGGTACTGCAGCGCGCGCCAGGCGGCGTAGGTGATCAGTCCGCCGACCAGAGCGACTCCCGTGCCGAGGACGGCGGTTGTCACGGTCGGGGTGAGGCTGTGTCCGTCGAACCAGTCGTCGACGTAGCCGACCGTGAGACCGAATCCGAGGGAGGGGACGGCCAGCACCCAGAGCACGGCATTCATGGAGAGGGGTTCGCGGCCGTGGTCGGGGGCTTCGGCTCCGCGTCCGTGGAAGGCGAGCAGCCACAGGCGCATCGCGTAGGCGGCGGTCAGCAGGGCCGTCACCAGCCCGGCGACGAGGACGATCCAGCCCGCGCCGACCGGGGCGACGCCGGAGTCTCCGAGCGCGGTGTGCTCGGCGGCCACGAGGACGGCTTCCTTGGAGAAGAAGCCGGCGAAGGGAGGGATCGCGGCAAGTGCCAGCAGGGCGACGGTCATCGTCCAGTAGGCGTCGGGGATGCGCTTGGGGAGGCCCGTCATCCGGGACATGGCGGCCAGGGAGTTGGTGCCGGCGGCATGGATGACCACGCCGGCGGCGAGGAAGAGCAGCGCCTTGAACGCACCGTGCGCCATGAGGTGGAAGACGGCCGCGCCACGGTCTCCGACGGCCAGGGCGCCCGACATGTAGCCGAGTTGGCCGATGGTCGAGTAAGCGAGGACACGCTTGATGTCGTCCTGGGCGAGGGCGGCGAGGCCCGAGCCGACCATCGTGACGGCGGCCATGACGGCCAGGACGGTGAGGGCAGCGGCGGACGCCGCGAAGACAGGAAGGAGACGGGCGACGAAGTAGATACCGGCGGCGACCATGGTCGCCGCGTGGATCAGCGCGGAGACGGGAGTGGGGCCCGCCATCGCGTCGGGCAGCCAGGTGTGCAGCGGGAACTGCGCCGACTTGCCGGCCACACCCGCGAGGAGCAGCAGCGCCACCAGTGTCGGGTGGTCGAGGCCACCGGCCGCGACGGAGCCGAGGATCCCGGTGATCCGGAACGTGCCGGCGTCGGCGGCGAGCGCGAACAGGCCGATCAGAAAGGGGACATCGCCGAGCTTGGTGACCAGGAACGCCTTGAGGGAGGCGGCGCGCGCCTCGGGCGTCTCCCAGTAGTGGCCCACGAGGAAGTACGAGCAGATGCCCATGATCTCCCAGCCGACCAGGAGCACCATCAGGTCGCCGGAGTAGACGACGAGCAGCATCGCGGAGGTGAAGAGGGAGACGAGAGCCGCGTACGAGGGGTAGCGCGGGTCGTCGCGCAGATAGCCCGTCGAGTAGATCTGCACGCAGGTCGCGACGAAGCCGACGAGGACGGCGACCAGGACCGCGAAGCCGTCGAGGTACAGCGCGAGGTCGATGGGGACCGAACCCGTGGGCGTGAGCTGGGTCGAGGCGTCGATCGCCTTGCCCCCGCCCTGGCGCACGGCGACCACCACGGCGAGCGCGAAAGCGGTCAGGGTGGGCAGGACCGCGAGGGGCCGCACGAAGCCGGGGGCAGTGCGGCCGAGCAGCAGTCCGGCCGCCGCGCCGAGAAAGGGGAGAAGAGGGACGAGGACGGCGAGGGTCGTGGTCGTCACGCGGTGGCCTCAGCCTTCTGCGCCGAAGCGGTGGCGTCAGGTTCGTCGGAACTGCCGTCGTGGCCTTCGGCGGTGTCGCGGAGCCTGTCGACGTCCGAGGATCCGCGGTTGCGGTAGACCATCAGGACGATCGCCAGGCCGATGCCGATCTCCGCGGCAGCGATGGCGATGGTGAAAAGAGTGAGCGCCTGTCCGGCGTGCACGGTGTCGCGCAGCCAGACGTCGAAGGCGACGAGATTGAGGTTGACCGCGTTGAGCATCAGCTCGACGGACATCAACACCAGGATCGCGTTGCGCCGGGCGAGCACGCCGTACAGGCCGACGCAGAAGAGGAGGACAGCGAGCACGGCGGGATAGGCGAGGTGCATCAGCTCTCCCCCTGGGGGTCCTTGGAGCCCTTGCGGGACAGGACGATGGCGCCGACGAGCGCGGCGAGCAGCAGGACGGAGAGCGCCTCGAAGGGCAGCACCCAGTGCCGGAAGAGGTATTCGCCGGACACCTTGGTGGAGCCCTGCGCGGGTCCGTCCAGGTTGATCCAGGTGGCGCGGAAGGCGTCCACGACCACCCAGACCAGGGCGGCCGCGGCGACGCCGGCGACGGCCAGAGCCACGTAGCGGTTGCCCGAATCGGCGTCCGGGGAGCGGCCGATGGGGGCCTTGGTGAGCATCAGCCCGAAGAGAAGGAGGACGACGACGGAACCGACGTAGATGAGGACCTGCACCCAGGCGATGAACTCGGCCGTCAGCAGCAGGTATTCGACGGCCAGGCCGCCGAGCGCCACGACCAGCCAGAGCGCGGCGTGCACCAGCTGCTTGGTGGTGACCGTGATGACGGCCGCGCCGAGGGTGGCGAGGCCGACGAGCAGGAAGGCGATCTCGACACCGGTCGGCGAGAGGAAGCCCTGGGGTGCGGCGGCGAGCATCATGCCGTGCCTCCTTCACCCGGGCGCGGCGATGCGGGACGCTCCGGGGACGGGGCACCGGGGGCAGGGTCGGCCGCCTGCGCCTGCTCCCCTGCCTGGCCCTGCTCCTGCGCCTGCGCTGCGGCGAGCTTCTCGGCAGCCTTGCGGGCCGCCGCGATCTCCTTCGGCTCCTCCGCACCCGGGTCGAGGGCGGGCGGTGCGGGCACCGTCCACATCCACTCGCGGAGCTTGTCCCGCTCGTGGGTGAGTTCGCGGATGTCCGTCTCCGCGTACTCGAACTCCGGTGACCAGAACAGCGCGTCGAAAGGACAGACCTCGATGCAGATACCGCAGTACATGCAGAGCGAGAAGTCGATCGCGAAGCGGTCGAGGACATTGCGGCTGCGCTCCCGGCCACCGGGGGCGGCGGCCGGGACCGTCTCCTTGTGGGAGTCGATGTAGATGCACCAGTCGGGGCACTCACGGGCGCAGAGCATGCAGACCGTGCAGTTCTCCTCGAACAGGCCGATCACACCGCGGGAGCGCGGCGGGAGTTCGGGCTGCGCGTCGGGGTACTGGTGGGTGACCGTCTTCTTGGTCATCGTCCGCAGCGTGACGGCCAGGCCCTTGGCGAGGCCGGATCCGGGAATCGGCGGCATTACTGGATCACCACCTTCACGATGCCGGTGAGAGCGATCTGGGCGAGAGCGAGCGGGACGAGCGTCGTCCAGGCGAGCTTCTGCAACTGGTCCTCGCGCATCCGGGGATAGGTGACGCGCAGCCAGATGACGACGAACGCGAGCACACCGGTCTTGAGCAGGGTCCACACCCAGCCGAGTCCGTCGGCGCCCATCGGGCCGTGCCAGCCCCCGAGGAACAGGACGGTGGTCAGGCCGCAGAGCACGACGATGCCCGCGTACTCGGCGAGCAGGAACAGCGCGAACCGCAGCCCGGTGTACTCGGTGTAGGCGCCGAAGATGATCTCGGAGTCGGCGACCGGCATGTCGAAGGGCGGGCGCTGGAGTTCGGCCAGTCCGGCGATGAAGAAGACGAGGGCGCCCACGATCTGCCAGGGCAGCCACCACCACTCGAAGGCGTTGAGGATGCCGGGCAGCGAGACCGTGCCGGCCGCCATGGCGACGGAGGCGGCGGTGAGCAGCATGGGCAGTTCGTACGCCAGCAGCTGCGCCGCGGTCCGCAGACCACCGAGAAGGGAGAACTTGTTGGCGGACGCCCAGCCCGCCATCAGCGAGCCGAGCACGCCGACGCCCATCACGGCGAGCACGAAGAAGATCCCCGCGTCGACGACCTCACCGACCGCGCCCTCGCTCGGGCCGATCGGGATGGCGACCAGCACGAGGAGGTACGGGAGGAGGGCGACGGCGGGAGCGAGCTGGAAGATGCGGCGGTCGGCGTTGGCCGGGACCACGTCCTCCTTCTGCGCGAACTTGACGCCGTCCGCGACGAGCTGGGCCCAGCCGTGGAACCCGCCCGCGTACATGGGACCGAGGCGGCCCTGCATATGGGCCATCACCTTGTGCTCGGTCTGCCCGATGACGAGGGGAAGGACGAGGAAGACGGCGAGGACGACGAGCAGCCGGAAGGCGACGTCGAGAGCGTCGTTCACGCGGGGTCGCCTCCGGCGGTCTCATGGGGCCCGCCCTCGGGCCTGTCCGGGGGGCGGGGAGTACGGGTGTCGTCGTTGCCGTCGGACTCGGCATCGGGCTCGGCGGCGGTGTCGTCGCCGGTGCTGTCGTCCGGCGCCTCGCGGGAGCTGGGGTCCGTGCCCCCGCCCGGGTCCGTGCCGGTGTCGCGGTCCGGGGCCGGCTCGGGGCCCGGACTCGGCTCGGGCGCTGTCGGCTCGGGTGCAGTGGCCGGCTCGGGGCCTGTACTCGGCTCGGGCGCTGTGGCCGGTTCGGGGTCCGCGCGCGAGCCTGTGGCGGCTTCCGCGCCCGCGTCCGGCTCTTCGAATGCCGGGCGGGCGTGGTGCCACGGGGCGTCGGAGCTGCCGGCGCGCCGGGGCTTGGCCTCTCCCGAAGCGGCTTCTTCCGCCGGTGCGGTGGTGGGGGCCGGGGTCTCCGCCGCAGTTGCTTCGGGGGCGGATGTCTCGGCCGCCGGGGTCTTCGGCGCCGGGGTCTCGGCCGCGGCTGCTTCCGCCGCGGCTGCTTCGGGCGCGGGTGTCTCGGCCGCCGGGTCCCGAGGCGCCTCCGGGGGCGTGGCCGCTCCCGCGGCCGCCTGGCTCGCCGAGCCCTCGCTCACACTGCGCGAACGCCGTACGGGAGCACCCTCGCCGCCCGCCTGGCTCGCCGAGCCCTCGCTCACACTGCGGGAACGACTTACGGGAGCACCTTCCGCGGCCGCCTGGCTCGCCGAACCCTCGCTCACACTGCGGGAACGACGTGCAGGAGCGCCCTCCGCGGCCGCCTGGCTCGCCGAACCCTCCCCCGCCGTACGGGTGCGGCGGGCCGGGCGGTCCGTTGCTCCGGCCGCCGCGGCTCCGGCAGCGCCTGCCGCTCGGGGCGTGCGGGCCGGGCGGCTCGGGGCGGGCGGGAGTTGGCCCTTGAGCGGGCCCCACTCGTTGGGGTCGGGCACGCCCGGCGGGAGCATCTGGCGGCGCTTGGGGCCGCCGTGTTCCGACTCCCCCGGCTCCTTCGCACCCGGCCAGGCCTTCGCGACCCGGGCGGCGAGGACGAAGTCCTTGCGCAGCGGATGGCCCTCGAACTCCTCCGGCAGCAGCAGCGGTACGAGATGCGGGTGGCCGGTGAAACCGACGCCGAACATCTCGTGGGTCTCGCGCTCGTGCCAGGCCGCTCCCGCGTACACGGTCACGGCGGAGGCGAGTACGGGCGCCTCGTGCGGGACCGTCGTCCGCAGCAGCAGCCGGCGGACCCGGCCGCCTTCCAGGGAGACCACGTGCGCGCAGACCCGGAAGCCGGTGCCCGGCTCGTCGACCGCGCTCAGCCAGTCGAAGTAGGTGCAGGCCAGCTGCGTACGGGCGATCTCCAGGGACGGGATCCACGACTCTGCGGGCACGTCGACCGTGAGCAGCTCGTACGCCAGCTCGGCCGTGGCCGCCTCGCCGAAGATGTCCGTGACGGCGTCGGGGAGACGGTCGTATGCGGTCACCGGTCGCCTCCCGGCGCGGCCGGCGGGGTCACCAGCGGGCTGCGCAGTTCGCCCACGGAGGGGCGGGCGGTGCCGTAGCGCTCGCCGAGCGACTCCCGTGCGATCTTCTCCTGAAGCTTGAGGATCCCCTGGAGCAGTGCCTCGGGCCGCGGCGGGCAGCCCGGGACGTAGACGTCGACGGGAATGATCTGGTCGACGCCCTTGGTCACGGAGTAGGAATCCCAGTACGGGCCGCCGCAGTTGGAGCAGGCACCGAAGGAGATCACGTACTTCGGCTCCGGCATCTGCTCGTAGAGCCGCTTGACCGCGGGCGCCATCTTGTCGGTGACCGTGCCGGAGACGACCATCAGGTCCGCCTGCCGCGGGCCGGGCGCGAACGGGATCACCCCGAGGCGGATGAAGTCGTGCCGGGCCATCGACGCGGCGATGAACTCGATCGCGCAGCAGGCGAGTCCGAAGTTGAAGACCCACAGGCTGTAGCGGCGGCCCCAGTTGAGGACCACCTTCATCGGTTCGGGCGCCAGCCGGGAGAGAACGCCCAGTCGGCGGGGCTCCGGCAGCAGCTCCGTGTCCGAGTGCGCGGCCGGATTCGAGGTGGGGTTCGGGGTCACGTCCATGTCAGGACGTCCTTCTTCCATGCGTAGAGCAGTCCCACAGCCAGGAAGCCGAGGAAGATGAACATCTCCACGAGCGTTGTCGCGCCGTATCCCGCCGCCGCGAACACCGTGGCCCAGGGGAAGAGGAAGATCGAGTCGACGGCGAAGATCACGTACAGGAAGGCGTACACGTAATAGCGGACCTGGGTGTGCGCCCAGCCCTCGCCGACGGGGTCGACGCCGCATTCGTACGTCAGCAGTTTCTCCGGCGTGGGCACCACGGGCCTCAGCAGCCGGCCCGCTCCGAAGGCCACGGCGACGAACAGCACGCCGATCACCGCGAGCAGTCCGACGACCGAATAGCTCTCGAAGTAGTCCGCCGCGAGCACGGCCACGGTCGGTTCCGGCACGTCCGCCCCTCGCTCCCTGACGTCGTTGGCGATCTGATCGACGATCTGTATGCACGGGAGTCTAGGCCTGCTAAAGGGACCGTAAGAAGTCGCGTCGCGCATCGGGTGGGGTTATCCCTACTTCATCCCACCGATCCACCCCATGGCGCGCGGCGGCGCGGCCCGGCAGGCTGGCCCGTATGACCGTGAGCAGCACCGCATCCGACCATGACCGGCCGCCACCCGCGCACTTCGCGTTCGGCAGTCACACCTGGAAGGAGATCGCGCATCTCCTCTGCAATCTGCCGGTGTCGCTGGTCGGATTCGTCTACGTGACGTTGCTGATCTTCAACGGTGTGCTGTTGTCGGTGACGGTCATCGGCCTGCCGCTGCTCGCCCTCGGTCTCATGGGGGCGCGCGGGCTCGGCAGGGCGGAGCGCGCGCGGACGCGGGCGCTGCTCGGCGTACGGATCGACGAGCCGAGCACGTTGTCAGGCATGCATCGCGGTGGCGGAATGTTCCCCCGCCTGTGGGCGACCCTGAAGGACCCGGTCGCCTGGCGCACGGTGCTGTACTGCTTCATCCGGCTGCCGTGGGGGGTTCTCACCTTCTCCACCATGATGGTCAGCCTGTTCGTGCTGTGGCCCGTACTGCCCTTCATCGCACGCGGACTCGCCAACGCCGACCGCGCGATGGCGCGGGGGCTGCTCTCGCCCTCCGACGAACTGGAGCAGCGGATCGCCGAGTTGGAGTCCGACCGCGGGGTCGTCGTGGACACCGCCGCCGCCGACCTCCGCCGCATCGAACGCGACCTCCACGACGGCGCCCAGGCCCGGCTGGTCGCCCTCGCCATGGGCCTCGGCCTCGCCAAGGAGAAGCTCAGCGGCGACGAACTGGACAGGACGGCGGCCGCGGCGATGGTCGACGAGGCACACGGCGAGGTGAAGCTCGCCCTCCAGGAGCTGCGCGACCTGGCCCGCGGCATCCACCCCGCGGTCCTGACCGACCGCGGCCTCGACGCCGCGCTCTCCTCGGTCGCCTCCCGCTGCACGGCACCGGTGAAGGTGACGGTGGACCTCCTGGAGCGGCCGGCCGAGGCGATCGAGGGCATCGCGTACTTCACCGTGTCCGAGCTGCTGCAGAACGTCAGCAAGCACGCGCAGGCGAAGAGCGTGACGGTGGACGTCTGGCGCACGCGGGACCGCCTGCTGATCCAGGTCACGGACGACGGCAAGGGCGGCGCGCGACTGGACGGCGGTACGGGGATGGCGGGGCTCGCGGAGCGGCTGGGGGCGGTGGACGGACTGTTCGTCCTGGAGTCGCCGGTGGGGGGCCCGACGACGGTCACGGTGGAAGTTCCGTGGCGTTCGCGCTCGCCGCACTGAGGGGGTGCCTGCACCTGCCCGGTGCGGGTGGAAAGGTCTTGGTGGCTGCGCCCCCAGGCCCCTTGCCTGCGGCAGCTGCGCGGCGCCGAGTCCGTTCCTACCGGTTGCCGGCGCCGCCCGGGCACCTGTCCCGTGGCGGGTGGTGGACAGGTTCCTGTGGGGCTGCGCCCCACACCCCCGCTGCGGCAGCTTCGCGCCGCCCGGACCCGCGCACCCGTCCGGTGCGCGTGAGGAGAGGGAGTTCATGTGGGGCCGGCGCCCCACGCCCCCTGGTGGGTTGCGGCTCCGCCGGCCGGTGACCGCACCTGTCCGGTGCGGGCGGGAAGGTCATGATGGGCTGCGCCGCCAGGCCCGTTCCTGCGGCAGCTTCGCGCCGCCCGGCCCGGAGTCTCCTGCGGGGCTGGGCCCCACACCCCTGGTGGGTTGCGGCTCCCCGCGCGGCCGGGGTGACCGCACCTGTCCGGTGCGGGCGGAAAGATCATGATGGGCTGCGCCGCCAGGCCCGTTCCTGCGGCAGCTTCACGCCGCCCGGCCCGGAGTATTCGTGCAGGGCTGCGCTCGCCACCCCCGCTGCGGCAGCTTCGCGCCGCGCTGGCTGGTCGCCCCGGTCAGGCGCGGGTAGAGAGGTTCCTGTGGGGCCGCGCCCCACGCCCCTGCTAGCGGCAGCTTCCCGCCGCGTTGGCTGGTCACCCCGGTCAGGCGCGGGTAGAGAGGCGTTTCTGTGGGGCCGCGCCCCACACCCCCTCGTAGCGACAGCTTCGCGCCGCATCCCATCGGGCGCCCCGAACAGGCTCGGGTTCGCGTGTGCCCGCAACCGCCACCGGCCGCGTCCTCGACCCCCGGCAGGGGGCGTGCAGGGTCGTCCCCGCAGGGGATCGGCGGCAACGCCCGGGTGCTCAATACAGAACGCTGTACGCCGCCGACCCCGAGGAGTCGAGCCCGGAGGGCCCCCGGACCCGCACCACACAAGACCCGAGGCCCAAGCACCCCGGGCCCCGCCCAAGCGCCCGACGCCGAAAAAGGGCCCGAGGCCCAAACACCCCGCCCAAGCACCCCACGCTGAACAAGAACCCGCACCCCAAGCCCCACCCCCCACAACCCCCATGGTGGGGAAAACCCCCCGCCCAAGAGGGCAACCCCCCTCATGGTGCGCGCCCTCCCGTCGCAGCAGGCTTGTTCTCATGACAGCCCGCAGCCCAGAACGGACGACGCCGATGGCCACGGATTACCGACCGGAGCAGCACGACCGGTACGACACGCGGGACCACAGCCTTCCCGCGGCCCTGCGTGCGCCGCTCGAGGGCCGCACCTGGCGTGAGTTCGGGTACCTGATGCTGAGCCTGCCGATCAGCATCATCTTCTTCACCTTCGCCATCGTGACGATCTCGCTCGGCGCCGGCCTGCTGGTCACCTTCCTCGGCATCCCGGTCCTCGCCGCCGGCCTGGCCGGCTGCCGTGCCTTCGGCGCGCTGGAGCGGACCCGGGCCCGTTCCCTGCTCCGCCTCGACGTGGACAACCCCGAGCCGGTCCGCCCCCGCACCAACGGGCTGATGTCGTGGGTCGGCGCCGTCCTCAAGAGCGGTACGTCCTGGCGGCACCTGCTCTACGCGGTGGTGCACTTCCCGTGGGCGATCACCGCGTTCACCGTCGCGTTCACCTTCTGGGTCACGGGATGGTCCCTGCTGCTGTACCCGCTGTGGCAGTGGACCTTCCCCACGTACCTCGACCAGCCGGGCATCTCGCTCTACGGCGACAGCACCGGGACGCAGTTCTACCTCGACACCTCGTTCGAGATCGGCGTGACCGCCGCCGCGGGCCTGGTCGTCGTCATGGCGACCGCGTGGCTGATCCGCGGCCTCGCGTACGTCGACCGGCTGATGATCGGCGGGCTGCTCGGGCCGTCCAGCCTGGCCACGCGGGTCGTCGAGCTGGAGTCGGACCGCGGCGTCGTCGTCGACACCGCCGCCGCCGACCTGCGGCGCATCGAGCGCGATCTGCACGACGGTGCCCAGGCCCGGCTGGTCGCCCTCGCCATGGACCTGGGTCTCGCCAAGGAGAAGCTGAACGAGGACCCGGAGGCCGCGGCCCGCATGGTGGACGAGGCGCACGGTGAGGTGAAGACGGCGCTCCAGGAGCTGCGGGATCTGGCGCGCGGCATCCACCCGGCGGTGCTGACCGACCGCGGTCTCGACGCGGCACTGTCGGCCGTGGCCTCCCGCTGCACCGTCCCGGTGGCCGTCGACGTGGACCTGGCGTCCCGGCCGGCCCCGGCGATAGAGGGGATCGCCTACTTCACCGTGTCCGAGCTGCTGCAGAACGTCAGCAAGCACGCCCGGGCCCGTCGGGCGACCGTGGACGTCTGGCGGTCCGAGGACCGGCTGATGCTACAGGTCACGGACGACGGCACCGGCGGCGCGGACCTCAGCGCGGGCAGCGGCCTCGCGGGACTCGCCGAACGGCTGGACGCCGTGGACGGAATCCTGGCCCTGGACTCGCCGCACGGAGGCCCGACCACGGTGACGGCGGAGCTGCCCTGGCGCGGCTGACACCCGGGGGCGGGCCGCACCCCGCCCCCGCACCGCCGGCAACACGCCCCGTACCGCCGACAACGCCCCCCGTACCGCCGCGGCACCCCGTACAGCCCGCCCTCCCGCCGTACGACCCCCGGCGCACCGGGGCCCACACCCCTCACCCTCCGCGAGACCTCCGAGACCTCCGTGACCCGTACCCCCACCCGCTCAACGCCCCGCCCCCGTTTGCCGTCTATTCCCAGAGCCTGGCCGCAGTGCGGAGCCAATACTGCGATGCTGGTGAACACAGGGGTGGTAGCGGATCGACAGGGGGGCTTCAGGGCTGTGGAGGACAGAGTGCGGGTCGTCATCGCCGAGGATTCAGTGCTGCTTCGGGAGGGCCTGACCCGGCTGCTGACCGACCGCGGGCACGACGTCGTGGCCGGCGTGGGCGACGCGGAGGCGTTGATCAAGACGATCGGGGAGCTGGCCGCGCAGGAGCAGCTGCCGGACGTGGTGGTCGCCGACGTACGGATGCCGCCGACCCACACGGACGAGGGCGTCCGGGCGGCCGTGCGGCTGCGCAAGGACTACCCCGGGATCGGAGTGCTGGTGCTCTCCCAATACGTGGAGGAGCAGTACGCCACCGAACTTCTGGCGGGGAGCAGCCGCGGGGTGGGCTATCTGCTGAAGGACCGGGTAGCCGAAGTGCGCGAGTTCGTGGACGCCGTGGTGCGGGTGGCCCGTGGCGGTACGGCACTGGATCCCGAGGTCGTGGCCCAGCTCCTGGGCCGCAGCCGCAAGCAGGACGTGCTGGCCGGTCTCACCCCCCGTGAGCGGGAGGTTCTCGGTCTGATGGCCGAGGGCCGGACGAATTCGGCGGTGGCCAAGCAGCTGGTGGTGAGTGACGGAGCGGTCGAGAAGCACGTCAGCAACATCTTCCTGAAGCTGGGGCTGTCCCCGAGCGACGGGGATCACCGGCGTGTTCTGGCGGTGCTGACCTACTTGAACTCATAATCGTCTGACAGTCTGTCAGATATTGAGCGGGGCTCCAGCCCCAGAACCGAACAATGAGCGGGGAGCGTCTTACCACCAGCATTCGGGGGGCGAACGCATGAAGGCACACGAGGGCACCACGGCGTCTCACACGGACGTCCGAAATGTGAGCGGTCCAGGGAAGGCCACCCTCACGGTCGTAGGGTGGCACGTGGGACGGCCGGTGGGCCGGCCGGGCCCGAGCAGCCGCCTCGAGGGAGGTCCAGTTCAGTGACCAGCCAGGTCAGTAGCCCAGCCGAGAACGCCGATGAGGCCGACGAGGGCGATACGACACTCGTCGGCGGGCAGCGGAAGCCCACGGAGCCGAAGGAAGTCCGCCGACTGGACCGGGTCATCATCCGCTTCGCGGGTGACTCGGGTGACGGCATGCAGCTCACGGGTGACCGGTTCACCTCGGAGACCGCGACCTTCGGGAACGACCTCTCCACGCTGCCGAACTTCCCCGCCGAGATCCGGGCGCCCGCCGGCACCCTCCCCGGCGTCTCCAGCTTCCAGCTCCATTTCGCCGACCACGACATCCTCACCCCCGGCGACGCCCCGAACGTGCTGGTCGCGATGAATCCGGCCGCGCTGAAGGCCAACATCGCCGACGTGCCGCGCGGCGGCGACATCATCGTCAACACGGACGAATTCGCCAAGCGCGCCATGGCCAAGGTCGGCTACGCCACCTCCCCGCTGGAGGACGGCTCCCTGGACGGCTTCCACGTCCATCCCGTGCCGCTGACGACCCTGACCATCGAGGCGCTCAAGGACTTCGGTCTCCCCCGCAAGGAGGCCGAGCGCTCGAAGAACATGTTCGCGCTGGGCCTGCTGTCCTGGATGTACAACCGTCCGACCGAGGGCACCGAGAAGTTCCTGCGGAGCAAGTTCGCCAAGAAGCCGCAGATCGCCGAGGCGAACATCGCGGCCTTCCGTGCCGGGTGGAATTTCGGCGAGACGACCGAGGACTTCGCCGTCTCCTACGAGGTCGCCCCGGCGAGCACCGCCTTCCCGGCCGGCACCTACCGCAACATCTCCGGGAACCTCGCCCTGTCCTACGGGCTCATCGCCGCCGGCAAGCAGGCGGACCTGCCGCTCTATCTGGGCTCGTACCCCATCACTCCCGCCTCCGACATCCTGCACGAGCTGTCGAAGCACAAGAACTTCGGTGTACGGACCTTCCAGGCCGAGGACGAGATCGCGGGCATCGGCGCGGCGCTGGGGGCGGCCTTCGGCGGCGCGCTCGCCGTCACCACCACCTCCGGCCCCGGTGTGGCGCTCAAGTCGGAGACGATCGGTCTCGCGGTCTCGCTGGAACTGCCACTGCTCGTGGTGGACATCCAGCGCGGCGGCCCCTCGACCGGTCTGCCGACCAAGACCGAGCAGGCGGACCTGCTCCAGGCCATGTTCGGCCGCAACGGCGAGGCGCCGGTACCGATCGTCGCGCCCCGCACCCCCGCGGACTGCTTCGACGCGGCCCTGGACGCGGCACGGATCGCCCTGGCCTACCGCACCCCCGTCTTCCTGCTGAGCGACGGCTACCTCGCCAACGGCTCGGAGCCCTGGCGGATCCCCGACATCGACGAACTCCCCGACCTGCGGGTGCAGTTCGCGACCGGCCCGAACCATGAGCTGGCGGACGGTACGGAGGTGTTCTGGCCGTACAAGCGTGATCCGCAGACCCTCGCGCGTCCCTGGGCGGTTCCGGGGACGCCCGGACTCGAGCACCGGATCGGCGGCATCGAGAAGCAGGACGGCACCGGCAACATCTCCTACGACCCGGCCAACCACGATCTGATGGTCCGCACCCGGCAGGCCAAGATCGACGGCATCGAGGTGCCCGACATCGAGGTCGATGATCCGGACGACGCGACCACTCTGGTGCTGGGCTGGGGTTCGACGTACGGACCGATCACCGCCGCCGTACGGCGGCTGCGGGCCGCGGGCATCCCCATCGCCCAGGCCCATCTGCGCCATCTCAACCCGTTCCCGCGGAATCTCGGGGACGTGCTGGGGCGTTACCAGAAGGTAGTGGTACCGGAGATGAACCTCGGCCAACTCGCCACCCTGATCCGGGCGAGGTATCTGGTCGACGCGCACAGCTACAACCAGGTCAACGGCATGCCGTTCAAGGCCGAGCAGCTGGCCACGGCTCTCAAGGAGGCCATCAATGACTGAGACGGTGTCCGGTCTTCTCTCCCTGGTTCCCAAGGCCGAAGCCCAGCAGTCCATGAAGGACTTCAAGTCCGATCAGGAAGTGCGCTGGTGCCCCGGCTGCGGTGACTACGCGATCCTCGCCGCCGTGCAGGGCTTCATGCCCGAACTGGGCCTGGCGAAGGAGAACATCGTCTTCGTCTCCGGGATCGGCTGCTCGTCCCGCTTCCCGTACTACATGAACACCTACGGGATGCACTCCATCCACGGCCGCGCGCCCGCCATCGCCACCGGGCTCGCGTCCTCGCGGCGGGACCTGAGCGTGTGGGTCGTCACCGGTGACGGAGACGCGCTCTCCATCGGCGGAAACCACCTGATCCACGCCCTGCGCCGCAATGTGAACCTGAAGATCCTGCTCTTCAACAACCGGATCTACGGCCTCACCAAGGGCCAGTACAGCCCCACCTCCGAGGTCGGCAAGATCACCAAGTCGACGCCGATGGGCTCGCTCGACGCGCCCTTCAACCCGGTGTCCCTGGCGATCGGCGCCGAGGCCTCCTTCGTGGCCCGCACCGTCGACTCCGACCGCAAGCACCTGACCGAGGTGCTGCGCCAGGCCGCCGACCACCAGGGCACGGCGCTGGTCGAGATCTACCAGAACTGCAACATCTTCAACGACGGCGCCTTCGAGGCCCTGAAGGACAAGCAGCAGGCGGAGGAGGCGGTCATCCGCCTCGAACACGGGCAGCCGATCCTCTTCGGCACCGACAACTCCAAGGGCGTCGTCCGGGATCCCGCGACCGGGGACCTCGCGGTGGTCGAGGTGACACCCGCGAACGAGTCGCAGATCCTCGTCCACGACGCGCACGCCACCAGCCCGACCACGGCGTTCGCGCTGTCCCGGCTGGCCGACCCGGACACCCTGCACCACACGCCCATCGGTGTGCTGCGCAGCGTCGAACGGCCGGTCTACGACACGCTGATGTCGGACCAGCTCGACACCGCGATCGAGCGGGACGGCAAGGGGGATCTGGGCGCGCTGCTCGCGGGCAACGACACCTGGACGGTCGGGGGCTGACGCACGGCTCGCGCATACGGAGGGGTCGGGGCCGCCGGGCCCTGGCCCCTCTTGCCGTTCGCCGGAGCTGCCGTATGGGGTCGTGCTGGGGCCGCTGTCCGGCTGTGCCCACCACGGCTGGGGCGCCCATGCCCGTGCCTGTGCCCGTGCCCGTGCCCGTGCCCGTTAGGCAGGCTCCGCCTGGAGCGAGGCCTTCGCCTCGTCGTACTCGGCGCGCGACCGCTCTACCTCTTCGAGCCGGCGTTCCGTCCAGCGCGCCAGCGACCACACCTGTTCGGCGGCCTCCCTGCCCAGCGGGGTGAGCGTGTAGTCCACGCGCGGCGGAATGACGGGCTTGGCGTCGCGGTGGACGAACCCGTCGCGTTCCAGGGTCTGCAGCGTCTGCGCAAGCATCTTCTCGCTGACACCGCCCACGGTCCGGCGCAGCTCGCTGAAGCGGTACGAACGCTCCAGCAGCGCGGCCAGGACGAGGACGCCCCAGCGGCTGGTGACGTGCTCCAGCACGATGCGGGAGGGGCACATCTTGTCGTTCACATCGGGCGTCCAGCTAACGTTCATGCCAGTACCTTACTCCAAAGTGGGTACTTTCCCTCGGTTAGTACCCCTCCTAGGGTGAGCGAGCAGCCTGACGCACCCTACGAACGGAAACAACCATGAGCATCGTCGTCACCGGAGCCACCGGATCCCTCGGCCGACTCGTCATCGACGAGCTGCTGGCGAAGGTCCCGGCAGCGCGGGTGGTCGCCGTCGCCCGCGACAAGGAGAAGGCCGCGGATCTCGCCGCCCGGGGCGTGGAACTGCGGATCGCCGACTACGACGAGCCCGCGACGCTCACCGAAGCCTTCCGGGCGGGCGACCGGGTCCTGCTGATCTCCGGCAGCGAGGTGGGCAGGCGCGTACCGCAGCACACCGCCGTGATCGAGGCCGCGAAGACCGCGGGCGTCGCGCAACTCGCCTACACCGGGGTCCTCGGCGGACCCGCCGCCGACTTCCTGCTCGCCGCCGAGCACAAGATCACCGAGCAGCTGATCCTCGACTCGGGTCTGCCGTACACCTTCCTGCGCAACGGCTGGTACACCGAGAACTACACCGAGCAGCTCGCGCCCGTCCTCGCCCACGGCGCCGTCGTCGCGAGCGCCGGCACGGGCCGGGTCGCCTCGGCGGCCCGCGCCGACTACGCCGCCGCGGCGGCCGCGGTGCTGACCGGCGAGGGGCACCTCGGGCAGGCGTACGAGCTGAGCGGGGACGTCGCGTGGTCCTTCGCGGAGTACGCGGCGGAACTGTCCGCGCAGACCGGGCGCACAATCGTCCACAACGACGTACCGGCCGCCGCGCATCTGGAGATCCTGACCGGGGCCGGGGTGCCCGCGCCGTTCGCCGAGATCCTCGTCGACGTCGACGCGGCGGTGGGCCGAGGGCTGCTCGCCACGAGGAGCGGGGACCTGGCGCGTCTCGCCGGACGGCCGACGACACCGCTGGCGGACTCGGTCAGGACGGCGCTGGCCGCGGCCTGAGGCGATGGGGGGGCCGGGGGGCGCCGTCTGGTGCTGGGCGGGTGCCGCGTCGTTCCGGGGGCCGGCGAGTCGTCGACCGATGACGGGTGATCGCCGTCGTTCCGGGTGGCTGCCGCGCTGTTCCGGGTGGCCGCCGAGTCGTTACCGGGTGATCGCCGTCGTTCCGGGTGGCTGCCGCGTCGTTCCGGGCGGTCGTGGACGCCTCCCGATTCGTCATGACCGTATGGCGATACGGGCATGACAGGCTCGGCCTCCGGCGCGTACCTTTCGACGAGGTGAAGCGCGCAGGGGCGGGAGGGGCAGTGACGTCGGACGGTGAACAGCGGGCAGGACTGCTGTACGGGATCGGGGCCTACGGGATGTGGGGTCTGGTCCCCCTCTTCTGGCCCCTGCTGAAGCCCTCGGGCGCGGCGGAGATCCTCGCCCACCGCATGGTGTGGTCGCTGGCCGTCGTGGCCGTCGCCCTGCTGGTGGTGAGGCGCTGGGGATGGGTACGGGAGCTGATCCGCAGCCCCCGGAAGCTCGGGCTGATCACCGTCGCCGCGGCGGTCATCACCGTCAACTGGGGCGTCTACATCTGGGCCGTGAACTCCGGCCACGTCGTCGAGGCCTCTCTCGGCTACTTCATCAATCCGCTGGTCACCATCGCCATGGGCGTCCTGCTGCTGAAGGAACGGCTGCGGCCCGCGCAGTGGGTGGCGGTCGGCACCGGATTCGCGGCGGTGCTGGTGCTGGCGATCGGGTACGGACAGCCGCCATGGATCTCGCTGACGCTGGCGTTCTCGTTCGCGACGTACGGGTTGGCGAAGAAGAAGGTCAACATCGGGGGGCTGGAGTCGCTCGCGGCCGAGACCGCGATCCAGTTCCTGCCGGCGCTCGGGTTCCTGCTGTGGCTCGGGGCGGACGGGGCGGCGACGTTCGGTTCGCACGGGGTGGGGCACGCGGCCCTTCTGGCCGCGACAGGTGTGGTGACGGCGGCGCCGCTGGTGTGCTTCGGCGCGGCGGCGATCCGGGTTCCGCTGTCGACGCTGGGGCTGCTGCAGTACCTGGCGCCGGTGTTCCAGTTCCTGCTGGGGATCCTGTATTTCCACGAGGCGATGCCGGCGGAGCGGTGGGCGGGCTTCGGGCTGGTGTGGCTGGCGCTGAGCTGCTTGACGTGGGATGCGTTGAGGACGGCGAGGAGGACGAGGGCGGAGGCGGCGAGGTTGTCGAGGGAGGCGGCGCTGAGGGTGTCGGGGGTGGGTTCGGCGGCGGGCGCGGCTGCCGCTCCGGCTCCGGCTCCGGCTCCGGCTCCGGTGAAGCCGACGTCCTGAGGTGCTTGAGCCTCGGGTTCTTGTCGGGCGTCAGGTCCCGGGCCTGGGTGCTTGAGCCTCGGGTTCTTGTCCGGCGGCGGGTCCGGCGGCCCTCCGGGCTCGACTCCTCGGGGTCGGCGGCCAACAGCTGCGTTCCATTGCGCACCCGGGTCTTGCCGCCGATCCCCTGCGGGGACGACCCTGCACGCCCCCTCCCAAGCGGTCGAAGGCCCGAGCCCCCGGACGCTCCTGCGTGCGGCTGCCGGGTCGTGGGGCGGCGGGTTCTTGTCGGGCGTCGGGTCCGGGGGCCCTCCGGGCTCGACTCCTCGGGGTCGGCGGCCAACAGCTCCGTTGCATGGATCACCCGGGTCTTGCCGCCGATCCCCTGCGGGGACGACCCTGCACGCCCCCTCCCAAGCGGTCGAAGGCCCGAGCCCCCGGACGCTCCTGCGTGCGGCTGCCGGGTACGTGGGGCGGCGGGCCCTTGTCGGGCGTCGGGTCCGGGGGCCCTCCGGGCTCGACTCCTCGGGGTCGGCGGCCAACAGCCGCGTTGCATTGCGCACCCGGGTCCTGCCGCCGATCCCCTGCGGGGACGACCCTGCACGCCCCCTCCCAAGCGGTCGAAGGCCCGAGCCCCCGGACGCTCCTGCGTGCGGCTGCCGGGTACGTGGGGCGGCGGGCCCTTGTCCGGCGTCGGGTCCGGGGGCCCTCCGGGCTCGACTCCTCGGCACGCCCCCGACGGCGGGTCGAGGACGCGACCCGTTGATGCGCACCCCGAGCCTCAGGACACCCCCAGGGCCTGCACCACCTCGGCCGTCACGGCCTTCCAGTGGGCCCGCTGCCGTTCCCGTTCCACCGCGTCGGCAAGATGCTCCTGGTGGAAGCGGAGGACGGACTTTCCGGAGCCCGACGCGGAGACCGCGACCTGGAGTGTGGTCGTGCCGTACGTCAGCCGGACGCGGTCGCCCGGGCGGTAGCTGCGCAGCTCACCCGTGACGCCCTCGTCCGTCGCGTACTCCTCGCCCTTCTCGGTGGGCAGGTCAACGCCCTTCCCGAGCCAGAGGGCGACGCCCTCCGGGCTCACGATGAAGTCCCACACCGCGGCGACGGGCAGGGGAAGCGTCTTCGAGACGCCGATCTCCCAGCCCGCGTCCTGGGTGAGCCCCGTCGTGTCGTGACGGCTCGGTTCGCTCGTCATCGCTCGTCTCCCTCCGATTCGGTGTGGCGGGCGCGGTGCGCCCTGACCTTGCTGCGATTGCCGCAGTTCTCCATCGCGCACCAGCGACGGCGGCCCGGCCGGGACGTGTCGACGAAGAGCAGGGAGCAGTCGTGCGCGCCGCATTCGCGGATGCGATGCGCGTAGGGCCCGGTGAACAGGTCCACCACATCGCGCGCGACGGCGGACAGCAACTGAGTGCCCGTGGCCCCGGGGACCCAGCCGTGGCCCCCGTGCTCGGTGAACCGCGGGACCGGCGAGGCCTTCGCCGCCGCGTCGTTGACCACGGCAAGGTCCGCCGGGGACAGCGGCCCGCCGCGCATCCGGCCGGCGGTCAGCCGCCACAGGGCGTCGCGGAGTGCCCGCGCTGCCATGACCTCGTCAGGGGTCACGACCGGCTCCAGCCCGTCGGGCAGCCGGCTCTGCTGCGCCCAGCGCACCAGGTCGGCGGGCTCGTGCAGCACCTCCCACCGCGCATAGCTTCCCGGCCCTCCGGTCGGCAGCAGCTCGAGGCAGAGCGCGCCGGGGTCGAAGCGATAGGGACGCCCATCCGGCGTACTCAGGGTCAGTCCTCTTGCCGCCTCGCTCATGTAACCATTATAAGTGGTTACATGACCGTGCACTGGAAACTTGTGGTGGACTGCTCCGACCCGCACACGCAGGCCGACTTCTGGGCCGCGGCGCTGGAGTACCGACGAGAGGACCACAGCGCGCTGATCGAGAGCCTGCGGCAAGCCGGACAGCTGCCGGACGGCTCGACCACCCAGGCCCACGGCCGGGACGCCTGGCTCGATTACACCGCCGTCCGGCATCCGGACGACGAGTTCGAGAAGGACACCGACATCGGTCTCGGCCGTCGACTGCTGTTCCAGCGCGTGCCCGAGGGGAAGACGGTCAAGAACCGGCTCCATCTCGACCTGCACATGGGTCCGGAGAAGCGCGAGGCGGAGGTCGCGCGGCTGGAGGGGCTCGGTGCGACCGTCCTCTACCGGCAGGACCAGCCGATCGGCGTGTGGACGACCATGGCGGACCCCGAGGGGAACGAGTTCTGCGTGGAGTAGGACCGCGTTCGGGGAGCGCCGGGCAGGCTCTAGTCCCCATCCCGCCAGGTGAAGAAGTCGAGCCCGTGGCCCTCCTCCTCCGCCGCCGTGTACCGCCGGCGCGCGCGCCGTGTCAGCAGGGCGAACATGCCGACGAGGAGGGCCATCGCGGCCACGGTCGCGAACAGCGTGGCGACCCCCACGGGCAGCAGAAACCTGATCGCGGCGTCCAGCAGCAGGAACGGATCCAGGTTCATACGGCGCACCCTTGCTCGGCGATGGCCACAGCCTGAACCCCTGTCACACCGTTGACGCCCGCCGTGCGGCAGTTGTGCCCGAAAGGCGCCGCGGCGTTGGCCGTTCCGTGACGGAGTCGAAGTCCTATATACGAACGCGGCTGACCGATTTCCGCCCTTGACGGTAGGTCAAAGTCTCGCTGAACTCTCAGCACGCACACCGCGCCACCCGTACCGCAGCATCACCACCGCATGCCCACGCGCCCGCATCGCTCTCCTTACTGTTCAGCGCCACTGCTCCAACGCCCTGGAACGAGCCGTTCCGGGGCGTCTCGCACGTTCCGTCATGTCCCCGTACGGAATCCGGAGCCCCCACATGAAGTTCTCCGCCTTTCCCAGACGCACGGCCGCGGCCGCCGCGATAGCCCTGGCCGGTCTGCTCGCCTCCGCCGCTCCCGCGGCCACGGCGGCACCGGCCGCGCCGGCAGCCCCGACGTCCGCACTGGCCGCCCCCGACATACCGCTCGCCAACGTCAAGGCGCACCTCACCCAGCTCCAGTCGATCGCCACCGCCAACGGCGGCAACCGCGCCCACGGCCGGGCCGGCTACAAGGCGTCCCTCGACTTCGTGAAGGCGAAGCTGGACGCGGCCGGATTCACCACGTCCATCCAGCAGTTCACCTCCAGCGGCGCCACCGGGTACAACCTCATCGCCGACTGGCCCGGCGGCGACGCCAACCAGATCGTGATGGCCGGTGCGCACCTCGACTCCGTCTCCTCCGGTGCCGGCATCAACGACAACGGCTCGGGCTCCGCAGGCGTCCTGGAGACCGCGCTCGCCGTCTCCCGCGCCCAGTTGCAGCCCACGAAGCATCTGCGGTTCGCCTGGTGGGGCGCCGAGGAGCTGGGCCTGGTCGGGTCGAAGTACTACGTCAACAACCTTCCCGCCGCCGAGCGTTCGAAGATCTCCGGTTATCTCAACTTCGACATGATCGGCTCGCCCAACCCGGGCTACTTCGTCTACGACGACGACCCGGCGATCGAGAAGGTCCTCAAGGACTACTTCGCCGGCCTCGGCGTCGCGACCGAGATCGAGACCGAGGGCGACGGCCGCTCGGACCACGCCTCGTTCAAGAACGTGGGCATACCGGTCGGCGGTCTGTTCACCGGAGCCGGGCGCACCAAGACCGCGGCACAGGTCCAGAAGTGGGGCGGCACCGCCGGCCAGGCCTTCGACCGCTGCTACCACTCCTCGTGCGACACCACGGCGAACATCAACGACACCGCCCTGGACCGCAACAGCGACGCGCTCGCCCACGCCGTCTGGACGCTCTCGACGGGGACGACCGTCCCGCCCGGTGAGGCGTACGAGAACACCGCCGACGTGGCGATCCCGGACAACGGCGCGGCCGTCACCTCGACGGTCAACGTCACCGGCCGCACCGGCAACGCCCCGGCCGCCCTCTCGGTGGGCGTCGACATCCGGCACACCTGGCGCGGCGACCTGGTCGTGGACCTGGTGGCCCCCGACGGCAGTGCGTACCGGCTGAAGAACTCCAGCAGCAACGATTCGGCGGACAACGTCGTCGCCACCTACACCGTGAACGCGTCGAGCGAGCCGGCCAACGGCGCCTGGAAACTGCGGGTGCAGGACGTCGCCGCGCAGGACACGGGCTACATCAACAGCTGGAAGCTGACCTTCTGACCGGCTGACCCGGCTGTCCCGAAGACCGCCACCCCCCACCGACTGCATGCGTGTGCATATACTGCGCACGCATGCAGTCACGTTCGCGGACGGCTGTCCGCGGTACGAGCGGTACGAGGGGGAGAACGCGATGACCCGGAAGTTCCTGTTCCTGCTGGGCAGCAGCCGCACCGACGGCAACACCGAGGCGCTGGCCCGGCTCGCGGCCGAGCAGCTTCCCGCGAGCGCCGAGCAGCGCTGGCTCCATCTGGCCGACCTCCCACTGCCGGACTTCGAGGACGCACGGCACGAGGACGACGGCGCCTATCCCGCGCCCACCGGGCACGGCGCCACCCTGCTGGACGCCACTCTGGAGGCGACCGACCTGGTCATCGCCTCACCGCTGTACTGGTACACCGTCTCGACCTCCACCAAGCGCTACCTCGACCACTGGTCGGGCTGGATGCGGGTGCCGGGCGTGGACTTCAGGGCCCGGATGGCGGGACGCACGCTGTGGGGCGTGACCGCGCTCGCCGACGCCGACCGCGCGGCGGCCGACCCGCTGGTGGGCACGCTCGACACCATCGCCGCCTATCTGAAGATGGAGCGGGGCGGTGTACTCCTCGGCAACGGCTCCCGGCCCGGTGACGTCCTGAACGACGAAGCGGCCGTCGGGGACGCCAAGCGGTTCTTCGCCGCGGTGACGTGAGTCGTGCGCCTCCCGGCTTCGGGAATCGTGGCCGCGGTGCCTACGCCGTGATGTCCTTCGTCGTGAAGCGCGCCCAGGCAGCGGACCCGAACACCACGGCGTACAGCGCCTGAAGGCCCAGGTTCTTCTGCACCTCGTCCCAGTAGAGCGGCTCCCGCAGCAGGTCCGAGAACGACAGCCAGTAGTGCGGGAAGAGATATGGGTGGATCGCGTCCAGCTGAGGGATCGTGTCCAGGATCTGCACGGTGATCAGCAGGCCGACCGTGGTCGCCATGGCCGCGATGCCGCTGCCCGTGAGCGTCGAGACGAACAGGCCGAGGGCCGCGAGTCCGGCCAGCGAGGCCGCGACGACGACCGCGATCAGGGCGGCCCGCAGCAGGCCGTCCCCGAACGAGATGGTGGTGCCGGAGATCGTCGTGACATCACCGAGCGGGAAGAGCACCGCGCCGACGGCGAGCGCGGACGCGGCGACCACCAGGGTGGCCACCAGACAGAACGTGAGGACGGTCGCGTACTTGGCGAGGAGCAGCCGCGTCCGGCCCGCCGGTGCGACCAGCAGATAGCGAAGGGTGCCGGCGTTGGCCTCGCCCGCGATGGCGTCGCCCGCGACGACCCCGACCGCCATCGGGAGGAACACGGGCAGGGTCGCGGCGAGCGCGGCGAAGACCAGGAACAGGCCGTTGTTGGTGATCTGGGTGATGAAGGCGGGTCCCTCGCCGCCGCCTCCGCCGGAGGAGCCCCCGTCGCCGGTCTCGATCTTCACCGCGATGCCGATCAGTACCGGTACGGCGGCCAGCACGGCCAGCAGGGCGAGCGTCCGCCAGCGGCGCAGCGTGGTGAACAGCTCGGAGCGGAAGAGCCCGAGGGTCCACAGCGCACGCGGTCCGGCGTCCGGTCCGGCAGCCGCTCCCGGGCGGTCGGAGCCATCGGCACCGCCGGTCCCGCCCGTCCCGATCACCTCAGCCTGCGACATCGAATCCCTCTCCGGTCAGTGCGACGAACGCGTCCTCCAGGGAGGCGCGCTCGACGCCGAACCCCCGTACCCGCACCCCGCCGCCGACCAGGGCGGCGTTGAGCTCGGCCAGGTCCACACCGGGCCCCGGCGGCTCGCCCGTCACCCGCTCGTCCTCGACGTTCACCCCGGCGACTCCCTGCTCCTTGAGAAGGCGGGCGGCGTCGCCCGTGTCGGGCGTGAGGACGACCAGGCGGCCTCTGG
Organism: Streptomyces sp. NBC_00306; assembly: GCF_036169555.1. Classification (GTDB taxonomy): domain Bacteria; phylum Actinomycetota; class Actinomycetes; order Streptomycetales; family Streptomycetaceae; genus Streptomyces; species Streptomyces achmelvichensis. The sequence goes on along the minus strand of NZ_CP108032.1, from coordinate 4,759,669 downwards.
CCCCGGCGGCGAGGTCGGCCACCGGGCCCTGGATGAGCAGCCGTCCCTGCGCCATGACGGCCGCGTGGGTGCAGACCTGTTCGATCTCGTCGAGGAGGTGCGAGGAGAGGAAGACCGTGGTGCCGTCTGCGGCCAGCGCCCGGACCAGGGCGCGGATCTCCCGCATGCCCTGCGGGTCGAGGCCGTTGGTGGGCTCGTCGAGCACCAGGAGCTTGCGCGGCTGGAGCAGCGCGGCGGCGAGCCCGAGCCGCTGCTTCATACCGAGGGAGTACGCCTTGGCCTTCTTTCCCGCGGCCGAGGTCAGCCCCACCCGGTCCAGTGCGGAGGCGACGCGGGCCGCGCGGGTGCGGGGATCGGCGTTCGGGTCGGCGGAGTCGTACCGCACCAGGTTGTCCCGGCCGCTCAGGAACCCGTACAGCGCCGGTCCCTCGATCAGCGCGCCCACATGCGGAAGGACCGTCCGTACGGCACGCGGCATGGTGCCGCCGAGGACAGTCGCGCTGCCGGCGGTGGGCTCGATGAGGCCCATCAGCATCCGGATGGTGGTGGTCTTGCCCGACCCGTTGGGGCCGAGGAAGCCGAAGACGCTGCCCGCGGGCACGGCGAGGTCGAGCCGGTCGACGGCGAGCTGGCCGCCGCGGTAGCGCTTGGTGAGTCCGTGCGTCTCGATCACAGCTGCCATACCGGCCCCCGTTCACTCGCTCAGGCTTCCGCCCCACCGTACGGAGCGTACGGCGGGGCGGGCGACAACCACGATCGGGCGTCATGCCCTCGCCCGGGTCACTTGCCTGCGTCGGCTGCCTTCACGAGTGCGTCCTTGGTGACCGCTCCGACGTACACGGTGCCGTCGTCCGTCATCAGGGCGTTGACGAGCCGGGTCTTGAAGACCGTGCCCGAGCCGAACTTGCCCTTCACCGGGTCGCCCAGGGCGTCCAGGAAGCCCTGCGCCTCCGGCGGGACGTCACCCTCCTTCGGGGCCGCGGAGCCCTCGCCGGCGGGTCCCTCGATCTTCGCGATGGAGGTCCAGCCCTCACCGATGACGTTCAGGCCCTGGAACTCCTCGAAGCCCTTGAGGTCCTTCTCGGGCTTCGGGGCTCCCTGGTCCTTGCCGAGCTCGTCGGCCTCGGTCACCTTCGCGCCCTTGGGCGGGCTGAAGTCGAAGGTGGACGCGGCCGGCTTGGAGAAGTCGACCTTGGTGAAGCCGACGTCGACGGCGGCCTTGCCCCCGCCGCTCGGCGTGAGCGTGAACTTCAGCGGGGTGCCCGTCTTCGCGTCCACCGCCACCTTGATCGAGCCGATGGTGGAACCGCTCTGCTTGGGCTTGATCAGCAGCTGGTAGGCGTCGCGGCCGGCCACCTGGGCGGTGCCGTCGACGGTGATGGACGTGGTGTCGCCGGCCGCCTCGAGGGCCTCGTCCGCGAACTCCTTGGGCGTGGACGGCAGATCCTCGGGCTTCGCCTGGTCCTTGCCGTGCTCCTCGGCGGCGCCCTTCGCCGCGTCCTTGGAGTGGTACGCCTCGTTGGTCGCGCTGTCGTAGGCCCAGACCTCGTCGCCGTTGTGGATCAGGCTGTACTCGGCCGCGTCCTCCAGGATCGACACCTTCTGCCGGTCCGGACCGTCGGCCGCGACCCTCAGCGTGTGCGAACCGGTGGCGAGCTCCATCAGCTTGCCGTCGGGGGCGGCGGACGAGCCCTGCTCGTTCCCGCGGTCGCCGCCCTTGGGCGCGAAGGAGTCGGCGAGACCGCCGATGTCCGGGAGGCCCAGGTCCGTGTTGACCTTGACGGTGCCGGACAGCTGCTGGGTGTCCGATGCGGCGATCTTCTCGATGAGCTCCTGCGCGCTGATCTTCGGCAGATCGGGGTCACCGGATGCAGCGAGCGCCGGGACGAGCCCGATGGTCGCCGCCGCCACCCCGGCCACCGCGACCGGGACGATGTAGCGAGCGGCCTTGCGGCGGCCCACTGCGAGGTCCTTGGCCTCTTCGGTGGTCTGTGCGCTGTCGTTCGGTGCCATGGTGTGCCCTACCTCCGTGGTTGGTCAGGCCTGGTACTACCAATCTGACCAAATCGGCCGCACTCAGGCGTCAGACCCCGGGAGCAACTTGTCGTACTGCTCTGGGATGACGCAGAGGCGCGACGCCTCCCCCATCCAGTAGGGGAAGCGCCGAGCCCTTGACGCAAGAGCTGTGCGGAAGTTCTTGTCCGCTGTGCCGGTCCGGGTCCTGTTACTTCTGGACGAAGACGTAGTCCGCGCCGTACGGGACGCCGACGATCGCACCCTGGTCGCAGCTGCCGGCCGGGGCGACGCCGCCCACCGTGTTCAGCCGGAAGATCTCCTGGGTGTGGGCGAACAGCCCCCGCTTCTTGCCGGACCGACTCGCCTTGAGGTCCAGCTCGGGGATGTTCGCTTCGCCGTTCGGCGTCCTGCTGATCAGTGCACCGGTGACGGCGCTGCGGTCGGGAGCGATCCACTGCGGAGTACCGGAGTTGGGAGCGATGAAGGAGTGGGCGATGTTCCCGCCCAGCACGGCCCGGACATCGCGCTGCTGGAAGGAGAGCGTGCCGTCGGCGGACTTCTTGCACTCGTAGATCTGCCGGCCCTTGACGACGGACGCCTGGACGTTGCCGAGGGCGCGGTCGAACGGGAAGGACCCGGTCACCTTGTGGAACTGGCCCCGGACGGCGCCGCCGGGGAACGCCGCGGTGTGCAGATTGGCGTAGAAGCCGTTCGGGTCCGTCCTGAACGCGTCGAGCACGGCCTTGTCCTTGACCTTGACGCTGCCGGTGACGGCTCCCGTCCAGCCGGCGGCCCCGGTCCGGCCCGTGCCGATCAGCCCGGTGAAGTCGATCTTGATGCCTCCGTTCGTGCCCTTCGCACCCTGGTGGATGTGGAGGGCGGTCGGCTTGTCGGTGCCGCGGAACTTCACCGCGACCGACACTTTGTCCCTCCGGACCTCGACGAACTGGAGCGCCGCGCCGTCGCGGTCACCGACGGCGGGCCCTCCCTGCACCGGAACCTCGTTGGCGCCGTTGAGGCTCGCCACGAAGAGCGAGGCGCTCCCCCTGCCCGAGCCGCCCGAACCGCTCTGGACGGCCAGGTCCGAACCGCTGCCGCCCTGCCCGGCGGAGCGGTGGGCGGAGGAGCCGTCGCCGTCGGCCGCGAAGGCCGGCAGGACGGCGAGGGCGACGCCCGCGGCGGCGGCGACGGCGGTGGTACCGACAAGGACGGTCTTGGTGCGCTTCATCAGCAAGTCTCCCCGTACCGATGCCAACGCCCTGTGCGTCAGCTTCTGCACTGGCGTACGGAGCGGATCTCGGATTGGACCCAATCCAATTCTGTGATGCCGGTCACACCCGCGAGGAGGCGGCGCAGGCACCCGTCCGCCGGTGCACGCGGGTGTCTACCGGTTCCCCGTCGAGGTACGGGTATCGCCCGCGGGCGCGTCGAAGCGCCGCCCGCTCGGGCGTCTGTGCAGGTGGGGAGGGATCTGGCGGGGTGCGTCAGCCCGCTCGGTGCACGACCAGGTCGCAGAGCTCCACGAGCGCCGCCTTCGCATCGCATTCGGGCAACGGCGCGAGCATCGCCCGCGCCTCCTCCGCGTAGCGCACGGTGTCGCGCCGCGCCTGCTCCAGCGCGGGGTGCACACGCAGCCGGCGCAGCGCGTCGGCGTGCAGCTCGTCGTCCGAGAGGTCGCTCTCCAGCAGCGCGACCAGCTCCAGGTCCTCGGGGAGCCCCTGGGCCTCGGCCCGCGCGCGCAGATGCAGCACGGGAAGCGTCGGGATGCCCTCCCGCAGGTCCGTGCCCGGCGTCTTGCCGGACTCGTGCGAGTCGCTGGCGATGTCGAGGACGTCGTCGGCCAGCTGGAACGCCACGCCGAGCCGCTCGCCGTACTGGGTCAGGATGTCCACGACACCCTCGTCGGCACCCGACATCATCGCGCCGAAGCGGCCCGAGACGGCGATCAGGGAGCCCGTCTTGCCGCCGATGACGTCGAGGTAGTGCTCCACGGGGTCACGGCCGTCGCGCGGGCCCGCCGTCTCCAGGATCTGGCCGGTGACCAGTCGCTCGAAGGCCTCGGCCTGGATGCGTACGGCCTCCGGACCCAGGTCGGCCAGTATGTGGCTGGCCCGGGCGAAGAGGAAGTCGCCGGTCAGGACGGCGACCGAGTTGCCCCAGCGGGCGTTCGCGCTGTCCACACCGCGCCGTACGTCCGCCTCGTCCATCACGTCGTCGTGGTAGAGCGTCGCGAGATGCGTGAGCTCCACGACCACGGCGGAGGGCACCACACCGGGCGCGTGGGGGTCGCCGAACTGGGCGGCCAGCATCACCAGAAGTGGCCGGAACCGCTTGCCTCCGGCCCGGACGAGATGCTGCGCGGCCTCCGTGATGAAGGGCACCTCGCTCTTGGTGGCATCGAGCAGACCCGCCTCCACGGCCGACAGTCCGGTCTGGACATCGGCCTCAAGAGCCTGGTCCCGCACGCTCAGCCCGAACGGCCCGACGACGCTCACGAGGGGGTCTCCTGTCTGCTGACGATCACACGGATTGTCGATGTGTCGCTCGATTCACTCAAGTCAGCGTATCCGGTCGCCTTTCGATCACCATGGGCGGCTTCCCGCTGCCGCCGGTATGTTCGTGATCAGCACGTACGCCCAGGGGTGAGCCCTTTCGCCGGGTTCTGCGACCGGTTCCGACGTGACCGGCGCACCCCGTGCACCGAGGTCTCCGCCATGGACCAGCACCAGCATGCCCCGTATGAACCAGCCACGAGGACGTCCGGATTCCGCTGACCGACGGAACTCGGCTGTACGCACGGATGTGGCGGCCGTACACCGATGCGCCTGTCCCGGTCCTGCTCGAGTATTCGCCGGAAAGGCTGACCGATACGACCGCCGCGCGTGACGCGCAGCGTCACCCTTGGTACGCCGCCCACGGCTACGCGTCCGTCCGTGTGGAGGTGCGCGGACACGGCAACAGCGAGGGTCTGCCCGGCCCCGAGGGCGATCCCGGCGCGGTGGCGGACGGCGCCGAGGTGGTCGGGTGGCTGGCCGCGCAGCCGTGGTGCACGGGCCGGGCCGGCATGTTCGGGATCGGCCCCGGCGGCACCCTGGCCCTGCGTGTGGCGGCCCTCGCCCCGGAACCGCTGAAGGCCGTCGTGGCGGTGTGCGCCACCGACGATCCGGACGACAACGGTGCGTACCACCCGGGCGGTTCGGTGCTCGCCGAGGGCCTGCTCAGCCGGTCCGCGGCACTGATGTCCGCCCTCTGCCGCCCGCCCGATCCGCTCTTCGCCGGCGAGGAGTGGCGCGGCATGTGGCGCAGGCGCCTGGAGGCCGTCGAGCCGCCCGCCCACGCCTGGCTCGCGCCCCGGCCCGGCGAGACGGACCGGCCGCGGCAGGACGCCGGCGAGGCCCAGGACATCACGGCGGGCATCACCGCGGCCGTCCTGGCCGTGGGCGGGCTGTACGACCCCTACCGCGACGCCGTCCTGCGGCTGGCGACGCGGCTGCCGCCCGATCGCGTCCGCGCACTGATCGGCCCCTGGCCGCACCGCTATCCGGACCACGCCGACCACCCGGGGCCCGCGATCGGCTTCCTCGGCGAGACCCTCGCCTGGTGGGACCGCCATCTGAAGGACGCGGGCGGCGAGGCACCCGCCGAAGACCCGCTGCTCCGCGCCTGGATCAGCACGCCGCACCTCCCCCACCCCTCGGGTCACTGGGTCGCCGAACCGAGCCTGCCGTCACCGCACGTCCGCACCGTCGCGTACGCGCTCGGCGGCGCACCCCTCGTCGTCGACTCGCCCCAGCACACCGGGCTGGACGCGGGCCGGCCCGTCCCCACCGGGAACGACGCCGATCCACCGCCCGACCAGCGCGCGGAGGACGCGCACTCCGCCTGCTTCGACTTCCCCGTCACGGACGAGCCGGTCGAGATCCTGGGCCGGGCCCGGGTCGTTCTGCGGCTGCGCCCGGACGGCCCGCACGGCCAGGCGGTCGCCCGGCTGTGCGACATCGCGCCCGACGGCTCGTCCACACTCGTCGCCCGGGGCGGCGTCGACCTCACCGCCCACCGCGCCGGCCGACAGGACGCGTGGTCGCCGGGCCGGGCCGAGGACGTGACGTTCGAACTCGGCACGGCCGGCCACTCCTTCCCGCCCGGGCACCGCGTCCGGCTCGCCGTCTCCTCCGCGTACTGGCCGTGGATCTGGCCCGCGGGCGACTCGGCGGGCTTCACCCTCGACCCCGAGGGCTCCTTCCTCGAACTCCCGGTGCGCGAAGCGCTCCCCACGACGGGTGACCGGATCACCTTCGGGGAGCCCGACCCGTACGAGCCGCTCGGCGTCAGCTCCCCCGCCACACTCGACGAGGAACGTCCGGAGCGCCTGGTGGTGCGGGACGTCGCCCGGGGCGAGTGGCGCGTGGAGACCGACCCCCGGCCGGGCGGCCGGCGCATCCACCCGGACGGCCTCGAACTCACCGAGGAGGCGCGGGAGACGTGCACGATCCTGGAGCACGACCCGCACTCCGCCCGTGTCCGCGCCGAGTGGACGGCCCGGCTCCACCGGCCCGACCGGGCCTGGGACGTGACGGTCGAGAGCCGCTGCGACATCAGCTGCGACGCGGCCGGCTTCCTCGTCGAGGACGAGGTGGTGTGCCGCGACGGGGCGGAGATCGTCTTCCACCGGACCTGGGAGAAACGTCTTCCGCGTGAGGCCGGCCGAACGGCCTGCCGGGGCGGGTACGCGTCCACGTAACGTGTCACCCACACCCGTGGAAAGCGAGGCAGGCACCGATGTCCGAGCAGAGCCCGCTCGATCTGGCCGAGGGCGATCCCTTCGGCCCGCACAACCTCCCGTACGGCGTCTTCAGCACGGCGGACGACCCCGGTCACCGCCGGGTCGGCGTACGCATCGGGGACCATGTGCTCGATGCCGGTGCGGCGGCCCACACCCTCGGCTCGCCCTACGCGGCCCTGCTGGCCAGGCCGACCCTCAACCCCCTGCTCGCGGCGGGCCGTACCGCCTGGCGCGACGTACGGCGCGCGATCACCGCCTGGGTGACCGTGCCGGGGCACCGTGCGGACATGGAGCCGCTGCTGCACCCGCTGGACGCGGTCACGCTGCATCTTCCCTACGAGGTCGCCGACTACGTCGACTTCTACGCGAGCGAGCACCACGCGACCAACGTGGGCCGGATCTTCCGGCCGGACGGGGACGCGCTCACCCCCAACTGGAAGCACCTCCCGATCGGTTACCACGGCCGCTCGGGCACCGTCGTGGTCTCCGGTACCGATGTCGTACGCCCCTCGGGCCAGCGCAAGGCACCGGCCGACGCCGCTCCCGTCTTCGGGCCGTCCGTGAAGCTCGACATCGAGGCGGAGGTCGGCTTCGTCGTCGGCACCCCCTCCCCGATGGGTACGCCGGTGGCCCTCGGCGACTTCGGCGACCACGTCTTCGGTCTGTCGCTGCTCAACGACTGGTCTGCCAGGGACATCCAGGCCTGGGAGTACGTGCCGCTCGGCCCGTTCCTCGGCAAGTCCTTCGCCACCTCCGTCTCCGCCTGGGTGACACCGCTGGAGGCCCTGGACGCCGCGCGGACCGATCCGCCGGCCCGCGACCGCGAGCTGCTGCCCTACCTCGACGACTCCGCCGAGGACGAGAAGGGCGGCTTCGACCTGCGTATCAGCGTGGCGGTCAACGGACATGTGATCGCGGAGCCGCCGTTCGCCACGATGTACTGGACGGCCGCGCAGCAGTTGGCGCACATGACGGTCAACGGCGCCTCCCTGCGCACCGGTGACCTCTACGGCTCCGGCACGGTCAGCGGCCCGGAGGTCGGCCAGCGCGGTTCGCTGCTGGAGCTGACCTGGAACGGCCGGGACGCGCTCGAACTCCCCGAGGGCAAGCGGACCTTCCTGGAGGACGGCGACGTGGTGACGATGACCGCCTGGGCTCCGGGCCCGGACGGCGTACGCGTGGGTCTCGGCGAGGTGTCCGGCCGGATCGTCCCCTCGGCCTGACCGGGCGGGGCACGACCTGAGCGGGGCGCGGGGCACCGGCCGACACCGGCGGGCACGACCCGAGCGGGGCACGGGCCACCGGCCGACACCGGCGGGCACGACCCGGCCGGAGAGGGTGCGGGGCACCGGCTGAAGCGGCGGGGCGGGGGTGGCACATCCCCGCCCCGCCGCGCGCCGCCCGGTGGCAGATCTTCTCCGAGGCCGGACAAAGCAGCAGGTCAACGCGGTGCTCCCGGTCACGGGCATGGCGCAACACTCTGGCAACACCACCGTCGACACTCCGTCGGTATCGTCCACCGCATGCCAGCCGAACGCATCCGTGACCACGCCGTGCCGGTCGCCGCCGCACGACGGCGGCTGCTGCGCGCGGACCGGGCACGGCAGCTCGCCGACCTGTTGCGCCACCAGGTGCGCACGGGCGGCTTCCCCGGCGGCGCCCTGCCGCTGGAGGGGGCGATCGGCGAGGAGTACCGCGTATCGCGCAACACCGTCCGGCAGGCACTCGACCTGCTGCGCACAGAAGGACTGATCGAACGGCAGCCGGGCGTCGGCACCGTCGTGGTGTCCGAGAAGTACTCGCACGGCCTGGACCGGTTGCAGGGTCTCGCCGAGACCCTGCACGAACACGGCGACGTCACCAACGAAGTCCGTACGGTCGGCCCCGTCACCGCGCCCGCACCCGTGGCGCGGCGGCTCGGACTCGGTGAACACAGCGACGTCCTCTGCATCGAGCGGCTGCGCCGGCTGAACGGCCTGCCCCTCTCGCTCGACCTCACCTACGTCCCGATGGACCTCGGGACCGGGCTGCTCGGCTGCGACCTGGAGCACACCGATGTGTTCCGGCTCCTCGAATCCCTGGCCGGACAGCCGCTCGGCACCGCCGAGATCACCCTGGAGGCCGTCAACGCCGACGCGCACTCCGCCGCCGTGCTCGAAGCGCCGCGCGGCTCCGCCGTGCTGATGCTGGAGCGGCTCACCCATCTCGCCGACGGCCGGCCCGTGGACCTGGAGTTCATCCGCTTCCGCGGCGACCGCATCGCCATGAGCGGGCTGCTCCACCGCGCCCTCTGACCCGTACTCCCACCCTCCGTACCCGTTTCCTGGAGACAGCCATGCCTCTGGCACCCCAGCGCGCCGACGTGCCCGTGACCATCGACGAGTCCAAGTGCATCGACGGCTGCACGCTCTGCGTCGACATGTGCCCGCTCGACTCCCTCGCCATCAACCCGGACAGCGGCAAGGCCTTCATGCACGTGGACGAGTGCTGGTACTGCGGCCCGTGCGCGGCCCGCTGCCCCACCGACGCGGTCACGGTCAACATGCCCTATCTGCTCCGGTGAGCCGGCACGGTCGAGAGGTCCGAACTCCCATGACACGCACAGCACTTCTGCCACGCACCGCACTTCCCGCCGCCCTCGCCGCCGCCCTCGTCGTCCCGTTCGCCACCGGGTGCGGCGGCGACGCGAACGCCGGCGACTCCGGAACGGTCACCGTGACCGTCGGCTACCAGTCCAAGACCATCAACACCGTCACCGCCGGCACCCTGCTGCGCTCGCTGGGCTACTTCGAGCAGGAGCTGAAGGCGCGCGGCGCCCGGGACGGCATCACCTACAAGGTGAAGTGGCAGGACTACGCCACCGGCGCGCCGATCACCGCCCAGATGACCGCGGGGAAGATCGACATCGGCTCGATGGGCGACTTCCCGCTGCTGATCAACGCGGCCCGCGGCAAACAGCTCAACCGGCCGACCCGGCTCGTCTCCGTCACCGGCTACAACCTGCGCGGCGGCCTCAACACCATCGTCACGGAGCCCGGTTCACGGCTGTCGTCGCTCGCGGACCTGCGCGGCAAGAAGGTGTCCACCTCGGTGGGGTCCGCGGCCGACGGCACGCTCGTCCGGGCGCTCCAGCGGGCGGACATCGACGCGGAGAAGGACATCCACAAGCTCAACCAGCAGCCCGCGGTGGGCGCGTCGGCTCTTCAGGCAGGCAGCGCGGACGCACTCTCGCAGTTCGTGGCCTGGCCGGGGCTGCTCGCCTTCCAGGGCCGGGCGAAGGCCCTCTACGACGGCGCCGAACTGAATCTGCCGACCTTCCACGGGGTCACCGCGCGCGAGGAGTTCGCGAAGAAGCGGCCCTCCGTGCTGGAGGACTTCCTGCGCGCGCAGGACAAGGCCACCGAGTATCTGCGCGAGCAGCCCGTCGCGGCGGCCGAATCGGTCGCGAAGGCCACCGGTCTGCCGCCCGAGGTCGTCTACCTCTACAACGGTGCGAACGGCATCGCGACGTTCGACCCGACCATCAAGCCCGCCCTGGTCGCGGCCCTGAAGAAGGACGTTCCGGTACTGAAGTCGGCCAGGCTGGTCGGTGATGTGGACGTGGACGCCTTCGTCGACGACCGGTACGTCAAGCGGGCACTGGGCACCCGGTACGCGCAGGCACTCGCCACGACAGCCGCGCCCGCACGCAGCGAGGTGTGGCTCAGGAGCGGCACCACGCGGTCCTTCGCCACCCCCGACCAACTGCTGCGCCACATCGCCGCGGACACCGGCGCGGTCCGGGCCGCGTACGTCCCCGACGCGACGACCGGCACTCTCTGGTTCGCGGACAAGGCGGTCTGGGTGGCGGACGGCCCCCGGCTGCTGCCCTTCGTCACCCCGTCGGCGGCGTCGGTGTACATCGCCGGCCACCCCGGGGCGCGGACGCTGCCGTACGCCGACGCCCTGAAGCAGGCGTCATGACCTCGCGGCACCTCGTGCGGGCCCTGTCCCTGGCCGGCGCGCTCGGTCTGTGGCAGCTGCTCACGGCGTACGACGTCAATCTGTGGCTGCGGTTCGAGCAGTTCCCCACAGTCACGGATGTCGCGCGCGCCTTCGGGGACCGGATCGGCAACGGGACGTACTGGCAGGACCTGACCGACAGCCTCACCCGCATCGTCACCGGTTTCGTGCTGGCGGCGGTCGCGGGCGTGGCGGTCGGCACGGCCGTCGCCCGCTCACGGATCGCCGCGGATCTGCTCGGCCCGGTCCTCGAAGTCCTGCGCCCCATACCGGCGATCGCGCTCGTGCCCGTGGCGATCCTGCTCTTCCCGAGCAACGAGCAGGGAATCGTCTTCATCACCTTCACCGCGGCGTTCTTCCCGGTGATGGTCTCGACCCGGCACGCCGTACGCGCCCTGACCCCGGTCTGGGAGGAAGCCGTCCTCACGATGGGCGGCGGCCGCGCCCGTGTGCTGGGCTCGGTCGTGCTGCCGGGCGCACTGCCGGGGATCCTCGGCGGGCTGTCGGTCGGCATCGGCGTCTCGTGGATCTGCGTGATCTCGGCGGAGATGATCTCCGGCGAGTACGGGGTGGGTTACCGGACCTGGCAGGACTACACGGTCGTGGACTACCCGGGGGTCTTCGTCGGCATGGCGACCATCGGCCTGCTGGGCTGGCTCACCTCGACCGCCGTGGAGGTGCTGGGCCGCCGTCTGACGCGCTGGCTGCCCCGGCCCGCCGGCGACACCGTCGCCCGCCCCCGGACCCGCACTCCCGCGCTGCGACGGGCGGCGCGGCCGGACTCTCTCCGAGGAGGCGTCGCACCGTGACCACACCCCCCGAAACCGCCCTCGCCCCGGCCCCTGTCGCACATCCCGGAGCCCGGCTCACGCTCCGCTCCGTCGCGCTCGGCCGGGACGGCACCGCCGTGCTCGACGGCGTCGACCTCGATGTGGCGCCCGGTGAGATCCTCACCGTCGTCGGGCCGTCCGGCTGTGGCAAGTCGACGCTGCTGCGCACCCTGGCCGGGCTGCTCCCGCCGCTCGGCGGCGAGGTGGCGCAGGACGGCGTGCCCATCACCACCCCTCGCGCCGAGCGTGCGCTGGTCTTCCAGGACGACGCGCTGCTGCCCTGGCGTACCGTGCGCGCCAACGTCGAACTGCCCCTCGCCATCCAGGGCGTCGCCCGCGCCGCACGCCGCAGGACCGCCGACGCGTGGCTGGAGCGCGTCGGCCTCGCCGGGTACGGGCCCACCTTCCCGCACCGGATCTCGGGCGGGCAGCGCCAGCGGGTGCAGCTCGCCCGCGCGCTCGCCGGCGAGCCCCGGGCGGTGCTGATGGACGAGCCGTTCGGCGCGCTGGACGCCCAGACCCGGGCCGGGATGCAGCAGTTGCTGGTCGACGTGCTGCGGCACACCGGCGCGACCGTCGTCTTCGTCACCCACGACGTGGACGAGGCCGTGTTCCTCGGCGACCGGCTCGCGCTTCTCGGCACCGGCCGCGTCCTGGACGTACCGCGTCCCCGCGAGCGCGAAGCGCACAGCGACCCGGCGACCGTGGCACTGCGCCGCGAGGTCCTCGCGTCCCTCGGCAGCACCGGATCCCAGTGAAAGGCACGACCGTGCAGATCCCCGCTCTCACCGACGCCGAGGAGCTCTCCTGCGACGTCCTCGTCATCGGCGGCGGCACGGCCGGCACGATGGCCGCCCTCACCGCGGCCGAGCACGGCAGCAACGTGCTCCTGCTGGAGAAGGCGCACGTCCGCCACTCCGGGGCCCTCGCCATGGGCATGGACGGCGTCAACAACGCCGTCATCCCCGGCCGTGCCGAACCCGACGACTACGTCGCCGAGATCACCCGCGCCAACGACGGCATCGTCGACCAGTCCACCGTCCGCCAGACGGCCACCCGCGGCTTCGCCATGGTGCAGCGGCTGGAGTCGTACGGCGTGAAGTTCGAGAAGGACGAGCACGGCGAGTACGCGGTGCGCCAGGTCCACCGCTCCGGCTCGTACGTCCTGCCGATGCCCGAGGGCAAGGACGTCAAGAAGGTCCTGTACCGCAGGCTGCGCCGCCGTGAGATGCGCGAGCGCATCCGCATCGAGAACCGGGTGATGCCGGTCCGGGTGCTGACCGCGGAGGGCCGGGCGGTGGGCGCGGCCGGCTTCAACACCCGCACCGGGCAGTTCGTCACGGTCCGCGCGGGTGCGGTCATTCTCGCGACCGGCGCCGCCGGCCGCCTCGGTCTGCCCGCGAGCGGCTATCTGTACGGCACGTACGAGAACCCGACCAATGCCGGTGACGGCTATGCCATGGCCTACCACGCGGGCGCCGAGCTCACCGGCATCGAGTGCTTCCAGATCAACCCGCTGATCAAGGACTACAACGGCCCGGCCTGCGCCTATGTCGCCAATCCCTTCGGCGGCTACCAGGTGAACCGGCACGGCGAGCGGTTCGTGGACTCCGACTACTGGTCGGGCCGGATGATGGCGGAGTTCGCCGCCGAACTCGCCTCCGACCGCGGGCCGGTCTATCTCAAGCTCAGCCATCTGCCCGAGGAGTCGGTCGCCGCGCTGGAGTCCATCCTCCACACCACCGAACGCCCGACCCGGGGCACCTTCCACGCGAACCGTGGCCACGACTACCGCACCCACGACATCGAGATGCACATCTCCGAGATCGGCCTGTGCGGCGGCCACTCGGCGTCGGGGGTGCGGGTCGACGACCATGCGCGCACCACCGTGCCCCGGCTGTACGCGGCCGGCGATCTGGCGTGCGTGCCGCACAACTACATGATCGGGGCGTTCGTCTTCGGTGATCTGGCCGGTGAGGACGCGGCCCAGTACCGGGCGTACACCGGTGAACTCCCGGCGGACCAGCTGACGGAGGCCCACGAACTGGCCTACGGGCCGCTGCGGAATCCCGACGGCCCGCCGCAGCCGCAGGTCGAGTACAAGCTCCGCCGGTTCGTGAACGACTATGTCGCGCCGCCCAAGTCCGGCGCCCGACTGTCACTCGCCGTGGACCACTTCGAGAGGATGCGCGGCGAGATCGCGGAGATGGGCGCCACGACGCCGCACGAGCTGATGCGCTGCGCCGAGGTGAGCTTCATCCGGGACTGCGCGGAGATGGCGGCCCGCTCCTCGCTCGCCCGTACGGAGTCCCGCTGGGGTCTCTACCACGAGCGCACGGACCATCCGCAGCGCGACGACAGCGGCTGGCTGCACCATCTGGATCTGCGCAAGTCGCCGTCGGGAGCGATGGAGTTCACGGCGCGGCCGGTGGAGCCGTATCTGGTACCGGTCGAGGAGTTCACTCCGGTCGGCGGTGCCTCCCGCCATATCGGGGAGGTCTCGCCGGAGCAGGTGGCGACGGCGGGACCGCGTGAGGCCGCCCCGACCGGCTCGCGCATCGCCGCCCCCACCAGCACCAGCACCCCGGAGCGCGCGGCGACCGACTCGCCGCGCATCCTGGAGCTCGTGGCGCTCGCGGACGATCAGCCCGAACTGGCGGCTCTGGCACCCTACTTGGCGGACCCGGATCCGGCGGTACGGCGGGCGGCGGTGGCCACACTGACGGAGACCGCCCCCGACGGCACGGGACCGGCGCTCGCCGCCGCGCTCGCGGACGCCGACCCGGGCGTGCGGGCGGTGGCCGCGGAGTCGCTGCGTGAACTGGTCGAGACGCTGCCGCCGGAGCCGGCGCTGCGCACCCCGCTGGTCGCGGCCGTCTCCTCGGCCGACCCGGTGGTCCGGGCCGCGGCGCTCGACCTGCTGCGCGCCCTGCGGCTGGGGAGCACGGCCCTGTTCGCCCCGGGCCTGGACGATCCCGACCTCGGCGTCCGGGTGGAGACGGTCCGTGCGCTCGTCTCCGTGGACGCCGTCCGGGAGCTGACGACGGCCGCCGCCGACCCGGCCCGTGAGGTCCGCGTCACCGTGGCGAAGGGCCTTGCGGCGGTGACGGCTCCCCCGGCCGACGTCCTCGGCCCGCTCACCCGGCTCCTGGGCGACCCCGATGTCCTCGTGCGCGCGGCCGCCTTCCAGTCGCTCGGCACGACGGGCTGCCCCGCGGAGGTGGCGGAGTCGGCCGTAGAGGCGCTGGACGACCCTGCCTGGCAGGTCCGCGCCGGAGCCGCGGCCTCGCTCGGCGGAGCGGCCTCCGGTACGGCGGTTCCGGCGCTGGCCAAGGCGCTGGGCGACGCCTCCGCGGATGTCCGCAAGGCGGCGGTGCTTGCCCTGCTCCGTCATCCGGCCGCCGAGGAGGCCCGCGCGGCGCTGGCGACGGCGGTGCACGACCCGGACGCGGACGTCAGGGCCTACGCGGCCCGCGCCTGAGGCTCCCGGGCCCGAATCGCGGCCGACAGGTGCCCCGCACGGCACGGACGAAGGGCCCGGCTCCCCCGAGGGAGTCGGGCCCTTCGTGGACCATGTGGCGCATGGCTACCGCACGAACACCCCGGCCTGGTTCGCCAGGTCGAGGAAGTACTGCGGGGCCACACCCAGCACCACCGTCACCGCGACACCGACGGCGATGGCCGTCGTCGTCAGCACCGACGGCACGGCCACCGTCGGGCCGTCCGCCTTCGGCTCGCTGAAGAACATCAGCACGATGACCCGGATGTAGAAGAACGCGGCGATCGCGGACGAGATCACACCGACCACGACCAGCGCACCCGCGCCGCCCTCCGCCGCCGCCTTGAAGACCGCGAACTTGCCCGAGAAGCCGGACGTCAGCGGAATGCCGGCGAAGGCCAGCAGGAAGACGGCGAACACGGCCGCGACGAGTGGTGAACGACGGCCCAGACCCGCCCATTTGGACAGGTGTGTCGCCTCGCCGCCGGCGTCCCGCACCAGCGTGACCACCGCGAACGCGCCGATGGTCACGAAGGAATAGGCCGCCAGGTAGAACAGGACGGACGAGATGCCGTCGGGCGTCGTCGCGATGACACCGGCCAGGATGAAGCCGGCGTGCGCGATCGAGGAGTACGCCAGCAGCCGCTTGATGTCGGTCTGGGTGATGGCCACGATCGCGCCGCCCAGCATGGTGACGATGGCGATGGCCCACATGACCGGCCGCCAGTCCCAGCGCAGCCCCGGCAGCACCACGTACAGCAGCCGCAGCAGCGCACCGAACGCGGCCACCTTGGTCGCCGCCGCCATGAACCCGGTGATGGGCGTCGGCGCTCCCTGGTAGACGTCCGGCGTCCACATGTGGAACGGGACGGCGCCGACCTTGAACAGCAGGCCCGTCAGGATCATCGCGACGCCGATGAGCAGCAGCGCGTCGTTGCCCATGGTGTCGGCGAGCGCCGGGTCGATGGTGCGGACGCTGCCGTCGACGACCTCCGCGATCCGGGCGTACGAGACGGAGCCCGCGTACCCGTAGAGCAGGGCGATGCCGAAGAGCAGGAACGCGGAGGAGAAGGCGCCCAGCAGGAAGTACTTCACCGCGGCCTCCTGCGACATCAGCCGCTTGCGCCGGGCGAGCGCACACAGCAGATACAGCGGGAGGGAGAAGACCTCGAGCGCGATGAAGAGGGTCAGCAGGTCGTTGGCGGCCGGGAAGACCAGCATGCCGGTGATCGCGAACAGCGCGATCGGGAAGACCTCGGTGGTGGTGAACCCGGCCTTGACCGCGGCCTTTTCGCTGTCGCTGCCGGGCACCGATGCGGCCTGCGCTGCGAACGAGTCGACGCGGTTGCCGTGCGCCTCCGGGTCGAGCCGGCGCTCGGCGAAGGTGAACACCGCGACCATCGACGCCAGCAGGATGGTGCCCTGGAGGAACAGCGCGGGACCGTCGACGGCGATCGCGCCCATCGCGGCGATGTGCGCCTTGGTGGTGCCGTATCCCCCGGCGGCGAGCCCGACGATCGCGGCGAACGCGGCGGCGAGAGCGACGACGGTCAGGAACAGCTGGGTGTGGTACCGGGCCTTGCGCGGTACGAACGCCTCCACCAGCACACCGAGGACGGCGGCGCCGACGACGATCAGTACCGGTGCCAGCTGGGCGTATTCGATGTGAGGGGCCGGGATCTTGTCGATCGGCGGCGTCGGTGCGGCCGCGGCCGCCGTCGTCCACAGGCTGTGGACAGCTGTAGCGCTCACTTGGCCGCCTCCACCTCGGGCTGGGGGTCCTTCTCCTGGACGTCGGACATCGTGTGCTCGACCGCCGGATTCACGATGTCCGTCAGCGGCTTCGGGAAGACGCCGAGGAAGATCAGCAGCGCGATCAGCGGCGCCACCACCGCCAGCTCACGGGCCTTGAGGTCGGGCATGCTCCGCACCTCGGCCTTCACCGGCCCGGTCATCGTCCGCTGGTAGAGGACGAGGGTGTAGAGCGCGGCGAGCACGATGCCGAAGGTGGCGATGATGCCGGCCACGGGATAGCGCGCGAAGGTGCCGACCAGGACCAGGAACTCACTGACGAACGGAGCCAGTCCGGGCAGCGAGAGGGTCGCGAGGCCGCCGATCAGGAAGGTGCCGGCGAGCACCGGCGCGACCTTCTGCACTCCGCCGTAGTCCGCGATGAGCCGCGAGCCGCGGCGGGTGATCAGGAAGCCGGCCACCAGCATCAGCGCGGCGGTCGAGATCCCGTGGTTGACCATGTAGAGCGTCGCGCCCGACTGGCCCTGGGAGGTCATCGCGAAGATGCCCAGGACGATGAAGCCGAAGTGCGAGATCGAGGCGTAGGCGACCAGTCGCTTGATGTCGCGCTGGCCGACCGCGAGCAGGGCGCCGTAGACGATGCTGATCAGCGCCAGCACCAGGATCACCGGCGTGGCCCACTTGGAGGCCTCGGGGAAGAGCTGGAGGCAGAAGCGGAGCATCGCGAAGGTGCCGACCTTGTCGACGACCGCGGTGATCAGCACGGCGACCGGAGCGGTCGCCTCCCCCATCGCGTTGGGCAGCCAGGTGTGCAGCGGCCACAGCGGCGCCTTGATCGCGAAGGCGAAGAAGAAGCCGAGGAACAGCCACCGCTCGGTGTTGGTCGCCATCTCCAGCTGACCGCTGGCCCGGGCCTCCGCGATCTCGGAGAGCGAGAAGCTCCCCGCGACGACGTAGAGACCGATGACCGCGGCCAGCATGATCAGTCCGCCGACCAGGTTGTAGAGGAGGAACTTCACGGCCGCGTACGACCGCTGGGTCGCCGCCGCCTCGTCCCCGCCCGCGTGGGCCCGGTCGCCGAAGCCGCCGATGAGGAAGTACATCGGGATGAGCATGGCTTCGAACAGGATGTAGAAGAGGAAGACGTCGGTGGCCTCGAAGGAGAGGATCACCATCGCCTCGACCATGAGGATCAGCGCGAAGAATCCCTGGGTGGGCCGCCAGCGCTTGCTGCCGGTCTCCTGGGGCTCGGCGTCGTTCCATCCGGCGCCGATGACGAACGGGATGAGCAGCGCGGTCAGCGCGATCAGCGCCACCCCGATGCCGTCGACGCCCAGTTCGTACCGGACGCCGAAGTCCTTGATCCAGGCGTGCGACTCGGTGAGCTGGTAGCGGTCACCGCCGGGCTCGAACCGTACGAGCACGATCGCGGCGAGTACGAGTGTGGCGAGCGAGAACAGCAGCGCCAGCCATTTCGCTGCGGTCCGCCGCGCGGCGGGCACCGCGGCGGTGGCGATCGCACCGACTGCCGGAAGTGCCGCCGTCACCGTAAGGAGCGGGAAAGACATAGCAGTTACACCGCCCTCATCAGCAGGGTCGCGGCGATCAGCACCGCCGTACCTCCGAACATCGAGACGGCGTACGAGCGGGCGTAGCCGTTCTGCAGTTTGCGCAGCCGGCCCGAGAGCCCGCCGACCGAGGCGGCCGTGCCGTTCACCACGCCGTCGACCAGGGTGTGGTCGACGTAGACCAGGGAGCGGGTGAGGTGTTCGCCGCCGCGGACCAGGACCACGTGGTTGATGTCGTCCTGGTACAGGTCGCGGCGGGCGGCCCGGGTGAGCAGCGAGGCCCGCGGAGCAACCACCGGCACCGGCTTGCGTCCGTACATGGCCCAGGCGATGGCGACGCCGATCAGCAGCATGGCGATGGTGCAGGCCGTGATCGCCGGCACGCTGATCACCGGGTGCGGATGCTCGAACTCGGTGACCGGAGCCAGCCAGTTCACGAAGCGGTCGCCGATGCTGAAGAACCCGCCGGCGAAGACCGACCCGAAGGCGAGCACGATCATCGGGATCGTCATCGACCTCGGCGACTCGTGCGGATGCGGGTCGTGGCCCGACCCCGCGGCGGAGTCGCTGTCGGACTCTGTGGGCTGCCAGCGCTTCTCACCGAAGAAGGTCATGATCATCACGCGCGTCATGTAGAACGCGGTGATACCGGCGCCCAGCAGGGCGATTCCGCCGAAGATCCAGCCGCGGATGCCGTCGTCGTACGCGAAGGCGGCCTCGATGATCTTGTCCTTGGAGAAGAACCCGGAGAACGGCGGCATCCCGATGATCGCGAGATAGCCGAGCCCGAAGGTGACGAAGGTGACCGGCATGTACTTCCGCAGGCCGCCGTACCTGCGCATGTCGACCTCGTCGTTCATGCCGTGCATGACCGAACCGGCGCCGAGGAACAGACCGGCCTTGAAGAAGCCGTGCGTCACCAGGTGCATGATCGCGAAGGCGTATCCGATCGGGCCGAGACCGGCCGCGAGGATCATGTAGCCGATCTGCGACATCGTCGAGCCGGCGAGGGCCTTCTTGATGTCGTCCTTGGCGCAACCGACGATCGCACCGAACAGGAGCGTGACCGCACCGACGATCACGACGGCCAGCTGGGCGTCGGGTGCGGCGTTGAAGATCGCGCCGGAGCGGACGATCAGATACACACCCGCGGTCACCATGGTCGCCGCGTGGATGAGGGCGGAGACCGGGGTCGGGCCCTCCATCGCGTCCCCCAGCCAGGACTGCAGCGGCACCTGGGCGGACTTGCCGCAGGCCGCCAGCAGCAGCATCAGGCCGATGGCCGTCAGCTTGCCCTCGCTCGTCTCACCCGTCGCCTCCAGGACCGGCCCGAAGGCGAAGGTCCCGAAGGTGGTGAACATCAGCATGATCGCGATCGACAGGCCCATGTCGCCGACGCGGTTGACGAGGAAGGCCTTCTTCGCCGCGGTCGCCGCACTGGGCTTGTGCTGCCAGAAGCCGATGAGGAGGTACGAGGCGAGGCCGACGCCCTCCCATCCGACGTACAGCAGCAGGTAGTTGTCGGCGAGGACCAGCAGCAGCATGGCCGCGAGGAACAGGTTCAGATAGCCGAAGAAGCGGCGGCGCCGCTCGTCGTGCTCCATGTACCCGATGGAGTAGATGTGGATCAGTGTGCCGACGCCGCTGATCAGCAGGACGAAGGTCATCGACAGCTGGTCGAGCTGGAAGGCGACGTCCGCCTGGAAGCTTTCGACCGGGATCCAGGTGAACAGCGTGCTGTTCAGGGTGCGTTCATCGGCGCCCTTGCCCAGCATGTTCGTGAACAGCACCACGCCCAGCACGAACGACGCACCGGCGAGCACGGTGCCGATCCAGTGGCCCGTGCGGTCGAGCCGCCGCCCGCCGCACAGCAGGACCGCCGCTCCGAGCAGTGGCGCCGCGATGAGCAGCCCAATCAGGTTCTCCATGCCGGCGGCCCCTTACAGCTTCATCAGGCTGGCGTCGTCGACCGAGGCCGAGTGACGGGAACGGAACAGCGACACGATGATCGCGAGCCCGACCACGACCTCCGCGGCGGCGACGACCATCGTGAAGAACGCGATGATCTGGCCGTCGAGGTTGCCGTGCATACGGGAGAAGGCGACGAACGCGAGGTTGCAGGCGTTGAGCATCAGCTCGACGCACATGAAGACGACGATCGCGTTCCGCCGGATCAGCACCCCGGCCGCGCCGATGGTGAACAACAGCGCTGCGAGGTACAGGTAATTGACGGGATTCACTTCGCGACCTCCTCTTCGTGCTCGTCGTGGTCACGGCCGAGCCGGTCCTCCGAGCGCCGCTCCAGCGCCTTGAGGTCCGCCAGCGCCTCGTCCGACACGTCGCGGATCTGGCCGCGCTGCCGCAGCGTCTGCATGACCGTGAGCTCGGACGGCGTGCCGTCCGGGAGCAGACCGGCGATGTCCACGGCGTTGTGCCGGGCGTAGACACCCGGAGCCGGCAGCGGGGGCAGGTGCTTGCCCTCGCGGACCCGCTCTTCGGACAGCTCCCGCTGCGTCTTGGCCCGCTCGGTGCGCTCCCGGTGGGTGAGCACCATCGCGCCGACGGTCGCGGTGATCAGCAGCGCGCCGGTGATCTCGAAGGCGAAGACGTACTTGGTGAAGATCAGGGCGGCGAGTCCCTCGACGTTGCCGCCGTGGACGCTGTTGGCCGCGCCGAGTCCGTTGAAGTTCTTCAGCGAGGCGTTGCCGATGCCGGCGATCAGCAGGATGCCGAAGCCGAGTCCGCAGGCCGCGGCGAGCCAGCGCTGGCCCTTCAGCGTCTCCTTGAGCGAATCGGCGGCGGTGACGCCTACCAGCATGACGACGAAGAGGAACAGCATCATGATCGCGCCCGTGTAGACGACGATCTGCACGACACCGAGGAAGTAGGCGCCGTTGGCGAGGTAGAAGACCGCCAGGACGATCATGGTCCCGGCGAGGCAGAGTGCACTGTGCACGGCCCGCCGCATCAGGATCGTGCACAGGGCGCCGATCACGGCGACGGTGCCGAGCACCCAGAACTGGACGGCCTCACCCGTCGAGGTGGTGGTGGCGGCGAGGGCGTTCATGATCCGGCCACCTTCCCCGAAGCCGGTTCCCCGTCACCGAAGGTGGAGGCGCCTTCCTGCGGCTTCTCCTGCTTGGAGAGGGCGACCTGCTGGACCGTGCCGGGAGCGGCCTCGGTGACCAGACCCCGGTAGTAGTCCTGCTCGTCCGTGCCGGGGAAGATCGAGTGGGGCGAGTCGACCATGCCCTCCTCGAGTCCGGCGAGGAGCTGCTCCTTGGTGTAGATCAGCGCCTCGCGGGAGCTGTCGGCCAGCTCGAAGTCGTTCGTCATCGTCAGCGCCCGGGTCGGGCAGGCCTCGATGCACAGCCCGCAGAGAATGCAGCGGGCGTAGTTGATCTGGTAGACGCGGCCGTACCTCTCGCCCGGGGAGTAGCGCTCCTCCTCGGTGTTGTCCGCGCCCTCCACATAGATCGCGTCCGCCGGACAGGCCCAGGCGCACAGCTCGCACCCGATGCACTTCTCGAGGCCGTCCGGGTGCCGGTTGAGCTGGTGCCGGCCGTGGAAGCGCGGCGCCGTGACCTTCTGCTCCTCCGGGTACTGCTCGGTCAGCCGCTTCTTGAACATGGCCTTGAAGGTCACGCCGAAGCCGGCAACCGGATTCTGGAACTTGTTCTCGGATCCCTCAGACACCGTCAGCCTCCTTTCCGTCACGAGGTCCGTCACCCTGAGTATCGGGTCCACCACTGACAATCAGCTCGCGCTCCCGGCGCGGACGCCTGCGCGGCACCGGCGGCAACTCCTGTCCCGGCAGCGGCGGTACGGGGAACCCGCCCGCCATCGGGTCGAAGGCCGCGGGCGCTTCCTTCGCCGCCTGGGCCTCCGCCTCCTTCTCCTTCTTGCCTCGGAAGATGTCGAAGACGAAGGAGAGCAGCAGGACGGCGATGACCGCGCCGCCGACGTAGAGCACGATCTGCTGGAAGTCGTAGTTCTCGTTCCGCAGCGCCCGCACGGTCGCGACCAGCATCAGCCAGACCACCGAGACGGGGATGAGGACCTTCCAGCCGAGCTTCATCAGCTGGTCGTAGCGGACACGGGGAAGCGTGCCGCGCAGCCAGATGAAGAAGAACAACAGCAGTTGGACCTTGATGACGAACCAGAGCATCGGCCACCAGCCGTGGTTCGCGCCCTCCCAGAACGTGGAGATCGGGTAGGGAGCCCGCCAGCCGCCCAGGAAGAGGGTGACCGAGACGGCGGAGACGGTGACCATGTTGACGTACTCGGCCAGCATGAACATCGCGAACTTGATCGAGCTGTACTCGGTGTTGAAGCCGCCGACGAGGTCGCCCTCGGACTCGGGCATGTCGAACGGCGCCCGGTTGGTCTCACCGACCATCGTGATCACGTAGATGATGAAGGAGACCGGCAGCAGGATGATGTACCAGCGGTCCGCCTGCGCCTCGACGATCGCCGAGGTCGACATCGACCCGGAGTAGAGGAAGACGGAGGCGAACGCCGCGCCCATCGCGATCTCGTACGAGATCATCTGCGCGCAGGAGCGGAGTCCGCCGAGGAGCGGATACGTGGAGCCGGACGACCAGCCCGCGAGCACGATGCCGTAGATGCCGACCGAGGCGACCGCGAGGATGTAGAGCATCGCGATCGGCAGGTCGGTCAGCTGCATCGTGGTGCGGTGGCCGAAGATCGAGACCTCGTTGCCGGACGGGCCGAACGGGATCACGGCGATCGCCATGAAGGCCGGGATCGCGGCGACGATCGGCGCGAGGACGTAGACGACCTTGTCCGCGCGCTTGACGATCAGGTCTTCCTTGAGCATGAGCTTGATGCCGTCGGCGAGCGACTGGAGCATGCCCCAGGGGCCGTGCCGGTTGGGCCCGATGCGCAGCTGCATCCAGGCCACCACCTTGCGCTCCCACACGATGGAGAACAGCACGGTGATCATCAGGAAGGCGAAGCAGAACACGGCCTTGATGACGACGAGCCACCACGGGTCGCGCCCGAACATCGAGAGATCCTCGGCGGCGAGAACGCTCTGCTGGGCTTCCGCGAAATGAGCGAGGGCACTCACGCTCGCACCTCCGGTACCTCAGTGGTGACGGCCGGGGCCGCGGCCGGGCCGATGCGGACCAGCTGTCCGGGGACGGCGCCGGTGTCCGAGGTGACGCCGCCGCCCGCGGAGTTCAGCGGCAGCCACACCACCCGGTCCGGCATCGCCGTCACCTGGAGCGGGAAGCTGACCGAACCCGACGGGCCCGAGACGGACAGGACGTCGCCGTCCTTGACGCCGGTCTCGGCCGCGGTCGTCGCCGAGAGCCGGGCGACCGCCGCGTGGCGGGTGCCCGCCAGCGCCTCGTCGCCCTGCTGGAGCAGACCCTGGTCGAGCAGCAGCCGGTGTCCGGCCAGTACCGCCTCGCCCTCGCCGGCACGGGGCAGCGACTGTGCGGACTCCATCGGTTCGGTGGCCCGCGGGCCGTCCCACGAGCCGAGCCGGTCCAGCTCCCTGCGGGCCGACTTCAGGTCGGGCAGTCCGAAGGGGACGTCGAGTTCGTCGGCGAGCATGTGCAGCACCCGCGCGTCGGACGGCGCCAGCCGGCGCGTCATCTGTTCCGGCTTGAGCGCGGCCTCGAACAGCCGTGCCCTGCCTTCCCAGTTGAGGAAGGTGCCGGACTTCTCGGCGACGGCGGCGACCGGGAAGACCACGTCCGCCCGCTCGGTGACCTCGCTCGGCCGCAGTTCCAGGGAGACCAGGAAGCCGACCGAGTCGAGCGCCTCACGTGCGCGCGCCGGGTCCGGCAGGTCCGCGACCTCGACGCCCGCGACGACCAGCGCGCCCAGTTCGCCGATGGCGGCGGCCTCGACGATCTGGCCGGTGTCACGGCCGTAGCGGTGCGGGAGTTCGCGTACGCGCCAGACCTCGGCGGTCTCCTCGCGGGCCCGCGGGTCGGTGGCCGGGCGGCCGCCGGGCAGCAGCGAGGGGATCGCGCCCGCCTCGACCGCGCCGCGCTCGCCCGCCCTGCGCGGGATCCACACCAGCTGGGCGCCGGTCGCGGTCGCCGCCCGTACGGCGGCGGTGAGTCCGCCGGGCACGGCCGCGAGCCGCTCGCCCACCACGATCACCGCGCCGTCGGCGCGCAGCGCGTCGGCCGCGGCCGAACCGTCGCCCTCCAGGCCGACGTTGCTGCTGAGCGCGTCCAGCCACTCGGTCTCGGTGCCGGGGGCCGCGGGCAGCAGGACGCCGCCCGCCTTCTCCAGACCGCGGGTGGCGTGGGTGGCCAGCGCGAAGGTGCGCTGGCCGTGCTTGCGGTGCGCCTTGCGCAGCCGCAGGAAGACCCCGGCGGCCTCCTCCTCGGACTCGAACCCGACGAGCAGGACCGCGGGCGCCTTCTCCAGCGTCCGGTAGGTGAGCCCGCTGCCGTCCAGGTCGCGGCCCCGGCCGGCGACCCGGGCGGCCAGGAAGTCGGCCTCCTCGGAGGAGTGCACCCGGGCACGGAAGTCGACGTCGTTGGTGTCGAGGGCGACCCGGGCGAACTTGGCGTACGCGTAGGAGTCCTCGACGGTGAGCCGGCCGCCCAGCAGGATCCCGGCCCGGCCGCGCGCCGCGGTCAGCCCGGCCGCCGCGGCCGCGAGTGCCTCCGGCCAGCTCGCCGCTTCCAGCTCGCGGGTCTCGGGGTTGCGCACGAGCGGGGTGGTCAGGCGGTCGTGGCGCTGCGCGTAGCGGAAGCCGAAGCGCCCCTTGTCGCAGATCCACTCCTCGTTGACCTCGGGGTCGTCGGCCGCGAGCCGCCGCATGACCTTGCCGCGCCGGTGGTCGGTGCGCGTCGCGCAGCCGCTCGAGCAGTGCTCGCACACGCTCGGCGAGGAGACCAGGTCGAAGGGGCGGGAGCGGAATCGGTACGCCGCCGAGGTCAGCGCGCCCACCGGGCAGATCTGGATGGTGTTGCCGGAGAAGTACGACTCGAAGGGGTCGCCCTCACCGGTGCCGACCTGCTGGAGCGCGCCGCGCTCCAGGAGTTCGATCATCGGGTCGCCGGCGACCTGGTTGGAGAAGCGGGTGCAGCGCGCGCAGAGCACGCACCGCTCGCGGTCCAGCAGCACCTGGGTGGAGATCGGCACCGGCTTCTCGAACGTCCGCTTCTTTCCCTCGAAGCGGGACTCGGCGCCGCCGTGCGACATCGCCTGGTTCTGCAGCGGGCACTCGCCGCCCTTGTCGCAGACCGGGCAGTCGAGCGGATGGTTGATCAGCAGCAGCTCCATCACGCCCTTCTGCGCCTTCTCGGCGACGGGCGAGGTGAGCTGCGACTTGACGACCATGCCGTCGGTGCAGGTGATGGTGCAGGAGGCCATCGGCTTGCGCTGGCCCTCGACCTCGACGATGCACTGCCGGCAGGCACCGGCCGGGTCGAGCAGGGGGTGGTCGCAGAACCGCGGGATCTCGATGCCGAGCAGTTCGGCGGCGCGGATGACCAGCGTCCCCTTGGGGACGGAGATCTCCACGCCGTCGATCGTCAGCGAGACGAGGTCCTCGGGCGGCACAGCCGCCTCCCCGCCCCCGGAGGGAGCGCTTGTAGTGACCGTCATGCGTTCACCTCCGTAGTGGTGTGCCGGTCGGCCCAGAGGGTCGACCTGGCGGGGTCGAAGGGGCAGCCCTTGCCGGTGATGTGCTGCTCGTACTCCTCGCGGAAGTACTTGAGCGAGGAGAAGATCGGGGACGCGGCGCCGTCGCCGAGCGCGCAGAACGACTTGCCGTTGATGTTGTCGGCGATGTCGTTGAGCTTGTCGAGGTCGGCCATCTCGCCCTTGCCCGCCTCGATGTCGCGCAGCAACTGGACCAGCCAGTAGGTGCCTTCACGGCACGGCGTGCACTTGCCGCAGGACTCGTGCGCGTAGAACTCGGTCCAGCGGGTCACCGCCCTGACGACACAGGTGGTCTCGTCGAAGCACTGGAGGGCCTTGGTGCCGAGCATCGAGCCGGCCGCTCCGACGCCCTCGTAGTCCAGCGGGACGTCGAGGTGCTCGTCGGTGAACATCGGGGTGGAGGAGCCGCCCGGCGTCCAGAACTTGAGCCGGTGGCCCGCCCGCATGCCGCCGCTCATGTCGAGCAGCTGGCGCAGGGTGATCCCGAGCGGGGCCTCGTACTGGCCGGGGCTCGTGACGTGCCCGCTGAGCGAATACAGCGTGAAGCCCGGGGACTTCTCGCTGCCCATCGACTTGAACCAGTCCTTGCCCTTGTTCAGGATCGCGGGAACGGAGGCGATGGACTCGACGTTGTTCACCACAGTGGGGCAGGCGTACAGACCGGCGACCGCGGGGAAGGGCGGCCGCAGCCGGGGCTGGCCGCGCCGGCCCTCCAGGGAGTCCAGCAGCGCGGTCTCCTCACCGCAGATGTAGGCGCCCGCGCCCGCGTGCACGGTGAGTTCGAGGTCGAGTCCGCTGCCGAGAATGTCCGTGCCGAGGAAGCCCGCTTCGTACGCCTCGCGGACGGCTTCGTGCAGCCGCCGCAGTACGGGGACGACCTCACCGCGCAGATAGATGAAGGCATGGTTCGACCGGATCGCGTAACAGGCGATCACGATGCCCTCGATGAGGGAGTGCGGGTTGGCGAAGAGGAGCGGGATGTCCTTGCAGGTGCCCGGCTCCGACTCGTCGGCGTTGACGACGAGGTAGTGCGGCTTGCCGTCGCCCTGCGGAATGAACTGCCACTTCATTCCGGTGGGGAAGCCGGCGCCGCCGCGGCCGCGCAGACCGGAGTCCTTGACGTAGGCGATGAGGTCGTCGGGCGACATGGCCAGTGCCTTGCGCAGACCCTGGTAGCCGTCGTGACGCCGGTAGGTCTCCAGCGTCCAGGACTCGGGCTCGTCCCAGAAGGCGGACAGCACCGGCGCGAGCAGCTTCTCGGGGCTGCTCTCGCCCTGGGCGCTGCCCCCGAATTCGGTGGACACGGTCATCACTCCCCCTCCTCGGTCACCGGGCCGGCCGGGTGCTCCGGGTCGGAGTCCGAGGTCTTCTGCGGTGCGTCGTGCGAGCTGAGGTGCTCGGAACCGGGCTGGGGCGCGTCCTGGCGGGACTCGGCGCGCGGCGAGACCACCCGGGCTGCCGTCGTCTCGCCCTTGGCGAGGCGCAGTCCGATCAGCGAGGCGGGACCCGCGCCGCCGGTGGCCTCGACGGCGCCGGGGCGCTCGTCGGGGAAGCCGGCGAGGATGCGCGCGGTCTCCTTGTAGGTGCACAGCGGCGCACCGCGGGTCGGCTCGACGGGCCGTCCTTCGCGCAGGTCGTCCACGAGCCGGCGGGCGGACTCGGGCGTCTGGTTGTCGAAGAACTCCCAGTTGACCATCACCACGGGGGCGAAGTCGCAGGCCGCGTTGCACTCGATGTGTTCGAGGGTGACCTTGCCGTCCGCGGTGGTCTCACCGTTGCCGACCCCGAGGTGTTCCTTCAGGTCGTCGAAGATGGCGTCGCCGCCCATCACCGCGCAGAGCGTGTTGGTGCACACCCCGACCTGGTAGTCGCCGGAGGGCTTGCGCCGGTACATCGAGTAGAAGGTCGACACCGCGGTGACCTCGGCGGTGGTCAGCTCCAGCACCTCGGAGCAGAACCGCACGCCGGTACGGGTGACATGGCCTTCCTCGGACTGCACCAGGTGCAGCAGCGGCAGCAGGGCGGACCGGCTGTCGGGGTAGCGGGCGACGATCTCCTTCGCGTCCGCTTCGAGCCTGGCGCGTACATCGGCCGGGTAGTCGGGGGCGGGGAGCTGGGGCATGCCCAGGCTCACCTCTTGATTTGCGGTCACCGGTCGACGCCTCCCATCACGGGGTCGATGGACGCGACGGCGACGATGACGTCGGCGACCTGGCCGCCCTCGCACATCGCCGCCATGGCCTGAAGGTTGGTGAAGGACGGGTCACGGAAGTGGACCCGGTAGGGGCGGGTGCCGCCGTCGGAGACGACATGGACACCGAGCTCGCCCTTGGGGGACTCGACAGCCGCGTACGCCTGACCGGCGGGGACCCGGAAGCCCTCGGTCACCAGCTTGAAGTGGTGGATCAGGGCCTCCATGGAGGTGCCCATGATCTGCTTGATGTGGTCGAGGGAGTTGCCGAGTCCGTCGGGCCCGAGCGCGAGCTGCGCGGGCCAGGCGATCTTCTTGTCCGCGACCATGACCGGGCCCGGCTCCAGCCGGTCCAGGCACTGCTCGACGATGCGCAGCGACTGCCGCATCTCCTCCAGCCGGATGAGGAAGCGGCCGTAGGAGTCGCAGGTGTCGGCGGTCGGGACGTCGAAGTCGTACGTCTCGTAGCCGCAGTACGGGTCGGTCTTGCGCAGGTCGTGGGCGAGGCCCGCCGAGCGCAGGATCGGTCCGGTGGCGCCCAGCGCCATGCAGCCGGTGAGGTCGAGGTACCCGATGTCCTGCATACGGGCCTTGAAGATCGGGTTGCCGGTGGCGAGCTTGTCGTACTCCGGCAGGTTCTTCTTCATCGTCTTCACGAACTCGCGGAGCTGGTCCACGGCGCCCGGCGGCAGGTCCTGGGCGAGGCCTCCGGGGCGGATGTACGCGTGGTTCATCCGCAGGCCGGTGATCAGTTCGTAGATGTCGAGAATCAGTTCACGATCGCGGAAGCCGTAGATCATGATCGTGGTGGCGCCGAGCTCCATACCGCCGGTGGCGATGCACACCAGGTGCGAGGAGAGCCGGTTCAGCTCCATCAGCAGGACGCGGATGACCGTCGCGCGGTCCGGGATCTGGTCCTCGATGCCGAGCAGCTTCTCCACGCCGAGGCAGTACGCCGTCTCGTTGAAGAACGGCGTCAGGTAATCCATGCGCGTGACGAAGGTGGTGCCCTGCGTCCAGGTCCGGTACTCGAGGTTCTTCTCGATGCCGGTGTGCAGATACCCGATGCCGCAGCGGGCCTCGGTGACCGTCTCGCCGTCGATCTCCAGGATCAGCCGGAGCACGCCGTGGGTCGAGGGGTGCTGCGGGCCCATGTTGACGACGATGCGCTCGTCGTCGGCCTTGGCCGCGCTCTGCACGACCTCGTCCCAGTCGCCGCCGGTGACTGTATATACAGTCCCCTCGGTGGTCTCACGTGCGGACGCGTGCGATGTACTCACGAGTACGACCTCCGCTGGTCAGGAGCCGGGATCTGGGCGCCTTTGTACTCGACGGCGATGCCGCCGAGCGGATAGTCCTTGCGCTGCGGGTAGCCCTGCCAGTCGTCCGGCATCATGATCCGGGTGAGGGCGGGGTGGCCGTCGAAGACGAGCCCGAAGAAGTCGTAGGTCTCGCGCTCGTGCCAGTCGTTGGTCGGATAGACGGCGACGAGGGAGGGCACGTGCGGGTCGCTGTCCGGGGCGGAGACCTCGAGGCGGATCAGCCGGCCGTGGGTGAGCGAGCGCAGGTGGTACACCGCGTGCAGCTCGCGGCCCTTGTCCTCGGGATAGTGGACACCGCTGACACCGGTACAGAGCTCGAAGCGCAGGGCCGGGTCGTCCCTCAGGGTGCGGGCCACCTGCGTCAGCAGCTCGCGCGCGACGTGGAAGGTGAGCTCCCCGCGGTCGACGACCGTCTTCTCGATGACGTTCTCGGGGACGAGACCCTGTTCCTCCAGCGCGCCCTCGAGCTCGTCGGCGACCTCGTCGAAGTAGCCGCCGTAGGGGCGGTTCGTCGGGCCGGGCAGCCGGACGGAGCGGACGAGGCCGCCGTAGCCGGAGGTGTCGCCGCCGTTGTTGGCACCGAACATGCCGCGCTGGACGCGGATCTCCTCGCCGCCCTCACCACGCTGTCCGGGAAGGTTCTGCTCGCTGAGTTCCTTCTCGGGGTTCGGCTGGTCCGTCATCGCTGCACCCCCTGGATCGCTTCTCCGCCCGTACGGCTCGGGGGTGCGGATTCGCTCGTCATCTGCGGCACGGCGGCCGTGCGTACGTCGCTCACCGGAGCAGCCCCTTCATCTCGATCAGGGGAAGCGCCTTGAGCGCCGCTTCCTCCGCCTCGCGGGCCGCTTCCTCCGCGTTCACGCCGAGCTTGGAGGACTGGATCTTCTGGTGGAGCTTGAGAATGGCGTCCATCAGCATCTCCGGACGCGGCGGGCACCCGGGCAAATAGATATCGACAGGGACGACATGGTCGACGCCCTGCACAATTGCGTAGTTGTTGAACATTCCGCCCGACGAAGCGCACACGCCCATGGAGATGACCCACTTGGGGTTGGGCATCTGGTCGTAGACCTGCCGCAGGACGGGCGCCATCTTCTGGCTCACCCGGCCCGCCACGATCATCAGGTCGGCCTGGCGCGGCGAGCCGCGGAAGACCTCCATGCCGAACCGGGCCAGGTCGTACCGTCCGGCACCGGTCGTCATCATCTCGATGGCGCAGCAGGCCAGACCGAACGTGGCCGGGAAGACGGATGACTTGCGCACCCAGCCCGAGGCCTGTTCGACGGTGGTCAGCAGGAAACCGCTCGGCAGTTTCTCTTCGAGTCCCATTGGTGCCCCTCAGCCCCTCAGTCCCATTCCAGGCCGCCGCGCCGCCACACATACGCATAGGCGACGAAGACGGTGAGCACGAAGAGCAGCATCTCCACGAGCCCGAAAAGCCCCAGGGCGTCGAAGGTGACCGCCCAGGGGTAGAGGAAGACGATCTCGATGTCGAAGACGATGAAGAGCATCGCCGTCAGGTAGTACTTGATGGGAAAGCGGCCGCCGCCGGCCGGCGTGGGAGTGGGTTCGATGCCGCACTCGTACGCCTCTTGTTTCGCCCTGTTGTAGCGCTTCGGGCCGATAAGCGTGGCCATGACCACGGAGAAGATCGCAAACCCTGCCCCGAGGGCGCCGAGCACAAGGATGGGCGCGTAAGCATTCACCCTCCTCGCTCCTTCCAGTCGTCCTTGACCGTTGGACCGCACCGGGCATTCGTCTCGCCGCCTCGAAGATCGCGTGTATGTGAGGCAGTTCACAAGCCCGACTGCCCCGCATCCTATGCCTGCCGGTCTGTGATCTGCGACACGGGGTGCGACAACGCCTTTGTGATCTCCACCACCCGGCGAAGGATCATGAAGCCGGATGAGCGGTGATCTTCATACGCGAAGCGCCCGAGCGGTCACGAGAAGTGACATCCGCATGCGTTACCGCTGGTGGAAGGGGTGCGGGCATAGCAAGGCGGAGCCCGTTCGGGCAAATTGGCGATGGACCGCATCGGGTGATAGAGGACGTCTCGTCACCCGGGCGAGCGCCTCCGCGGACGAAGGTGGACGCGTGCACGCGTTCACGAACTTCCGGGGCCCCGAGAGGTGACCTTTCTGTGACCTGCGCCACTCGCTCAAACTCTCAACAAAAGCGGGCTTGGCCATCGGTGTGAAGCGATGGTAGGCGCCAGGCAATTCGGACCTTTTACGGAAAGCCCATGATCACAGCTGTGATCACGCATGCCCGGTTTGCCCGTTAGGGCGTCAATAAGGCGCCGACGGGAGCGGATTGAAAGGTTCCGGTCGTAACTGTGGCGCAACACACGTTTCTTGAAGGGAACCGGCTCCCCCTGATAGCGGTTGTCCCATGTCCCACACCGCTCACATACCCAGCCACCGGAAGCCCCGCCGGCGCAGCGCCTCGACGATGGCGCTCCGGGCCGGAGTTGCCGGTGGCGTCCTCAGCACGATCGCAGTGGCCGGAGCCGCCGGACCGGCCAACGCCGACCCGGTCACCGAGACCATTGAGATGCCCACGCTCACCGCCGGTCTCTCCCAAGCCGTCGCGCAGTCCGCCGAGGCGACCCAGCAGGTCGCTCTCGACCAGGAGTTGCAGGCACAGGAGGACGCCGCCGCCACGAAGGCCGCACAGGCCGCCAAGAAGGCCAAGGCCGAGGCGGTCCGCAAGGCCGAGGCCGAGAAGGCCGAGGCGAAGCAGCGTGCCGAGGCCGCTTCCCAGGAGCGCGCCTCCCGTACCAGCGAGCGTTCCACGCTCGCGGCGTACAGCAGCAACAGCTCGAACGCGACCGGCTCCGCCGCGACCGTGGTTGCCTTCCTCAAGGCCCAGCTCGGCGACGCCTACGTCATGGGCGCCACCGGCCCCAACTCGTGGGACTGCTCCAGCCTCGTCCAGGCCGCGTTCCGGCAGGTCGGCGTCGACCTCCCCCGCGTCTCGCAGGACCAGTCGCTGGCGGGCACCCAGGTGGGCACCAGCAACCTCCAGGTCGGCGACATCCTGTACTGGGGTGGCGCCGGCAGCGCGTACCACACCGGCGTCTACATCGGCGACGGCCAGTACCTCGACGCGGCCAACCCCAGCAAGGGCGTCGTCATCCAGGACCTGTCGGGCTACCCGGCGAGCGGTGCGGTCCGGGTTCTCTGACACCTGCAGCAGCCTTCTGAAGGGCCGTGGCTCCCGCCGGAGCCGCGGCCCTTCGGCGATCCCGTCTCCGGCCCTCAGGCGCCCAGCAGGGCCCGTCCCAGAGGGGTCAGGCCGTGCGGCACCGCCATCCCGGTCCGGACCATGTCCAGCGTGGACGATGACAAAAGGCGCAAAGTGGGCGGTTGCCGGCGCCAGTTCGGGCCCAGCGCGGTGAGCAGGGCGCCCACGGCGCCGTGCGGCAGCACCTCGGAGCGCGGCGCCCGGTCGGCCGGTCCGTCGGCGCGGACCCGCGGCCACCGCGGGGCGATCGACGAGGCGTGGCAGTGACGCGGTGAAGATCGTCAACGCCTGACGGTCGACGGCCGGGGCGCTCGGCCGCCTGCCGAGCGCCCCGGCCGTGAACGATCAGGCCTTCGGAGCCACCTTGGAGAGGCCGTTGATGATCCGGTCCATCGCGTCCCCGCCCGTCGGGTCGGTGAGGTTGGCCAGCATCTTCAGCGTGAACCGCATCAGCATCGGGTGGGAAAGGCCGCGCTGGGTCGCGATCTTCATCACCTTCGGGTTGCCGATCAGCTTCACGAAGGCGCGGCCCAGCGTGTAGTAGCCGCCGTAGGTGTCCTTGAGGACCTTCGGGTAGCGGTGCAGCGCCAGCTCGCGCTGGGCGGGGGTCCGGCGGGAGTGCGCCTGGACGATCACGTCGGCCGCGATCTCCCCGGACTCCATGGCGTACGCGATGCCCTCGCCGTTGAACGGGTTGACCAGGCCGCCCGCGTCACCGACGAGCAGCAGGCCCTTGGTGTAGTGCGGCTGGCGGTTGAAGGCCATCGGGAGCGCGGCGCCGCGGATCGGGCCCGTCATGTTCTCCTCGGTGTAGCCCCAGTCCTCCGGCATCGAGGCGCACCAGGCCTTCAGCACCTCGCGCCAGTCCAGCTCCTTGAACGCCGCCGAGGTGTTGAGGACACCGAGGCCGACGTTGGAGGTGCCGTCGCCCATGCCGAAGATCCAGCCGTAGCCCGGCAGCAGCCGGTCCTCGCCCGGGCCGCGGCGGTCCCACAGCTCCAGCCAGGACTCCAGGTAGTCGTCGTCGTGGCGGGGGCTCGTGAAGTACGTGCGCACGGCCACGCCCATCGGGCGGTCGTCCCGGCGGTGCAGACCCATGGCGAGGGAGATGCGGGAGGAGTTGCCGTCGGCGGCGACGACCAGCGGGGCGTGGAAGGTGACCGGGGTCTTCTCCTCGCCGAGCTTGGCCTCCACGCCGGTGATCCGGCCGGTCCGCTCGTCGATGATCGGGGCGCCCACGTTGCAGCGCTCGTGAAGCCGTGCGCCCGCCTTCTGCGCCTGGCGGGCCAGCTGCTCGTCGAAGTCGTCGCGCTTGCGGACGAGTCCGTAGTCCGGGAACGAGGCGAGTTCCGGCCAGTCGAGCTGGAGCCGCACTCCGCCGCCGATGATCCGCAGGCCCTTGTTGCGCAGCCAGCCGGCCTCTTCGGAGATGTCGATGCCCATGCCCACCAGCTGCTTGGTGGCGCGCGGGGTCAACCCGTCGCCGCAGACCTTCTCGCGCGGGAACGCGGTCTTCTCCAGCAGCAGAACGTCCAGGCCCGACTTGGCGAGGTGGTAGGCGGTCGTGGAGCCGGCCGGGCCTGCCCCGACAACGATCACATCCGCGCTGTGCGCCGTGTTCTTGGCGAGCGACTCGGTCACGGCGGGTTCTCCCGAAGACTCGATATTGCGTACCGGATGGCACTGGACATGTGCAGTCTATGGGGGCGTACAGATCAGCGACCGAAGGGCTCCCCCATGAGCAGGCTCCTCCCCGCCGTACAGCTCCGCGTGCCCACCGACGAGGACGCCGTCGCCTGGCACCGGGTCTTCGCCGACCCGGACGTCATGGAGTTCCAGGGCGGCAGGGCGGCCGAGTTGTCGGTGTACGAGGAGCTCACCGCACGCCAGCGCCGGCATGACGCGGAGCGCGGCTTCTGCTTCTGGACGATGCTCGACGAGCAGGGCGAGGTCATCGGTTTCACGGGCGCGCAGCCCTGGCCGCACACGCACTTCGGACCGGTCGGCGAGATCGAGATCGGCTGGCGGCTGGCACGGCGGGCATGGGGCAAGGGCTATGTGACGGCCGCCGCCCGCACCACGCTGGAGCGGGTACGGGCGGCGGGGGTCGGCCAGGTCGTGGCCATGGTCGACGCCGCCAACAAGCGCTCGATCGCGGTGACCGAGCGGCTCGGGATGCACTTGTCGGAGACGTTCACGGCCCCGGTGTCGAAGCGGCAGGGGTGCTGCTTCCGGCTGGACCTGGCAGAGGCCTGATCCGGCGGGCCGGGACCGGTCCCGGCCCGCCGGTCCCGGCCCGCCGGTTCCGGCGGTCCGGACCGAGCCCCGGGGCGGTCGGGCTCGTTCGGCCGGTGCGCGGCCGGGAGTTCGGCCGGTGCGCGGGGCGGTCCGGCTAGCTCGGCTTGAAGCTGCTGAGGGCGGTCGAGAAGACCACGTCGTTCTCGGTGTCCCACAGGTCCGCCCGGTCACCGGCGAGGATCGCGTACTCCGTGCCGTCGGCCGCCACGAAGGCCTGGTCGATGACATGGCGCAGCACGGTGCTCTTCTCCGGATCGGGGATGTTGGTGAACTCCCACAGCGCGCCGGGGCGTCCCTGGTAGGTGTTCCGGACCAGTTGCAGACGCTGGTAGCGGACCTCGGGGAGCGCCTGGCGCTTGCTCTCCAGGTCGACGAAGTTTTCGTAGGACGACATCGGCGCGTTCTTGATGACGCCGATCTGGAGGTACGAGCCCCCTGTGGGAGCCTCGTAGAAGATCTGGCTGCCGGTCTGCCGCCGCTGCCAGCCGTCCATGACGGCGACGGTGAATCCGGCGGGGTCGTTCTTGAGGACGAAGCCGGCGGGCAGTGCGCCGTCGGACGGCTGCGAGGGAGTCGCGTTCGCGCCGGGCGGCGTACTGGCACCCGGCCCCGCGGTGGGCTCCTGCGACGGAGCCGGGGAGGGCGAGGGGGACGCGGGCGCCGAGGGCGCCTGCGAAGGCGAGGCGGCGGGCTTGTCCGACGCACGGTCGGAACCGCCGTCGTCCTTCTGCAGGAACAGCACGCCGGCCGCGACACCGCCGCCGATGACGAACGCGGCGACGAGGGTGCCGGTCCAGACGAGCACCTTGCGCCGGCGCGCGGCGGCGGCCTGGTCGCTCCCCGGCGGGGGCACCGCCGCGTGCCCTGCGGCCAGGTCGAAGGTGTGGGGAGTGTGGGGTCCGTAGCCGGCCGGCACATAGGTCTCGGCGTCATACACCGGCACGGGAGCGCCCGGCCCGTGCGCACCGGGAGCCGCCGGTGCCCCCGGAGTTCCGGGCATCGGCGGACCGGCGGGAGCGCCTGCCGCGTCGCCCGCGGGCGGAACAGCGGGGGCAGCGGGCGGGACCGCTGGTGCGGCCGGGGCTGCGGATGCGCCCGGGGCCGCCGCGTTGTCCGGGGCCGCCGGACGCGGCTGTCCCGCCGGGGCGTCCCCGGTGGCCGGCAGATCGTGGCCCGAGGTCGGCGGCGGACCCGCGTCGGCGCCGACCGCGTGCCCGTCGGTCTCGTCCGGTCCCCCCTGGCCCGGTGCGCCGGCCACCGGCCAGGCGCCCGCGACGGTGGCACCCGCCGGGCCCGGCGTCATGGGGGGCGGCGGGTAGGCCGGCGGCGCCGACGCGTACGGCGGAACGGCCGGCTGCCGCCCCGTCAGTTTCACCGCGTAGGGAGCCAGAAGCACCGCACCGCCCACCCACAGCAGACCGAACAGGAGCGCGTCCGGAACGCTCGGGGCCACCTCCGAACGGCCCTGGCCGCCGAAGCCGCCCACGCCGCCCGAGACGTCCGCCGCGAGCCCGGTGAACCCCAGGAACAGCAGGAACAGGCCGAGCAGGAAGCCGCCGGTCAGCAGATGCTCACGGCGGTCCGGCGAGCGCAGGGCCGTCCAGATGCCGAGGGTCAGCGCACAGACCACACCGAGCGTCAGGGCCCCGGCGACCGCGCCGTTGCCCCACAGGTCGCCGATCTCCGACAGCCCGAAGGCGCCGCTCTCCGAGCTCGATCCGAAGCCGCCGGCCTCCCCCTGGACGTCGTACTCCAGCGGTACGCCCCAGCTCAGTCCGAGCACCGCGAACCCGATGTTGGGCAGGAAGGGCAGCGCGCCCAGCAGGGCCGTGCCGTCCACGTCGTCCTGCACCGCGTACACGATGTAGCCCACCACCGAGCAGAGCGCGATCACCGCGCCGAGCGCCCGCACCGCCGTGCCGAGGGCGCGGACCGCCGAGGCGGCGGCGGGGCGCATGCCCAGCCAGGAGGCGAGGTGGTCGCGCTGGAGGACGGCGCAGCTCACGACGAGCGAGATCGCCAGCGCTCCGAGCATCGCGAGCAGCGGCGACGAGGAGACCTCGACGCCGTCGATGTCGGGCTGGGCGAACAGTCCGAGGACGAGCACCGCCGCGGTGACCACGAGCGAGAGCCGTACGGCCGCCTCCAGTCCGGCACCGCGCGTACGCAGCATCCGGGCGCCCAGGTAGAGCGCGGCGACGAAGAGCAGCGTCACGGTGAGCGGCACCAGGGAGAGCGAGGCGCTGCCCATGGCGTCGGACGAGCCGAAAGCGTCACCGAAACCGGACCCGGAATCCGATCCGAAGCCGGAGTCGGAGCCGGAATCCGATCCGAAGTCCTCTCCGAAGGGCGATCCTCCTTCGGCGGCCTTGATCCCGAACCCGCCGCCGACCCCCTGGAGCAGCATCGCGAGCGCGATCCGCAGCCGTGCGACCCAGCCGACGACGACCTCGTCGTCCTGTCCGTACGAAGGGAACGCGAGGGCCACGGCCAGGACGAGCAGCAGCCCGGCCGGGAAGAGCGCGGCCTGCGCGGGCCGCGCCCAGTCGCCGCGCAGGACCCGGCCGGCGAACTGCCCGACGGGCGAGGGCCCGGCGGGAGGAGCCGGAAGCGCGGGAGCGGGCAGCGCGGTGGGAGCGGGCGGCAGGGCCGGGGGCACGGG
The DNA here is from genome assembly GCF_036169555.1 of Streptomyces sp. NBC_00306. Lineage (GTDB taxonomy): Bacteria > Actinomycetota > Actinomycetes > Streptomycetales > Streptomycetaceae > Streptomyces > Streptomyces achmelvichensis. Next base: position 4,721,838 of record NZ_CP108032.1, on the reverse strand, counting down.
CGGTGGGCCCGTCTCGGCTGCCGGGAGCCGCTCACGCCCGCATTTCATGCAGAAGCGTGCCTCGTCCGGGGACGGGGAACCGCAGTGCGGACAGTACGAGGCCATGGAGACTCCGGGACCGTGGGGAACGGGGCTGCGAGTGAACTGACACATCCTGCCCGCAGGACGGTTCCCGTCAACTCCCCCGTCGTTCTCGCCGGTTGCTCCCGCCGCTCGCGGCGCGTGCGGCTCAGGCCGGCTTGGTGCCCCGGTGCAGCGCCACGATTCCGCCCGACAGGTTCCGCCAGGCGACCTTCGCCCAGCCCGCGCGCTGGAGCTTCGCCGCCAGCTCGGGCTGGTCCGGCCAGGACTGGATGGACTCGGCGAGGTAGACGTACGCGTCGGGGTTGGAGGAGACCGCGCGCGCCACCGGCGGCAGCGCCCGCATCAGGTACTCCTCGTAGACCGTCCGGAACGGGGCCCATGTGGGGTGCGAGAACTCGCAGATCACGATGCGTCCGCCGGGCCGGGTCACCCGGTACATCTCGCGCAGGGCCGTGTCCGTCTCCTGCACGTTGCGCAGCCCGAAGGAGATCGTCACCGCGTCGAAGACGCCGTCGCGGAACGGCAGTCGCGTCGCGTCGCCCGCGGTCAGCGGCAGCCAGGCGTTGCGCTTCTTGCCCTCACGGAGCATGCCGAGGGAGAAGTCGCAGGGCACGACATACGCACCGGCCGCGCTGAACGGCAGCGATGAGGTGCCGGTGCCGGCCGCGAGGTCGAGGATCTTCTGCGCCGGACGCGCGTCCACCGCCTTCGCGACCTCCTTGCGCCACCGCCGGTCCTGGCCGAGCGAGAGGACGTCGTTGGTGAGGTCGTAGTTCGCCGCCACGTCGTCGAACATCGAGGCGACTTCGTGCGGCTGCTTGTCCAGGGAGGCTCGGATCACGCAGCCCATTCAAGCAGCCGTGGTGCACACCTAGGCGCGGCGGTACACCAGCCGGCCGCCGAGGACCGTCGCCACGCACGTCCCGGCGCCGTGCAGGCGCAGCGCCTGTGCGGGCGGCTCGTCCACGGGAACGTCGAAGACGGCGAAGTCTGCCGGCGCTCCGACCGAGAGCTCCCCGTCGAGCAGCGCGCTCAGCGGAAGGATCCGCAGCGGGTCGAGTGTGACGCCCTCCGTCGCCCGGACCGGCACGGGCTCGCGGACCCGCAGTCCGGAGCGGGCCACGGCGGTGCGGACGGGGGGCCGGCTGAAGGGACCGGTGACGGCGGTGACGCCGTGCCCGAGCATCCGCTGAAGCCCCCGGCGGGCGCTGCCGCCGAGGCGCTTGTCGTCCAGTTCCAGGGCCGCCAGGGCGTCCCCCGTCAGCGGCTCGGTGCCGAGCTCGTCGGCCTCCCGCGGGTCGGGGTGGTAGGCCGACTCCAGCAGGTCGACCGCCTGGGGGTGGCGCAGGCCCGGCACCAGCAGCCCGGGCCAGGTCCGCACCCGCGCCTGGGGACGCGCCGCGGTCATCGCGTCGTAGGGACCCATCTGCACGATGAGCCCGGCGTCGACGACGACCGCCCGCACGTCCTTGTGGCCGGCGAACGACACGGCGTCGGCCACATGGATCGTCAGCAAGGCGGTCTCAGTTGGCGCTCAGCAGCTTGAGCTCGGGGTGGGCCGTGCCGCCCTCGATCGCCGTGGAGGAGATGTGCGAGGCGACGCGGTCGTCGACCGGGTCGTTCGCCGGGTCGTCGTGCACGACGAGGTGCTCGTACGTCGTGGAGCGCTGCGCCGGGACGCGGTCGGCGGTGCGGATCATCTCGATGATCTCGTGCAGGTTGGAGCGGTGCTTGGCGCCGGCCGAGGAGACGACGTTCTCCTCCAGCATCACCGAGCCGAGGTCGTCCGCGCCGTAGTGCAGGGTGAGCTGGCCGACCTCCTTGCCGGTGGTGAGCCAGGAGCCCTGGATGTGCGCGACGTTGTCGAGGAAGAGACGGGCGATGGCGATGATCCGCAGGTACTCGAAGAGCGTGGCCTGCGTCTGGCCCTTCAGCTTGTTGTTCTGCGGCTGGTACGTGTACGGGATGAAGGCACGGAAGCCGCCGGTGCGGTCCTGCACGTCGCGGATCATCCGCAGGTGCTCGATCCGCTCGGCGTTCGTCTCGCCGGTGCCCATGAGCATCGTGGAGGTCGATTCCACGCCCAGGCCGTGCGCGATCTCCATGATCTCCAGCCAGCGCTCGCCGGACTCCTTCAGCGGGGCGATCGCCTGGCGCGGACGGGCCGGGAGCAGTTCGGCGCCGGCGCCCGCGAACGAGTCGAGGCCCGCGGCGTGGATCCGGCGGATGGCCTCCTCCGCGGAGACCCCGGAGATCCGGGCCATGTGCTCGATCTCGGAGGCGCCGAGGGAGTGGATGACCAGCTGCGGGTACGCCTTCTTGATCGCCGAGAAGTGCTCCTCGTAGTACTCGACGCCGAAGTCCGGGTGGTGCCCGCCCTGGAACATGATCTGGGTGCCGCCCAGTTCGACCGTCTCCGCGCAGCGCCGCAGGATGTCGTCGAGATCGCGGGTCCAGCCCTTCGCGGTGTCCTTCGGCGGCGCGTAGAAGGCGCAGAACTTGCAGGCCGTGACACACACGTTGGTGTAGTTGATGTTGCGCTCGATGATGTACGTCGCGATGTGCTCGGTACCGGCATAGCGCCGCCGCCGGACGGCGTCGGCCGCCGTTCCCAGTGCGTGCAGCGGGGCCGAGCGGTACAGCTCCAGCGCTTCCTCGGGCGTGATCCGACCGCCCTCAGCGGCACGGTCCAGCACGGACTGAAGGTCGGCCTTCTCGGTCACCGGGTGTCACCTTTCGGCGGTTTTTCGGAGCATCTGCGGGCCGCTCCAGCCTACGCCAGCCGCTTCGGGCGCCTTCCGGCCGGTGCCCGGAGTCAGTCCGTACGCTCCAGCGTGGCGCGCGGATCGCCCGCCCGCGGCTCGCGCGATGTGTACTGGACCCGGTCCCCGTCCAGGCGCAGCTTCACCGTGTGGGTGCCCGGTGTGCAGGTGTTGCCGGGTTTACCGCTGGAGCTGCCGTCGGCGACGAGCTCGGCGGTCGTCGCGCCGCGCAGGACGAGGTTGTCCTCGCAGGAGAGGTTGCCGAGCGCGTCGTACTGGCTGACCGTGCCGAACGTCGCGCCCGTCCTGCCCGCACGGATGACGACGGTGAAGGTCCCCGCCTCCAGTTCACTTCCCGCGAGGCTGACCTTGAAGGGACCCTCCCAGCTGCCGATGAAGGCCTTCGGTACGGCCGTCACCTTGTCCCCGGGCTCCTGAGAGGCCGAGGCGGAAGGGCGGGGAGTGGACGGGCCGGGGGTGGACGCGGCGCTGGAGCCCGGCGGTTCGGCCCCGGTGTCGGTGTTGTTCCCTCCGCCACCGGTGCCCGGCCACAGGTCCAACAGGAAGCCGCCGCCGATCGTCACCGCGGCCAGCGCGGCGGCGAGCGTCAGGGTCACGGTGCAGCTCACCCGGCGCCTGCCGGGCGGTGTCCCGGGAGGGCCGGCGGGTGGCGCGGCCGGCCCCGTCGCCGCACCGCCGGGGTGGGAGGGCAGCTGACCGACGGGGTCGACCGGCGGTCCGAACGTCCCGATCGCGGGGCTGCTGAAGGCCACCGGCCCCGACGCGGCGTCCGCCACGGCCTGGTCCGCCGGCTCCAGGTTCAGCAGCGTCACCGCGGACCGGCTCACCTGCTCGACCAGCGGTCCCGGCAGCCAGCCGGCGGCGACCAGCGCGGCGGCCCCGCCGGGCGCGAGCCGGCGCGCGATCTCGCCGGGTGACGGCCGCGCGGAGGGGTCCTTGGCGAGGCACTGGGCGACCAGGTCGCGCAGATCGCCCTCCAGACCGGCCAGTTCGGGTTCCTCGTGCACCACCTTGTAGAGCAGCGCCGCCGAGGAGTCGCCGGGGAAGGGAGCGGTCCCCGTCGCCGCGAACGCGAGGACCGCGCCCAGCGAGAAGACGTCGGCGGCCCCGGTGATGCCCTTGCCGAGGATCTGCTCGGGCGACATGTAGCCCGGCGATCCGACGGAGACGCCGGTGGAGGTGAGGGAGGCGGTGCCCTCGGTGGCGCGGGCGATCCCGAAGTCGATCAGCCGTGGCCCGTCGAGGGTGAGGAGCACGTTGGACGGCTTCACGTCGCGGTGCACCAGGTCCAGCGCGTGCACGGCCGCCAGCGCCTCGGCGAGACCCGCGCCCAGCACCCGTACCGAGTGGGCGGGCAGCGGGCCGTGTTCCGTCACCGCCTGGGACAGCGGGGGTCCGGCCACATATCCGGTCGCCACCCACGGCACGGACGCCTCCGGGTCGGCGTCGAGCACGGGCGCCGTCCACTGGCCGCCGACCCGCCGTGCCGCGTCGACCTCGCGGCGGAACCGGGCCCGGAACTCCTCGTCGAGCGCGAAGTGCGGATGGACGATCTTCACCGCGACGGTGCGGCCGCCGGCACTGCGCCCGAGGTAGACGCGGCCCATTCCGCCCGCCCCCAGCCGACCGAGCAGCCGGTACGCACCGATGCTCCGCGGCTCGCCCGGATCCAGCGGCTGCATCTGTACTCCCCCGGTTGTTCCACGCCTGTCCCGCCCGCCCCTGCTGCTCATCAGGGTAGGCCCCGGCGTGTCCGGCATCACGGGGATTGCCCGCGCCCGGTGGCCAACCGATCCCGGGTACCGGCCGTCTCCCAGGTCGCCGTTCGCGCAGCTTGTCCGAAAAGATGCCTGCGCCCCGCCCGCGCCGCCGACTGCGCCGGAACCCTCGGAGCTCCCTGCATGAATCGCCTCTCCCGCGCCCTCGTGACCGCCGCCGCCCTCGGCTCCGTCCTGCTCGCCACGGGCTGCTCCGACGAGGGCGAACCGGTGAGCTTCGACGGACCGGCCGTGACGGCCCCCACCGGCAGCGGTGGCGCGCAGACCGGAGGCGGGGCGGCAGCCGAGGCCGCCGCCAAGACGCTGCTGCCGACCGGCCCCAAGGCCTCCTTCACCACCCAGAACACGCTGGACGACGGCACCCGGATAGGCGTCACCACCCTGGAGGGCAGGAAGTCCGGCTTCACGGGCAAGGTCTGGGTGTGGGCGCCCGAGCAGTACTTCGACGAGAAGTACGCGAGCAGCGGCTTCCCCGTCCTGATAGCCCTTCCCGGCGGCAACGGCTATCCGAACAACTACTGGATGGGCACGGACCTGGGGCTCCAGAGCAGCATCGCGAAGTGGTCGAAGGAGGGAAGGAGCCTTCCCTTCATCGTGGTGATGCCGGTGCTGAACCCGGACGCGGAGAACTACTACGACGGCAGCGACATACCCGGGCAGCCGAAGATGGGCACCTGGATGACCGAGGACGTCCCCGACTTCGTGAAGGCCAACTTCCGCACCTTCACCAGCCGCGACGGCTGGGCGTTCATGGGCTCGTCATCGGGCGCGTTCGTGGGCCTGAAGTCCGTGCTCCAGCGGCCGGACCGGTTCAAGGCCGTCATCGCCTCGGGCCCGGACACCGTGCCGGACTCCCCGCTCTGGTCGGGCCATGAGCCCCAACGGCAGGCCAACAACCCGGAGAAGCTCGCCGAGGCGCTCGGCGCGAGGCCGGACACCGGGGCCAACGCGGTCTATCTGGCGTTCCAGGTGGGCACGAAGGAGTCGGGGGTCGCGCGGGTGAAGAAGTTCGTGCGCGACTACGGCAAGGGCCCGGTGAAGACCCGCCTCCAGGTCATCCAGGACGGCGAGCACAACGCCAAGACGTATGTGCAGGGCATGGGGGACGGATCCATCGAGTGGATCAGCAAGCACATGCAGGCGCCCGTCCCGACGTCCTGAGGATCGGCCCGCCCTGTGGATCAGCGCGCGCCCTGCGGGCGTGGATCAGCGCGCGCCCTACGGACCTCGCGCGCTGAGACGATCACACGGCCCGGCGGTCACCCGGGCCGACGGTCATCGGGCGCCGAGCAGTTCGACCGTCACGTCCGACGGGTAGCCGGTGGCCGGCCCCGTGCGGCGGGCGAACTCGCGTACCCCGGCGAGCTGGTCGGGGCCGAAGCGGAAGTCGAGCGTACGGAAGTACCGCTCCAGCAGCTCCGCGTCGAAGGTCTCCCAGCGTGCGGCCTGCTCGGAGACCTTGGCGACCTCCTGGAGGGAGAGATCGCGGGAGGCGAGGAAGGCCTCGTGGACCTCGTGCACCATCTCGGGCTCGCGGGCCAGATAGTCCTTGCGCGCCGCCCACACCGCGAAGACGAACGGCAGCCCGGTCCACTCCTTCCACATCTTCCCCAGGTCGTGGACCTGGAGGCCGAGCCGCGGCGCGTCGTGCAGCGAGGCGCGCAGCGCGGCGTCCCCGATCAGCACGGCGGCCTCGGCCTCCAGCATCATCTGGCCGAGGTCGGGCGGGCATGTGTAGTAGTCCGGAGTGACCTGGTACTGCTCGGCCAGCAGCAGCTGCGCCAGGCGTACGGAGGTGCGGGAGGTGGAACCCAGCGCGACCCGCGCCCCGGAGAGCTTCTCCAGCGGCACCTGCGACACGATCACACAGGACATGACCGGTCCGTCACAGCCGACCGCGAGGTCCGGAAAGGCGACGAGCCGGTCCGCGTTGCGCAGGAATTCCACGAGGGTGACGGGCGCGATGTCCAGATCACCGCGCACCAGCTGCTCGCTGAGCTTCTCCGGGGTGTCCTTCGACAGCTCGAGATCGAGGAGGGTTCCGGTGCGCGCCAGCCCCCAGTACAGAGGGAGACAGTTGAGGAACTGGATGTGCCCCACACGGGGGCGGCTGCGACGGTGGTCGGCTGCTGTGCTTTCTCCAAGACTGTCCACATCGCGAGGCTAGACCTGTGGAGGCCGGCGCGACGCGCCGGGGGCGTGCGCGGCACGCGCCTGGCGGCCACGGGGACGCCGCCCGCGCCCCTCCCGAGCTGCGATTCGTCAGCAGACCAAGATCTTTTCAAACGTCCGGGTGACGTGATCTTTCCCTCTACCGCTGTGAACACCCTGCGTGCTAGGCTCGACGCAAGTTGCAGTTTGGTTTCCCTTGCAGTACAGAGCCTGCGGAGCATGTGACCCGCAGGCTTTTGTAGTTTTCAGACTTGTTTGCAGGTTCTGGAGCAGGGCAACCCTTTGGCCCAAGGAGGGCTTATGGCTACCGGAACCGTCAAGTGGTTCAACGCTGAAAAGGGCTTCGGCTTCATCGCCCAGGACGGCGGCGGCCCGGATGTCTTCGTCCACTACTCCGCGATCAACGCGTCTGGCTTCCGCTCCCTCGAGGAGAACCAGGTCGTGAACTTCGACGTCACTCAGGGTCCGAAGGGCCCGCAGGCGGAGAACGTGACCCCGGCCTAATCAGCCATGGGTCGTCGATCGCGCACGACTTAGCAGTACCAAGGAGCCCTGCCCCGCACGTCCAGTGCGGGGCAGGGCTCCTGCCTTGGGTCCGCCGGTCGCCTCAGCCGTCGCCGTACAGCCCGTCGATGACGTCGGCGTACCGCTCCAGCACGGCACGGCGGCGGACCTTCAGGGTGGGCGTGAGCACTCCGTCCCCGATCGAGAAGTCCTTCTCCAGCACGGCGAACGCCCGGATCCGGGCCGGCCGCGCCACCTGCGCGTTCGCCGCGTCGACCGCCTCCTGGACCAGGGATCGGACGGCTGCCGGATCCGCGTCGCCGGTCTCCAGCGGGTCCACCGTGATCAGGGCCACGGGATAGGGCCGACGGTCCCCCACCATCACGGCGTGCGACACATACGGCGAGCGCTCGATCGCGAGCTCCACCTCCGCGGGAGCCAGGTTCTTCCCGGCGGACGTGATGATCAGGTCCTTCTTGCGCCCGGTGATGCTCAGATAACCGTCCGGGTCGAGCGAGCCCAGGTCCCCGGTGTGCAGCCAGCCCTCGTCGTCGAGCACCTCCGCGCTCGCCCCGGGGTTCGCGTGATAGCCCGGGAAGACCATCGGCCCGCGTGCCAGGACCTCCCCGTCGGCCGCGATGCGCACCTCGCAGCCGGCAATCGGGCGCCCGACCGTCCCGCGGCGCTCCGCGCCCGGATGGTTCAGCGAGATGACCCCGCCGGACTCGGTCATCCCGTACCCCTCGTACACGGCGATCCCGCAGGCCCGCAGCAGGTCCAGGGTCCCGGTCGCGATCGGGGCCGCGCCGGTGAGCCCCCAGCGCAGCCGGCCGCCGAACGCCGCCCGCACCAGGCCGTAGAACTGCTCGTCGGCCTGCTTGTACGCGTCCGTCAGCTCGGGCGGCAGCACGCCGTCCGCCGCCAGCAGCCCGATCCGTACCGCCTCCTCCAGCCACTCACGACCGCCCTCCCGCGCCCCGGCGAGCGCCAGCACCGAGGCGTGGACCTTCTCGAAGAGCCGGGGCACGGAGGGCAGATGAGTGGGCTGGGCCTGGGCGAGTTCGGCCACGACGTTCTCGATGCGGCCGCCGAAGTAGCAGAGCTCGCCGCCGTAGATCAGCGTGCTGAACTGCGTCAGCTGGGCGAGCACATGCGCGAGCGGGAGGTAGAGGTACGTCCGGTCGCCCGGGCCGCCGTCGACCAGCGGCAGCGTCGCGTCCTGTATCGCGCCGAGGTTGCCGTGCAGCAGCCGGCAGCCCTTGGGCGGGCCGGTGGTGCCGGAGGTGTAGACGATCCCGGCCTCGTCGTCCGGCCGCACGCGGCGGGCGCGGGCGAGCAGCGCTTCCAGCGGTGCGGGTCCGGGCAGCGCGAGAAGCGCGGGCCGCTCCCCCGCCGTTCGCGTCCCCGCCCCGGGCCGCTCCCCCGCCACCGGCCGCGTCTCCGCCCCGCGCTGCGTTTCCGACCCGGTCTGCGGGTCCATCAGCACCAGGTGCCGCACCGCGGGCAGCGTGTCCCGCAGCGACTCCACCCGGTCCGCCTGCGCCGCGTTCTCGCAGATCACCACCGACGCACCGGAGTCGCCCAGCACCCAGCGCAGCTCTTCGGCCCCGGCCGTCGGGTAGACGGGCACCACGACCGCACCGGCCGCCAGGGAGGCGAGGTGCGCGTACGTCCACTCCGGCCGGGTCTCGGCGAGGACCGCGATCCGGTCCCCGGCCCGCACGCCGAGGCCCATCAGCCCCTGCCCGACCGCCCGGACGGTGTCGCGCAGTCCGGTGTAGGACACCGTGTGCCAGGAGCCGTCCCGGGTGAACCGCAGCGCCGGATGGTCCGCGTACCGGTCGGCGGTCCACTCGGCGAACACCGCGAGCGTGCCGGGCCGTTCCCGCTCTTCACCTGTCATGCACCGAACGTAAGGACGTGGCCACCGCCGGTGGCATGACGGAAACCGTCACGCCCGCTGACCCCACCGCTCAACCCCGCTACCGTCGATGACCATGGGGAAGCGGACGATCACCGTGCACCATGTGCGGGCCGTGCTGCGTGGGGCGGAGCGTCACGGCCTCGACACCGTCCCGCTGCTCCAGACCGCCGGCATCCCCCCGCTGCTGCTGAGCGACGACCGGGCCCGCGTCACCGCCGACCAGTTCGGCCTGCTGTTCCGGGCGCTGTACCGGGCGACCCACGACGAGTTCCTCGGTCTCGGCCCGTCGCCGAGCCGCCCGGGCACCTTCGCGATGATGTGCCACGCCACGCTGGGCTGCCGTGATCTGGGCGCGGCGATCGAGCGCGGTGCCGCCTTCTACGGGCTGTTCCCCGGCGGCCCCGACCTCGCCCTCACCCGGGACGGCGACGAGGCGGTGTTCGTGGTGCGCAACGACCTCGGCCGGGACGAGGACCGCTTCCTCGCCGAGTGTCTGGTGGTCATCTGGCACCGCCTGTGCAGCTGGTTCATCGGCCGCCGCATCCCGCTGCTGCGGGCCGGGTTCGGCTACCCCCCGCCGCCGCACCACGACGAGTACCCGTACCTCTTCGGCTGCCCCGTCCGCTACGGGGAGCCGGTGACCACGGCCGTCTTCTCCGCCCACTGGCTGGCATCGCCGCTGCTGCGGGACGAGCCGGCGCTGGAGAAGATGCTGCGGGCCTCGCCGTTCGAGCTGCTGAGCCGGCGGGAGTACGCGGCGACCGTCGGCGAGCAGGTGCGCCGCGCGCTCGCCCGCTCGCTGCGGGCCTCCCCGAGGCTCCCCTCGCTGGACGAGACCGCCGCCCGGCTCGCGGTCAGCCCGGCGACGCTGCGGCGAAGGCTTCAGCAGGAGGAGACGTCCTACCGGCAACTGAAGGACGCGGTGCGGCGGGACGCGGCGATCGCCGGTCTCGCCGAGGGGAACGAGCCGATCGCGGAACTCGCGGCCCGCCTCGGTTTCTCCGAGGACACCTCCTTCCACCGGGCGTTCCGCCGGTGGACGGGGACGACACCGGGGGCGTACCGCGGACAGGCCGACGTCGTTGATCACGACGGGTCGGCCGACGCGAGTTGACCCGAAGTCAGTGAAGCTGAGCTGCCCGGTCAGGACGGAACTTACTCACGGGTCACTACCTTTCCGTCAACTGCCCAGCATCACTGGACCGTTGGGAGAGCCGCAATGCGTGTACCCACCCGGGTGCTGGCCGTCATGGCCGCACTCGCCCTCTCGGCAGCCACCCCCACAGCGTCCGCGGACGACACGTCGGCCGCAGGCCCCGGCGACATCGTCGGCTCGGCGCCGAGCGCTTTCCATCCCCTGCCCGGACAGCCCACCGCGACCAAGGCCTGGCGGATCACCTACCGCTCCACCACCGCCGACGGCGCCCCGAACACCGTCTCCGGCACGGTGATCGTCCCCCAGGACGGCCGCGCCGGCCCGCGTCCTCTGGTCACCTACGCGGTGGGCACCGTCGGCCTCGCCGACAGCTGCGCACCGAGCGCCGGATTCCCCACCGGCACGACCGTCGAGGCCAATCTGATCCAGCAGCTGACCCTGCGCGGCTGGGCCGTCGCGGTCACCGACTACGAAGGGCTCGGCACCCCGGGCGAGCACACCTACACGGTGGGCCGCTCGGCCGGCCACGCCGTGCTGGACGCGGCCCGCGCCGCGATCGCGCTGCCGGAGGCCGGCCTCTCCGCCGACTCCCCCGTCGGGATCATGGGCTACTCGCAGGGCGGACAGGCGTCGAGCTGGGCGGCCGAACTGCACGGCTCGTACGCCCCGGAACTGAAGGTCAGGGGCACGGTGACCGGCGGCGTACCCGCCCGGCTGACCGGGCTCGCCCCCGTACACGACGGCTCCTACGGATCGGGGCTGCTGTTCATGGCGGCGGCCGGCCAGGACGCGGCCTTCCCCGAGCTGAAACTGGACTCGTATCTGAACCCGGCGGGCAGGGCGCTCATCTCGTTCCTGAGCAACAACTGCGTGGCCCTCGACACCACCGTCGGATCCTTCAAGAAGATCTCCGAGATGACGGTGCGCAATCCGCTGGAGACCCCGCAGTGGCAGAAGCGGCTGCACGAGTCCGACCTCGGCTCGCGCCGCCCCGGCCATCCCGTGTACCTGTACCACGCGCTGGCCGACGAGCTGATCCCCTACGGCCAGGGGGCGCAGCTGCGCAAGGATTGGTGCGCGAAGGGCGCGAACGTGAAGTGGCGGACGATCGTGCTCGGCGAGCACGTCACCGGAGTGATCACCGAGGCGATTCCGGCGGCCAATTGGCTGGCGGACCGGTTCGCGGGACGGGCGGCTGCCGGCAACTGCTGACGCCGCCGGGGGCGGGGGTGGCCGGACCACGGCCACCCCCCTTCGTTTTCCCGGCCCGCCTACGATGGAGGGACCGAGACGGGAGGTCGGGACGTGACCGAACGAAAGCCCCCGGGCGTCAGTTTCGAGTCGTGGGTGGACAAGCAGATCCGCGACGCGACGGAACGGGGTGACTTCACCTCACTGCCCGGCTTCGGGAAGCCGCTGCCGGACGACAAGGCGCCGTACGACGAACTGTGGTGGGTCAAGAGCAAGATGCACCGTGAGGGCGTCTCCGTCCTGCCGCCGACACTGGCGCTGCGCAAGGAGGCGGAGGACGCCCGGGACGCGGTGGACCGCGCCACGACGGAGTCCGAGGTCCGGCGCATCCTGACCGGGATCAACGAGAAGATCACCGCCGCGATTCTCCGTCCGCCGCCGGGTCCGCCGCTGGGGCGCAAGCCGTTCGACATCGACGCGGTCCTCACCGAATGGCGCGCGGCCCGCGCGAAGGACCGGCGCGCGGAGGGCTGAGGGGCCGGGCCCCGACACCCGCGCCGCCGAGCGGCCGGCTCAGCGCTGCCGCGGCAGCGGCGGCAGCTTCGGCTCGTACAGCCACGTCGTGAACAGCTTGTCCAGCGGGCGCGGTGAGTGCTCGCGGGCCAGCGCGATGAACTCCTCCGTCGTGACCACACCGTGCCGGTGCGTCGACGTCCACTGCCGCAGCAGCCCCACGAAGGCCGCGTGCCCGATCTCCATGCGCAGCGCGTGCAGCGTCAGCGCACCGCGTTCGTAGACCCGGTCGTCGAACAGCCGCCGCAGACCGGGGTCGGCGATGCGGACGTCCTGCCGCAGCAGCGCCAGGCGCGCCCGGGACTTCGCGGCCATCGCCGACGCGGAGGGGCCGCCCGACATCTCGGACCACAGCCACTCGGCGTACTTCGCGAAGCCCTCGTTGAGCCAGATGTGCCGCCAGTCGGCGACCGTGAGGCTGTTGCCGAACCACTGGTGGGCCAGTTCGTGCGCCACCAGGCGTTCGCTGCCGCGCCGCCCGTCGACGTGGTTCGCGCCGAAGATGGACAGGCCCTGGGCCTCGACCGGCACGTCCAGTTCCTCGTCGACGATCACGACCGCGTAGTCGTCGAAGGGGTAGGGCCCGAACAGGTCCTGGAAGACGGTCATCATCTGCGGCTGGCGCGCGAAGTCGCGCCCGAAGCGCCCGAGGAGCGAACGCGGCACGGCGGCGGGCTGCGGCACGGCTCCCGCGTGCGGGACGTCGACCAGTTCGTAGGGCCCGATCTGCACGGTCGCGAGATACGTGGCCATCGGGGCGGACTGCTCGTACACCCAGGTCGTCGTGGAGGCGCTCATCGTGCGCGAGGTGAGCGTGCCGTTCGCAATCACCGTGTACGGCGTGGGCGCCGTCACCGCGATCCGGTACACGGCCTTGTCGTCGGGGCGGTCGTTGCAGGGGAACCAGGACCGGGCGCCGTGCGGCTGGGAGGCCACCAGCGCGCCCTCGTCCAGCTGCTCCCAGCCGAGGTCGCCCCAGTCACGGGTGCGCACGGGATGCGGCACTCCCGTGTAGCGCACCTCGACGGTGAAGCCGGCGCCCGCCCGCAGCGGTCGCGCCGGACGTATCCGGAGTTTGTCCCCGCGGTGTGTGTACCGGGCCGGGCGGGCGCCGTCCACCAGCACCTTGCTGAGCCGGAACTGCCCGAGGTCGAGGACGATTTCGGGCAGCGCGCGCTCGGCGACGGCGGTGATCCGGGCCCGGCCGGACAGCCGCCCGGTGTGCGGGATGTAGTCCAGCTCCAGGTCGTACCGCGTCGTCCCGTAACCGCTGTCGCCGTGCTGCGGCAGATACAAGTCCGTCACCCGTGCGTCCTTTGGGTCTTGCGTGTACTGCGCTGTCGCGCCCGTGCTCACTTCCGCCATGCCGCGATCGGGTTGCCCAGCCAGCGGCTGTCCGCGGGCACGCTCTCCCCGCGCATCACCAGCGACGCCGGACCGACGGTGGCCCGGTCGCCGATCACCGCGCCGGGCAGCGCGATGCCGTGCGGGCCGAGTGTCGCGCCCGCTCCGAGAACGACATTGTCCATGCGCATGATCCGGTCATGGAAGAGGTGGGTCTGGACGACGCATCCGCGGTTGACGCTCGCGCCGCTGCCGACGCTCACCAGGTCCGCCTCGGGCAGCCAGTAGGTGTCGCACCAGGCACCTCGTCCGATGCGGGCGCCGAGCCCGCGCAGCCACAAGTTCATCAGCGGGGTGCCGGCGCTCGCACCGACCAGCCACGGCACGGCCAGCACCTCGACGAAGGTGTCCGCGACCTCGTTGCGCCACACGAACGACGACCACAGCGGGTGCTCGACGGCCTTGAACCGGCCCACCAGCAGCCACTTCGCCGCGATCGCCACCAGGCACGCCACCACACCGGCGGCGAACAGCACCGCTCCGCCGGCCAGGATGGCGACGGTGAATCCGTACCGGGCCGCCAGCAGTTCGAAGACCGCGAGCCCGAGGACGGCGAGCGCGACGCTGCACATCACCGGCACGATCCGGCAGAGCTCGACGCAGGCGCGCGCCCACTTCAGCCGGGCGGGCGGGGCGAAGGTACGGCTCTGGTCGCTCTCCTCCGCCGAACGCGGCAGCTTCATCGGAGGCATACCGAGCCAGGACGAGCCCGCCTTGGCCCGCTTCGGGGTCGACGACAGCACACCGACGAGACCCCGCTTGGGCACCCGGCGCCCGGCGGCGGTCATCCCGGAGTTGCCGAGGAACGCGCGCTTGCCGACCCGGGCCTCGGCGATCCGCAGCCAGCCGCCGCCGAGTTCGTAGGAAGCCACCAGTGTGTCGTCGGCCAGGAACGCGCCGTCGCCGACCGTGGTCATCGCGGGGAGTGCGAGCACCGTCGACGCCTCGACGCCGCGGCCCACCTTCATGCCCAGCGCCCGCAGCCACACGGGCGTGAACAGGCTCGCGTAGAGGGGGAAGAGATGGACGCGCGCCATGTCCATCAGCCGCTCGGTCGCCCATGCCTGCCAGGCGATCCGGCCGTGCACGGGGTGATGGCCCTCGCGCAGGCCGACGCCGAGCGTACGGACGCCGGCGACGATCAGCAGGGCGTAGCCGGCCATCGCCACCAGCGTGGCGAGCGGTACGGCGGTGAGCGCGGCGGCCAGGGCGTCACCGAGCCCGTGGGTGCCGTCCACGAAGGCGCCCATCACCAGCAGCGCGGGCAGCGCCGCGAGCGCCGGCAGCAGGCTGAGGAACAGCGAGGTCAGGGAGTAGACGGCGGTCCAGCGGCGTCTGCGCCGGGGACGGCCTTCGGGGAACCGGCGGTTGGCCTTGCCCTTGCGGGTGGCCGGCACACCGGACCAGCGCTCGTCGGCCGGCACGGTCCCGGTCACGCCGGACCCGGGCGCGATCTCGGCGCGCTTGCCGATCCGCGCGCCGGGGAAGAGCGTGCTGCGGGCGCCGACGGTGGCACCGGCGCCGATGCGTACGGCTCCGATGTGCAGCCGGTCCCCGTCCAGCCAGTGGCCGGAGAGGTCCACCTCGGGTTCCACGGCGCTGCCGCGGCCGAGCCGGAGCATGCCGGTCACCGGAGGCAGGGAGTGCAGGTCGACGTCCTCGCCGATCCGGACACCGAGCGCGCGGGCGTAGTAGGTGAGCCAGGTGCCCGCGAGGTTGGTCGCACCGCTGAGCTCGGCGAGGCGTTCGGCAGTCCACAGGCGCAGATGGGTGCCGCCGCCGCGCGCGTACGTCCCGGGGCGCACCCCGCGCAGCAGCATCCGCGCGCCGCCGGCGGCGATGACGATCCGCCCGGCCGGGCTGAGGAACAGCAGCCAGCCGAGCGCCACCCACCACCAGGAGACGGTGGGGGCCCAGGGCAGGGCGACGACGTTGTTGACGGCGGCCGCGACGACCGACCAGCGCAGTCCGGTGACGGTCAGCAGCGGCAGCATGAGCAGAATCTGCGCGATCCCGGTCCTGCGCGGCACCGGCCGCACCGGGCGGGCCTTCGTGCTGCGCGGGGAGGTCCGCTCCAGCGTGAGCGCGAGGGCTCCGAGCGTCGGGTTCTGGTAGATGTCGCCGACGGACCCGGTGGCGTACTGCTCACGGATCCGCGAGACGAGCTGTGCGGCGGCGAGACTGCCACCTCCGCCGGCGAAGAAGTCGGCGTCGGGCCCGCTCACCGGCACGCCCAGGAGGTCGGTCCACTGTTCGGCGAGCCAGGCCTCGGTCTCGGTGAGCTCGGCGGCCTGAGCGCTGTCGCCGGTGCCGGTGTTCGGCAGCGGCCAGGGCAGGGCGTTGCGGTCGACCTTGCCGGAGGTGCGGGTCGGCAGATCGTCGACGACGGCGATGAGCGGGACGAGCGCGGCGGGCAGCTCCTTGCGCAGCCGCGCGAGCGAGTCGTCGAGGTCGAACGCGACGGCGGCGTCGGGCACGGCGTCGGCATCGATACCGGCGTCGGCGTCGGCGTGGTCGATATCGGCATCCGCGGCGGCCGGTGCATCGGCGGGCGCGTCCGTTCCCTGAGCCACGGCCTCGGCGCCCTCGGTCTCCCGCACCTCGGCGGAGTCGTCGAGCACGTCCGCGGGCGTCACGCCGTCCGGCGCCGCCGGTACGACGTAGCCCACCAGCAGCTGATGGCCCGCACCGGTCGTGCGGACCGCCGCCGCCGCGCCTGCCACGCCCGGCAGCGCCTGGAGCGCCGCGTCGATCTCGCCCAGCTCGATACGGCGGCCGCCGAGCTTGATCTGCTCGTCGGCGCGGCCCACGAAGAGCAGGCCCTCCTCCTCCGCGCGCACCAGGTCACCACTGCGGTAGGCGCGGTCCCAGCCGAGTGCGGGCAGGGGAGCGTACTTCTCGGTGTCCTTCGCCTCGTCCAGGTAGCGCGCCAGGCCGACGCCGCCGATCACCAGCTCGCCGGTCTCGCCCATCGCCACGATCTCGCCGCGGCCGTCCACGACGGCGAGCTCCCAGCCGTCGAGCGGCAGGCCGATGCGCACCGGGCCCTCGCCGGTCAGCGGGGCCGCGCAGGCGACGACGGTGGCCTCGGTCGGGCCGTAGGTGTTCCACACCTCGCGGCCGGGGACCGCCATGCGTTCCGCCAGCTCGGGCGGGCAGGCCTCACCGCCGAAGATCAGCAGACGTACCTCGTCGAGCGCTTCAGCGGGCCACAGGGCCGCGAGTGTGGGGACCGTCGAGACGACGGTGATGCGCTGTTCGACGAGCCAGGGGCCGAGGTCGAGTCCGGTGCGGACGAGGGAGCGGGGGGCGGGCACCAGGCAGGCGCCGTGCCGCCAGGCCAGCCACATCTCCTCGCAGGAGGCGTCGAAGGCGACGGAGAGGCCGGCCAGGACGCGGTCGCCGGGGCCGAGCGGGGCGCCGGTGAGGAAGAGACCGGCCTCCGCGTCGACGAACGCCGCGGCGTTGCGGTGGGTGACGGCGACGCCCTTGGGCTTGCCGGTGGAGCCGGAGGTGAAGATGATCCAGGCGTCGTCGTCGGGCGCCGGCCTGCGGCCGGTGTCGCCGCCGGGGGTGCTGCTCGGGACGATGGTGCGGCCTTCGCCGATGACGGCGCTCACCGCGGCCTCGGTGAACACGAGGTCGGCGCGCTCGTCGGGGTCCTCGGCGTCGACGGGGACGTAGGCGGCGCCGGCCGCGAGGACGGCGAGGATGGAGACGTACAGGTCGGCGGTCCCGGAGGGGACGCGTATGCCCACCCGGTCGCCGGTCCCCGTGCCGGTCTCGGCGAGCTGCCGGCGCAGCGTCTCGACCTCGTCGAGGAGCGCACGGTAGGTGAGGGGTGCGACGCCGTCGTCGACGGCGAGAGCGTCCGGGTGGCGGCGGGCGGTCTCGTCGAGCATGTCGACGAGAGTGCGCTCGGGTGCGGCGCCGCCGGCGGTGTAGAGCGCCGGGGAGGGCGCTTCGGCCAGAAGGGTTTCGAGGAGAGCCGGGGTCTCCGGGGCGACGGTCATGCAGTCCGCCGTTCGCCGGCGGACAGATCCCCGGGACCGCGCTCGCCCCGGTCGACACGCGACGGCCTGGTACGCATCTCTCACTCTCCCTCGGTCGTGGAGTGCGCTGCGAATCCCCGTTCCGCGCACGGCAAACGAGGAGTTTATCCAGCGTTGACCCGACTCGCCTGTTGTCCGGGGCACAAGGCCGGTAAGTGGCACTGCCCTGCCGGACCCCCGACAGGTGGGCATCGTCGCAGCTCGCCCCGGGGAGTCGGGAACCGCGGAAGGCGGCCTACCCGCGCGTAGAGATTTGTCCGGCTGTGGCGAAGCGCACGCACGAATCGGCCCTAATCCCCCTCCGCAGGGTGCCGGTCACGTCACCCCGGGTGACTCCGGAGCGCTTTTCCGGACCCATGGTCCGCACGACCCGCGCCACGGCGCACGGACGCGGTGTCATCGCTGTCGCGGTGTCGTCGCGGTGTCGCGCTGTCACCGGCGGTACAGGCCCTCGATCTCCGCCGTGAAGTCACGCGCGATCGCGCTCCGCCGCAGCTTCAGCGACGGCGTCAGATGGCCGCTCTCCTCCGTGAAGTCCCCTGCCAGAACATGGAAGCGGCGGATCGACTCGGCCCTCGACACCAGCCGGTTCGCCTCGTCCACCGCGCGCTGGAGCGTCGCCAGCAGGTCCTCGTCCACGGCCAGTTGGGCCGCGGTGAGGTGCTGCTTCTTCTTCATCCGGCACCAGTGCGCGATGCCGTCGGGCTCCAGCGTCAACAGGGCGGTGACATAGGGGCGGTTGTCGCCGACCACCATGCACTGGCCGATGAGCGGGTGGGCGCGCAGCCAGTCCTCCAGCGGCGCCGGGGCGACGTTCTTCCCTGCGGAGGTGATGAGGATGTCCTTCGTGCGACCGGTGATGGTCAGATAGCCGTCGGCGTCGATCGAACCGAGGTCGCCCGTGGCGAACCAGCCGTCCCGGGTCACCGGCACGATCGCACCCCGCTCCCGGTCCCAGTACCCGCTGAACACCTGGCCGCCGCGGAGCAGCACCTCGCCGTCGTCGGCGATCCGTACCGCTGTTCCGGGCAGGGGCCAACCGACCGTGCCCATCCGGGGCTTGAGCGGCGGCGTCACGGTGGCCGCGGCCGTCGTCTCGGTGAGCCCGTACCCCTCGAAGACCTGGACACCGGCTCCGGCGTAGAAGGCGGCGAGGCGGCGTCCGAGCGGTGAACCTCCGCAGATCGCGTACCGGACCTTGCCGCCGAGTGCGGCACGGATACGCCGGTAGACCAGCGGGTCGTACAGCGCGCGGGCGGCTCGCAGGGACCGCGAGGGCCCCGGTCCGGTGCCGTGGTGGGCCGCCTCCACCGCCTCCCCGTAGCGCCGGGCGATCCTCGCCGCCCGGTCGAACGACGAGGCCCGGCCGAGCTTTTCGGCCGTCGCGCGGCCGGTGTTGTAGACCTTCTCCAGGACGTAGGGAATGGCGAGCAGGAACGTGGGCCGGAAGCCGGCCAGGTCGGCGAGCAGGTCCTCGGTCCGGATGGAGGGTGCGTGCCCGAGCCGCACGCGGGCCCGCAGACAGGCCACCGCCACCATCCGCCCGAACACGTGGGACAGCGGCAGGAAGAGCAGCGTGGCGGCGGGTTCGCGGCTCAGCGACCGGAAGACCGGGTGCAGCAGCTCGATCGCGTTGTCCACCTCGGCGAAGAAGTTCCCGTGGGTGAGGACACAGCCCTTGGGGCGGCCGGTCGTTCCCGAGGTGTAGAGCAGTGTCGCGACCGACTCCGGCCCCAGGCCGCCCCGCCGCGCGGTGACGACCGTGTCGGGTATCTGCGCGCCCGCCTTCATGAGCGTGTCCACCGCGCCCGTGGCGAACGCCCACAGCCGGGTGAGGTCGGGCAGTTGCTTGCGTTCCTGGCTGATCAACCGCGCCTGGGCGGTGTCCTCCACGACGCACGCGACGGCTCCCGAGTCCTGGAGGATCCAGCGGGCCTGGAACGCGGACGAGGTCGGGTAGACGGGGACGGTGATCAGCCCGGCGGCCCAGGCCGCGAAGTCGAGCAGCGTCCACTCATAGGTCGTACGGGACATGATCGCGAGCCGGTCGCCGGGCCGCAGCCCTTCGGCGATCAGGCCCTTGGCCACCGCCAGCACCTGGTCCGCGAACTCACCGGCCGTCACGTCCTTCCAGTCGCCGCCGGGGCCCTTGCGGCTGAGGACCGCGTCGGCGGGCGCCTCGCGTGCGTTGTCGAAGGGGATGTCGGCGAGCGAACCGTGGCGGACGACGGGCACGAGCGGCGGCAGAAGGACCTCGCGTACGACACCGCCCTGAAGGCTCTTGCTCGGCTCGACCGGTTCGGCGGTCACGGGCGACTCCTTGTGCGCGTGGGACATGCGGGGGGGGCGTGGCTGCGGGGCAACGGCCCCACGGGAGGGCGGGGTTCAGGCACGTTCGAGGATCGCCGTGACCCCCTGGCCGCCCGCCGCGCAGACCGAGACGAGTCCGCGTCCCGGACCCTCCCGCTCCGCCAGCAGCGTGGCGAGCGTCGCGACGATCCGCGCGCCCGTCGCGGCGAACGGATGCCCGGTCGCGAGCGAGGAGCCGCCGACGTTCAGCCGCGCCCGGTCCACGGGAGCGAGGCCCTGCTTCTCCCAGGCGGCCAGCGTGGCGAGCACCTGCGAGGCGAACGCCTCGTGGATCTCCACCAGATCGAAATCGCCGAGGGTGAGCCCGGCCCGCTCCAGCATCCGGGGGACGGCGTACACGGGTGCCATCAGCAGTCCGTCCCGCCCGCCGACATGGTCGACGGCGGCCGTCTCGTACGCCGTGAGGAAGGCGAGCGGCCGCAGACCCCGCGCCGCCGCCCAGTCCTCGCTCGCCAGCAGCACGGTGGCCGCGCCGTCGGTGAGCGGGGTGGAGTTGGCGGCGGTCATCGTCGCGTCGGGGTGCGCCGTGCCGAACACCGGCTTCAGCGTGGCGAGTTTCTCCACGGTGGAGCCGGGCCGCAGATTCCCGTCCCGGGCCAGGCCCCGGTACGGCACGACGAGGTCGTCCAGAAGCCCGCGGTCGTACGCGGCGGCGAGCCGGCGGTGGCTCTCGACGGTCAGCTCGTCCTGTTCGGTGCGGCCGATCCCCCACTCCCGTGCGGTGATCGCGGCGTGCTCGCCCATCGACAGCCCGGTGCGGGGTTCGGCGTTGCGCGGGATGTCGGGCACGAGGTGCCGCGGCCGGATCCGCGCGAGCGCCCGCAGCCGGCCGCCCGCCCCCTTCGCCCGGCGCGCTTCCAGCAGGATCCGGCGCAGCTCGTCGTTGACGCCGAGCGGTGCGTCGCTCGCGGTGTCGGCGCCGCCCGCGATCCCGCTGTCCACCGCGCCGAGCGCGATCTTGTTCGCCACGGCGATGATCGCCTGCAGTCCGGTGCCGCAGGCCTGCTGGATGTCGTACGCGGGGGTCCGCGGGTCGAGCGCCGAGCCGAGGACGGTCTCGCGAGCGAGATTGAAGTCACGGCTGTGCTTGAGGACGGCGCCGGCGACGAACTCGCCCACCGCGTCCGGCTCCTGGAGGCCGTACCGCTCGACGAGCCCGTCCAGCGCGGCGCCCAGCATCTCCTGGTTGGAGGCGGTGGCGTAGGCACCGTCGGACCTGGCGAAGGGGATACGGCTGCCACCGATCACCGCGACCCGGCGAGGCGCGTGAGCGAACATCTCGACCAGCTCCTGACTTCTCAGTAACCTTACTCTTGAGTAAATCTACGACCGAGCTGGGAGCAAGGACAATGGCCGATCGCTATCTGCACCTCACCCGCACAGCACCCGGCCGATTTCTGACCCGTCGGCTCGGCCTGCCCCAGCCGCACCCTCTGCGCCGCTGGAGCGCCGACACGCCCGCCCTGGACGGGCCGCTGCTGCGGCTCACCGCCGGGAGTTCGGCGCTGCGGGAGCCGCTGTCCGACGCCGGGCTGTCGCTGACCGACGCCGGGCTGCCGCTCACCGCGCCGGACGAGGGACCCGCGGGGCGGCAGACGCCCGCCGCCCTCGTCCTCGACGCGACCGGCGTCACCTCCGCCGCAGGACTCGCCGAGGTCCACGCCGCGCTGCACCCGGCCGTACGGTCACTCGGCGCCGGCGGCCGGGTGGTCGTCCTCGGCTCACCGCTCGCGGCCGACGATCACCACCAGGCCGCCGCTCAGCAGGCGCTGGAGGGATTCACCCGCTCCCTGGGCAAGGAGCTGGGCCGCGGACGCACCGCCAACCTCGTCCGCCTCACCGCTCCCGCCGCAGCCGCATCGACCCTGCGCTTCCTGCTCTCGCCCAAGTCCGCCTACATCAGCGGGCAGGTCATCGAGATCGCCGGGCGCGCGGTGGACGAGGAGCGGGCGGCGGGCGGCGATCCCGCGCGCCCGCTCGCCGGGCGTACCGCTCTGGTCACCGGCGCGGCGCGCGGCATCGGGGCGGCCGTCGCCGAGACCCTCGCCCGCGACGGCGCGGACGTCCTCTGCCTGGACGTGCCCCCGGCCGAGGCCGACCTCCGGGCCACCGCCGACCGGATCGGCGGCACCGCGCTCACCCTCGACATCACCGCCGCCGACGCGGCCGACCGCATCACGGCCGCCCTCCCCGACGGCCTCGACATCCTGGTCCACAACGCGGGCATCACCCGCGACCGGCGCCTCGCCAACATGCCCGCGGACCGGTGGAGTTCGGTCCTGGACGTCAATCTCACCGCCGTACTCGACATCACCGACGCGCTCCTGAAAGCCGGGGTGGTCGGGGACGGCGGCCGGATCGTCGCGACCTCGTCCATCGCCGGTATCGCCGGGAACACCGGCCAGACCAACTACGCGGCGAGCAAGGCCGGGATCATCGGCCTCGTCCGCTCCCTCGCTCCCCGCGTCGCCGACCGGGGCATCACCGTCAACGCCGTCGCGCCCGGCTTCATCGAGACCCGGATGACGGCCGCCGTCCCGCTGTTCGTCCGGGAGGCGGGACGCCGGATGAACTCCCTCGCCCAGGGCGGGCTCCCCGTCGATGTCGCGGAAGCCGCGGCCTGGTTCGCCCACCCCGGGTCCGGTGCGGTCACCGGCCAGGTGCTGCGCGTCTGCGGCCAGAGCCTGCTGGGAGCCTGACATGCCACTCGCCCTCACCCTGGCCCGCGGGGCCCTCACCTCACCGCTGAAGCGCGGCGTCCACGCGGACGCCGAACTGCCCGCGACCCGGATCGGCGGCCCCGTCCGTATCGATCCCGCGCGCCTCGCCGCGTACGCCCGGATCTGCGGCTTCCCGGGCGACGGACCCCTCCCGCTCCCCTATCCGCATGTCCTGGGCTTCCCGCTCGCCATGCGCCTGATGGCCGCCCGCCGCTTCCCGCTCCCGCTGCTCGGGCTGGTCCACACCCGTATCGAGATCACCGGGCACCGGCCGCTGACCCCCGAGGACACGCCCGTCCTGACCGTCCATGCCGAGGCGCTGACCCCGCACCGGCGGGGCACCGAGGTCACCGTCGTCACCCGGGCGCACCGGGACGGCGACCTGGTGTGGGAGTCCCGCAGCGGCTATCTGGCCCGGCACCGGACGTCGTACGACACCGACCGCCCGGCGCCCGAAACGCGGCACCGGACCGCGCACGACACGGACCACCGTCCCGACGAGCCTCTGCCCGCCGTCGGCACCTGGCAGCTCCCGGCGGACCTGGGACGCCGCTACGGCGCGGCGTCCGGCGACCGCAATCCCATCCATCTGCATCCGCTGACCGCCAGGGCCTTCGGCTTCCCCCGGGCGATCGCCCACGGGATGTGGACCTTCGCCCGCTGCCTCGCGGAGTCGGCCAGCCCGCAACTCACGGCGGCGAGCGCCGAGTTCAGGGCGCCGGTGCTGCTGCCCGCATCCGTGACCTACGCCGCGGAGCCGGCCGGCTCCGGTACGGCGTTCCAGCTCCGCAGCGGCGACCGCATCCATCTCAGCGGGAGGACCAGCGCTCACCCTTCATGAGCTCACCGAGGCCCATCCAGGCGAAGTTCATGAGCGTCGCCGCGGCTTCCTTCGCCGACACCGCACCCGTCTGGTTCATCCACCCGGCCAGCGACTCGGCCGCACCGACCAGCGCCTGCGCGAGGCCCGCCACGTCCCGGTCGGCCAGTTCGGGGTCCTGCCGGGCAGCCCCCGCCTCGCGGGCCGCGGTCGCGATCAGACCGGTCACGAAGGTGACGATCTCGTCGCGCATCGCGGCCACTTCGAGCGCGAACGGTTCCCCGTGCGTCCGCGCCTGCTGGTGCAGCACGGCCCAGCCGTCCGGGTGCTCGGCGGTGTGCGTGAAGAACGCCGCGAGCCCGGCCCACAGCTGCCGGTCCGCCGGCAGCCCCGGCTCCACCGCCGCCTCCACGGCCGCGATGAGCGCGGCGGCCTCACGGCGGATGCACGCCGTGAACAACTCCTCCTTGGAGTTCAGATACAGATAGACCAGGGGCTTGGAGACCCCGGCCAGCTCCGCGATCTCGTCCATCGAGGCCGCCCGGTAGCCGCGCTGCCCGAACGTCTGCACCGCGGCGTCCATCATCTGCCGCTCGCGCACCGCCCTCGGCATGCGCTTGCTCTTCACGCCCTTGACCGCACTCATCTCAGAACTTCCCTCCGCCCCCGCACCCCTACTCCGCGGTAAGCCTACGGCCAGCCGCAAGGCGGCACGACGTGCAAAGACCCCCCTCCCTTACGGAAGGGGGGTCTCATGCTGTTCACCTACGCGCCGTGACCTGGTCAGGCGGCGACGGGCACCGCCGTCTTCTGTTCGGTCGCGCGCGGCTCGGCCTCGTCGATCGGGGACGAGGTGGCCGAGTTGTACGCGTCGTGGTCCAGGATCTTCTCCCGCGCCGCGACGATCACGGGCACGAGCGCCTGACCGGCGACGTTCGTCGCGGTCCGCATCATGTCCAGAATCGGGTCGATCGCCATCAGCAGACCCACGCCCTCCAGCGGGAGGCCCAGCGTGGACAGCGTCAGGGTGAGCATGACGGTCGCGCCGGTGAGGCCCGCCGTGGCCGCCGAGCCGACGACCGAGACGAAGGCGATCAGCAGGTAGTCCTGGATGCCCAGCTGCACGTCGAAGATCTGCGCGATGAAGATCGCGGCCAGTGCCGGGTAGATCGCGGCGCAGCCGTCCATCTTCGTCGTCGCGCCGAACGGGACGGCGAAGGACGTGTACTCCTTCGGCACACCGAGCCGCTCGGTGACCTTCTGCGTCACCGGCATCGTGCCGACCGAGGAGCGGGAGACGAACGCCAGCTGGATCGCGGGCCAGGCACCGCGGAAGAACTGGATCGGGTTGACCTTGGCGACCGTCGCGAGCAGCAGGGGGTAGACACCGAAGAGGACCAGCGCGCAGCCGATGTAGACATCGGCGGTGAAGGTCGCGTACTTGCCGATCAGGTCCCAGCCGTAGTCCGCGATGGCGAAGCCGATCAGGCCGACGGTGCCGAGGGGCGCCAGCCGGATGACCCACCACAGGGCCTTCTGCAGCAGCTCCAGCACGGACTCGCTGAGGGTGAGGATCGGCTGGGCCTTCTCACCGAGCTTGAGTGCGGCGACGCCGGCGACGGCGGCCATGAAGACGATCTGCAGGACGTTCAGCTCGGTGAAGGGCGTGATGACGTCGGTGGGGACGATGCCGGTGAGGAAGTCGATCCAGCTGCCCGCGTGCTCGGGCTTCTCGCCGTCCTTCGGGGTCAGGCCGGTACCGGCGCCGGGGTTGGTGATCAGGCCGATGGCCAGGCCGATCGCGACGGCGATCAGCGAGGTGATCATGAACCAGAGCAGGGTGCGGGTGGCCAGCCGCGCGGCGTTGTTGACCTTCCGCAGATTGGTGATCGACACCAGGATGGCGAAGAAGACCAGCGGCGCGACGGCCAGCTTCAGCAGCTGGACGAAGATGTCGCCGACCTGCTCCAGGGTCTTGTAGAGCCAGTTGATGTCCTGGCTGCGGGCGAGCCATCCGAGCAGGACACCGAGGACGAGACCGGCGACGATCTGGGCCCAGAACGGGACCTTGGGTATGCGGAAACCGGAGCCCGAGGGCTCTTCCGTCGTGGTGGACGCGGCGTTCGCGGACACGGACACACTCCAGTTGCGGCGTATCGGGTGGATACGGCGGATGCGGGGACACAGGGGATGCGGGCCATACGGAGCAAGGAGAGCGGCGCCCGGTGCGCGATGGCGCGGCGCCGCTGAGATGCCGGGGTCAGACCGAGCGGCAACAGACCGCGGACATACAGCGGCAGAGGTCGACATGCAGGCGCGCCACGAGCGGGGGGCTCGCGGCATCGTGGAGGCGCACTGCTGTCGTCACGTCGAACACGTTAACACTTGAACTTTGAGCTACTCAAAGGACCTCTTTGAGACGGGGAATCCCAAGTGGCCGTCGGGGCAACGGAAAACCCCGGCGGAAGCGGCTGCTTCCGTCCGGGATGTGTGACGCAGACAACGTCCGGGGAGTGTGACGCGGACGCGTGCGGGGTGTTCGAGGCAGGCGAGGCTCGGGGTGTGTGACGCGGACCGCCGTGCGGGCTACTGCACCGCGCCGTCCTCCTGCGACCGGTTGGCGTCCAGGCGCGCCTTCGCGTGGTCGACCTTGGTGACGATCTGCTCGGACATCGCGTCGCGCTGCTTGCGCAGCAGCACGAAGCTGAGCGGCGCGGAGATGAGCAGGGCGAGCAGGACGACCCAGACGAAGTTGGAGTCGCCGAGTCCCTTGGGGAGCGCGCCGATCTGCACCAGACCGCCCACGGCGAGGAAGCAGCCGATGAAGATGGCGAGGCGCAGAGTGGTGTACCGGATCGCGGCGCTCGACTTGGCGGACACGGTGGGCCTTCTCTCTTCGTACGACAGATCGTGCCAAACCAGTGAAGCACGACCCCCGGCGGCTCAGTACAGCGGTAGCAGCATCACGACGTCGTCGCGGTCGTCGCCCTCGGCGACCCGGATCGCGCCGGGCACCCGGCCGACTTCCTTGTAGCCGCAGGCCTCGTAGAACCGGTCGGCGCCGGTGCCGCCGCGGCAGGTGAGCCGTATGGCCTCTATGCCGTCCAGACCCCGGGCGGCCTCGGCCGCGGAGGCCAGGAGGTCGCGGCCGTATCCCTTGCCCTGATGGGTGGGATGGACCATGACCGTGTAGAGCCAGATCCAGTGCCGCATGAGCCGGTGCGTGTTGAGGGCGAGGAAGGCGGCGGCGGCGACCTCGCCGTTCGCGTCGTGACCCACGAGCAGCCGGGTGCGGCCCTCGGTCATCGACGCGAGGTGCTTGACCAGTTCGGGCCGCACGGCATCCGCCGTGACCGGGGGCACGAAGCCGACGGCGCCGCCCGCGTTGGACACATCGGTCCAGAGCGTGACGAGGCCGTCGTGCAGCGTGCGGTCGACGGCGGGATCCAGGGTGAACGCCAGGGCCATCAGAGGCGCATGGGCTGCGGCGACTCACGACGGTCGGCGTCCGGGCCCGGGTACTCGCGGATGATCTCGTAGCGGGTGTTGCGCTCGACGGGCCGGAAGCCGGCGTCGCGGATCAGGTCGAGCAGATCGTCGCGGGTCAGCTTGTTCGGCGTGCCGTAGTTGTCCGCGTCGTGCGTGATCTTGTACTCGACGACCGAGCCGTCCATGTCGTCGGCGCCGTGCTGGAGCGCGAGCTGGGCGGTCTGCACACCGTGCATCACCCAGAACACCTTGACGTGCGGGACGTTGTCGAACAGCAGCCGGGAGACCGCGAAGGTCTTGAGCGCCTCGGCGCCGGTCGCCATGGTGGTGCGCGCCTGGAGGCGGTTGCGGACCTTGCCGTCCTGCATGTCGACGAAGTCGTGCTGGTAGCGCAGCGGGATGAAGACCTGGAAACCGCCGGTCTCGTCCTGGAGTTCACGCAGCCGCAGCACGTGGTCGACGCGGTGACGGGGCTCCTCGATGTGCCCGTACAGCATCGTGCTCGGGGTCTTCAGACCCTTCGAGTGCGCGAGGCGGTGGATGCGCGACCAGTCCTCCCAGTGGGTGCGGTGGTCGACGATGTGCTGGCGCACTTCCCAGTCGAAGATCTCGGCGCCGCCGCCGGTGAGCGACTCGAGGCCGGCCTCGATCAGCTCGTCGAGGATGTCGGACGCCGACATCCCGGAGATCGTCTCGAAGTGGTGGATCTCGGTGGCGGTGAAGGCCTTCAGCGAGACGTTGGGCAGCGCCTTCTTCAGCTCGCTGAGGGACCGCGGGTAGTAGCGCCACGGCAGGTTGGGGTGGAGGCCGTTGACGATGTGCAGCTCGGTGAGGTTCTCGCCCTCCATCGCCTTGGCGAGGCGGACGGCCTCCTCGATGCGCATGGTGTACGCGTCCTTCTCGCCCGGCTTGCGCTGGAACGAGCAGTAGGCGCACGACGCGGTGCACACGTTCGTCATGTTGAGGTGACGGTTGACGTTGAAGTGGACGACGTCGCCGTTCTTGCGCGTGCGCACCTCGTGGGCGAGGCCGCCGAGCCAGGCGAGATCGTCCGACTCGTAGAGGGCGATACCGTCCTCACGGGTCAGCCGCTCTCCGGCCCGGACTTTCTCCTCGAGCTCGCGCTTGAGTCCCGCGTCCATGTGCGACGGCCTCCCATACGTATGCCAATCGGGCTCCACCAACCCAGCAAGACTACGTCCAGCTCTCCTCGGGCAAGTCGCCGACCCGGTTCTCCCACTTCGTGGACAGCACGATGGTGGTACGGGTGCGCGAGACGCCCCGGGTGCCGGACAGCCTGCGGATCGTCTTCTCCAGACCGTCCACGTCGCTCGCCCTCACCTTGAGCATGTACGAGTCGTCTCCCGCAATGAACCAGCAGTCCTCGATCTCGGCGAGGTCCTTCAGCCGGCGGGCCACGTCCTCGTGGTCGGCGGCGTCGGAGAGCGAGATGCCGATGAGTGCGGTGACACCGAGACCGAGCGAGGCCGAGTCGACGGTGGCGCGGTAACCGGTGATGACACCCGCCGCTTCGAGGCGGTTGATGCGGTCCGTGACGCTCGGCCCGGAGAGGCCCACAAGCCGTCCGAGCTCGGCGTACGAGGCTCTGCCGTTCTCCCGCAGCGCCTGGATGAGCTGCCTGTCCACCGCGTCCATATGCCTGGAGCCTTCCATTGTTCAGCAATCCAGCGAGTTTACGTATAGAATCTAAGGCATGCAGGGGCAGTAGCCCTGCGAATCTTTCAAAAAATCAGCGACGATCCTTCAGGAGTGTGCTTCACCGTGTACACGATCGAGATGGCCCACGCCCACATGCGACAGCTTCAGGAGCTGGCCAACCGCTCGCGTGCCCACCACCCCGCGGCCGCCCGCCGCACCGACAAGGCGCGCAAGGCCGGCAGGAAGGCCTGAGGGGGAGTCTTCGGACACCCCCTAATCCGCACGAGAGCCACCGAGCTCTCCTTCCCAGCGGCGGTAGAGCCGGTGCGGCACCCCTGCCGCGTCCAGCACCCGCCCGGCGACGAAGTCCACCAGGTCCTGGATGTGCGTCGCCCCCGCGTAGAACGCAGGAGAGGCGGGCAGCACCACGGCGCCCGCCTCGTCCAGCGTCACCAGATGCCTGAGCGTCTGCCCGTTGAGCGGGGTCTCGCGGACCGCGACCACCAGGGGCCGGCGCTCCTTGAGCGTCACGCTCGCCGCCCGCTGGAGCAGATCCTTCGACAGTCCGAGCGCCACCCCGGCCACCGACGCCGTCGACGCCGGCACGATCAGCATCCCCTTGACGGGATACGACCCCGAGGACGGCCCGGCGGCCAGATCACCGGCGGCCCAGTGCCGGACGTCGTCCACGTCCACCGTGAAGGTGCCCGGCTTGCCGTCGGCACCGCGCGCCAGCCACTCCCGCAGATCGTCGCGCCAGTGCGCGTCACGGAAGGCGATGCCGGTCTCGTCGAGCAGCGTCAGCCGCGACGCCCGGCTGACCACCAGGTCCACACTCTCGCCCGCGGCGAGCAGGCCACGCAGTACGGCGGCGGCGTACGGGGTCCCGGACGCGCCGGACACTCCGACGATCCAGGGCCGGCGGCCGTTCACTTCTCCTTGCTCCACACAGTGAGCCTATCCGGCGGCGCGGACCCGGAACCGAACGCGGTGGCCTGACGTTCCCCGGCCGGGGTCAGGCGGCCGAGGGGTCCACAGGCAGCGCGGCGGTGTCGACCGAGAGCGTCCCGATGCCGCTCGCCACGGTGACCTGCTTCCCGTAGGGGATCGTGTCCCGCCCGAGGTAGCCGTCGGGCCCCGGGTTCCACAGCGTCACGCAGTGCCGCCGGTACGGGTCGAAGATCAGGTAGTGCGGAATACCGCGCCGCGCGTAGGCCCGGTCCTTGACCTCGTAGTCGTTGCGCGCACTGCTCGGCAAGACCACCTCGATCGCGATCTCGATGAGTTCGGGAGAGTACGCGCTGAGGTTCTTGGCCACCTCGGCGGCGGGGATCACGGCGAGGTCGGGGCAGAACTCGTTGCTGTCGTCCATGGGCACGGCGACATCGCTGAGGAAGTCCCACTCCTCCGGGACCTGGGGCTCCAGCGCGTTCCACAGCTGCCTGATCGTCTTGCCGTGGTGCGGCTTGACCGGACTCAGCACGATGTTGCCCTCGACAATCTCCGTCCGGTATCCGGGGAACATGTCCTCGAACCGGCTGAGCTGCGCGTGCAGGCGGTCGCTCTCCGAGATGGTCACGTCGGCCTCCGTTCCCTGCACCAAGGCGCACCGTAGCTACACGGTCAGACCGCGAACCAGGAGATCGAGCAGCGCACACACGAACAGGGCAATGCCGATGAAGCCGTTGACGGTGAAGAACGCCCTGTTCAGCCGGGACAGGTCGTGCGGGCGCACGATCGAGTGCTCGTAGAGGAACGCCGCCGCCACGAGCGCGAGGCCCAGCCACAGGAACACGCCCGCGTCCGTCGCCAGCGCGTACCAGACGAAGAGCGCCATCGTCACGACGTGGCAGCCGCGTGCGCCGTACAGCGCCGCCGGGATGCCGAAGCGGGCCGGGACGGACTTCACGCCGTGGGCCCGGTCCGCCTGGACGTCCTGGCAGGCGAAGATCAGGTCGAAGCCGCCGATCCAGATGCCGACCGCGAGTCCGAGGATCACCGCGTCCCACGACCACGACCCGGTGACCGCGATCCAGGCGCCGACCGGGCCCATGGCCTGGGCGAGACCGAGGATGGCGTGCGGGAAGTTGGTGAACCGCTTGCCGTACGGATAGACCACCATCGGAATCACCGCGATGGGCGCGAGCGCCAGGCACAGCGGGTTCAGCGCGGCCGCGGCGCCCAGGAAGACCACGACGGCGACGAGCGCCCCGGTCCACGCGGAGCGCACACTCACCGCTCCGGTGACCAGTTCGCGGGAGGCCGTGCGCGGGTTCCGGGCGTCGATCTCCCGGTCGATGATGCGGTTGCACGCCATCGCGAAGGTCCGCAGCCCCACCATCGCGACGGTGACGAGCAGCAGCCGGCCCCAGTGGATGTTCTTGTCCAGCTCGAACATCGCGGTCAGCGCGGCGATGTAGGCGAACGGCAGCGCGAAGACCGAGTGCTCGATCATCACCAGGCGCAGGAACGCCTTGGTGCGTCCGGACTGCGGCGCCGGGCCGGGACGGGCCACGCCGTCGGCGGTCGTCATCATCCGAGGTTCCTCCGGAACAGTTCGAGCTCGGCACGCAGGTCCGCCGTGGACGTGGGGCCGATCTCCACATCGAGCGGAGCCGACTCCGGCGGGGTGAGCCGCGCCAGGAACGCGAAGCCCTCACCGGCCGGGCGACCGTCCAGACGCAGCAGTTCGCGGCCCGCCACCGTCAGCGTCTCGGTGAACTCCGCGTCCGGGTCGTCCAGGGCGGCCAGCAGCCGCTCCGCGAAGGCGGCCGCCGCCGCGTCGCCGAGCTCGGGCAGCGCGACCTCCCGCCCCTCGCCGTCCGTACGGTCGGCGATCAGCTGCCACAGGCCCGACGGTCCGGCGAACTCCTCGGGGGTGACGCCCGCGCGCTCGGCCGCCTCGCGTACCTCCGGCCGGGTGGGGTCGATCTCCGGGCGCAGCAGGGCGACGCACGGTGTGTCGGCCCCGAGGAACAGGGCGGGGCCGCCCACGGCGATCGGGCTCACAGGCCGTACTCCTTCCAGCGGCGGTCGACCTTCGCCGCCGTCTCCGGGTCGGACTCGACCATCTCCGGCCAGCCGCCGTCCCGGGTGTATCCCTCCTCGGGAAGCTTCCGCGTCGCGTCGATGCCCGCCTTGCCGCCCCAGAACTGCTGGTAGGAGGCGTGGTCGAGATGGTCCACCGGCCCCTCGACGACGGTCAGGTCCCGGGCGTAGTCGGTGTTGCCGAGGGCGCGCCAGGAGACCTCGTGCAGATCGTGCACGTCGCAGTCGGCGTCGACGACCACGATCAGCTTCGTCAGCGACATCATGTGCGCGCCCCAGATGGCGTGCATGACCTTCTGCGCGTGCTTCGGGTACTTCTTGTCGATCGAGACGATCGCGCAGTTGTGGAAGCCGCCCGACTCGGGGAGGTGGTAGTCCACGATGTCCGGCACGATGATCTTGAGCAGCGGCAGGAAGAAGCGCTCCGTCGCCCGGCCCAGCGGACCGTCCTCGGTCGGCGGACGGCCCACCACGATGGACTGGAGCAGCGGCCGCTTGCGCATGGTCACACAGTCGATGGTGAGCGCCGGGAACGGCTCCTGCGGCGTGTAGAAGCCCGTGTGGTCGCCGAACGGCCCCTCGGGAAGCGTCTTCCCGGGCTCCAGCCAGCCCTCCAGCACGACCTCGGCCTGCGCCGGGACCTGGAGCGGAACGGTCTTGCAGTCGACCATCTCGATCCGCTTGCCCGAGACGAAGCCCGCGAACAGGTACTCGTCGATGTCGCCCGGGAGCGGCGCAGTGGAGGCGTAGGTGACCGCGGGCGGGCAGCCGAAGGCGATCGCGACCGGCAGCCGCTCCCCGCGCCGGGCCGCCACCTGGTAGTGGTTGCGGCTGTCCTTGTGGATCTGCCAGTGCATGCCGATGGTGTTCCGGTCGTGGCGCTGGAGCCGGTAGAGACCGAGGTTGCGCACCCCCGACTCCGGGTCCTTGGTGTGTGTGAGCCCCAGGTTGAAGAAGGAGCCGCCGTCCTCGGGCCAGGTGAACAGTGCCGGCAGCCGGTCCAGGTCGACGTCGTCGCCGTGCAGGACGACCTCCTGCACCGGGGCGTCCTTCACCTTCTTCGGCGGGACGTGCACCATCGTGCCGAGCCTGCCGAACGCCTCGCGCACCCCGACGAAGCCGTGCGGCAGCTCGGGCTTCAGCAGCCCGCCGATCTTGTCGCTGATCTCGGAGTAGGACTTCAGTCCAAGCGACTTGAGCAGCCTGCGGTCCGTGCCGAACACATTCATCGCCAGGGGCATCGCGGAGCCGCGCACGTTCTCGAAGAGCAGGGCGGGGCCGCCGGCCTTGTTCACCCGGTCGACGATCTCGCCGACCTCGAGATACGGGTCGACCTCGGCCTTGATGCGCTTGAGGTCACCCTCGCGCTCCAGCGCCCTGAGCAGGGAGCGAAGATCGTCGTAAGCCATGCGCTCCAGTATCCGGTACGGGCTACCCTGGCGGCGTCACCGGGGCCCGTTCCGCGCCCTTCCGCCTCTTCCTGGGGGACCGTACGACCATGCTCAGGTATCTGCCCTTCCTCCTGGTCCTGGCCCTGTGGATCTACGCCTTCATCGACTGCCTGAACACTCCCGAGAAGGAGGTCCGGCACCTGCCGAAGGTCGTCTGGGTGATCATCGTGCTGCTCTTCGGACAGGTGCTGCTCGGCCCCGTCGCCTGGCTGGTCGCGGGCCGCCCCCGCAAGGGCGCGCGAGGCGGCGGCTCGCCGTTCGAGCGCCGCCGCACCCAGTGGGTCGCCCCGGACGACAACCCCGACTTCCTCAAGTCCCTGAAGGACGAGAAGGCCGAGAAGGACGCACGGGCGGCGAAGGACGCGGACGAGGCCCAGGCGGCGAAGGACGCCGACGCGGAGGAGCTGCGGCGCCGCGAGCGCGAGGACGACGACCGCTGAGAGGACTTCGGTGACCGGACGCGGGATTCCCACCATCGATCTGCGCCACTGGCACTACGGAGACACGGAGGACCGCGCGGGCATCGCGGCGGTCGCCGACGAGGCGCTGCGCCGCGCCGGCTTCCTCCTCGTCACGGGTCATGGTGTCGACCCGGAGGTGCGCGCGGAGATCCGGGACGTGGCGCGGGAGTTCTTCCGGCTGCCGCGGACCGTGAAGGAGCCGTACGCGGTACGGGTCGGCGGCCGGGGCTGGCTCGGTCCGGGCGCGGAGGCCAACGGCTATGCGGAGGGCACCGAGACACCGCCGGACCTCAAGGAGTCGCTGTCCTTCGCGGCCGACGAGCCGACCGGCGACGCGGCCGTGGACGCCGAGTGGTTCCTGCCCAACACCTGGCCCGGTGAGGTGCCCCGGCTCAAAGCCCTGGTCGAGACGTACCTGGGGCAGATGCGGGCCCTGTCGGACGGTCTTCTGGAGCTCCTCGCGGTCGCGCTCGGCGAGCCGGAGTCCTTCTTCACCCGGCACACGGGACACCCGACCTGGGGCTTCAACATCAACTGGTACCCGAGCCGGGACCGCATCGGAGACCCGCGGCCGGGCCAGTTCCGCATCGGCCCGCACACCGACTTCGGCACGGTCACCGTGCTGGACCGGCAGGAGGGCAGGGGCGGTCTCCAGGTCTTCACCGACGAGGCCGGCTGGGAGGACGCGCCCTTCGCCCCGGACGCCTTCACGATCAACATCGGTGATCTGATGGCCCGCTGGACGGACGGCCGCTGGCGCTCGGGCCGCCACCGGGTGCTGCCTCCGCCGGCGGACGCGCCGGCGGAGGAGCTGATGTCGCTGGTCTACTTCTACGAGTGCGATCCCGGCACCGATGTGCGGGGCGTGGACTCGCACGTCCACCTGCGCGCCCAGCTGGACGCGATCTCGGCGGACTGACCCGGCTCCACCGGCGGAGACGGTGGCCACCGGTTGCGGAGCCGCAGCGCCGCCGACCCTCCGGCCGTCGACGCAGTGCGCCCTACGACGTCTGCCGGACCCGGTCGACGACCACCCGCTTCATGATCGCCCTCGTACCTGCCACTTCCCCCTTACGCAGTCCCGCCACGGTGTCCCGCACCGCGACTCCCCGCTCGCCGAGGTACGCCTTGGTCCTCTTGTCGAAGATCAGCTCCTCGCGCACTCCGTCGGACTCCCGGGCGACACCGACACCCCGCCGGCCCGCCGCGTCCACGGTGTCCTCCACGACCTCGACACCGGGAATCTTCGCGGCTGCCCGGTACAGAGCGGCGCTCACGTCGGGCGGCATCAGCGACTCGCCCAGCAGGTCGCCGACGAGGGTGAACGTGCTCTGGTCCTCGCTCTTGCCGTTCTCACTCACCCGGT
The DNA here is from genome assembly GCF_036169555.1 of Streptomyces sp. NBC_00306. GTDB lineage: Bacteria > Actinomycetota > Actinomycetes > Streptomycetales > Streptomycetaceae > Streptomyces > Streptomyces achmelvichensis. The sequence continues at coordinate 4,686,833 of NZ_CP108032.1, read as the reverse complement.
GCAGCCACTTCAGCATGCCGTCAGGGTCGGTGGGCAGGGTCTGAAGATGGCGGTAGGAGGTATTTCTTTCGATGCCGGCAGGCTGGGCATCCAGAGGCGATTCGCCGTTGTCGTTGTCCTCACGGAGCAGCCCTTGCCTCGTGCCGTCGACCGAGAGCCAGACCTCCCGCTTGTGGACGGGGTCGAAGTGCGGCCTCTTCTCGCCCATGACGTACCTGACATAGCCGACCCGGCTCTCGATGTAGACGAACTGGTCGTCGCGGATGTCGCCGAGTTGTTCGGAGTGCTCGGCGGCGAGAGCGATGTCCTCCAGCAGCGCGGCCGCCTCCGTCGGAGGCCTGTCTGCGCCGTCGCCGTCGCTGTCGCCGCTGCTCTGCCCCGACACGGCAAGTGCGATCACCATGCTCGCCGCGACCGCGCCCGCGAGGAGCGGACCCATGAAGGCCGGCCTGCGCCACACCTTCCGTGCGGTTGCCGCGCTCTTCTCGTTGCCGATCTCGCTCATGAGGTGCTCCTTCAGGACGCGATGGCGACCAGGCGGGAGGTCCCTCTCGGGAAGTTCGGTCATCGGTTCCCCTCCTGGATCTGCCCCGCCGCGGGGATGCGGCCACCTCTTACCTGTCCGCACGACCGGAGCAGTTCCACCTGCCGCGCGAGCTTGACGCGGGCCCGCGACAGACGGGATCTCACCGTGCCCATCGGCACGCCGAGCGCCTCGGCGGCAGCCGCGTAGTCCAGTCCGGCCCAGACGCACAGCGCGAAGACCTCGCGTTCCGGTCGCCGGAGTTTCGCCAGGGCAGCCTGGATCAGTGCGAGTTGCGCCGTGTCGTCGAGGCGGCCCGCGACGTCCTCCGCGAAGTCCCGCACCACCTCGTCACGCGGCAGCCGGGACACGGCTGCCGCGTGCCGCCGGGTCGCCCGGCGGGCATTGCGTGTCACGTTCGTGGCGGTGCCCAGCAGCCACGGCCGCAGCGATCCGCCGTCCGGATCGGTCTTTCCCCGTAACCGCCAGGCCTCCAGGAACGTCAGCGAGACGACATCCTCCGCGAGTGACCAGTCCCCCGTCAGTCGGTAGGCGTGGTTGTAGACCGAGCGTGCGTACGTGTCGAAGAGTTCTCCGAAGGCCTCTCGGTCCCCCGCCCGGATCCGGGCTCGTATGGTGTCCACACCTTCAACTGTCCGCACGGCAAAGGCCGGTGCCGGTGACGTGGGTCACAGGAACCGGCCTCGGTGAGGAGTGGGAGTCTCAGACGCCCGCGTAGCTGTGCTTGCCGGTCACGAAGATGTTCACGCCGTAGTAGTTGAACAGCCAGCAGCCGAAGGCGATCAGTGCCAGGTAGGCGGCCTTGCGGCCCTTCCAGCCGGCCGTCGCGCGGGCGTGCAGGTAACAGGCGTACGCGACCCAGGTGATGAAGGACCAGACCTCCTTGGGGTCCCAGCCCCAGTACCGGCCCCATGCGTCGCCCGCCCAGATCGCGCCCGCGATGATCGTGAACGTCCACAGCGGGAAGACCGCCGCGTTGACGCGGTAGGCGAACTTGTCCAGCGAGGCCGCGGACGGCAGCCGGTCGAGGACCGAGGTGGCGAAGGCGCCGGGCCTGCCGCCCTTGGCGAGCTTGTTCTCGTACGAGTCGCGGAACAGGTACAGCGCCGTGCCCACCGCGCCCAGGTAGAACACCGCGCCGCAGATGATCGCGGTGGAGACGTGGATCCACAGCCAGTACGAGTGCAGCGCCGGCACCAGCTGGTCGCTCTCGGTGTAGAGCACGGTGGTCGCGATGCCCAGGTCCAGCAGGACCGTGGTGACCAGCGGCAGACCGACCCAGCGGATGTTCTTCTTCGCGAGCAGGAACGCGAGGTACGCGCCGACCGCCACCGTGGAGAAGGTGATGGAGAACTCGTACATGTTGCCCCAGGGGGCGCGCTGCACCGACATCGCCCGCGCGACGACACCGCCGGCCTCGATCAGGAACGCGAGAACGGTCAGCGAGACGGCGATCCGGCCGTACAGATCGCCCTTCTCCGTACCGCCGGCCGCGCCGGGCCCGTCCGGGACGTCGCGGGTGCCCGCCGCCGAGCGCGTGACGATCTTCGGCCGGTCGAGCACGGCGGTCGAACCGCCCTGCTTCGAGCGGACCGTGACCGCCGGGGCCGCGGCGGAGGCGGCACCGGTCAGCGCGGCGGCCGTGCGGCCGACCTTGCTGCGGCTGCCGAAGACCCACTCGGCGATGTGGGCGAAGAAGGCCAGCGTGTAGACGGCCATCGCCGAATAGATCAGCACATTGCTGATGTTCGCCAGGTTCTCGTTGGTTGCGGCGGCGAGAGTCACTTCTCAGCCCCTTCGGAAGAAACTTCCACTGGTTCGGGCGCGGTGGGCGCCTCTGTGTTGAGGGTCGCGGCCAGGTCGGCCAGTTCTTCGGGCAGCTTCGCCGACTCGCTGCGGCCGAGGCCCGCCATCTCGACGACGGTGACACCGTCCTCGCCGGTGACGGCCCGCACCCAGACGCGGCGGCGCTGGATGAACAGGGAGCCGATCAGACCCGCGATGGCGACGATCGCTCCGGTCAGCGCCCATCCGGTGGCCGGCTGGTGCGTGATCTGGAAGGTCGCCCACTCCTTCACGTCCTTCTCGAACGTGATGGAGCCCGCCCCGTCGGGGAGGGTCAGCGTCTCGCCGGGCAGCAGGTTCTTCTTCAGGATGTTGCCGTCGGCGTCCTTGAACGGCTTCATCTTCCGGGTGTCGAGCTGGTACACGTTCTGCGGCAGACCCGAGTCGACACCCAGGCTGCCGTGGTAGGCGCCGACGTTCAGTACCGGGAACTCCAGCCCCGGGAACTGCGAGAACATCTGGCCCTTGCCCTTGCCCGCGTACGTGGGCACGAACATCGCCGGAAAACCGAGCTGGTCCTTACGTCCGGTTTTGTCCCGGTAGCCGTCCATCACCTTGATCGCGCCGGTCGAGGTGACGTTGTTGTCGATGGGCAGCAGCGGCACGGCGCCGTTGAAGACGACATGGCCCTTGCCGTCCCGGACGGTGACGACGGGCGCGTACCCGTGGCCGTTGAGATAGACCTTGGTGTCGTCGAACACGAGGGGCTTGTTGACCTCGATGGTCTTCGTGCCCTCGGTGCCGTCGGCGCGCGTGTAGCTGACGCCGGCCTCGTAGGTGCGCGGCGTACCGCGCTGCGGCCCGCTCTTCGCGTACGTCCCCGTGAACCGGTCGAGCGTGAAGCTGAACGGCGACAGCTCGTCCGTGCTGAACAGCGAGCCGGACTTGAAGTCGTCGTACTGGGTGAGCGTGTTGGAGAAGCCGTCGCCCTCGACGATCAGCTTGCCGCCCTCGGACTTGAAGAGCTGGCCCGCCGCGAACGCCACCAGCATCACGATCAGCGCGATGTGGAAGAGGAGGTTGCCGGTCTCGCGCAGATAGCCCTTCTCGGCGGCGACGGCGTTGCCGACGGTGTGGGCGCGGAAGCGGCGGCGCCGCAGGATCGTGAGCGCGGCCTCACGGACACGCTCGGGTTCCGCCTCCGTACGCCACGTCGTGTACGCGGGCATCCGGTTCAGCCGGCCCGGCGCGCCCGGCGGGCGGCTGCGGAGCTGGCCGACGAACTGCCAGGTGCGCGGCACGATGCAGCCGATGAGGGAGACGAACAGCAGGATGTAGATCGCCGAGAACCACACCGAGCTGTAGACGTCGAAGAGCTGGAACCGCTCGAAGAGCGGTGTCCAGAACTCGTGGGTGGCCTTCCACGACTGCACCTTCAGCTCGTCCACGCTGTTCTGCGGTACCAGCGAGCCGGGAATCGCGCCCAGCGAGAGCAGGAACAGCAGGATCAGCGCGACCCGCATCGAGGTCAGCTGCCGCCAGAACCAGCGGGCCCAGGCGACCACCCCGAACGAAGGCCCGGAGACGGGGGCCTCCTCGGCGGGGGCGGTCGAGAGCTGCGCGCCGGCGGCGGCGTACTCCCCGCTGTCCCGCTGCTCTTCGGTCTCGGTCTTGCTCATGGATCAGATCCCCACCTGGAAGCCTTCGGACCAGCCCTGCATCTCCTGGACCATGCTGTCCCACGCACCTGTGAGCAGCAGCAGACCGGTCGCGACCATCATGCCGCCGCCGATCCGCATCACCCACGCATAGTGCCGCTTGACCCAGCCGAACGCGCCGAGCGCCTTGCGGAAGGCGATCGCGGCGAGGATGAACGGCAGCCCGAGCCCCACGCAGTACGCGGCGGTCAGGATCGCCCCGCGGCCCGCGCTGGCCTGCTCGGCGGCGAGTGCGTTGACCGAGGTCAGGGTGGGGCCGATGCACGGGGTCCAGCCGATGCCGAACAGGGCGCCCAGCACCGGCGCGCCGACCAGCCCGGTCACCGGCCGCTTGTGGAAGCGGAATTCACGCTGGGTGAACCACGGCATGAGACCCACGAAGAAGATCCCCATGACGATCATCAGCACACCGAGGACGGTGGTCAGCGTCTCCCGGTGTTCCTGGAGCGTCCAGCCGAAGTAGCCGAAGAGCGCGCCGCCGGAGATGAAGACGGCGGAGAAGCCGAGGACGAAGAGCGCCGCACCGGCGGCCATCCGGCCCCGCTTCGCCTCGGCGAGATCGGTTCCGGTGACCCCGGTGACGTACGAGAGGTAGCCGGGGACCAGCGGCAGGACACACGGCGAGAAGAAGGAGACGAGCCCTCCGAGTACGGCGATGGGCAGGGCGAGCAGCAGGGCCCCGCTGAAGACCGTCTCGTTCATCACTTCTCCGCGATCAGCGGTTCGACGAGCTTGCGCAGTTCGCTCTCGTCGAGCGCCTTCAGCGAACGCGCCGCGATCTTTCCGTCACGGTCGAGAACGATCGTGGAGGGAATGGCCTGCGGATTGAGACTGCCCTTCGGGAAGCCCGTGACGATCAGCTTGCCCGCCGGGTCGTAAAGGCTCGGGTACTCGATGCCGTAGTCCTTCTCGAAGGAGATGGCCGGGCCCTTGTTGGCGTCTCGGGTGTTGATCCCGACGAACTCCACGCCCTTCGGCTTGGTCTCCTTGGCCACCTTCGCGAAGTGCCGCGCCTCGGCACGGCACGGCGGGCACCAGGAGCCCCAGACATTCATCACGACGACCTTGCCCTTGAGGTCGGCGACATCGAGCTGCGCGCCGTCGAGGGTCTCACCGGCGAGCTTGTGGGGCGCCGTGCGCTTCCCCTTCGCCACGGTGGAGATGCCGCCCGTGTCGGTGACGAAGTTGGTGTCGCCGCCACCGCCCGACTTCCCGGAGTCCTCGCCGGTGCAGGCGGACAGGACAAGCGCGCCGGCCGCGGCACAAGAGGCCAGCAGGACGGTGCGGGGGGCACGGCGAATACTCATGTGAAAAGTTTCGCATGGCGCTTCCGGCGATCTTCCGCGCCCCCCTGCGCGTCCGTGGGGCCGCGTGTCAGGCGGCCTTGAAGAAGGTGTTCCAGCCGCCCGCCGGGGCCTGGCCGACCTCCAGCGAGCAGAGCTTGGCGAGCACCTGCGGGTCCTGGACGTCGATCCAGTCGCAGAACTGCCGGAAGGACACCAGCCGTACGTCCTTCTTTCCGGCCATGCCCTTGATCGCCTCCTCGACGGCGTCCATGTAGATGCCGCCGTTCCACTGCTCGAAGTGGTTGCCTATGAAGAAGGGCGCGCGATTGGTCTCGTAGGCGCGCTTGAATCCTTCGAGGTATGCCTTGGTCGCCTGCTTCTTCCAGCGCGGGTAGTTCTCGGGCATGCCCTTGGTCGAATTCTGCGACTGGTTGGCGAGGATGTTGTAGTCCATCGAGAGGACTTCGAAGGAGCGGCCGGGGAAAGGTATCTGCTGCAGCGGCAGGTCCCACAGGCCCTTGCGCTTCTCCGGCCACTTCTGGCGGCCGCCGGGCGAGCTGGCGTCGTAGCGCCAGCCGAGCTTCTTGGCCGTCGGCAGCAGCCGGTCCTGTCCGAGCAGACAGGGGGTGCGGGCGCCGACGAGTTCCTTGCGGTAGTCGAAGGGCAGCGGATCGAGATCCTTCCAGCCGCTGTTGGTGCGCCAGCGGGTGACGAACGACACAGCCTGCTCCGTCTCGTTCTCCCAGTCGGCGGGCGACCAGTTGCCGACCGAGCCGGAGCCCGCGCAGAAGTGCCCGTTGAAGTGCGTGCCTATCTCATGGCCCTCCAGCCAGGCCTGGCGCACGTACTTCAGCGTCTCCTTGATGTGGTCGTCGGTGAGGTAGCCGATGTCGGAGGCGCCGGTGGCGTTGTTCGGCGGGCGGTAGAGGGACTTCTTCGACTCGGGCAGCAGATAGATCCCGGAGAGGAAGAACGTCATGGCCGCGTCGTGGTTCTTGGCCAGTTCGAGGAAGCGGGGGAAGAGGCCGTTGCCGACCTCGCCGGCACCGTCCCAGGAGAAGACGACGAACTGCGGGGGCGTCTGTCCCGGTTCGAGGGGAACCGGCTTCGCGGGCTGGTGCGGCTGCGCCCCGGTGTCGGAGGTGGAGCCGTCGCCTATGAGCCGGGCCTGGCTCTCGGAGGGCGACGGCTTCCCCGTCCCGCCCTTACCGCTGCCACTTGACCCGGTTTGTCCATTGTTGTCCGACCCGAGGGAGCCGCAGCCCGCGATCCCCATCGCGGCCGCGGCTCCAAGTCCTGCCCCGAGCAAGCCCCTTCGGCTGATGTCGCGCATATCGATCCCATCCGCACCCTCCCGGAGGAGAGAGCCCATACAAACCGGCCACCGGTTGAGATGGGCCACGCACGACGGGGGTTCCCGCGCCAACAGCACATTTTTGCGAAGAACTACGCGCCGAATGCCTTCGCTTTACCCTTCACAGGCTTCGCACCGGCAAGCAGATGCGCGGGAACAAGATCACGGGCGGGCTCCGAATAGCCGACCGAAACGATCCTGTCGCCCTGGTAGGTGAAGGTGGTCAGCGACGCCAGCGTGCACTGCCGGCGACGCGGGTCGTGCCACAGCCGGCGCCGCTCGACGAAGCTGCGCACCGTCCAGATCGGCAGCTGGTGACTGACGCACACGGCCTCGTGCCCACGGGCGGCGTCCCGTGCGGCGCTCAGCGCGCTCATCATGCGGACGACCTGGTCGACGTACGGCTCGCCCCAGGAGGGACGGAACGGATTGGTGAGATGGCGCCAGTTGGCCGGCTTGCGCAGCGCGCCGTCGCCGACACCGAAGGTCTTGCCCTCGAAGACATTGCCGGCCTCGATCAGCCGGTCATCGGTCTCGAGCGTCAGACCGTGGCTCTTGGCCAGCGGCGAGGCGGTCTCCTGGGCGCGCTCCAGCGGGGAGGCGACGACATGGGTGATGTCCCGGCCGGCGAGGTGCTCGGCGACCCGGTCGGCCATCTGCCGGCCCAGCTCGGACAGGTGATAGCCGGCGCGACGGCCGTAGAGCACGCCGTCCGGGTTGTCGACCTCGCCGTGCCGCATCAGGTGGACGACGGTGATGTCCTTGCCGTCGACGGCCTTGTCGTCGATGTCCCTGGTGCCGTTGTCCTTGTTGTCGTTGTCCTTGTTGTCGCTCATGCCGTGGCCTCCGCGGCGGCGCGGGCGGCGGACGGCAGTGCGGCGGCGATCCGCTCCACGGCCCGCTCGTCGTGGGCGGTCGAGACGAACCAGGACTCGAAGGCGGACGGCGGCAGATAGACACCCGCGGCCAGCATCGCGTGGAAGAAGGCGGTGAAGCGGAAGGCCTCCTGGCGCTTCGCGTCCTCGTAGTCGCGCACCTCGTCCGCGGTGAAGAAGACGGAGAACATGTTGCTCGCGGTCTGCAGCCGGTGCGCCACGCCCTCCTTGCTCAGCGCGTCGGTCACCAGGGACCGGATCTCCGCGGACACGGCGTCGACCTTGGCGTACGCGGCGTCGTCCAGCAGCCGCAGCTGCGCGAGTCCAGCGGCGGTCGCGACCGGGTTACCGGAGAGCGTGCCCGCCTGGTAGACGGGGCCGGCCGGGGCGAGGTGGGCCATGACGTCGGCGCGGCCGCCGAACGCCGCGGCCGGGAACCCGCCGCCCATGACCTTGCCGAAGGTCAGCAGGTCGGCCTCGACACCGTCCACGCCGAACCAGCCGGACCTGCTGGTGCGGAAGCCGGTCATCACCTCGTCGGAGATGTAGAGCGCGCCGTTCTCGCGGCAGATGTCCTTCAGGCCCTGGTTGAAGCCCGGCAGCGGCGGAACGACGCCCATGTTGCCGGGCGAGGCCTCGGTGATCACACAGGCGATCTCGCCGGGGTGCGCGGCGAAGGCCTGGCGTACGGCCTCCAGGTCGTTGTACGGCAGGACGACGGTCTCGCCGGCCTGGGCGCCGGTGACCCCGGGTGTGTCGGGCAGCCCGAACGTCGCGACGCCCGAGCCCGCGGCGGCCAGCAGCGCGTCCACGTGACCGTGGTAGCAGCCGGCGAACTTCACGACCTTGGCACGGCCGGTGAATCCGCGGGCGAGGCGGATGGCCGACATCGTGGCCTCGGTACCGCTGGAAACAAGCCGTACCTGCTCGACGGGCGCGACCCGGGCCACGATCTCCTCGGCCAGGGCGACTTCGCCCTCACCGGGCGTCCCGAAGGAGGTACCGCGGGCCACCGCCGCCTGTACCGCCTCGATGACGGCCGGGTGGGAGTGCCCGAGGATCATCGGCCCCCACGAGCAGACGAGGTCCACGTACTCGCGTCCGTCCGCGTCGGTGAGGTACGGACCGGTACCGGACACCATGAACCGGGGCGTACCGCCCACAGCACGGAAGGCACGCACGGGGGAATTGACGCCGCCGGGCGTCACGAGGGACGCGCGGTCGAAAAGCGCCTGCGAAACTGGGGCTTCGTATGAATACGCCACTTTGGTCCTGATCTGCGGTTCGGGTGTTCGGGCAGCCAAGGAGGATGATCTCGGCCACCGGTGAGCAGGGAGCGCGATCTCCTCGTATTACGAAACGGCGTCACCCCCCTCGCGTCTGCGAAACTGGGGCGACACAGGGAAAGCTCACGGAATCCATGGTGTCAGAGGCTGTGACGTTCTTGCGGACGGGTGTTTCACAGCACGTTCGTGGGGGAGGTCACTGTCACGATGATCGGGTTGCGCGGCGGGGGCTGCGAGTGGTCGGGTGGAGATATGCATCGCGGTGGCGGACTGGGCGAGGGGACCGACGACCTGGGTCCCGAGCCTGCCCGGCGGGGAAAGCACCGGCGAGGCGAATCGGCGGCGCACGAGCCCACGGGAAGCAGGAGCGGCCGAGTGGGGGTGACCTACAAATACTTCGGAGCACCTGACGGGGCCACGGCCGCCAGGGTGCCGATTTCGATGCGCCCGGAAGAGCTGGGCGGCGACGAACTCGGTATGGGCGGGCTGTTCACCAAGATCAAGCCCGAGACGATAGCGGCGATGGTGCTGACCGGAATCCAGGGCATGCCCCTGAACAAGGTGCCGCCGCTGGAGCTCGTGGTGCTGCACCCGGACTACGCGGTGGTCAAACTCCCGATGACGGTGGTCGACCCGCTGCGGGACATCGGCGAGGAGTCGGTGGGCGCGGCGGCCTTCATCTGGTCGACGGTCCCGGACCGCGGGGGCCCGCGGGACGCGTTCAACGTGTACCAGCTGCTGCACGAATGGCAGGACTTCAGCCACCGCCTGCACGAGGCGGGGCATCAGCCGTACTGCCTGGTGTGGCCCTGAGCTGGGGTTTCACTGGTTCGAGGCGGGGTTTTCGGACCCCGCCTTTGTCATGTGCCGAGAGGGGGCGTCAGGCGGCCACGGCGCATTGAGCGCACGTTGGTTTCGCTGGGGCGCTGATGTGCCCTGGGCGGCGGGCGGCTCTCCGTCGTCCTACCCTCGGCGGCGCGGTTGTCCGCCTCGGTTCTTCGCTTACCCGCTCAGATCGGTCAACGGCGCACGCGATAGCGCAGGTGAAGCACCCGGTTGCCCTGAATCACCACGTCAGGATCCTCCAACAGGTGCTGCGCGTCGACCGACCCGAAGTAGCGCTTGCCGGACCCGAACACGACGGGTACGACGTCCATGCGCACCTCGTCGACCAGGCCCGCGGCAAGCACCTGGCCACCGACATCGCCGGCGGCGACCTCGACCGTGCGGTCGCCCGCAAGCTCCTGTGCCTTGGCCACGGCTGCCTCGACGCCGTCGACGAAGTGAAACGGCGCCTCGGGGTCCCAGCCCTCGGGCTGCGGCCGGTGCGTCACGACAACCACGTGATCGATCCCGCTCGGAGGCTTCCCGTCCCAGCCGTCCGTCAGGTCGAAGACGTGGCGTCCTGCGATGGTCACCCCGATCTGGTCCCAGTACGGCCGGGTGTAGTCGTAGGACGTCTGTGACACCTTCAACGCGCCGCTCTCGTCCAACGGGACGTCACCGCTGGACAACCAGTCGAACAGCGGTCCGGGCTGGTCGTTCTCGTCCGCGACGAAGCCGTCCACCGACACCGAGGCGTACATGACCACCTTGCCCACGGGCTCTCCTCTGCTTAGGGGTGCCCCAAATTAGCGTGTCGTGAGCCGTTCGCTCGTGTAAGAAATCAATCGGCCGGCAGCGGCCGGCCGTCCAGCGCGTGGCCGGGATGTCCAACCACTTGAAGCCTCGCCGGCGATTGAGGCGAACCCCGTGAACAGAGGCCCGGGCACGCATGTCCAGCCCCGCCGGCGCTTGAGGCGAGGCCCGCACCGAGAAACCCGCACGAACCAAGCTGGGCCAACCACTTGAAGCCCCGCCGGCGCTTGAGGCGAACCCGCGATCAAGGGCCCGGGCGGATCGAACCGGGCCAAGCCCCATCAAGCTCCGCCGGCGATTGATGCGAACCCCCTACCCCCGTACCCACCCCGGATCCCGCCCCGTCACCCCCAGCACCCTCTCGAACGCGGACGCCCCCTCCCCCAACGCCACCGGCTCCCCGAACACGCCACCCTCGCGGGCCATCGGGGCCATCCGGTCCAGCGCGGGACCGAGCTCCGCCACCACCGCCGCGGGCGGCGTGAACTCCTGACCCGTCGCCCTCGCCAGATCCCACGCGTGCACGGTCAGATCGCCCAGCACCATGTGCCCCACCGTCCTGGCCGGCAGGCCGAACGTGCCCGTGGTGCCCTCCTCCGCGCCCGGCGCCGCCCACGCGCCGACCAGCGTCGCCGTTTCCTCGGCGAACCGCTCGCGCCAGTCCCCGCCGCCGTCGACGAAGCGCGCCTCCACGCCGAAGTCCGCGTCCTTCTTCGCCGCCAACGCCTGGAAGTTGATCACCACCTGAGTGAGGTGGTCGATCAGCGCCCGTACGTCGTACTCCGCACACGGCGTCGGATCGTCCAGCCGGTCGTCGGTGATGCCGCGCACCACCGGAACAGCACACTCCGCCGCCGCTTCGAGAAGATCACTGATGGTGTTCGTCATGGACCGACCGTAGGCCCGGCAACAGCGCTGCGTATTGAACAAACGCGACATAGGATCCCCGTCATGGCAGGTCCGCGCCGCGACACCCGCGGCATCGTCGAAGCCCGCGAGCTGTTCAGCCGTGTCCGTTTCCGACGCCGCGAGCCCGCGCCGGCGCTGCGTCCGTACCTCGAGCACTACTGGCTCATCGACTGGGATCTGCCGGAGCCGTATGCCTCGCACGTCGTTCCCCACCCCTGCGTCAACATCGTGTTCCAGCGGTACGGCGGCGAGCCGCCCTGGGGCGAGGTGGCCGGCATCGGCCTGGAGCTGTTCACACAGAAGCTGGAGGGCGAGGGCCGGGTGTGCGGGGTGCAGTTCCGGCCGGGCGGCTACCGGCCGTTCACTCCCGAGCGGCCGGTAGCGGACTGGACGGGGCGCCGGGTGCCGATCGCGGACGCCCTGCCGGGCACCGACCCCGTGACTGCTCCGGCAGCGATCTGCGGCCCCGACGACGAGGATGACCGGGTCGCCGCTCTCGACGCGTTCCTCCTCGGCCTCGCCCCCGAGCCCGACCCCCAGTCACTGCGCGCCATGGAACTGGTGGACCGGGTGCGCAGCGACCGTACGATCCGCCGGGTCGCACAACTGGCAGAGGTGGAAGGGCTGTCGGCCCGGTCGCTGCAACGGCTGTTCGCCGCGTACGTCGGGGTGGGGCCGAAGTGGGTGATCCTGCGCTACCGCATCCATGAGGCTCTGGAGCGCGCCGAGTCGAGCGAGGATCCGCAGACCGCACCGGACTGGGCGGCGCTGGCGGCCGAGCTCGGTTACAGCGATCAGGCCCATCTCGTACGGGACTTCACGGCGACGGTGGGCGTACCGCCGACGGCGTATGCCCGTCCGCCCGGTTTCTGAGGTCCGTGGATTCCCTGTGCCCAGGCCGCGCACCCCGGGACGGTTCAGTACGTCTCGCTGACCCCGACCGCCCCCGCCCCGTGCTCCGCGGCATACCGCAGTACCCGCAACGGACCGTCCAGCAGCGTGCCGGCGTCGAAGCCCGGTTCGTCGCTCATGGCGGACATCCATACGTCGATACGGCCGAGGATCTCTGCCCGGCGCGGCCCGTTCACGGCGAGCACCGACTCGGCGTGCGGCAGAACCGCGCGTACCTCCGCCGCCGTGAGCAGGAAATCGCCGAACCAGCCGGGCAACCGCGCCGCGGCCTCCGCCCCGAGGCCGTAGTAGAGGGCCACGGCCGGATCGCCCTTGCGCGCGGCCGCGGCGAAGGCGGCATCGCCCTCCGCGTCGCGCAACAGATCCATGCTCGCCTCCTTCATGGCGGCGACGGCCGGTGAACTCGGGCCACCACTACGTGCGAAGGCGGCGAAACGATGCGCTGCCGGTGTCGGCAGGGGCGTGAAATAGGGCTCGCGGTCACCGCCGCCGATCCACCAGGCCAGATCCTCGGCATAGCCCGGCGGTGTCGTCCACTCGCCTTCCGCATGGCTGAACCGGGCCGGCAGCGCGGCCACTTCGGCGTCGGGAACGGCGCCGATCGCCCAGACACCGGTGAAGCTCATCGTCCTGACCCCCGGTTGTCGGACCTGCCTCCTACAGTGCGTTCCATGGAGATCAAAGCATCGGCGGTACGTATCGAGCCATGGTCGGCGGGCGACTTCGAGCTGCTGCGCGCGGCGAACGTCCCGGAGATGATGGACCACCTCGGCGGTCCTGAATCCGATGAACAGCTGGTCAAGCGCCATCAGCGCTATGTGGAGCTGAGTTCCGACCGCACGGGCAAGGGCAGGATGTACCGCGTGGTTCTCGAGGAGACCGGGGAGGCGGCGGGCTCGGTCGGCTTCTGGGAGCACGAGTGGCAGGGGCAGCAGGTGTACGAGACGGGCTGGAGCGTCCTGCCCGGTTTCCAGGGCCGGGGCATCGCCACGTCCGCCACCCTCGCGGTGGCCCGGGCGGCCCGCGCCGAGCACAAGCACCGCTATCTGCACGCCTTCCCGTCCATCGAGAACGCCCCGTCCAACGGGGTGTGCCGGAAGGCCGGTTTCGAGCTGCTCGGTGAGTACGACTTCGAGTACCCGCCGGGCAACCCGCTGCGGTCGAACGACTGGCGGCTTGACCTGGAGTCCCTGCCGGACTCGTAGGCCGGGCGGGCCCAGCCTCACGACCGAGTCCGCCGACCGGCGTAGGAGGCGTGCCGCTGTACGAGGCGTGCCCGCGGGCCGACCGTACCGAGCTCTTTCCGTGGTCCGGGGCTCAGCTGTTTATCCGGGGCGCAGGCTCCTCGGCCCTGTCCGGGCGCTTCCCGCTCCCCTCACGTGCCGCCCGATGACATGCTTGGCCGCGTGAACGGACCGGAAATCCAGCTGCGCGTCGCCCCTGAGCTGCGCCTCTTCGTCCCGCCGGAGCGCCGCCAGGGCGCAACGCCCCTGGCCACCGATGGCTCCTCCACGCTCGGCCATGTCGTCGAGTCGCTCGGCGTCCCTCTCACGGAGGCCGGCCGGCTGCTCGTCGACGGCCGCGACGTGGCCGTCTCGCACATTCCGAGCGCGGGCGAGAGCGTCGAGGTGCTCGGTGTCGAGCGGCCGCAACAGGTGCCCGGCGCCCCGCTGCGCTTCCTGCTCGACGTCCACCTCGGCACCCTGGCCCGGCGGCTGCGGCTGCTCGGTGTGGACGCGTCGTACGAGAACGAGGACATCGGCGACCCGGCGCTCGCGACCCTGTCCGCGCAGGAGAAGCGCGTCCTGCTCTCGCGGGACCGCGGACTGCTGCGGCGCCGCGAGATCTGGGCCGGTGCCTACGTCTACAGCGACAAGCCGGACGACCAACTGCGGGACGTCCTGGAGCGGTTCACGCCCATGCTCGCGCCCTGGACGCGGTGCACCGCGTGCAACGGGCGGCTGAGCGCTGCCGACAAGGACGCGGTCCAGGACCGACTGGAGCAGGGCACCGAGCGCACCTATGACGTGTTCGCCCAGTGCCTGGAGTGCCGGCGGGTGTACTGGAGGGGCGCGCACCACGCCCGGCTGGAGGCGATCGTCGACGACGCGGTCCGCGAATTCGGCGGCGCACCGGCGTAGTTCACCCACTGGGGCCTGGCCCAGGCTCCGGCCCTGGTCACGGCCGTGCGCGCGGGAGCCCCGGGCCACTGTGGCGCGCCCGCGAGTCCCCAACTACGGCCGCTCCGCCGTCAGATAGCGCTGAATGGTCGGCGCCAGCCAGGCGATCACCTCCTCCCGGGACATGTCCACGGCGGGCGGAAAGCGCAGCACATAGCGGGCGAGGGCCATGCCCAGTATCTGCGAGGCGACCAGTGCGGCCCGGCGGGGAGCGTCGGCGGGGTCGGGGCAGACGGCCGCCGCGACAGGCCCGATCTGCCCCTTGAAGATCTCGCGGATGCGCTCCGAGGCCGCGGTATTGGTGACCCCGGCCCGCAGCAGCGCGGTCAGCACGTCGTCCTGCTCCCACCGGTCGAGGAAGTGGGTGACGAGGACCGCGCCGATGTGCCGGTCGGGGACGGCACCGAGGCCCGGCAGCCGCAGGTCGAACTCGGAGGCCGCGGCGAACAGCCCCTCCTTGTTGCCGTAGTACCGCATGACCATCGACGGGTCGATCCCGGCGTCGCGCGCGATGGCGCGGATGGTGGCGCGCTCGTATCCGTCCTCCGCGAAGCGCTCGCGGGCGGCTTCGAGGATCGCGGCTCTGGTGGCATCCGATCGGCGCGGGGGGCCGGGGGCTTCCGTCGTCATGCCAACAACTGTAGGCCAACAAGTGTTGACACACCAGACCCCCGGGTCTACCTTTGCCAACAAGCGTTGACCAACAAGCGTTGGCATTAAGGAGGCGCCATGAACGACAAGGCCGCACGGGAAGCGGGCAGCACCACCGATGCCGCGACCACCGACGCCCCGACCGCCGAGGACATGGCCACCGAGGGCATGACCGCCGATGTCCTCGTCGTGGGAGCCGGTCCGACCGGCCTGCTGCTCGCGGGCGACCTCGCCGCTGCCGGCATCTCGGTGACCTTGATCGAGCGCCGCCCCCACGGGACGAGCAACATGACGCGGGCCTTCGGCGTCCATGCCCGCACGCTGGAGCAGCTGGACGCGAGAGACCTCGCCGACGAGCTCATCACGACGGGCACACCCATCACCCGGCTCCGGCTCTTCCGCCGGCTCTCCCTCGACCTGTCGCTGCTGCGGTCCCGCTTCCCGTTCCTGCTCATCACCCCGCAGTACGAGGTGGAGCGACTGCTGGAGCGCCGTGCGCGGGCCACGGGCGTCACCTTCCGGTACGGGACGGAGCTGCTGGGCCTCGAGCAGTCCGCCGAGACGGTGACGGCCGAGGTCCGCGGCGGCGACGGGGCGCGGACCACCGTGCGCGCCCGCTATCTCGTCGGCACCGACGGTGTGCGCAGCGCGGTGCGCTCCGCACTGGACATGCCGTTCCCCGGCGACTCCGTCATCCGCTCCATCGTCCTCGCGGACGTCCGGCTCACCGAGGAGCCCGAGGGACTGCTCACGGTGAACGGCGCGGGGGAGGCTTTCGCCTTCATCGCCCCCTTCGGGGACGGCTGGTACCGCGTCATGGGGTGGAACCGGTCCCGTCAGGTGCCGGACAGCGAGCCCGTCGACCTCGACGAGGTGCGCGAGATCGCCCGCCTCGCCCTCGGCACGGACCACGGCATGCACGACGCCCGCTGGATCTCCCGCTTCCACAGCGACGAACGCCAGGTCCCCTCCTACCGCGTGGGCCGGGTCTTCCTCGCGGGCGACGCGGCACACGTGCACTCCCCCGCAGGCGGCCAGGGGATGAACACCGGCCTCCAGGACGCGGCAAACCTTTCGTGGAAGCTGGCGGCGGTCCTCAATGGCCGGGCTCCCGACCCGGAGGCACTGCTCGACAGCTACCACTCGGAGCGGCACCCCGTCGGTGCGATGGTGCTGCGTTCCAGCGGCGGGATCGTCCGCCTCGCCATGGCCCACACCCCGCTGCGGCGTGCGGTCCGCTCCCTGCTCTCCCGCTTCGTGAGCGCCACCCGGCCGGCCGCCGCCAAGGCGATGGGCATGATCTCCGGCATCGGCATCGCGTACGACAGGCCGCGCGGAGCCCACCGCCTCACCGGGACCCGCGCCCCGGACCTGGAGCTCGGCGAGGGAAGGCTCTACGAGCTGCTGCGCAAGGGCGAGTTCGTGCTCGTCACCCCCGGCACCGGCACCTCCGCCGAGGCGGTGGGCCCACGCGCCATACCCCCTGTCCCGGGGAACGTCGTCCGGGCCCACTGGGCGTCGGGCCGCGGGGACTCCCTCCTGATCCGCCCCGACGGGTACATCGCCTGGGCGGAGGACGGCAGATGAGCGCAGTGCCGGCCGAGGTCCGCCCGACCGGGCGGACCTCCCGGGGCGGACCGGCCCCGGGGAACGCTCGGGGCTTGGGGAGTGTCCGGGGCCCGGCAAGTGCTCGGGGCTTGGGGGATGCTCGGGGCCCGGGGAGTGCTCGCGGCCCGGGGAGCGTCCGGCTAGGGCTCGACGATGTGGCGCAGGTAGGCCTGCGGTTCGGCGAGGTAGCGGCGCCAGTGGTCGACCACGCCGAGCTCCCGCCAGGCGACCCGCCGCATGCCGTGCTCCCCCACCTCCACGATGTCCGCGCCGGGCAGGGCGGTCAGCAGCGGGGAGTGCGTGGCACAGATGATCTGGCCGCCCTCCTTGGTCAACCGGTCCATGTGCCCGATCAGTTCGAGGCAGGAGGAGAAGGAGAGGGCCGCCTCCGGCTCGTCCATCACATAGAGCCCCGCCTGGAGGAACTTCCCGCGGAACGCGGCGAGGAAGCCCTCACCGTGGCTGACGAAGTCCGGTGCGAAGCCTTCCCGGTCCAGGGCGTCCAGCGCGGTCTCGGCCCGCAGGAAGAATCCTTTGCGGGCCGACCAGCTGCTGACCATGCGGCGTCCGCGCGGGGCCGCCTCGAAGCGCATGCGTTCGCCGAGAAGCGATTTGCCGCGCGCGGAGGAGTAGCGCCAGTCGTGCGAACCGCCGTAGGAGTCCAGGCCGAAGCCCTCCGCCAGAGCCTCGACCAGGGTCGACTTTCCCGAGCCGTTCTCACCGACGAGAAAGGTCACCGGCGCGGTGAAGCGCAGCCCTTCGTCGAGCAGTTGCCGGACGCAGGGCACCGACCAGGGCCAGGCGTCCTCGTCGTAGGAGGCGAGGTGGGCGTACGCGCGTTCGACGATCACGGGACCAGTGTGGACCAGAGCTCACCGGTACGGTGCAGACCCACCGGCACGGACCCTGGCTCACCGCGCCGGACCGGACGCACCAGCATGGGCCGGGCCTCAGAAGACGTACGGGTCTCCGGTGGACGGCACCAGCACCTCGTGCTCGTTGTTCGCCGAATTCCGGTCGGTCGCGCCGCCGTTCCAGTGGGTGCCGACCTTCACGACCACCTCGTCCGGGACGCCCAGCGTCCGCAGGTCGAGGGCGACGGTCCGCCCCGTGCCCCCGGCCCGCAGCGGTCCCGCCGCACACAGCACGACCCGGTCGGATCCCCACAGGCACCGCTCCGGCAGCACCTGAGCTCCGGCCAGCGGCGCCGAGAACGTGAACTTCACGGTGGCGTTGTCCAGACTGGCCGGACCATAGCTCTGGGACACCAGCGCGATCCCCAGCCGCCCGCCGGTCAGCGAGACATGGCCATGGTGCGCCACGTCCGCCTCGGGCGCGATCACGCGGGCACCGGCGCTCGCCCCGCCCATGCCGATCACCAGTACGACAGCCGCGGACACCGCGAGCAGCACCTTACGCATCACACACATATCCTGAAGATACCTTTTATGTGCCTATATAACTGATTGCCCATCAGGCCCGGCGCGTCCCGGCGGCTCCCATGGCACGCTGTGCCCATGCTCGTCGCTCGCTCGGCCCTTCTGTTCGTCGTCGCCGCACTGTTCGAGATCGGCGGCGCCTGGCTGGTCTGGCAGGGCCTCAGGGAGCACCGCGGCTGGCTCTGGATCGGGGCGGGGGTCATCGCGCTCGGGGCGTACGGCCTGGTCGCGACGCTTCAGCCGGACGGCGAGTTCGGCAGGATCCTCGCCGCGTACGGCGGTGTCTTCGTCGCCGGCTCCATCGCCTGGGGCGTGGTCGCCGACGGCTACCGCCCCGACCGCTGGGACATTCTCGGTGCGCTGGTGTGCCTCGCCGGCATGGCGCTGATCATGTACGCGCCCCGCGGCCGCTGAACCGTGCCGCCTATCCTGGGCCGCGTACCGATCACATGCGCGAGGAGTTGGACATGACCGCCGCCGGCACCCCCGTCGCCGTCATCACCGGAGCCAGCAGCGGCATCGGCGCCGCGACCGCCCGCGGACTCGCCTCCGCCGGGTACCACGTCGTCCTCACCGCCCGCCGCAAGGACCGCATCGAGGCACTCGCCGCGGAGCTCGTCGCGGCGGGCCACCGGGCCACCGCGTACGCCCTCGACGTCACCGACCGCCCGGCCGTCGACGCCTTCGCCGCGAGCCTGGACCGCTGCGACGTCCTGGTCAACAACGCGGGCGGCGCGCTCGGCGCGGACCCGGTCGCCACCGGCGACCCCGCCGACTGGCGGGAGATGTTCGAGGTCAACGTCATCGGCACGCTGCACACGACCCAGGCCCTGCTGCCGGCCCTCACCGGGAGCGGCGACGGCACGGTCGTGATCCTCTCCTCCACCGCCGGGCTCTCCACCTACGAGGGCGGTGCGGGCTATGTGGCCGCCAAGCACGGTGAGCACGTCCTCGCCGAGACCCTCCGCCTGGAGATCGTCGGCACCCCGGTCCGCGTGATCGAGGTGGCGCCCGGGATGGTCAGGACGGAGGAGTTCGCGACGACGCGCTTCCGCGGCGACACGGACAAGGCCGCCAAGGTCTATGAAGGTGTCGCCGAGCCCCTGACAGCGGACGACGTGGCCGACACGATCACCTGGGCGGTCACCCGCCCCTCCCACGTCAACATCGACCTCCTGGTGGTCCGCCCCCGCGCCCAGGCCTCCAACTCCAAGGTCCACCGCGACCTCTGACACCCGGCCCGCGAGCCCCGGCCCCGCCGGGGCCACTCGGCAGCGTCACATCGTTCGCCGGGACTCCCGCCGGCGCACCGTGAAGAGGCAGGCGAGCATCCCGAGGCCCCAGGCGATCAGCAGGGCGCCCCACAGTGGCATGGTCACCTCGGGGATCAGCAGCCGGATCCTGACGCTCGTGCGGTTCTCGAAGATGAAGATCAGGGCGATCGCGGTGATCAGGGCGAACGGTAGGAGGCGGCGGACGGCGGGGCGGGAGAAGAAGGGCGTTTTCGACAGCGGGTCTGTTCTTCGGGCCATGAGATGCCTCTCCATCCGATACCCCCTGCGTGCCCTGCGGACCCGCCCCAGGGTGGGGAAGGGCGCTTCGGCCCGGTCCCCCCGCCCGCACTTCCTTCATACATTCGGCCGCATCGGGCCGCATGTGCAGGGGCCGCCGCACCCTCGGCCGGGGGCGCTGTGCGCGCCCCGCGCCGGCCGGGTCAGCCCGTGAAGATCTCGGTCACCGACCAGATGGCGAGACCGAGCATGCACAGGCCGCCGATGCGCTGCACGGTCTTCAGCGGCACGCGCTTGGCGATGAAGCGGCCGGCGAGCAGAGCCAGAGCGGAGACGGACATGAGGGCGGCGGCGGAGCCGATGGCGGTGGACCACGTGCCGTTGCTCGCGGCGAGGTTGGCGGTGGTGATCTGGGTGAGGTCGCCCCACTCGCTGATGAACACCGCCATGAATGCGGTCGAGTAGACGGGCCAGAAGCCGGTCACGGTCTTGCCGCCGGCGCCCTCCTCGTCGTCCTCGGCTCCGCCGCGCAGCAGCATGAACGCGCCGAAGGCGAAGAGGAGAGCGGAGACGAGCTTGACGATCCAGTCCGGCAGAAGCCCGATCAGACTGCCCGCTCCGACCGCGATCGCGACGTGCACGAGGAAAGCGCTCGATGTGCCGAACCAGACGTAGAGAGGGCGCATCCGCGTGCCCATGGCCAGGGAGGCGAACATCGTCTTGTCGGGAAGTTCCGCGAGGAAGATCAGTCCGAAGGCGGTGACGATCGCCAGAGGGTCGAGGCTCATTCCGGGTGGCTTTCTGTAAGCGCCGGGCCCCGATCTTCGCGAAGCGCCAGAGGCGACGGAGGACCGCTCGGCCCGGCACGACGGCGAACCCGCAGGGCGCGGGCACGTCATACCTGACCGAAGGTCTCGCCCGCCCGCGTCATCCGCAGGCCCGGCCACCGGGAGCCCGGGGGCTCCAGTGTGTCGACGACCGGTTCGCGGGGCTACTCCCCTTCGCAGTCGTCAACGGTACCCCACCCGTGGCCGGGGGCGGTTTTCGGTGGTCCCGGGCGGGGACACCCCCCACCCCTGGTCACCCACGGACACCACATGGCCACCCAACATGAGCGGGACTCCGCGCACGACGGCCCCGTCGGCCGCGCCTCCTCCGGCCCACCCCGCTCCGGCGACGCATTCCGACGACAAGAACAACAAGGACGACAGGGACGACAGGGACGACAGGGACGACAAGAAGGCCCCGCACGCGCCCGCTACGGCCGCCGCACGCAGATTCCGCCGCACGCAGATTCACCCGTCACCCGCTCACGTCGTCACCTCTCGCCGAAGGCGTCCGCCTCCCCGGGCTCGGTCTCCAGTGCCTGGCGGTCGAAGGTCAGCATGACGAGAAAGAACAGCCCGCCGCCGACGAGCAGGCCGGCCACGATCACGACGGAGACCAGCGCCTCCCCGGGTGTCACCAGCACGAACAGCGCCACGAGCGTCCACACCAGTGCGCAGATCGCGACGGGCAGCTCGAAGCGCCCGAGGTCGAACGCGCCCTTCCTGCGATCCAGCCGTCCGCGCACCGCCAGATAGAGAACGATCGTCGAGCCGTAGATGATCGCCGGGAGGATGGTCGATGCCGTGATCAGCTCCAGCAGCGCGGCGCCAGGCAGCGCGACCATCAGGACGACTCCGAGGACGAAGATCAGGATCGTCGCCGGGATCGGTGTCCGCGTGCGCCGGTTGACCCGCCGCATCAGCTGGTGGGCAGGGAAGCGCCCATCGCGCGACATCGCGAAGACAAGCCGTGCGCACGCGACCATCCCCACGATCCCGGCGCCGAAGAACGCGATCGTGATCGCGATCAGCAGCCCCGCCTCCATCCCCGGACCGAGGTGGACGCGCATGATCGCCGCGACCGGGGAGCCGTCCGCGCTGATCCTGGAGATGTCGTCGATCGCGACGGTGAGCGTGATCAGGAAGAGCAGTCCCAGGAGCCCGGCCGCCACGACCGATCCCACGATCGCGCGGGGGACGGAGCGATAGGGGTCCTTGGCCTCCTCGGCCAGGTTCGCCGCGGAGTCGAACCCGACGAGTGTGGCGAGGCCCATGATCATCGCGATCATCAGTCCGCCGCCGACGGCGAAGTAGTCGGTGGCGTTCTCGGTGACACCCCGCGAGGTGAGGTTGCCGACCGCACCGTCACCTGTGACCAGCACAGCAATGATCAGCGCGATCGCCACGCCCACGACGAGCAGCAGTTCGAGTCCCACCGCCGCCACGTTGATCAGGCTGACGAGGCGTGTGGAGGCCACGGCGAGCACGGTCTGGATGAACAGCACCACCAGGGTGATCAGACGCGCGGTGCCCTCGTCGGGCTCCATGTCGAGGAGCGGCATGAATGCCTGACTCGCCAGGGCGTTGTCGACCGCCACCACGCCGATCGCCAGGTAACAGAAGGTCAGCCAACCGAATCCCCAGCCGATCTTCGGGTTCGCCAGCCGCGAGGCCCATTGGTAGGAGGAGCCGCTGAGCGGGATGCGGGCCGCGAACTGCGCGACCACCAAGGCCACCAGGGTCTGCCCCACCGCCGCGATGATCCAGAGCCAGATCCCGACCGGCCCCGCGGTCAACAGCACTTCGTCGTACGTCGCGAAGATGCCGACCGCCACCGAGATGAAGGCGAACGAGATCGCGAACACCTGGAAGGAGCCGAGCGTCCGTTTCAGCTCCTGCCGGTAGCCCCCGAGTTCGACGGCACTCTCGCTGTCCTGCGCATCCATCGTCTCCTTCGCCATCTCAGCCACCGCACCTTCCGTAGTGGCCGTCCAGGCTGTCGACCGCCTCGCGCCCCGGTGGACGTCACGACCAGCGCCACATCCTCTTGGGCCGTGCCGGGTTTCACCGGGTACGACACGCTTTCGGGAGGTACGAACCCCACCGGCACCGGGTTGCCGACCGCCGTCCGGAACGCCGCCTCCCACGCGGCCCGTTCCGCCGAGAGCGCCCGCCGCCCGCCGCCCGTCGCCCCGCCGCCCGCGCATACGACTCCGTCCGCTCCCGTCACGATCCGGAGCGACAACTGAATGCGCCTGTCCTTCTGGCCGTTCGCCCTCGCCCGACTGAACGACTCAGAAACCGTCCGGCCGCGGTTGGTCAGGCCGTCGGGCCGTGCGGGCGGCGGGGGGAACCGTACCGCCCGCCGATGCCCTGACAGTCGGCCGCTTCCGCCACCGCCCGGCGGACCGGGTCCGTGAACACCCGCTCGACCGACTCCTGGAGCAGCTGCAACTCGACCCGCAGGGCTGGATGACGTGAGGGCGGCAGGGTGTCCAGCAGGTCTTCGAGCAGCGCGCGGAGCCGGCGGCAGATCTGCACGGACGATCCTCCGTATTCGCGGATCTCGCAGACGCCGAGCTGAAGATAGTTGTCCCAGTCCCGCCCGGGCAGCACGAGTCGTGGCCGGCCCTGGTCGTCGGCCAGGACGTATCGGCCGGGGAGCGGCAGAGTGCCGGCCGACTGGAGCAGGGTCTCGATGTAGTTGATGACCTGTACCGCGGTCGTCGGGTCGTTCACCGCCGGGGAGAGCGCCCGGATGGCGATGTCGACCAGAATCCGCAGGGCGAAGGCGGGATCCTGCTCGATGGTGCGCTCGGCCCCCAGCGCGACGAGGCCGTTCACCCGGTCCGGGTCGGGTGTCGAGGTGCCGCCGTGGACTTCGACGAGCACGGTGCCGGGCAGGACGAAGTCACCGATCAGGCGGGTCACGACGAAGGCGCAGTCGTGGCGCGTCGCCTCTGCCACCAGCCCGGTGATGTTGAACGCCTGGATGGCACCGCCGCGTTCGGAGCGGATCACCGTCGTCGGGTCGCCGGACGGCTCGGACTCGTCGGCGCCAGGAGCGGCGTCGCGGATTTTCGTGGCCCCATGGGAAAAGACGTTCTGCCCCATTCTTCCCACCAGAGCCGCGATGGCCACGGGCCTGAGGTTGTGGGTGAACCGGTTGAGATAGACGAGCAGGAGCAGCAGGCTGACGGCTACCGCCACCCCGGCGAGGGTGACTCCGAGGTCCGGAACGGAGTTCGCCTCGATACTGCGCAGCAGGGAGAACGCAAAAGCGAACGTCCCGGTGAACGTGGCGAGCACGGCCTTTTGCAAGCGGTCCCGATACCACAGGCGCATATACCGCGGTGAAAGAGTTCCGGTCGCCTGCTGAACGACGAGAACGCCGATGGTCACCACGAATCCGAGCAGCGCCACCATCGCCCCGACAATGGAGCTGAGTACTCCGCTCGCCGTGGCCGCGGAATACCGCCAGCCGCTCGGCGGCCAGTCCTTTCCGTCCAAAGTGATGGCGAATTCGGCGAGGAAGGTACCGAGCACGAGTCCGACCAGGGGCAGGATCCACAGACTGGCCTTGGCGTACTGCCGCAGCCCGAAGACCGCTGCCCAGGACGTCACGCCCCGCATGTGCGGGCCCGTCCACTCGTGGGAGCCGGTGCTCGGCGGTACCGCACAGGACGCCCTCCAGTTCCGGCTCGGCACAGCCCTCCCCCACCACGTTAAGGCCGCTCGGGGACGGCCGCAGCGGCAGAAGGCCGCGACTGCGGCACCGCCTTCTCGGCAGGCCCGCCCGTGGGGTCCGTGCTTAAGCTGAGCGAAGGGAACCCGGAAGGGGCTCGTCATGGACGAATACCCGCTCATCGAGAATCACGGTCTGATCGGAGATCTGCAGACCGCGGCGCTCGTGGCGACCGACGGGACGATCGACTGGTTCTGCTGTCCGCGTTTCGATTCGCCCAGTGTTTTCGGTGCCCTGCTGGACCGGGAAAAGGGTGGCCATTGCACGGTCAAACCGGCGGTGAACGACTATTCGACCAAGCAGTTGTACCTTCCCGACACCGCGATTCTCGTGACCCGCTTCATGACCGAGGCCGGTGCGGGTGAAGTGCTCGACTTCATGCCGGTGACCGGCTCGGAGGCCACCGACCGCCACCGGATCGTCCGCATGCTGCGCTGCGTACGCGGCAGCATGACCTTCGAGGTGGAGATCGCCCCTCGGTTCGACTACGGCCGTAAGCCTCACGAGCTGCACATCTCGCAGCACGGCGCCATGTTCGTCTCGGACGGGCTGCAACTGGCCGTTCACGCCGTCCGGAACCCGGAGGACGACCGGCTGTTGAACGCGGTGTCCGGTGACAGGGACCTGCGCTTCAAGCTGACGCTGGAGGCGGGCCAACAGCGAGGACTGCTGCTGGAGTCGTCGCCCCGCGGGCCGGCGCGCGAAGTGGGCCTCGGCGAGTTCGAGCAGCTCTTCGGGGAGACCGTCGACTACTGGCGGGGGTGGCTGGCCCAGTCCCGCTACTCGGGCCGCTGGCGCGAGGCGGTGGAACGCTCGGCCATCACGCTGAAGCTGATGACCTACGCACCGAGCGGCGCCCTGGTCGCGGCCCCGACGGCGGGTCTGCCCGAGCAGTTGGGCGGCGAACGCAACTGGGACTACCGGTTCACCTGGATCCGGGACGCTTCGTTCTCGGTGTATGCCCTGCTCGGCCTCGGCTTCAAGGAAGAGGCGAAGGCCTTCACCGGCTGGCTGCGCGACCGGGTGCAGGAGAAGGTGGGCGGCGACGCCGGACCGCTGAACATCATGTACCGGGTGGACGGCTCCTCCGACCTGGTCGAGGAGACCCTGGATCACTGGGAGGGGTACCA
This sequence comes from Streptomyces sp. NBC_00306, assembly GCF_036169555.1. Taxonomy (GTDB): domain Bacteria; phylum Actinomycetota; class Actinomycetes; order Streptomycetales; family Streptomycetaceae; genus Streptomyces; species Streptomyces achmelvichensis. The sequence continues at coordinate 4,661,435 of NZ_CP108032.1, read as the reverse complement.
CGGGTCCTCTCCCGTGCGCATCGGCAACGGGGCCGCCGACCAGTTGCAGCTGGACATCTACGGCGAGGCACTGGACAGCATCTATTTCGCACATCAGCACGGCATCCAGCTCGACAACCGGGGCTGGACCTCGCTGCACACGCTCCTCGACTGGCTGGTGGACCACTGGGACCAGCCGGACGAGGGGCTGTGGGAGACCCGCGGCGGCAGGCAGGACTTCACGTACGGACGGGTGATGTGCTGGGTCGCCTTCGACCGCGCCCTGCGGCTCGCCAACTCGAGCGGCCGGCCTGCCGCCAAGGGCCGCTGGACGACCGAGCGCGACAAGATCTACGAGCAGGTCCTGGCGCGGGGCTGGCACGAGGAGCGCGGCGCCTTCGTGCAGCACTACGGCAGCGATGTCCTCGACTCGGCGCTGCTGCGGATGCCGACGGTGGGGTTCATCACGCCCGACGACCCGATGTGGACGTCGACGCTGAACGCGATGGACCGGGAGCTGGTCACCGACAGCCTCGTCTACCGCTACAACCCGGAAGCCTCCCCCGACGGGCTGCGCGGCTCCGAAGGCACGTTCTCGCTCTGCACGTTCATGTACGTCGACGCCCTGGCCAGGGCGGGACGGACTGACCAGGCCCGACTGGTGCTGGAGAAGATGCTCACGTACGCCAACCACCTGGGCCTGTACTCGGAGGAGATCGACCTGACGGGACGGCAACTGGGCAACTTCCCGCAGGCGTTCACGCACCTCGCGATGATCGACACGGCGATCACCCTGGACGACGCCATCAACCGGGCGCGCGAGGCCCGGTCCTGAGTACCGCGGAGACCTGCCGGACCCGGGTCCGGCGGAGAGATCCGGGCCACCACGGTCCGGGCCGGCTCACCCCGCGGTGGGGGCGGCGCCCAGCAGGACGACGGTGTCGCCTTCCTCCGGGGTGATCCGCTGCTTCTCGGTCACCGGCTCCAGCCTGTTGTCGGCCCGCACCACGAAGAGGGTGTCGTACTCCGGCGGCACCGGGGACGAGGCCGGCTGCACCAGGAACCGGGCCCCCTGCTCGTAGCGGTCGGCCAGGACCTGGCGGACGAGAGGACGGCCGAACAGGATGTCTCCTCCTGTGTAGGGGGCGATGACCCCGTGGCTGTCGTGCGGGGGCCCGACCCGGTAGACGGGGCCTTCGACGTTGTCCTGCATCACCACGGACGCGAGCGCGTTGAAGTCGTCGTCGTCGGTGGCCAGGAAGACGGCGGTCACACCCTCCAGCCGGGCCCCGGGATTGGTGGCGGTGGCCAGCAGGTCACCCGTGGCCAGCTCGATCCCCTCGTCCCTGATCCGCTGCCGCTCCTCGTCGAGCCCGGCCCACATCAGCACGTCCAGCCCGGCGGACCGCAGAGCCTTCCCCAGCTCGATCACCCACCGTTTCCCGCCCACCAGCAGGATCCGGGTGCCCGCCGGTTTGACGATGCCCAGCCGCCGGGCCACCGGTCCCGCGGTCAGGGCGTACAGCAGAACGGTGCCCACGATCACGAGGAAGGTGACCGGGAGGATCCGGGACGCTCCGTCCACTCCCCGGTCCACGAGGCTCGCCGAGAAGGCCGACGCGGTGGCCGCCGCGACGATGCCGCGTGGCGCCATCCAGCCGGTGAACGCCCGCTCCCCCCGGCTCATGCCGGTGCCGGTCGTCGAGAGGTAGGCCACCAGCGGACGCACCACCAGGACGAGGATCGCGATGAGTCCCAGCGCGGGCAGGAGCACGGGCACCAGGGACGCCGGGGTGACGGTGGAGGAGATGGAGACGAACAGCAGCCCGATGATCAGCTGGGCCAGGGTCTCGAAGAAGGGGCGTCGGGCGGGCATGTCGAAGCCGGGGATGTTGGTCACGGCGAGTCCGGTGACGATGGCGGCGATCAGCCCGGTGTCGTCCCGGACGATGTCGCAGCCCGCGGAGACGGCGATCACCGTGGCCAGTTGCGCCAGGGTGCCCAGCGTCTCCCCCAGCCGCAGGGTGCGCAGCGTCAGCCACAGCAGCGCGGTTCCCACGGCCCCGCCGATCAGCCCCACGAGCAGGCTGAGGCCGAACTGACCCAGTTGGTAGCCGCGCCCGATGTCGACCCGGTGCGTCGTGGCGATGGCGTGGAACACCAGCGCGCCGAGGATGCCGCCGATCGGATCGGTGAGCGTCCCCTCCCAGATGAGGATGCGGCGTACGCGGTCGGAGGGCCGTACGAAGTCGAGCAGCGGTCCCACCACGGTGGGCCCGGAGACGACGAGGATGGTGCCGAGCATCGCTGCCACCCTGAGGGGCATGTCGAACATGGCCGGCGCCACCGAGCTGGTGGCGAAGAAGGTGATCAGGATGCCGAGCAGGAGCAGCCGTCCCACGACCGACCGGGTGTGACCGGTGAGTTTGCGCAGGTTGAGGCCCAGCCCGGCGTCGTAGAGGATCACCGCGACGGACAGCGACACCAGGACGGAGAAGTTCTGTCCCATCAGTCTGTCCGGGTGGATGACGTCCGTCAGGGCGCCTGCGGCGAACCCGGCGGGGAGCAGCAGGATCAGGGCGGGCACGCGCAGCTTGCTCGCCAGGATCTGCGATCCGGTCGCGATGACCAGCGTCAGCGCGAAGCCGAGAAGGATCTCGTCATCGGTCACAGCGGCTCCCTTCGTCGGAGTCCGGGCGGCGGGGAATCACCCGTGGCAGCGGGTCAGTTGCTCCCGGACGGGCTGTCGCCGCCCGCGCCGCCCTGCCTCAGGTCGGTGTCGCTGAGTTCTTCGAGTTCGCCGTGGGTGTCGAGCCAGTACAGCAGGCCGACGGCCGGGAAGACGATCACCACGGCCACCAGCGTGACGACCGCCAGCCAGGTCAGGGTCGAGGGCGCACCCGCGCCGTCCGCCACGGTCAGCGAGGTCGGGACGAGGTAGGGGCGCTGGGCCATGCCCCAGGCGATCACCGCGGACGCGACGACGCAGACGGCCGTGACGCGGGCCCAGTTGCCGGGTGTCCGCAGCAGCAGCCAGGCGGTCGCGAGTGCGGCCACGGTGGCCAGGACGACGAAGAACAGGCCGACGCCGTGGGTGAGTCCGTGCCACACATGGGGAGCGTCGTCGTGGGTGACGAACAGCGTGATCACGGCCAGCACCGCGAGCACGGCCAGCGCTGCGAGCGCGCGACGGCGGAAGTAGCCGACGAGGTCGGGCGCGTCGAAACGGCGTGCGTCCCCGGCGAGGAACACCGCGCCGAGGAGCGCCGTGGTCGCGACGGCGAGCAGCCCGAACAGCACCGAGGTGGGGTTGGCCCAGACGTCCGCCGTGGCCGGGGTACCGGGCGCCGCCCGGCCCGAGGCGACACCGCCGACGGCGGCGCCGAGGAAGAACGGCGTCACGAGCGACGCCACGGCGAACACCGCTCCGTACAGCCGCCGTCCGGCGAGCCGACGGGCGGGCTTGCGGAACGCGAAGCCCGCCCCGCGCAGGACCATGCCCACGGCCGCCAGGGCCAGCGGGAGCCACATCGCGGAGAACACGGTCTGGAAGAGCGTGGGGAAACCGGTCCAGGTGATGACGAGGATGAAGACCAGCCAGACGTTGTTGACCTCCCACACGGGCGCCATGGCGTGGTCGATCAGCCACCGGGGCCGCTTGCCGCGCTCGGCGCCCCCGGCGGTCAGGTCCCAGAAGCCGGCGCCGTAGTCGGTGCCGCCCGCGCAGGTGTACGCGGCCACCGCGAGCAGCAGCACCACGGCGATGAGATCGGCGCTCACGGACGGCCGCCTTCCGACGGGGTCTCCGGGCCCGCTGCGGGGGCGTCGCCCGCGGGAACGGGCGCCCGCGGCCCGTACGGGGTGTCCGCCTCGGGCGGCGGCGCCGGGGTCCCAGCCGCCCGCTGTTCGTCCGCGAGCCGCCAGCGCGTGCGCATCCGGAGCAGGATCGCGAGGAACGAGCCGAAGATGAACACGTACACCACGATCACCAGAGCGAGCATGATCCACAGGGTGGTGGAGCGGGTCGAGGTGACGGCCTCGGCGACCCGCATGTTCTGGTAGACGATCCAGGGCTGGCGTCCCACCTCGGTGGCGATCCAGCCGCATTCGACGGCGACGACGGACGCGACGCCCGCACAGGCAGCGCTGCGGTAGAACCACTTCGACTCGGGAAGCCGGCGGTGCCGCAGCCAGACGAGGCCGTACCAGAGGGCGAGCAGCACCAGCACCGACCCGATGACCACCATCAGGTCGAAGGCCCAGTGCGCGATGGTCGCCTGAGTGGCCGTCGGCCGCTGGTCGGCCGGGACCGAGGTCAGCCCCACCACGGTGGTGTTGGGGCTGAATCCGGCCAGGAGGGAGTCGAGCAGCGGGATCTTGATGCCGCCCGAGACGGAACCGTCGGGATGCAGGCGGCCGAAGAGGTACTCCGGAACCCGGGTGTCGGTCTTCCAGACGATCTCCAGGGCCGCGAACTTCACCGGCTGCTTGTGGAACACCGACCGGGCGATGGAGTCGCCCAGAATGAACTGCACGGGTGTGGCCACCGCGGCGATGGTGAAGGGAACGGCGAATCCGAGCCGGTGGTAGTGGTCCCGGCGGCCTCGCAGCCAGCCGACGGCGTAGACGCCCGCCACCACATAGCCCGCGGTGATGAGCATCGCCACGACGAAGTGCCAGTACTGCGGCCCGAACATCGGCGTGAAGATCGCCTTCCAGACGTCCACGTCGACCGGGTTGCCCTCGCTGTCGAGGGAGAAGCCCTGCGGGGTGTTCATCCAGGAGTTGGCGGCGAGGATGCCGAACGCCCCGAGCAGCGCGGTGGCCGGCAGCGGGAGCCCGAGGAGGAAGTGGGTCCGCGGCTTCAGCCGCCGCCATCCGTAGAGATAGATGGCGATGAGCACGGCTTCCAGGAAGAACGCCCATGCCTCGATGCCGAAGCCGATCCCGAAGACGTCCCCCCACCGGCCCATGAGACCCGGCCAGAGCAGGCCGAACTCGAAGGACAGCACGGTGCCGGTGACCACACCGACGGCGAACTGCACCGCCATGACGGCCGACCAGCGCCGTGCCAGCAGGAGGGCGGTCGCATCCCCCCGGCGCAGTCCGCGGTAGTGCATCACCAGGGTGATGAAGGGGAGCGCCACCCCCATGGGCACCAGGATGATGTGGGAGGCGAGGGTGAACGCCATGAGTTCCCGGGCGGGCAGCAGTTGGGCCGGGGCATCCGCCAGCAGGTGGAACGAGGTGTGCATGAACGCCTTCCCTGTTCGTGACGTGCGGGAAGGTCAGCCGCCGGTGGCGAAGCCGGGGAAGAGGGTCATTCCGCCGTCGACGTAGAGGGTCGTCCCGACCACGTAGTCCATGAGGTCGGAGGCGAGGCCGACGACGGCGTGGGCGATGTCCTGGGGCTCGCCGATCCGGTCGTACGGGATGAGCTTCAGCAGTTCCTCGCGGGCCTCGGCCGTCTCCCAGGCGTCGCGGTTGATCGGGGTCTGGATGGCGCCGGGGGCGACCGCGTTCACCCGGATCTTCTCCGGGGCCAGTTCCTGGGCCAGGGTCGCCATCATCATCTGCACGCCCCCCTTGGAGGAGGCGTAGTTGACGTGGCCCGCCCAGGGGATGATCTGGTGCACCGAGCTCATGCAGATGATCTTGCCGGCGGACCGGGAGACCTCGGGGACGACCCCGCGGCGCCGGAACTCCCTGGTCGCCTCCCGGGCGCACAGGAACTGGCCGGTGAGGTTGACGTCGAGCACCTTCTGCCACTGCGCCAGGGTCATGTCGGTGAACCGCGCGTCCCGCTGCAGACCGGCGTTGGCGACCAGGATGTCGATCGTCCCGAACTCCTCGACCATGCGGTCCGTCATGGCGACGACCTGGTCCTCCTGGGAGACGTCCGCTGCGTAGGCGGCCGCGCGGACCCCGAACGAGGTGATCTCGTCGACCACTTCCTGCGCGGCGTCGGCGCCGGTCACATAGTTCACGACCACATCCGCGCCGGCCCGGCCGAGCCCGATGGCCGTCGCCTTCCCGATGCCCGAATTGGCGCCCGTGACCAGTGCCTTCTGGCCCTTGAGCAGACGCGGTGGAATGACACCCTGAGGTGCGCCCTCGCTGGAACTCATGATGCCCTGCCTCCTCGCTGCGGCGCCCCGGTCCACCCGGCTGGGGCGGGGCCACGCAATCACCGGCGGCGGCGGGAGGCGTGTCCGGCGAGCGGGGGTTGCTCCGCCTGGCGGAGCATCTTCGCCCAGGCGGCCCAATGCCGCCGCCCGTCAGCCCAGCCGCTCCACGAGGTGGTCACCGACCCGCAGGGCATTGGCGATGGCCGTCAGCGACGGGTTCACCGCACCGATGCTCGGGAAGAAACTCGTGTCGACGACATAGAGGTTGTCGAGGTCGTGGGCCTTGCAGTTGAGGTCCAGGGCGGAGGCGGCCGGGTCGGTGCCGAAGCGCACGGTGCCCGCCTGGTGCGCGGTGGCGCCGATCGGCATGCCCTTGTGGAGATAGATGCTGTGGGACAGCAGCTTGTGTTCGTGCATGCCCAAGTGGCCCAGCATTCCCTGGAGTTTGTGCCGCAGCCGCTTCAGGCCCTCCATGTTGTTCGTCTCGTCGAGAGCCAGCCGGATACGGGCGTCGCCGTCCAGGGTGACCCGGTTGCCGGGCAGCGGGAGGTCCTCACCGCACAGCCAGAAGTCGACGGCGTGGTGCGCCAGGACCTCGAACGGCATGTCGGGAGCCACGGCACCCGCCCACTTCGGGGCCTCGCCGTGGATCTGCTCGGCGTCCGACTTGCCGAGCATCTGGATGCCGCCGAGCGGGAACTCCCAGTCGTCGGCGCCGAAGTACCAGTCGTGCAGGGCAAGGGTCTTCTGGAACTGGGTGTCGTTGGGTTCCTTCGAAACGGCCATCAGCGCCAGGTTGTTGTGCCGCATGTAGTAACGGCCGACCACGTCGGAGCTGTTGGCGAGGCCCGCGGGATGACGGTCGTCGGCCGAGGCCAGCAGCAGGGCGGCGGAGTTGACCGCGCCGCAGGAGACGACCACGACATCCGCCGTGAGGCGGACCTCCGACCCGTCGGCGAGCCGGCCGACGACCGACTTCACGCTGCGTCCGGTCGCGTCGGTCTCCAGCCGCACCACATGGGTGTTGGTGATCATCTCGACATTGGGGTGGCGCAGCGCCGGCTCCACACAGATCACCTCGGCGTCGGACTTGCCGCGCACCAGACACGGGAAACCGTCCACCCGGTTGCACCGGATGCAGACACTCGCGTGCGTGGCCCTGCCGTTGCCGTCCTGGCTGAGGTTGACACCGATGGGGAGGTGGAACGGATGCAGGCCCCGCTTCTGCAGGTCGTCACTCAACTGCTGGATGCGCGGCTCGTGTTCCACCGGCGGATGGGCGTACTGGGCGCTCGCCGCCCCTTCCGTCGGATCCTCCCCGTGCTGCCCGTGCACGAGGTAGAGGTGCTCGGCCTCGGTGTAGTACGGCTCCAGTTCCTCGTACCGGATCGGCCAGGCGGGCGAGAGGCCGCCGTGGTGCCGGATCTCGCCGAAGTCCTCGGGCCGCAGCCGGAACAGCGCGGCGCCGTAGAACTTGGTGTTCCCTCCGACGTAGTAGTTGACCTCGGGCGGGAATTCGTTGCCGTGCTGGTCCAGCCAGAACTCCGGGGCCCGGTACTTGCCCTTCACGAACACGGCGGTGGAGTCCCAGTTGTCCCGTTCACGCGGGAGGTAGTCGCCGCGCTCGACGAGGAGGACCCGCTTGCCGGAGGGGGCGAGCCGGTGGGCGAGGGTGCCGCCGCCGGCGCCGGTGCCGATGATGATGACGTCGTAGTGGGGGAAGTCGCCCACAGCGACCACCGTCCTTGCGCTCGGGGCCCTGCCCTGGCGCCGCCAGGACCTGTCACTCCGCGCTGCGGAGACCTGCTGCCCCACCCGTGAGACCTGTCGCCCCGCCCCTTCGAACGTATCCGCCCTCCGGGTGGACGGCGACCGGACGCCGGTCCGCCGGCCCCGCCCCGGTCACAGCACGGCGATCGGGTTCACGGGCGAGCCCGTGGCCCCCGGCACCCGCAGCGGCGCGACCGTGCACAGAAAGTCCCAGCGGCCCGCGTCCGCGCAGGCCGGGGCCAGCTCCTCGAACTGGAGGTAGTCCATCAGGTGCACGCCCATGGCGTGGATGGCCAGTACATGCACCGGGAAGGCGACGTCCGCCACCAGGCTGGGCGCGGTGTCGTTGTTGCCGTCCCCGCCGAGGACCGCGACCTGCCGCTCGGCCAGGAACGCCACGGCATCCGGGTGCAGTCCTGCCCGCTCCCGTGCCACGTCCCACGGGCCGAGTTCGTCGCGGCGCCGGCGGTGCCCCACGCGCACGAACAGCAGATCACCGGGAGAGACCCGGACCCCCTGCGCGGCCTCGGCCGCCGTCAGATCGTCCGGGGTCACCCAGTCACCGGGCTCCAGCCAGGGCACGCCGCGCAGCCGGGGGATGTCCAGCAGGACCCCACGGCCGACGATGCCCTCCGCGACCAGGTCCACGGAGAGCGCACGGGCCCCCTCGGCCGTCACGGTGCTCGCGGGGACCCGGTCGTACAGCTCGCCGTCGTACAGGACGTGGCAGAGGGCGTCGAGATGGCTGGTCGCGTCCCCGTGGACGTTCATGGCGATGCGGTCCAGGGCGAAGTGCAGCCCCTCGGCATGGGTCTCACCGGCAGCGGGCGCCAGCATCCGGTGTTCCGCCGGTTCGGGGTTGTCCGGGGCGGGGTGGGTGTCCACCGGGGCGGCCAGCGACACCGTACGGCCGATCCGCACCCGCGCTGCGGCCGCCACGACCCGTTCGGGAGTCAGATGGCGCAGCGCCCCGCGGGGATCCGCCGTCCGCGTCCCGTCCCGCAGCCGCGTGTACAGCGACCGGAACGCGTCGTCGCTCATCCGCTCCCCGGCCGCCGGCGAAGGTGAGGTCATCCGGTCCCCCAAGGGCTCAGGCCCCACCGCAGCACATGACCGTCCCCCGGCTCCAGGACGGTGAGATCGGTGCCGCTGCGGAAGGCGTCCGCCGGACAGGACATGGCCTCCACGGCGATGCCGCGGCGCCGGTGGGGCTCGTCGAGCGTGTCACCCGTGTAGATCTGCACGTACCGAGTGCCGTCGCCGAGCCAGAGGTCGACACCGTGCCGCCCGGTGGGGTGCGCGAGCCGTACGACGGCACGGCCCGACGCGTCGCGCTCCAGCCCGGCGAAGGCGGTGTCCAGCTGGGCGCCGCCGATCGGGCGGGCGGTGCGGAAGTCGTACTCCGTGCCGTCGACGTCTTCCCGGCCGACGGGCAGCCCGTTGTCGTCGGTGCGCAGCCGGTACCGGGCGGGGACCGTCAGCAGGGCGTCGTCCACCCGGTCGGTGCCGACCGTCAGATACGGATGCTGCCCCACGCCGTAGGGCGCGGGGACATGGCCCGTGTTGGTGGCGGAGACGGTGGTTTCGAGTCCCTCGGGCCCGAGCCGGTACTCGGCGACGACGTCCAGCCGGAAGGGGTATCCCGGTTGGGGAAAGACGGTCGTCCCGGCCGTCACCACATCCTCGCCGTGGACGAGCAGCCGCCACGGGCTCCAGCGGAGCAGGCCGTGGATCGCGTTGTGCTTCTCCGGTTCGGTGAGCGGCAGTTGGAGGTCGTCGCCGGCGAAGCGGTAGCGCCCGCCCCCCACCCGGTTGGGCCAGGGGACGAGGATCTGGCCCCGTCCGCCGCTGATCGGCTCGTCCGCGCCGAAGCCGTCCAGCACCGGTCTGCCGTCCACCTCGTAGTGGCGCAGCGCCGCACCCAGCTGGACCACCACGGCACGCCGGCCGTCCCGGCATATCTCCCACTGTTCGCCTGTCGGGCCGGACGACATGGGCGGCTCCTCAGCTCGTACGACGCGGCCGGTGTCCGCTCCCCGCGATCTCCGGTCGTTCCAATCTCCGCCCCCGCGTCCCGCCGCGCACGTCGGAGCCGGGAGCCGGGGCTCCCCCGGGCCGTACCGCGTTCGGGTGCGCAACGGGTGCTGCCCTGCCCCGGGCGATGGTGAGGTGAGTCCAGACCAGGGGACCACCGGCGACGGCGGCCCGGCACATGGACGGCGGAGGAGATCTGATGCCAGGCCCGATATCCGGCCGGCGAAGGCGCGCCGCGTGGTGCGTCGCGATGCTGCTGCCGTGTGTACTCCTGACCACCGGTGCCACCGCACCGCCGGCCGTTCGTGGTGGGGGCTCCGGGGCAGCGGCACCGACATGGCGGCCGTGCGAGGAAGAGGCACAGCGGGGATTCGAGTGCGCGACGCTGGACGTTCCGCTCGACTACGACCGTCCGGTCGGAGAGAGCATCGATCTCGCTCTGATCCGGCGCCGAGCCACCGGCCCTTCCGAGAGGCTCGGGTCGCTGTTCTTCAACCCCGGCGGCCCCGGCGGAGCCGGCACCCATGCCCTGCCCGCCTGGTACGAACGGTACTTCCCGGCCGAGCTGCGCGAACGTTTCGACATCGTCAGCTGGGATCCCCGCGGTGTGGGCCGCAGCACCGCGGTGCGCTGCTTCGGCAGCGCGGAGGAGGCGACCGCCTGGTGGGCGCGGCAGCCGGCGGGATTCCCGGTCGGGGAGAAAGAACGACAGGCCTGGTTCGCCGGGAGGGCCGAGCTGGCCAAGGGCTGCAAGCAGCGGGCCGCGAAGCTGCTGCCGTATGTCTCCACCCCTGACAGCGCCCGCGACCTGGACCGGCTGCGCCAGGCGGTGGGGGACGAACAGCTCAGCTACTGGGGCATCTCGTACGGCACGTTTCTCGGTGCCGTCTACGCGAACCTCTTCCCCGACAAGGTGGGCGGCCTGCTCCTGGACGGCAACGTCGACCCCCTCGGCTACGCGGACGGAGCCATGACCGCACCAGCGCGGCTGACCACCGCGTTGCGCATGGGCTCGGACCTGGGGTCGGCCGCGACACTGGATCAGTTCCTCGACCTGTGCGGTCAAGGCCCGGCATCACGCTGCGCGTTCTCCGCCCGCAGCCCGGGTGCCACCCGCACCAAACTGACCACTCTGATGGAACGGCTCCGACGCCGACCGGTCGGTGACTGGACCTACGCCAAGACCGTGGACACCGTGCGGTCCTCGCTCTACTTCGTCACGCCGGGGTGGACCGACGCGGCCGAGACACTGCAGACGCTGTGGCAGGGACGCGCTCCGAGCCTGCCGGCGGCCCCTGAGAGCACGGCCTACCCGGGCTTCGAGCAGGAGGCCGCCGTCGTCTGCTCCGAGAGCCCCAACCCTCGTGTCCTCAGCCGCTATGCCGAACTCGACGCGTTCAGCGCGGCACGCGCGGGCGACCTCGGCCGCCGCTGGGTGGGGGACTACGAGTGGTGCGGCCAGTGGCCGGCGACAGCGGCCCACCGCTACACGGGCCCGTGGAACCGCCCCACCGCGCACCCGATCCTGGTCGTCAATCCCACCTACGACCCGGCCACGTCCTATCGGGCCGCCGAGGTCATGGCCCGCGAACTGGCCGACGCCCGCCTGCTGACCCTCCAGGGGTACGGCCACACCGCCCTGGTCAATCCCAGCACCTGCGTGAACCGGTACGCCGTGCGCTACTTCATCACCGGCGCGCTGCCGCCCGCCGGCGCCACCTGCCGACAGGACACCCCGCCGTTCGGCCCGGCCGAGGCGACCAAGCCGACCATGCCGACCGGTGGCATCGCCGCGGGCGGGGGTGGACTCGCCGAGGCGCGCATCCACTGAACGCTGGACGACGGAGGGAGAGGTGCGGACGTGGGACGTGAGGAATGGTTGAAGCGCCTCCGCGCCAAGGGGCAGAGAGCGGCCCAACCAACGCCTCGGGAACGGGCTGTCGACGCTCCTGAGCCGGGCTCGCCGGGCTCCGCCGTGCCTGCCGCCCGTCACCGACCGCCACCGGCCACGGCAGTCCCGTGGGGCGTTCGCGTAGCCGCGGAAGCCGGGTGGCGCCTCCTCGTCATCGCGGCCACGCTCTGGGTGCTGGTGCAGGCCATCAGCGCCGTGCGCGTGCTCGTGCTCGCCTTCGTGGCATCGCTCCTCATCACCGCGCTGCTCCAGTCCACCGTGGCCCGTCTCCACCGGCACGGAGTGTCGCAAGGGCTGGCCACCGCCATCACGGCACTCCTCGGCTTCGCCCTGCTGGGGCTCGTCGGATGGTTCGTCGTCTGGCAGGTCATGACCAATCTGGCCGAGCTCTCGAGCCGCCTCCAGGACGGTATCGAGGACGCCAAACGCTGGCTGCTGAACAGCCCCTTCCACGTCACGGAAGCGCAGATCGACGACCTCACCCGGATGCTGAGGGACGGAATCGGCTCCAGCAGGGAACAACTGGCCGATGCCGGCCTCCAGGGTGTGACCGTCGTCCTGGAACTGCTCACCGGTTCCCTGCTGGCCCTGTTCTCCACGCTGTTCCTGCTCTACGACGGGCCGCGCATCTGGAGATGGAGCCTCAAGTTCGCCCCGGCTCCCGCCCGCCCCGCACTCGCCGGCGCCGGTCCCCGTGCGTGGGACACCCTCACCGCGTACGTCCACGGCACACTCATCGTCGCCTTCATCGACGCCGTCTGCATCGGCCTGGGCATCTACATCCTCGGTGTCCCCCTGGCCGTGCCCCTCGCCGTCGTCGTCTTCGCCGGCGCGTTCATCCCCCTGGTGGGCGCGGTCGTCTCGGGACTGCTGGCCGTCGTCGTCGCCTTCGTCGCCAACGGCGTGTTCACCGCGCTGCTGGTCCTGATCATCGTGCTCGGCGTGCAGCAGCTCGAGGGACACATCCTCCAGCCGTTCATCCTCGGCCGCGCGGTCCGCGTGCATCCGCTGGCGGTCATCTTCTCGGTGACCGCAGGAGGGCTGGTGGCCGGCATCGGGGGCGCTGTCGTCGCCGTACCCCTGGTCGCGGTGGCCAACACCGTGGCCGGCTACCTGCTGAACCGGCCGGCCGAGCCGCAGCCCGGAACGGCCGGCCCGGGGCATCGGGCTGACGGACCCTGAGGGCCGTACCTCAGATCTCCGCGCGCTTCGGCAGCTGCCAGTTCGGCCGCGGGAAGTGGCAGGTGTAGCCCTCGGGGTACTTCTGGAGATAGTCCTGGTGCTCCGGTTCGGCCTCCCAGAACGCACCGGCCGGCGCGACCTCGGTGACCACCTTTCCGGGCCACAGGCCGGAAGCCTCGACATCGGCGATGGTGTCTTCGGCGACACGCTTCTGCTCGTCGTCGACGTAGAAGATGGCGGAGCGGTAGTCCGCGCCTATGTCGCCGCCCTGCCGGTTCTTCGTGGTCGGATCGTGAATCTGGAAGAAGTACTCGAGGATCGTGCGGTAGTCGGTCACCGCGGGGTCGAAGACGATCTCGATCGCCTCGGCGTGGTTCCCGTGGTTGCGGTACGTGGCATCGGGGGTGTCGCCACCGCTGTATCCCACGCGTGTGGTCACGACACCGGGGAGCGTCCGGATCAGATCCTGCATGCCCCAGAAGCATCCGCCCGCCAGCAGCGCCTTCTGTTGGTCGTTGGTCATGGCCTGTCTCCTCCGCTTCGATCGAACCGCAGGTCACGCCTCTGGGATGGGGGCGAGCCGCTCCTCCAGCATGCATCAGCGGGAACCCGTATCAAAAGGAGTCTTCTTCCCTGATCAGCATGAGGAGATGGCGGATCCTCGGGCCCAGGCCGATCGGGCGGCGATGCTCACGGCCTCCGGTCCCACGCGGCCACCAGGCCGTAGGTGACGAGGCCGTAGACGAGGTGCGGCACCACGTCGGAGGTCCAGTCGGCGGCCGACCAGGTAAGGGGGTCGCTGATCCCGAAGGCGGCGAGGGGCACGTCGGACGCGGCCATCGCCAGGACACCGGTGAGCGCGCCGCCCAGCCAGACGGGCAGCCGGGCCCCGGACCGGTGGGCCAGCGCAACGGCGGCGCCCGTGCCGGCTCCCACGGCGATCCCGGCGATCGCCGCGAGACCGGAGAGCCGGTTGCCCTTGTCGTCGGAGTCCGGGAGCGGAATCCCCACCCGGGTGGTGACGGTGTCCACGAGGGTTTCCGGGACACTGCTGGCGGGCCTGCCCCGCAGCGCCATGTCGGCATAGCCCATGGCATTCAACGCGGTGGTCCCCGCGGCCCCCGCCGCGCAGCCGCGCACAATGGTTCGGATCATGCTCCACGCAGTCCCCGCCGCTGCCTCGGGCAAACGGCCGCAGGCACCGGACCACTCGGATCACGGACGATGTACGGCCGTCCGGACGGGCCGTCCGGCCTCCGCCCGCCGACGGCTCTCAGAGCGGAGCACGGTCCCTCAGAAGCCACGCCAGACGTTGTCGAAGGCGGCCTGCTCGATGCCCCGCTTCTGCCGCTCGCCCTCCAGCTCCAGCAGTGCGTCGTTGACAGCGCCGAGCACCATCGCCACGGCGTAGTCATCGATCTCCGACGGTTCCGCGCCCCCGTGCTGGATCCCGAGACTTTCCGCCAGGCTGCGGAGGACCGGCTCGCCGGATTCCCAGCGCTCCATCGCCCCCCGGCGCAACGGCGAATCGACCAGGACCCTCTGCCCGCCGCGGAAGGGCCGGCTGCCCTGCCGCACGACCAGCCCGTCGGCCTCGAAGGCGGCCATGTACGCCTCGGCCAGAGAGTCACCTCTGCGCCACAGCCAGTCGCCGACCAACTCGTAGGGCTCGTCCATCATGAGGACAGCGGCGGCCTCCACCAGGAGCGGATCCGCCGGCAGCGGGAGATGCCCCGGCACGATTCGACCGGCGTCCAAGCGGATGGTCGGTGTCTTCAGCAGCTCGATCAACTCGGCTCCGGCGAGCGCGAGCGACAGGTCACCTGGTCCGACGTCGCGGGTGCCCTCGACGTCCATGGCGACGATCAGCAGATCCCGCGGGGTGGTCATGAAGCCTCACGTCCGAAGCGGCGGATCATCCGAGGCGGCCGGGAAGGCGGGTCGTGATCTCTTGCAGCATCCAGCTGTTGCCGTCGGGATCACTGAAGAACGCCCTCGTGACGTAGCTGCCGCCATCGGGGTCACGGCCCGGGACCGGGCCGCCCGGGGTGACATGGAAGATCTCGCCCACGTCGATACCGTCGGCGACCAGCGCCTCCCGTGCCGCTTCGATGTCCGGGACGACCAGGAAACCGCCGGCCGAACCGGGCGCTGCCGTCGTCAGGCCCTCGCCGAACACCACCGAGCACCCGGAGCCGGGAGGGGTGAACTGCTCCACTCCGGGCGGCGTGTTGTCGTCCCGCCTCCACCCGAGGCGGAGATAGAACTCCGTGGCGCGCGCGAGATCCGACACCGGGACAAGGACCACCTCGAGCATCATGTCGATGCCCTGGGCACGCGAGACCCTGCCGGCTTCGCTGGACACATCCGCCGTACTCATCGCAGCCTCCTTGCGTCGTGTCAGGCCGTACCTGCTGTCACGCGCCCGTATCAGCCCGCCCTGCTTCGGCCGGAGACACTGTTGCGCTCGGGGAGATGAAAGGGGAGCGCGTCCACCACGACGTGGCTCGTACATGGGTTTCGTCCGTGGGTGCTGCGGCCGGGTTCCCGCAGGTCAGGAAGGCTCGGCCGACGTGCCGCGTAGCGCGGCTTCACCCGATCAGACTAATGCCGCCGTCGGCGCGCGTCATGTCGGTCGTCCCGCTCCAACCGCGTTCCGGTGCGCCCCTCCTTCCCCTCTTCCGATGTGCGAGCGGCGCAGGCAACCGAACCCCTCCCCCGTGCGTAGTACCGGAGAACGCGTTGGCATGCACACGAGGGTGGGGGAACACGAGTGGGATCCACAGCACGTGCGAGAACGGCGGCACTGGCCGCCGTGGTGGCCGGGGCGCTGGTCACGGGGGCCGTTTCGGCGGGCGGGCAGACGGCGCAGGCCGCCGGCTCCGCCGCGCAGGAGGGGACGAAAGCCCGGGCGAAGGCGAAGCCACCGGCCACGGTCACGCTGATCAGCGGCGACCGCGTGGACGTCGGGCCGGACGGAAAGGTGGTTCGGCTCGTGCGCGGCAAGGGCCGTGAGGGGATCGGCTTCTCGGTGCGGCGCGCGGACGGGCACACGTACGTCGTCCCGCAGGACGCCCTGCGCCTGGTCGCCGACGGCGTGCTCGACCGGCGGCTGTTCGACGTCGCGCGGTTGGCCGGGGACGGGTACGACGACGCGCACCGGACCACGCTGCCGCTGATCGTCGGCTACCGGCAGGACGGCGACGGAGCAAGGGCCGGCTCCGGTGACCCGTTCGCGGGCGTGGCCGTCCGGGAACGGCGTGCACTGCCCGCGGTCGGCGGCGAGGCCTTCGAGACGCCCAAGTCCGGTGCGCCGACGTTGTGGGCGGCCGTCACCGGTCGCTCCGCGGCCCGTACGTCGGGCGGTTCGGCCGCGCGGCCCGTCGCCCATGTGTGGCTGGACGCGAAGGTCCGGGGCTCCCTGGCCGAGAGCGTGCCGCACATCGGTGCGCCCGCCATGTGGAAGTCGGGCTGGACCGGCAAGGGCGTCAAGGTGGCGGTCCTGGACAGCGGCGTGGACCAGACCCACCCGGATCTCCAGGGCGTCGAGGTGGCACAGAAGAACTTCACCGAGTCCCCCGTCAACGACGACCGCTACGGGCACGGCACGCATGTGGCCTCCACCATCGCCGGAAGCGGGGCGAAGTCCGGCGGCCGCAACAAGGGCGTGGCTCCCGACGCGAAGCTGCTGGACGGCAAGGTCCTGGGCGATGACGGCTTCGGCGACATCTCCGGCATCGTCGCCGGCATGCAGTGGGCCGTCGACCAGGGCGCGCAGGTCGTCAACATGAGCCTGGGCTCCCCCGACACCCCGGGGGTCGACCCGATGGAGGCGGCCATCGCCCGGCTCTCCGGCAAGGCCCTGTTCGTGGTGGCCGCGGGCAACTCGGGCGAAGGGCGCCGCACGATCTGGTCGCCCGGCAGCGCGCCCACGGCGCTCACCGTCGGCGCCGTGGACAAGCAGGACCAGCTTGCCGACTTCTCCAGCCGCGGTCCGAACCTCGACGGCACGCCCAAGCCGGACATCACCGGCCCCGGCGTGGACATCACCGCGGCCCTGACCACGCAGAGCGAGGAGCCCTCGGGCGAGGACTACATCTCGCAGTCCGGCACGTCGATGGCCTCCCCGCACGTCGCGGGCGCCGCCGCCCTGGTGCTCCAGCAGCACCCGGGCTGGACCGGACCACGGCTGAAGTCGCTCCTGACCGGCTCCGCCAAGCCCAACCCGGTGCTGAACGCCTACCAGCAGGGCGCCGGCCGGGTGGACCTGGAGCGCGCCGCCACCGCCGCCGTCGTCTCCGAGCCCGGCTCCCTGGACTTCGGTCTGCACGCCTGGCCGCACGCCGACGACAAGCCGGTTTCCAAGACCGTCACCTACCGCAACCACGGCGCCCAGGCGGTCACTCTGCGGCTGAGCGTCTCCGGGGTCGACCCGTCGGGCGGCCCCGCGCCGGCCGGCATGTTCACCGTCAAGGACGCCCAGCTCACCGTTCCGGCCGGCGGCACCGCGGCGACCACCGTCACCGTCGACACCCGCAAGGGCACCGCCGACGGCGTCTTCGGCGGGACCGTGCTGGCATCGGGAGACGGCCAGCAGGTACGCACCGGTCTGGTGGCCGAGCGGGAGGTGGAGTCGTACGACGTCACCGTGCGGCACATCGATGCCGACGGCGCGAACCCGGCCACGTACATGACGACGATCAACCTGGTCGACGGACGCGGCGAGTTCGTGGAACTGCCGTACAGCGCGAACGGCACGGTGGTCCAGCGGCTGCCCAAGGGCAGGTACCAGCTGGCGAGCCTGGTCTTCGCCAAGGACAACGAACTGGGCTTCTTCGTCCAGCCGGTGCTGAACGTGACCGGCAAGGTCGCGGTCACTCTCGACTCCCGCAAGGCGAAGCCGTTCGCCGTGAAGGCCATGGACCCTGCCGCGAAGCTCGTCACCTCCATCGTCGGTTACTACGACCAGGCCGTCGGCGTGGGCAACTCCTGGTCCACCAACGGGGTACCGCCGATCCGCACCGCCGCCCTCGGCCCGGAATCCCCGACGATGCGGGCCCAGTTCAACGGCGTGTGGAAGACGCCCGGCAAGAACGTCGACCACCGGCTCGCCTTCAACCGCAAGGGGAGCTTCTTCACCGGCCTGACCCGCAACCTCACCCGGGCCGATGTCGCCGAGGTGAAGCTCGGCTTCGGCGCCTCCGTCACCGGGGCCAAGGGCCAGGTCCACATCACGCCGCTGGACGAACTCGGGACGAGCATCGGCATCGCGGAACCGCAGGAGCAGAAGCTGCCGCAGGCCACCACGCACTACCTGAGCGCGGCCGGCGTGCGCTGGGCCTGGACGGCCACCCAGCTCAACGCCCGCAG
Source organism: Streptomyces sp. NBC_00306 (assembly GCF_036169555.1). Taxonomy (GTDB): domain Bacteria; phylum Actinomycetota; class Actinomycetes; order Streptomycetales; family Streptomycetaceae; genus Streptomyces; species Streptomyces achmelvichensis. Next base: position 4,643,060 of record NZ_CP108032.1, on the reverse strand, counting down.
CGAGCCGCGCATGATCTACTCGAAGCCGGCGGTGGCCTACAAGCCGGGCTCCAGCCACACGCTGAACTTCAACACCGGTGTGGTCGGCCCCGATCTCGCGGCGGGAACTCCGGGGGAGCAGGGCGCCGAGCGGACCGGCGACTACATCGGCGCCAGGATCCCACTGTTCAACGACGGCCACGGCAACCTGGGTTCATCGACCGTCACCAGTGGCTCCGCGAAGCTGGAATCCGGCGGACGGGTCCTCGCCGAGGGCCCGGCCACGGACTGGCTGGGCGCCGACGTTCCCGCCGCCTCCGCCCCGTACCGCCTGACGGTCGAGGCGAGCCGCTCCACCGAGGACACGTCCACCAGCACGAAGGTGGCAGGGGTGTGGACGTTCACCTCGGCCCGGCCGGCGGCGGACAGCACGGCCAGGCTGCCGCTGTCGACGGTGCGGTTCACGCCGATGCTGAGTCTCAGCGGCACGGCTCGGGCGGGCAGCGCGCTGGCGGTGCCGCTGAAGCTGAGCGGCGCGGCCGCCGCGGCCGGGCAGGTCGCCGCGCTGACCGTGAAGGTCTCCTTCGACGGCGGCCTGACCTGGAAGGCGCTCACCGTGACAACCGACGCGAAGGGGGCACGCTCGGTGATCGTGAAGCACCCCGCGGCCGCCAAGGCCGTGTCCTTCCAGGTGGACCTGAAGGACAAGGGCGGCAACACCGTGCGCGAGACGATCACGAACGCCTACCGCCTCGCTCCGTGAGGTGAACCGGCGACCGTGACCGATGCCCGGCGCCGGTGAACCCTCCTGCCGTGGAGGGAGGCCGGTGCCGGGCGTGCGGGCGCCGTGGGCCGGCAACTGTGCACGACGGCGGGGCGGCGCCTTCGCCGCCCCGCCGTGCTGGGGTGCCAGGGTGCCGGTCAGCGGACCGTCCGCGCCGCCTTCTCGATGACGTCGGTGACGGCCTGCGGGTGGGAGACGCTCACGGCGTGGGAGGACTTGATCTCCTTGATGTGGGCGTCGGCGCGCTCGGCCATGAAGACCTGGGCCTCCCTAGGGATGATCCGGTCGTTGGTGCCCACGAGAGCCCAGGAGGGGATGTCCTTCCAGGCAGGCTCACCGGACGGCTCGTTGAGAGCCGTGCCGGTCCCGGGGCGCTGGGTGACCGCCATCAGACCGGCCTTCTCCGCGGGGACGTCCGCACCGAACGCCTGGGGGAACGCGGACTGGTCGATGGAGAGATCGACGTCCTTGGAGCCGTCGGCGTTGGTGATCGGGACGGGTCGCAGAACCTTGGCGATGACACTGCCCTCGAACTTGCTCGCCAGCGCATTGGCGCTCTCGCCCTTGTCGGGGAGGAAGGCGTCGGCGTACACCAGTGCCTTGACCTTGTCGGAGCCGTGGGCGGCGTTGGTGATGACCGCACCACCGTAGGAGTGCCCGACGAGAACCACGGGCCCCTTGATGGTGGCCAGCAGACTCTTGACGGAGGCGGCGTCGCCGCTGAGGCTGCGCAGCGGGTTGGCCGCGGCCACCACTGGGTAGCCGTCCTTCTTCAGCTCGCTGATGACGCCGTTCCAGCTGGAGGAGTCGGCGAACGCGCCATGGACGAGCACGACGGTCGGCTTGCCCTGGGAAGCGGTGCTCTCGCCGGCGCTCGCCGGACCGACCGACGCGGCCAGGAGCGCGGAGGCGACGGTCGCGGTGGCCAGGAGGGTGAGGGGGGTACGGGCATGCCGAAGGCGCGAGTGACGGTACATGAGGGGGCCCTTTCGAGGCGCAGGGGTTCAGCCATGTCCGGACAGGTGGGCATGGCCGCAGTACGGCAGGTGCTGCCGCAGGTCATGGGGGCCGGGCCGCGAGCGGCAAGCGGGATCGTGTCCAAGGCTTGCCGGGAGCGGGCTACGGCCGGGGATCGGCCCGGTGAACCGATCGGACTCGACGGTCCGTGCGCGGGTGGCCCCTGCGCACGGATGCCGAGGTGGTGCACGCATTCAGTGCTGCTGGTCCTTCAAGAGCAACTGAGAGCGCGACAACCTCAGTTGCCGTGCAGGGCGGCGCGCAGGGTGTGGACGGCGCGCTCCATCGCAGCAGTGGTGGCCTGCGTGGGACGCAGAGGGTTGACCATCATGAAGTCGTGCAGGGTGCCGTTGATGCGAACGCTCGTGGTGGGCACGCCGGCCTGGGTCAGCTTGCGGGCGTACGCTTCGCCCTCGTCCCGCAGCACGTCGTTCTCGTCGACGATGACGAGCGCCGGCGGCAGGCCCTCCAGCTCTTCCAGGCTCGCCCGCAGCGGCGAGGCGGTGATCTCCGCCCGCTGGGCGGGGTCGGTGGTGTAGCAGTCCCAGAACCAGGCCATGGCCTTCGCGGTGAGGAAGGGGCCGTCGGCGAACTCCCGGTAGCTTTCGGTGTCCTGGGCCGCGTCGGTGACGGGGTAGTACAGCGACTGGTGCACGAAGGTCACGTCACCGCGCTGCTTGGCCATGAGGGTCAGCGCCGCGGCCATGTTGCCGCCGACGGAATCGCCGGCCACCGCAAGCCGGGAAGCGTCCAGGCCTTCCTCGGCGCCCCGCGCGGTGATCCACTGGGCGGCCGCGTACGCCTGCTCGATGGCGACCGGGTAGGTGGCCTCCGGGGAGCGGTCGTACTCGACGAACACGACGGCGGCGTTCGCCCCGACGGCGAGCTCGCGCACCAGACGGTCATGGGTGCCGGCGTTGCCGAGGACCCAGCCGCCGCCGTGGACGTAGAGGACGGCCGGCAGCGGGCGCCGGGAGCCGACGGGCTTGACGATGCGTACCCGCACATCACCCACGCCGGCGGGAACAGTGATCCACTTCTCCTCCACGTCCGGCTTCTCCACCGGCGCCGCCTGCAGGTCGTCCAGGACCTTGCGGGCACCTTCCGGTCCGAGTTCGTAGAGGAACGGCGGCTTGGCCGTCGCGTCCGCGAACTCCTGAGCTGCGGGTTCCAGAACGGGCTTGGTCATCGTCGCACTCCTTGCGTCGGCGGGCTCCTGCCTGCTTTCACCCCTATGACAAGAAGCATGTGAAATGTGTGACACGTACCGAGGTGAACCTTTTCGGTTCGGCGGAGAACTCGGACCGCGGTGGCGACGTGCGGAGCCCGCCCGGCTCAGCGCAGACGCCGCGGGTCGATGTGCTGCTTCACCATGGATTCGGCGGCGCCCTGGGCTTCGCGCACATCGGGGGAAGCGGTCCTCGCGGCGTCGTACCAGTTCCCGTAACGGTCGGCGAAGTACGGGGCCGACATCCCGTGCAGCAGAACGCTGAGCCCGATGGTGACCGCGACCACCCGGCCCAGCAGTTCGACTCCGGGCACGTGGTCCTCGACGAGGAGGAGCCCGAAGACCACGGAGGCCAGGCCGCGCGGCCCGAACCAGCCGATGTAGCCGACGGTGGGCAGCCGCATACCGGTACCGGCCAGCGCGAGAGCCACCGGAACCATCCTGACCACCGTCAGGCTGAGCACGGCGTAGGTGATGATCTGCCAGTTCAGATGCTCCAGCGCCGGGCCGAGAAGGACCGCACCGAAGACCAGGAAGCTCAGGTTCCCCAGCAGTCCGCTCACGTACTCGGTCAGATCGGCGGGCCGCTCCTTCGCGGGATCCCCTCCAGCCGGCTCGCCCCTGCGCAGTGCCACGCCGAACGCGAAGCCACCCGTCCAGGTGGCGATGAAGCCGCTTCCGTCCAGGGCCGTCGCCACGCTGTACGCGCAGAACGCCACTGCCAGGACGACCACCTGCTGCCATTCACCCGTCGCCCAGCCGCGGGCCCGCGCGTGGGTCAGCTGTCGCCCGCCGAGCCCGCCGAGGGCCAGGCCCACCAGGGTGCTCACCACCAGTGCCCGCCAGAACACCCCGGCCGCGCCCTCCTCGGAGGCGACCGTGCCGGGGACGGCGGCGAGGAACAGGAGGAAGAACGGCAGCACCAGGCCGTCGTTCAGACCGCTCTCGACGTTGAGGCCGTGGCGCACCAGCGGTGGGACACGGGGGCTGGAGGCGGCCGCCTTGCCGAGCGCCGCATCGGTGGGGGCGAGGATCGCGCCGAGCAGCGCGAACTCCCAGACGGTCAGGCCCGGAAACAGGGGCCACGCCAGCAGCCACCCCGCCGCGATGCTCAACGGCAGGCCGATGGCCAGCAGACGCAGGGGCAGGAAGCCTTCCGAGCGCAGGTGCCGTCGCCGTACGGTCATCGCGTCGGTGAACAGCACGAGAGCCAGGGCGGCCTCGGTCAACGTCAGCACGGGTCCCGCGTCGTGACCCAGGTCGAGAACGTCCATCCCGACCGGCCCGATGAGCACCCCGAAGCCCGTGAACACCATCGGAGCCGACACCGGCGTCGAGGCGAGACGGCGTGAGAAGAGCGCATAGCCGACGGTGACGGCCGCAACCGCGGCTCCGGTCCATGCGCCGCCACCGCTCATGCCGTCCACGCTTCCTGTCGCAACCCGCGACAGTGTGGCGCGAGGCCGGATCCCGGGTACGGCACCGACACGCGTAAGCGACGGATCGGTCACAGGAGAGGGCGGACCCGCCGAGCAGCGGGACAACCCACCGCCCTCCGGCCAGTCCCTGGATCCCGGTGTCAGCGCTCGGGTGGCCGGCGGTCGGCAAGGAACGCGACCAGAACTCCCACGAGAACCGCCCACGCCAGCGCGCCGTAGCCGGAACTGCGCCAACCGAGGAGACCGAGCATGACTGCCGCCACGGCGCCCGTGGTGACAGCTTGGGTGTTGGTGACGAAGGCCCACTGGATGCGCGCGCTTCCGGGTTTCCGCAGTTCGGCGACTGCCGTCCTGATCACCAGCACCGCGAAGACGATGCCGACGGTCAGCAAGGAGACCGAGTCGTTCATCGTGCCCCCTGGACAGTGTGTCGAGAACCGCCGCGAGCCTGGGCCGGCTCCTCGCTAGCAGTCGGATTCCACAGTCTCATGACGGGAGAGGGAAAGGTCGTCGCCCGCCCCGCGCGCGACGGGATCTGCTCAGAGGGCCACCACGGTCGCTTCGGTCGCCTTGACGCTCGTCCACACGGGCGTTCCGTCGGCGAGGCCGAGTTCGGCGACGGCCTGCGGGGTGATCTCGGCGACGAGATCGGGAGCCTGCTCCGACGTGACGAGGACGCGCAGCCGGCTTCCGCTGGTGGTGATCTCCCGTACGGTGCCGGGCCACACGTTGCGGGGGCTGCCGGTGGGCTTGTCGCGGTGTACGGAGACCGCTTCCGGGGCGATGATCGCGAGGGCGTCGGTGCCGGCCGGCAGCGGGTCCGCGACGATGAGCGTGCCGCCGTCGGCGAGTTGGATGCCTTCCGCGGTGGCGGTTCCGGGCCATGCGTTGCGGCCGAGCATGCGGGCCACCCAGGGCGAGCGGGGGTGCCGGGTGACATCGGTGGGCGGGGCGTCCTGCAGAGCACGTCCGTCGTCGAGGACGAGGACCCGGTCGGCGAGCGCGACGGCTTCGACGGGGTCGTGGGTGACGATCAGGCACACGCCTCCGAAGCCGTCGAGATGACGGCGGAGGGTGTGCCGGACCTGGGAGCGGGTGGTCTGGTCGAGGGCGGCGAGCGGTTCGTCGAGCAGGAGGAGTCTGGGGCGTGCGGCCAGCGCCCGCGCGAGGGCGACTCGTTGGGCCTGACCGCCGGAGACCTGAGCCGGTCTGCGATGGGCGAGATGCCCGACACCGAGCCGGTCGAGCCACTCCTGCGCTCTGCGACGGGCTTCGGCGCGCGGGACACCGTGGGCGCGGAGTCCGTACGCGGTGTTGGCCAGCGCGCTCATGTGCGGGAAAAGGGCGCCGTCCTGCGGTACCCAGGCCACGCCACGGCGGTGCGGGGGAAGCGCGGTGACGTCGGTGTCGCCGAGACGGAGGTCGGCGTGGGCTCGTGGGGTGAGCCCGAGCAGAGCGCGCAGGAGGGTCGTCTTGCCGGCACCGTTGGGTCCGACGACGGCGATGGTGGTGCCGGGCTCGGCGTCCAGCGTGAGCCGGTTGAAGCCCGTGACCTGCGCGTGCAGGGCCCACCGTTCGTCCGGAGCCGGCGTCTCCCCGGGCGCTTCCTTCACCGGCAACGGGTCGTCGGTGACGTCCGCGGGACGAGCGTCTCGGGCGCTGTCCCTGGGCGTGCCGGTCCAGCGGCCTCGGAGGGCGACGAGCACGGCCATGGCGATGGCGAGCAGCAGAAGCGAGACGGACGTCGCTGCCTCCGGATCGTCCTGGAGCAGCAGATAGACCTGGAGCGGGAGCGTCTGGGTGGTACCGGGCAGATTGCCGGCGAAGGTGATGGTGGCGCCGAACTCTCCGAGCGCCCGTGCCCAGGTGAGGGCGGCCCCGGCGAGGAGTCCGGGCGCGACCATGGGCATGGTGACGGTGAAGAAGACGCGGATCGGAGAGGCGCCCAGCGAGGCGGCGGTCTCCTCGTACCGCGGCCTCAGCCCGCCCAGCGCGCCTTCCAGGCTGATCACGAGGAACGGCATCGCCACGAAGGTGGCGGCGAGCACCGCGCCCGAGGTGTGGAAGGGCAGCGTGATCCCGAAGGTGTCCTCCAGCCACGGCCCGAGCAATCCGCGCCGCCCGAAGGCGAGAAGCAGGGCAACGCCTCCCACGGTCGGCGGCAGCACCATGGGCAGCAGCACCAGCGAGCGCACCAGCGCCTTGCCCCGGAGGGGCACGCGGGCGAGCAGCCACGCCAGGGGCACTCCGAGCAGCAAGGACAGCCCGAGTGCGCAGAAGGACACGAGCAACGAAAGCCGCAGCGCCTGAGTCGTTCCCGGGCTCGTCAGATGACTGCCGAGTTCCGACCACTGTGTCCGTACGAGGATCCCGACGAGGGGAAGCAGCAGGAACACAACGGCGAGCAGCGCGGGAAGTACGAGCGCGAAGGGTGTGCGGGTGCCGGGCAGGCGCCGTGGGTGACTGTTCATCGAGGGCCCCAGGGGTGGGGGGTTCATGGGTGCGGGCTGCCCGGCCCCCCGAACCGGGCAGCCCGGACACACTTGCTACGGCTGCTGGAAACCGGCGTCCTGGAAGATCTTCTGGGCCTCCGGCGAGGAGAGCCACTTCACGAACGCCTCGGCGGCCGCCGAATTCTTCGACGTCTTGAGCGTGGCCGCCGGGTAGGAGGCGATGGCGTTCTGGGCGTCAGGGATCTCGACCGCGTCGACCTTGTCCGGGGCCGTGGCGGCATCGGTCTTGTAGACCAGGCCGGCATCGGCCTCGCCGAGTTCGACCTTGCTGAGCACCGCGCGCACATTGGGCTCCTGGGAGACCGGCTTCACGGTGATCTTCTGGGCGTCGAGGATCTTCTTGCTGTAGCGGCCGACCGGCACTTCGGGCGCCGCCAGCACGACCTTGAGCTTCGTGTCCGCGAGGTCCTTCAGCTCGTCGATCTTCTCCGGGTTGCCCTCGCCGGTGGCGATGACGAGCCGGTTCTTGGCGATGATCGAGGGAGTGCCGGTGTCGGACCCCAGTCCGTCCATCGTCTTGGTGTCGGCGGTGACCAGGGCATCCGCGGGGGCGCCCTGCTTGACCTGGGCCGCGAGTTCCTGGGAACCGGCGAACGAGAAGGTGATCTTCGTACCTGGGTGTGCCTTCTCGTACGCGGCGCCGGCCTGCTTGAAGACGTCGGTGAGAGAGGAGGCGGCCAGCACGGTGAGGTTCGCCTTGGGCGTTCCCGTGCCGGACTCGGTGGCCTGGGCCCCGGACGCGTCCTTGGAGTCGTCGCTGCCGCACGCCGCGAGCGGCACGAGCAGGGCCACGGTCGCGACGGCAGCGGTGACGTGGCGTCTGGTGAAAGTGAAGGACATGAGGGTGGGAGCTCCTTGGGACGCGGTCGGCGTATGCCGCCTGGCGGATGATGATCAGCCGCGCCGGGGACGGGCGACGCCGCTTCGCTGGAGAGCCGGGTCAGGTGCGGTCGATGTGCACGCTGGTCGACTTGACGCGGGCGGTGGCCTGCATGCCGACCTCCAGTCCCAGTTCCTCGACGGCCTCCCTGGTCAGCAGGGACACCAGCCGGTGCGGGCCTGCCTGGATCTCGACCTGCGCGGCGACGTCGCCGAGCTTCACGGCGGTGACGATGCCGGGGAAGGCGTTGCGGGCCGAGGTGTAGGAGGCGTCCTCCTCGCCGGTGCCGCTCTGGGCGACCTCGACGGAGAACGCGGCCAGGTCCCGGCCGTCGATGAGGCGTCGCCCGCCGTCGTCGCGATGGGTCGCGACCCGGCCGGCGTCCGCCCAGCGGCGTGCGGTGTCGGGGCTGACGCCCAGAAGCCGAGCCGCCTGTCCGATGGTGTAGGACTGCATGTGCGCCACGGTAGGCCGCTCTGCCTGTCAGATGCAATTCATTCGTGCATTCAGCACAGCAAATGCCAGACGCACTGTGGGAAAGGCCAAGCCCCGTCGGGGGCGGCGCCCGGGTCGGGGCGGCACGAGAGGCGTTGACTCGGGTCTGCGAGGCGGGGGTAGCTACCACCCTGGTGCCTGCGATGCGTGCCCGGAAGGGAGCTCCGAGTGTGGCTAGGGTGCCGAACAAGGCGCGCACACACCGGCTTTCCACCGCAATCGAGGCGTTTTCCCATGAGCCTGAGCATCCGTAACCAGCTTCCCGGCACCGTCGCATCGGTCACCTTCGGCGAGGCGATGGCGACCGTCAAGGTCCGCCTCGACGGCGGCCAGAACGTCACCGCCGCCATCACGACCGAAGCCGTCAAGGACCTCGGGCTCGCCGAGGGCTCGGCCGTGCGGGCGCTGGTAAAAGCGACCGAGGTCGCCCTCGCCACGGGCACGATCGACGGGCTGAGCATCCGCAACCAGATCCCCGGCACGGTCAGCGACGTCTCCGCCGGCGGCGCCATGGCGAGCGTCAAGGTCGACATCGAGGGCGGTGGCCTCACGGCCGTCATCACGAACGACGCGGTCACCGATCTCGGCCTGACGGCCGGCTCCACGGTCGTCGCCCTCATCAAGTCCACCGAGATCTCACTCGCGAGTGCCTGAGCACCGCCCCGTCACACCCCGACCCGGCACACCCCGCTCCGGCAACGCGCTCCGACGACGCGTTTTCGGGCCCAGGCATGCCGACGGGGCCCGGCGAAGTGCTACTCCGCAGGGCCCCTGGTCGCGCAAGGTGATGTTGTCGGCAGGCCGGTCTTCGAATCGGCCTGCGAGCCCCTGGCCGGGCTCTCCTCAGGGGTGCTCTCGCATCACTGAGGGCCCGCGCAGGGCGGGACTGTCAGAAGAAGTGTTTCCGTCCGCCGACCTTGCGCCCGCTCGCGCCGAGGACCCACAGGACCGCGCCGACCACGAGAAGGATCCCGCCGATCGTCGTCAGCAGTGAGACACCGGCCAGCAGGCCGATGATGAGCAGAATGACACCCAGGACAATCATTTCGGTTCCGATCTTCCCGTCTCTTCGGTGCATGCGGGCCTTCGCCTCCTCAGGCCGACCCGCAGCACCCTCTCCCCGCCCCGCCACCTAGCCCGGGCCAGTCGAGATCCGGCCGGCCGCACCATCGGCGGCCACCGGATCTCTGTCATGCACGCTCCGTGTGCCCCGCTCTCCACCACTCATGCCGCGTAAGCCGTGGCGGCTGCGGAGACGGCATTCCCTTGCCGGGAGTGGGTGCGGGACAGCTTCTTGACACGAGGCACCAACACCGAGGGCCCCAGGCTGCCTTCAGCCCGGGGCCCATCGACGGGGCGGTGTGCTGCCCCTCTCACTCTTCACGCAGATGATCTGCCTCAGCTGTGCCGCGCGATCTCCGCCAGATTCCTCTGCTGGTACGAAGGCCGCTTGCCGGAACCGGCGGGCGCACATCGCTGCCTGACGCACCTGCCGGCGGTGACCGCCCAAAGCTGTCCCGCACTACGCGACAGCCCTCAGCCGACGATCGTCGGGTCCAGAGGCAGGCCGGGCACATCAACGAGTGAATCGGTCGCGTTGACCAGCTCGATGGGGTTCATGAGCTGCTGGAGCCCACCGGAGGGCGGGAACTGTCCGACGATCGGCAGGTTGATACCGGGGGACGGCGCCACGGGTGCGGCCTGGGCGGTGGCGGGAACCATCAGTGCGGCTCCGGCAAGGGCGGAAACGAGAACGAGTTGCTTGATCACGAGGCACTTAACGAGCAGTCCGGCGCCGTGGACACGCGGCGTGCACGGCGGTCGTAGCAGTGGTCGCGTACGGGCAGGCGCACGAGCTCCGCTCAGGTCGGCACCTCCCTGCGCGAATGCCGCTGCCGCTGCCGCCGCTCAGAGTTGGGCCCGGTGCAGGTCGACAGAGCCAATGCCAGTGCTGCGATGTGTTGATCGCCACGCCCACCCGGCGGCGAGTTCTGAATTCTCCTGGCCGGACGTCATTTTGCATGTGCGGCCGGGAGGGCAGGCGGGTGAAGGTCCCTCATCCGTGTTGCGGACGCCGCGCATTCGGCGGGTATGTCGGATGATCGCCGATATGCATTAACGAATATGCATGGCCCATCGCGCCGTCGACCGTTTACCAATTACCCCATTTTCGATTTTTCATCGTTGCCTCGGGGAATCTCCTGCGTAATATTCATCGGCATCAGCAAGGCTTCCGGGCTGTCGGTTAGGGCCCGGTGCGCCACGGCCCCCCACAGAAATTGGCCCTTAGATGAAGCTGAAGATCCGTCAAGCGGCAAACCGCCGTACTTTGTCAGGCATTCTGGCCTCGGCCCTTGCCACGACGGTTGCCGCAGCGATGGTCGTCATGACGTCTACGCAGGCGATGGCCATCGCGATCCCCGTACCTCTGGGCACTGCCGCGAGTTACTCGGTTCTGGCAGGCCAGGGAGTCACCAACACCGGCCCCACAGTGCTCAGCAACGACCTCGGGACGCACCCGAACCCGGCCATCACGGGCTTCCCGCCCGGGCAGGTGCTCGGTGCTGTGCACCCGGCGGACGCGCAGGCCGCACAGGCCAAGAGCGATCTGGTCGTGGCGTACAACCAGGCGGCCGGCCAGGCCCAGGACTTCGCGCTTCCCGCGGGAATCGGCGGAGGCCAGGAGCTGCTTCCGGGTGTCCACCGGGCCACCTCGGGTGTCGGACTCACCGGTGATCTGGTCCTGAACGCCGGGGGAAACCCCAATGCGGTCTGGGTGTTCCAGATCCCTGAAGCCCTGACGACGGCAACGAACAGCCGGATCCTCCTCACGAACGGCGCTTCGCCGTGCAACGTGTACTGGCAGATCGGCAGTTCGGCGACCATCGGCACCACCACCACCTTCGTGGGCACGATCATGGCTCTCACCTCGATCTTCGTGAACGCAGGGGCGAACATCCAGGGCCGGGCCCTTGCCCGTAACGGCGAGGTGACGCTCAACAACAACAGGATCTTCCTCGGCGGGTGCTCGACCGGTACCACCACGACCGGCACCACGACGGGCACGACGACCGGTACGACCACCAGTGGCGGTCTGCTCAGTGGCGGTCTGGTCAGCGGAGGCCTGCTGGGCGGACCCGTCGTCGGCGTCGTCAGCGGCGGCACCTCGGGCAACATCGCGGGCAACACCTCCGGGAACACCGCGGGCAACTCGTCCGGGAACACCTCCGGCAACACCGCGGGCAACACCACCTCCGGAAACACGCAGGGCAACACCTCCGGCAACACCGCGGGCGGCAACGGCGGCCCCGGGGGCGGCCACGACGGCAACAACAAGCCGGGCCACGACAACAAGCCCGGCCACGGCCAGGACCACGGCGACAAGCCGGGCCACGACAACAAGCCCGGCCACGGGCAGCACCACGGCGACAAGCCCGGCCACGGTGACCACGGCGACAAGCCCGGTCACGACGGCAAGCCCGGCGAGCACTACGGCTACGGCGACAAGCCGAACGGCCACGACGGTCACGACGGTCACGACGGTCCCAAGTAACACGAGGGCTAGTCGGAACACTTCAGTGAACCCTCACAAGGGATGACGGCGCACGGCGGAATCCTCAGCGAATCCGCCGTGCGCCGTCCGTGACATCCGCAGAAACGCAGGCTGTGCAGCCAGGCGTGAGCAGAAATACGAGAAAGACAGGGTGGGCGGTGTCGAGCGGAATGAGATCAGCGGACGTGCGGGAAATCCAGCACGCCGATTCCGGTCCGGCCGGGCAGGAATCTCCCCAGGACGAGGCCGCACCGGTCGAGCGACCGAGACGTTCCCGTGCTCTGGAGGCGGGGGTGTTCACCGCTGTCGTCCTGTGTCTGGCAACGACTCTCGTCCACGTCGTCATGGTGTTCCTGCATGTGGCGCCCCCCAATACCGTGTCGAAGCGGTACAGCCAGCAGATCAATGCCTGGGTGTATCCCCTCTTCGAACAGAACTGGCGTCTGTTCGCCCCTGACCCCGACTCCGTCAACCGTCAGGTCCTGGCGAGAACAGCCCATACCCGCCCCGACGGATCGACCCGGGTGAGTGGATGGTTCGACCTCTCCGCCGCCGACACAGCAGCGGTCGAGCACAACCCCTTCCCGAGCCACACGTCCCAGAACCTGCTGCGCCGCGCGTGGACCTCCTACACCGATTCGCACGGGGGAGACGACGCGTCGCGCACGGAACGCGCCGTGATGATGCGGAAGTACCTGAGCAATATCGCCGCCGACCGCGTCGCCGCCCGCACCGACGGCACCTTCGATTTCATCCAGCTCCGCGTCGTCACCCTGCCCGTCGCCGCGCCCGGCACCGCAGCCGGCCAACGCCCGCCGGCGCCCGTCGAGAACCGGCTTCTGCCGTGGTGGAAGGTGCCCGTCCATGGGAAATGAACAGATGCCTGAAACCTCTTCCACGGCCCCGGCGCCCGGTCGGCCGACGGACCGCGGGACGGAGAGCCTCGGCGTGCTCGCGTGGTTCGCCGCCCGGATGGGGGCGCTGTGGGGGCTCCTGACCGAGCGGCCGGTGTCCCTGTACGCCGTGGCGGTGCTGCGCATCGGGTACGGACTGCTCTATCTGGGCTTTCTGCTGCGTGAGTTCCCGCACCGCGACGAGATCTGGGGCCCCGGCTCGCCGTGGACGCCCGCGCTGACGCAGCAGCTCTTCGACCAGACAGGCTGGAACAGTGTTCTGACCCTGTCCGACAGCCGTGTCTACTTCGAGCTCTGCTACGGGGCTGCCCTCGTCGTGTCGGCCCTGTTCATGCTGGGCTGGCGGACCCGATTCATGTCGGTCCTCTTCGCCATCGTGGTGACGTCGTTCCATGCCCGGTCGATCTTCATGACGGACGGGGGCGACAACCTGATCCTGCTGATGGCCATCTACCTCGTCCTCACCGCATGCGGTCGGCGCTGGTCCCTGGACGCACGCAGAGACCGCCTCAGGGCGGCTCGTACGAGTGACGCTCCGACACCGGCGAGGAGCCCCTTCGCACAGGAACTGCGCGATGCCCGCACCACGTTGACCACGGTGGTGCACAACTGCGGCCTCTTCGTCATCGGGGCGCAGGTCTGCTTCCTGTACGGATCGGCCGGCCTGTACAAGGTCCAGGGCGGCACCTGGGGCGGTGGCACCGCTCTCCACTTCGTACTGAACCTCGAACTCTTCAGGCCCTGGCCGGAGCTGTCCCGCATCGCGGACGAGTACACGGTCCTCATTGCGATCGTCGGCTACATGACGGTGCTCTTGCAGGTCGCCTTTCCGTTCGTGCTCTTCGGCAGGCTCAAGTACCCCGTTCTGGCCCTGCTGCTGGGGATGCACATCGGTATCGGCGTGCTCATGGGACTGCCGCTCTTCTCCGGCGCGATGATCATCGCGGACGCCGCGTTCCTCCCCGACCGCTTCTACACCGCCCTGCCTCGCCTCTGGCGACGCGCCGCACAGCGGACAGGCCTGTGGCGGCCGGCACCTGGACGACCGGGTGGATCCGGAACCGTACCTTCGCAAGGCAGGCCCGGTGTGCCCAGCCAGAAGCAGCAAGTCGTACCGGCGGGGAAGGGGAACGAGTAGCCGGCCGATCCATCCCGCCGTACGGCTTTGCGCCGACAGGGTCGTGGTGGCGGTGATCACCCGGAGGTACTCGAGCCCTCATCCGACCTTCGGCATCCTCCTACCGGCTGCAACTGAACTGCGGGGCAGCGTTCGCCCCGCAGTTCAGCCTTTGTCAGAAGAGTCCCTTGAAGCGGCCCCAGCCCGCGGTGGCGATCTTCGCGGTGGAGCGGAACGTACCGGTGCCGGTGCCGTTGTTGCGCAGCAACTGCCCCTGCGCGTTTCGGGAAATCAGATCAGCGTGCCCGTCACCACTGATGTCACCAACGCCCACGAACGCGTTCCGGCCGGTGGCCCATTTGCCGCCGAACACCAGCGCGCGAGGCTTGAGTGTTCCGGCGGCTGTTCCGTCGTAGCGCCACAGTGAGTTGTCCCGGTCGACCGCGAGGACATCACCGATGCCGTCCCCGTTGATGTCACCGGCGCCCAGAACGGCCCGGTAGATCTTCCAGTTGGTGCCGATGCGGCCCTTCGCCTCGAGCCCACCCACGCCGTCGTTGGCATACAGGTACATGTCACCGGTGGTGGCCTGGCGGGTGACCAGATCGGCACGGCCGTCACCCGTCAGGTCCCCAGGTGAGGTCAGGACGTTGAACTGGTTCCAGCCGGTACCCAGGCGTCGGCTCACATCGAACTGGCCGCCCCTGCCGGGATCGCAGTGAATCTCCTCCCGATACAGGTCGCCGTTCGTCCGGCGGCTGAGGAGATCGTTGCAGCCGTCCCCGGTGAGGTCGCTGAAGGGAACGAAGTGATTGAATCCGGTTCCTTCGCCGCCCCAGAAGACGGGATGGGTACGCAGACTCCCGGTGCCCGATCCCCAGAAGAAGGAAGCGCTGCTGTCGGGGTTGATGACGACAAGGTCACCGTAACCGTCCGACGGCCCGGAGAAGTCTCGCCAGCCCGGAGACGGTGCCGCTGCCGCCGGCCCCACCAGCAGCGATACGGCAACGGTGACAGCAGCACCCACCGTCACGGCCGTCTTTGCTCTCATGTCAGTCCTCCCCAGAATGCAAGATCCGGAGCAAGAACCCGCAGCAAACCCACCACGCCGGATGAGCCGGCCGCCCTCCCAGGCCCTCCTCCGGCTGGCCGCAGCCTACAGATGCACCGCGCGGAGTGATCACGGCAGTAACGGGCCGGGGCCCTCGGTTTCAGGCGGCTGATCGTTCGTTGATCAGGGAGCCTTGGCTCAGCCATCGGGCGAATGCGAAAACCCAGGTCGCGAGGAGAAGGAGGAGCAGGATGAGGGCCAGGAGCCATGGTGCCGGTCGGGACCAGCCGACGAGCAGTGCGACGACAGCTGCCGTGACGAGCGCGACCTGCACCGACTTGTACGCAGCGGGGTAACGGTCGTAGTCCGCCAGGGCGGGGAGCAGCACCACGGTCGTGATCAGCATCATGGCTACGGACCCGCCCATCAGCCAGCTCACGGCGACCGGTGTGCGGTGATCGGTGGCATGCTCGACGAGTCCGACCATTCCCGCACCTGCTGAGGCCACAGCCATGGCCATGGGCAGGTGAATGAAGATCCAGGTCGCCAGGGAGTGCCCTCTCTCTCGGGGCAGCCGGCGGGACACCAAATCGGCGTAGTTCCACCAGAAGCCGAATCCGATGGCGAGCCCGAGCAGTCCTGTAGTCGTGACAAGTGTGCTGCGTTCGGTCTCCGTCAGCCCGTTCACCACACCGAAGACGACTTCGCCGAGGACGATGATGATGAACAATCCGAAACGCTCGACCATGGAGTCGCTCACAACGTGGTAACTCGGCTCTCTGCGCCAGGCGATGAGAATGACGCACTCCGCGCTGCACCACGCGGCGACGAACACCGCCCAGACCACTAGCCGAACGTCGGTCGACAGAGGCACCGAGGCCGCCATCAGGACGGTGCCCGCAACCATGACGATCAGATACCGCCGAGGTGTTCTGCGCAGCTCCGGCAGGTCCCGCCGGTACACGGAGAACCACTGGTAGCTCAGCAGGGCCAACAGCAGTGCGTAGAGCGCCGCCAGGGTGCGGCCGTCGCTGCTGTCGGCATGGCCGACGTATACCGCCATGAGAACCAGCAGCAGCATCTGCACGAAGATCAGCATCCGGGTGTGACCGTCTTCGCGGCCGTGCAACTCGTAGAAGAGTGTGCCGTTCAGCCAGGCGATCCAGATCAATCCGAAAACCACTGCGAATGTCGCCGTTCCCCGCCAGGAGAAGTCCTCTGCGAGGGTGTGCGCCGCCTGGCCGACCAGGACGACGTACACGAGGTCATAGAAGAGCTCGAGGAAGCTGACGCTGCGATCGGGCCTGACGTCCCCGTGGCGTCGCGGGGGGAGAAAGAGCCACAGACGAGCACCGGTTCGAAGAGAGAGCGCCTCTGCTCCGGGGCGGGGCTCGGGGGCATTGTCGGACATGAGGAGCTCCAGGATGACGCGGCCGAAATGCGGCGAGGTGTCGTGGCGGCTGCGCTGTCGGCCGTAGCCGCCTCCACGCCGCAGTATGTCGGAGAGTGCGCGTGCCGGCCCGTATCGAAAAGCTCATGTTGGTGGAGCCTCCTGACGCTGAGGATGCGCACCGGGGGGAGGCACGGGAAAATAGATGTAGCCGGAAAGCAGAAATGGGCGATGCCCGGGGCTGGATGCGGTCAGCGCTGCTGGATCGACGGCATGGCCGCAACTGAACCTGTGGATCGACGAACGTGCTCTTCCGGAGCGGGCAAGATCATGCTATTGGTCGCGCGCCTCGCGACAATTGGAGGCCCTTCAGGCCGACTTGCCCGAACAGGAGCGATTACAAGGGGCGACCATGACGTATGCGGTTGATGACGACGGATTTGCACACGCCGACACGAGAGACATCTTTCCCGAACTGTCGGACGAACACGTGAAGTGCTTGCAGCGGTACGGCAGGCAGGACCACCTGACCATGGGACAGGTTCTGTATTCACGCGGATGTGACGACTTCGATTTCTATTTCATTCGAGACGGAGTTGTGAACGTCTACCATCAAGGCAACCCTGGCGATTCGGACGAGGAACGCATCGTCACAGCCTATGGTCGCGGCCAGTTCACTGGAGAGCTTTCGCTTCTGAATCGTCAGAAATCCTTGGTGGAGGCCGTTGCTCAGACTTCATGCTCGGTTATCAGGCTTACCCAGCCGCAGCTCCGGAGGATGATAGCCAACGAACCGAATGTGGCGCGCATCATACTCAAAGCATTCATTCTGCGCCGCTTGCGATATATTCGGCTGGGGCTCGGGACTGTGCTCATCGCCGGCCCCTCGACCGGCAGCGATGTCGTACGAATGCTCAGCTTCTTGGAGCGAAATGACTACCCAGTTCGTTACCTTGACACGAACAAAAAGGGCGACCTCGGCACTCTGAGTAGATACACTGTTGGACCGTCCGTTCGCTGGCCGGTCGTTGTTTGCCGACCCGGCCATTATATGGAAAACCCAACCCTTGAAGAGGTGGCCGGCTGTCTCGGACTCATAGAGACGATCGACCATGATGAAGTTTTTGACGTCGCGGTGATTGGTGCCGGCCCGGCAGGTCTTGCTGCGGCCGTGTACGCAGCGTCGGAGGGGCTGGCCACCGTCGTAGTAGAAGCTTTGGCTCCCGGCGGACAGGCGGGGACGTCGTCCATGATCGAAAACTACCTGGGATTCCCTTTGGGGATCAGTGGGCATGACCTGGCTTCACGCGCCCAAGCCCAGGCGAGGAAGTTCGGAGCCCGAATGGTGCTGCCTCGGGTCGTGGACAGCGTGGATTGCCGTCGGATCCCCTTCACGCTCCAGCTCCACGATGGCGAGAAGCTCAGGGCCCGTTCAGTGGTCGTTGCCACGGGTGCCCACTACCGTCGGCTGGATCTGCCGGAGCTGGCTCGGTACGAAGGGAATGGCATCCACTATGCCGCCACTGCCCTAGAAGGATCCCTGTGCGGAAACGATGAAATCTGCGTTGTAGGTGGTGCCAACTCTGCGGGCCAAGCCGCCGTGTTCCTCTCACAATTCGCGGATCACGTTCACATGCTGGTTCGGGCCGACAGCCTTTCCGGCTCCATGTCGCAGTATCTTCTCACACGCATCGAAGCGTCATCTGGAATCACCGTCCACCCGCGAACCGAGATACACGAGCTGCGGGGGAAGAGCCACCTCGAGGCCGTGGGGTGGCTGAACACCGAGACAGGCGATTCGCATCTACATCCCACATCCAATGTGTTCCTGATGCTCGGCGCTGTGCCCAACACTGCATGGCTTGGAGGGTGCCTCGAGACAGACTCGAACGGGTTTGTGCTGGTGGGCAACGACGTCAGTAACGTCTCGGCATTTTCAGATGGCCGCCGGCCGGCAGGAATGGAATCGAGCATCCCCGGAATATTTGCGGTCGGTGATGTTCGATCGGGGTCGGTCAAACGTGTCGCTTCCGCCGTTGGCTCCGGCTCCATAGTGGTCTCGCAAATTCATTCAGTGCTCGCTGCCAGGCAGCCGAGTGTCGGCCGTGGAATCTGACACCGAAAGACCGACGTACCGCGGGTCGTCGCTCACTGGCGAACGAGCGTGACGGTCCGGCAGCTGCCTCTCCGGTTCGGGATCTCGACGTCGGCCAGGTCATGCCTTCTGCGGACCTGAACAGTGCTGTGGCGACTGCCGTGACGGCTCGCACACAGAACGACGGGCAGTCCTGCATCGCCGCCAAGTGATTCATCGTTCACGCAGAATTCGTCAACAGGATGGGATCCCTCGCGGTCGGAGACCCCTCCGACGCCGAGACCGATGTCGGCCCTCTCGCCTCGGAGCAGAGACGCGCTGGGTATCGCCAACGCAACCCCCTTCGGGCTCGGTTCCAGCGCTGGACCAACGACAGGCCCGAACAGGACCGGTTCGCAACGGACTTGGAGGCCGGTCAAGTCCTCATCAACGGCATGACCGTCTCCCTGCCGGAACTCCCCTTCGGAGGCATCAAGCGGTCTGGCTAAGGGCTGTGAACTGTCTGCCCACGGCATCCGCGAGTTCTGCAATCTCACGACTGTATGGGTCGGCTGACTCCGATACCCAAGGCGCGTTCGAGGACGGCGGACCGAGACCGGCTCTCCCGCTGGGCGACGGGCGTGCCGCGGTCCTGGCCGACCAGTGACCAGGGCCGCGGGGAGCAGACCGGGGGCGCCGGCAGGGTCGGTACCCCAAGCGGGCACGCCGCCAACGCACCGCGACGGGTTGCCGGACTCCCTCGGCGCGTGGCATCAGGGGCGCAGAACTCGCCTACAGGGAGCTGAAGTCGGTTCGGTTGACGTAATCGGAAAAGTCTCGGGGTGCCCGGCCCAAGGCCTCACGGACCCCGCCAACAGGCTCGGCACCGGTTCCTTCGCAGATGTGCCGACACAACGCGAGGATGCCATCGTCCGCCCTCCCGGCGGCGGCAAGTTCGGCACGAAATTCATCCTCGGTGACGGGGATGTAGTGCAACGGCCGGCCCGACGCTTCGGCGATCTGCCCGACTGCCTCGCCAAAGGTCAAGGAACGCGGCCCCGATAGTACGTACGTGCGGCCCGCATGGCCGTCCTGCGTCAACGCTGCCGCGGCCACATCCGCTAGATCCTCCAGATCGACGAAAGCCTCCCGGCCTCCCCCCGTGGGCAGCCGCAGCTCGCCGGAGCCGTCCCAGAGGGTTCCAAAGTATGTGCGCTCCTCGGTGAAGTTCTGTGCGAACCACGTCGGACGCAGGATCGTCCACTCGAGACCTGACGCTTTCACAGCGTCCTCCGTGCCAAGCAGCCCTTCACCGGCCATCTCACCGAACACTCGGGCCGACAGCAGGACGAGTCGGCGCACCCCGGCGCCTGCGGCGACCGCGGCGAAAGCTTCGACTTCGGCGGACGCTTCCGGGCCCGACGAGTCGACGACGTACACCGCCTCGATCCCGGAAACCGCGGGCTCCCACGTCTGACGATCAGCCCAATCGAACCGGACCGGACCCCGACGCGAAGCCACCACCGGAGCCAGACCACCCCGGCGGAGCGCGTCGGCTACACGTCTACCCGTCTTACCAGTGCCCCCGAGAACAAGAACCTGGGAGATGCGATCTGTCATGACCGTCAGTACACAACCTGTGACCCAGGCCTCCGCAGGCGACACGCCTGGTCACACCGACCGGCCGCGGCCGGTGTCGCGCCCACTCCCCGCCAGGCGCGCTGCCCGCCGCTCGCCGCGGCGTTGTCCGGAGCGCGTGAAGACCTCTGCCCGGTCGGGCTCACCCGGCACGTTGCTGGGCTGTCGTCGCAGAGCCCCGGACCGCAATCAGTCCGGGGCTCTGTCGTTCCCCTGGAATGCCGAGGTTCAGCCCTTCACACAGATGACCTGCTTCAGCTTCGCCACGACCTCCACCAGATCCCTCTGCTGGTCGATCACCTTCTCGATCGGCTTGTACGCCCCCGGGATCTCGTCCACCACACCCGAGTCCTTACGGCACTCCACACCCCGCGTCTGCTCCTCCAGGTCCTTCGTCGAGAAGCGCTTCTTCGCCGCGTTCCGGCTCATCCGCCGACCCGCCCCGTGCGACGCCGAGTTGAACGACTTCTCGTTGCCCAGACCCTTCACGATGTACGAGCCCGTGCCCATCGAACCCGGGATGATGCCGAAGTCCCCGCTGCCCGCCCGGATCGCTCCCTTACGGGTCACCAGCAGGTCCATGCCCTCGTACCGCTCCTCCGCCACGTAGTTGTGGTGGCAGGAGATCACCGGGTCGAACGTCACCTTCGCCTTGCGGAACTCCTTGCGGACCACTTCCTGGAACAGCCCCATCATGATCGCGCGGTTGTACTTCGCGTACTCCTGCGCCCAGAAGAGGTCGTTCCGGTACGCCCCCATCTGCGGGGTGTCCGCGATGAAGACCGCGAGGTCCCGGTCGATCAGGCCCTGGTTGTGCGGCAGCTTCTGGGCCTGGCCCATGTGGTACTCCGCGAGCTCCTTGCCGATGTTCCGCGAGCCGGAGTGCAGCATCAGCCACACCGCTCCCGACTCGTCCAGGCAGAACTCGACGAAGTGGTTGCCGCTGCCCAGCGTTCCCATCTGCTTCGTCGCGCGCTCCCGGCGGAACTTGACCTCGTCCGCCACGAAGTCGAACCGGGTCCAGAAGTCGTCCCAGCCGCCCGTCGGGAAGCCGAACACCCGTCCCGGGTCCACCGGGTCGCCGTGCATGCCCCGGCCGACCGGAATCGCCTGCTCGATCTTCGAGCGCAGCCGTGAGAGGTCACCGGGCAGGTCGTTCGCCGTGAGCGACGTCTTCACCGCGGACATGCCGCAGCCGATGTCGACGCCGACCGCCGCCGGGCAGACCGCTCCGTGCATCGCGATGACGGAGCCGACCGTCGCGCCCTTGCCGTAGTGGACGTCCGGCATGACGGCGAGGCCCTTGATCCACGGCAGCGTCGCCACATTGCGCAGCTGCTGCATCGCGACGTCCTCGACCGAGGCCGGGTCCGTCCACATCCGGATGGGGACCTTCGCACCCGGCACCTCTACATACGACATGACTCCTCAATTCCCCCGAAAAGGCACGAAACGCAAAAGCCGCGCCTATGACCGCGAAAGACTCGACGGACCGGCATTGACGGCAGTGCGTGCGATACACATTGTGTCCATCGGCCGCGTGCGCGCGGCAACAGCTTTTCCGCTCGAAGGGAGCCTGGGAACCGTGCAACGAAAGGCGTACGTGCCCGGTCTTGCGGCGCTGCTCGCGGTGCTGGTCGCAGGCTGCAGCGCCGGGGACGGCAGCGACGGCTCGGCCACGGACTCCAAGGCCGGCGAGGGCACGCAGTCCGTCGCGGAGCCCGGCAAGTACCGCACGCTGCTCGAACCGTGCGGCTCCGTCGAGCGCGGCACGCTCAAGGACCTGTTGCCCGGTACCGCCGAGCTCCCCGAGGAGCAGCAGCAGCGCATCTTCCGCGGCACGGCCGCCGTGACCTATGACACCGACCGCCGTGTCGGCTGTAACTGGAAGGCCGACTCCCCCGACGCCTCGCACACCCTGAGCCTCGACTTCGAGCGCGTGGTGTCGTACGACACCTCGGTGAGCGACGACGACCGGGCGCAGGAGGTGTTCGCGACGAAGCAGGCGGGCGCCTCGCTGCCGGTCGCCCAGGACCCGCGCGACGAGAAGGGCACGGCCTCCCCGCCGGCCGGCAGCCCGTCCGGGCCCGCGTCACCGAGCGGCAGCCCATCGCCGGGCGCGAGCGCCGGCACGGACGATCCGTCGGCCACCCCCGAGGGGCTGGAGCCCCGGGAGCTCGACGGCCTCGGCGACGCGGCCTTCCTGGATGACGTCCTGAACCCCGCGGGCGCCGGATCCACCGCCCAGCGGAGGACCGTGAGCGTGGTGTTCCGCACATCCAACGTGATCGTGACCATCGTGTACCGGGAGCAGCCGGCGCGTACGACCGAGGTCCCCGACAGCAAGGAACTGCAGGAAAAGGCGCAGAGTCTGGCCCGGAACCTGGTGGAGAAGTTCAGCGACTGAGGGCCGTGCGGGACCGGTCGGCCGACGGTGTACGTATCCCGGGACACACACGCGGCCGTGCTGTGTCCGCGTACCGTGGCCTCGCCGACCGGAGTGACCGTACGACTATCGAGTGAAGGAACCATGCACCGTTCAGCCTCGCGACTCACCCGCATTCTCGCCTGTGCAGCCGTCCCGGTGATGCTCGTCGTCGCCGGTTGCTCGTCGGACTCCGACGGCAAGAAGGAGTCGGGCGCCGACAAGCCGGCCGCAGCGAGTTCCCAGGACTCCGCGGACGCGCCGAAGCCGCAGAACATCGAGCCGGCGAAGTTCGCCAAGCTCCCCGACGCCTGCGACGCGATCACCGCGAAGACGATCGAGACGCTGGTCCCGGAGACGAAGACGAAGAACGGCACGGCCGGCAAGACCTCGGACACCACCACCCGCGGCAGCTGCTCCTGGAACGGCCTGGAGGACAAGGGCGTCAAGGGCTCGCAGTACCGCTGGCTCGACGTGTCCTTCCTGCGCTACGAGTCGGAGTCGTCCCTGGGCGTCAGCGGCCAGAAGCGCGCCGAGGACAACTACGCCAAGGAAGTCGCCAAGGCCCAGGCCGCGCAGGGCGCGAAGAACCTGCGGACCTCTCCCGCCGCCGGTGTCGGCGAGGACGCCAAGGCGATCGGTTACGAGCTGAAGAAGACCGACGAGGACTTCACCTACGCCACCATCGTGACCCGCACGGACAACGTCGTGATCACGCTGACCTACAACGGCACGGGCTACGCGGGCGCCAAGCCGCCGGCCGCCACGGACCTGATGAAGGGCGCCATCACGGCGGCCAAGCAGGCCGTCGCCTCCGTGACCGCTGCGAACAAGTAACGCTGCGAACATGTGACTTTCGGCAAGTAGGTTCAGGCCACGGCCTGTTGGCGGAGTCCGCCGCTCCCCGCGAGCGCGGACTCCGCCGGCATGTGCCAGGCTGTGCCCCCTCGGAGGGCACATGCGTCACTGACACGGGAGGGGATCGCGGGTGGCCGCGATGCAGCTGACACGCACGCACCGCATACTCATCGCGCTCGTGGTGAGTGGCGCGGTGATCATTGCCGCGATCGGTTTCGCGGGGTCGTACGCGGCCGTGCGCGAACTCGCCGAGCGCAAGGGCTTCGGCGACTTCGCCGTCGTCTTCCCCATCGGCATCGACGCGGGCATCTGTGTGCTGCTCGCCCTCGACCTCCTGCTGACCTGGCTGCGCATCCCCTTCCCGATGCTCCGCCAGACGGCATGGCTGCTCACCGTGGCCACGATCGCGTTCAACGGCGCCGCCTCCTGGCCGGACCCGCTGGGCGTGGGCATGCACGCGGTGATCCCCGTGCTGTTCGTCGTCTCCGTCGAAGCCGCCCGCCACGCGGTGGGCCGGATCGCGGACATCACCGCCGACAAGCACATGGAGGGCGTGCGCATCACGCGCTGGCTGCTCTCCCCGATCCCCACGTTCAAGCTCTGGCGCCGTATGAAGCTGTGGGAGCTGCGCAGTTACGAACAGGTCATCAAGCTGGAACAGGACCGGCTGATCTACCAGGCCCGCCTCCAGGCCCGCTACGGACGCTCCTGGCGCCGCAAGGCCCCCGTCGAGTCGATGATGCCGCTGCGCCTCGCCAAGTACGGTGTGCCGCTCGCCGAAACGGCCCCGGCCGGACTCGCCGCCGCCGGCATCGAACCGGCGCTCCTGCCCCCGTCGCCCCAGCCCCAGCCCGAGCTCCAGCCGCAGCCGCAGGCGCAGGCGCAGCTGGAACCCCAGCCCCCGAGGCAGGCGCGCGGCGCCGCCCAGCCGGAGCTCCCGCCCGCGCAGGAGTGGCCCGAGGAGCACGAGCAGTACCCGGAGCCGTCGCAGGAGCAGTACGAGAACGAGCACCACGAGCCGTACGAGCACGAGCAGTACGAGCAGTACGCCGAGCCCGGCCCGTACGGTCCGGCGCAGCAGGGCGGCCCTCAGCAGTACCCGCAGTACCAGGAGCAGGGGCAGTACCAGGAGCAGGGCCCGTACCAGGAGCAGGCGCAGGCGCAGGGCCCGGCCGTCACCCACTCGAGCCCCTGGTTCGCCGCTCCCCAGGTGCCGCAGGAGGCGTACCAGGAGGCGTACGAGAACGGCTTCACCCCGCCGTCCGCCGAGGGCCTGGAGTCCAGTGCCGTACGGGTCCCCGCGGGCCCGGGCCGCACCCGCCCGCTCGGCGGTGTCGTCCCCGGCCCCCGGTCCGAGAGCCAGGCGCAGGAGCAGATGCCGCCGGACGGGGACCACACGGAGCAGCCGACCGATGCCGCGGACTTCCGCGAGGCGGCCTACCCGGTGTTCGAGTCGTATGTGAAGGAGCACAGCGACTGGCCGAGCACCGAGCAGCTCGACATACATCTCTCGGACGCCCACGGCATCCGGCACCCGCGCAGCGCGGCGCTGCTGCGCCAGCTGATGCCCGAGTTCAAGAACCGCTTCCAGGCCGACCTCGAGGCCGAGCACATCGCCTGAGACGGGCCGCGGCGTCCTGCCGCGGGTCCCGCTTCACGCCTTGGCGCGCTTGCGTCCCGTCTCGCCCACGACCGCGATGACCGCGCCCACGGCGAAGAGGATGACATAGCCGGCGGTGGGGATGTCCCACCACTGGTGGAGCAGGCCCCACGGCCCGTCCCCGTAGAGGCGGCCGCCCGCGCCGAGGGCGCCCTGCACGGCGGTGATCCAGCCGATGATCGCGATGGTCTCGTTCTTCATGACTCCACGCTCTCCGGCCGCTCGGTCCGGCACATCGTGCGTACGTCGGAACCGCCGGTAGGCCGAAGGATGCACTTACGGCGAAGGGCCGCCCCGCGCAATGCGCGAAGCGGCCCTCCCGATGCGACGACTACGGCGCGAGCAGCTTGCGCACCCGGTCCGCGCCGACCGCCAGCAGCAGCGTCGGCAGCCGCGGGCCGGTCTCCCGGCTCACCAGCAGCCGGTACAGCAGGGCGAAGAAGGACCGCTGCGCGGTCTTCAGCTCCGGCGTCGGCTTGGCGTCCGGCGCCAGGCCCGCCATCACCTTCGGCACGCCGTAGACGAGCGTGGTGAGCCCGTCCAGCGACCAGTGCGAGTCCAGCCCCTCCAGCAGGAGGCGCAGCGACTCGCGGCCCTCGTCGTCGAGGGAGCCGAGCAGCTCCGCGTCGGGCTCGGAGCGCACGACGGTCCGTGCCTCGGCCGGGACCTGGGTGGAGATCCAGTTCTCGGCGCGGTCCAGCCTCGGCCGCACCTCGTCGAGCGAGGACAGCGGGTTCGCCGGGTCCAGGTCGCTGAGGATGCGCACCGTCTGCTCGTCGTGGCCCGCGGTGATGTCGACGACGGAGGCCAGCGTCCGGTACGGCAGCGGCCGCGGGGTGCGCGGCAGCTCACCGGCGGCCGTACGGGCGGCGCGGGAGTGCGCGGCCAGGTCCGCCGGCAGCGCGCTGCCGTCGGCGACCTTGGACTCGAGCTTGTCCCACTCGTCGTACAGCCGCTGGATCTCCTGGTCGAAGGCGATCTTGAAGGACTGGTTCGGCCGCCGGCGGGCGTACAGCCAGCGCAGCAGCGGAGCCTCCATGATCTTCAGCGCGTCGGCCGGGGTCGGCACGCCGCCCCGCGACGACGACATCTTCGCCATGCCGGAGATCCCGACGAACGCGTACATCGGCCCGATCGGCTGCTCGCCGCCGAAGATCCCGACGATCTGCCCGCCGACCTGGAACGAGGAACCGGGCGACGAGTGGTCGACACCGCTGGGCTCGAAGATCACTCCTTCGTAGGCCCAGCGCATCGGCCAGTCGACCTTCCAGACCAGCTTGCCGCGGTTGAACTCCTTCAGCCGGACCGTCTCCGAGAAGCCGCACGCGGAGCACTGGTACGTCAGCTCGGTGGTCTCGTCGTCGTACGCCGTGACCGTGGTCAGGTCCTTGTTGCAGCCGCCGCAGTAGGGCTTGTACGGGAAGTACCCGGCCGAGCTCGCGCCGTCGTCCTCGGCCGCGGCGCCGGAGCCCTCCGCGGCCTCCAGCTCGGCCTCGTCGACCGGCTTCTGGCCCTTCTTCGGCGGGGCCTTCTTCGTCCGGTACTGCGCGAGGATCGCGTCGATGTCACCGCGGTGCTTCATCGCGTGCAGCACCTGCTCGCGGTAGACGCCCGAGGTGTACTGCTCGGTCTGGCTGATGCCGTCGTACTCGACGCCCAGCTCGGCCAGCGACGCCTCCATCGCGGCCTTGAAGTGCTCGGCCCAGGTCGCGTACGGCGAGCCCTCCGGGGCGGGCACCGAGGTCAGCGGGCGGCCGATGTGCTCGTGCCAGCTGTCGTCCACACCCGCGATGCCCTTCGGCACCTTGCGGAAGCGGTCGTAGTCGTCCCAGGAGATCAGGTGCCGGACCTCGTACCCGCGCCGCCGGATCTCGTCGGCGACCAGGTGCGGGGTCATGACCTCACGGAGATTGCCCAGGTGGATGGGGCCGGAGGGGGAGAGACCGGACGCGACGACAACCGGTTTCCCAGGCGCACGCCGCTCCGAATCTGCGATGACATCGTCCGCGAAACGGGAGACCCAGTCGGTCTCGGTGCTGCTCTGAGCCACTTTCGGCACGTCCTTCTTTCTCGAAGCTTGGCGAGGCCATTCTCCCAGACGGATCGACCCGTCTGCCGGTTGCCTGCTCACGCCCCGGACACGTCGGATAAAGAGGTTGCCCGCCCATGGGACACTTGACAATCGATATAGACCTCGACCCCAGGAACGGAAGCTCATGGCCTCGGTCCCTTCCCTCGCTTCGACCGTGCAGCAGCGCCTCGCGGACGCCCTCTCGGCTTCACTGCCGGAGGCCGGGTCCGCCGATCCTCTGCTGCGACGTAGCGACCGGGCCGACTTCCAGGCCAACGGCATCCTGGCGCTCGCCAAGAAGCTCAAGGGCAATCCGCGCGAGCTGGCCGACAAGGTCGTCGCGGCGATCCCGGACAACGACGTGCTGAAGGAGATCGAGGTCTCCGGACCCGGTTTCCTGAACATCACGGTCACCGACGAGGCGATCGTGCGGACGCTCGCGGCCCGCGCCGCCGACGACCGGCTCGGTGTGCCCCACTCCGCCGACGCCGGCACCACGGTGATCGACTACGCGCAGCCGAACGTGGCCAAGGAGATGCACGTCGGCCATCTGCGGTCCGCCGTGATCGGCGCCGCGATGGTGGAGATCCTGGAGTTCACCGGTGAGAAGGTGATCCGGCGTCACCACATCGGCGACTGGGGCACCCAGTTCGGCATGCTCATCCAGTATCTGATCGAGCACCCGCACGAGTTGGACCACCAGGGCGGCGAGGTCTCCGGCGAGGAGGCCATGTCGAGCCTCAACCGGCTCTACAAGGCCTCGCGTACGGTCTTCGACTCCGACGAGGAGTTCAAGGCCCGCTCACGGGACCGGGTCGTGGCGCTCCAGTCGGGCGACGAGGAGACCCTCGCGCTGTGGCAGAAGTTCGTGGACGAGTCGAAGATCTACTTCTACTCGGTCTTCGGCAAGCTCGACATGGAGATCAACGACCCCGACGTGGTCGGTGAGTCCGGCTACAACGACATGCTCGACGAGACCTGCCGGCTGCTGGAGGAGTCGGGCGTCGCCGTCCGCTCCGAGGGCGCGCTCTGTGTCTTCTTCGACGAGGTGAAGGGCCCGGACGGCAACCCGACCCCGCTGATCGTCAAGAAGTCGAACGGCGGCTACGGCTACGCGGCCACCGACCTCTCCGCGATCCGGGACCGGGTGCAGAACCTGGCCGCGGACACGCTGCTCTACGTGGTCGACGCGCGGCAGTCCCTGCACTTCAAGATGGTCTTCGAGACCGCGCGCCGGGCCGGCTGGCTGAACGACAAGGTCGACGCGGTGCAGCTGGCCTTCGGCACGGTGCTCGGCAAGGACGGCAAGCCGTTCAAGACCCGTGAGGGCGAGACGGTCCGGCTGGTGGACCTGCTGGACGAGGCGGTGGACCGGGCGACGTCCGTGGTGCGCGAGAAGGCCGAGAAGGTGGGCCTGAGCGAGGCCGAGATCATCGAGAACGGCCGGCAGGTGGGCATCGGCGCGGTGAAGTACGCCGACCTGTCGACGTCAGCGGTGCGCGACTACAAGTTCGACCTGGACCAGATGGTGTCGCTCAACGGCGACACGTCCGTCTACCTCCAGTATGCGTACGCCCGCATCCAGTCGATCAAGCGCAAGGCGGGAGAGGCGAAGCCTGTGGCGCACCCCGAGCTGGAACTGGCCCCGGCGGAGCGGGCGTTGGGCCTGCACCTGGACCGGTTCGGCGAGGTGCTGGCCGAGGCCGCGTCCTCCTACGAGCCGCACAAGCTGGCCGCGTACCTGTATCAGCTCGCCTCGCACCTGACCACGTTCTACGACCAGTGCCACGTGCTGAGCGACGACAACCCCGTCGAGGTGGTGGAGAACCGCCTCTTCCTCGTCGACCTCACCGGTCGCACGCTGCACCAGGGCATGGCGCTGCTGGGTATCCGTACCCCCGAGCGCCTCTGATCGCCGTACGGTCCACTGGCCGGAGTCAGCGAGCCTTCCACTCGCTCTCCTCCGGCCAGTAGTCGTACCTCGGCCGTCCCTTCATCGCGCTGGCCCGGAACGGCTTGCCGTCGTCGTCGACACGCACGGTCCCGTGCCGGTCGCCGACGCTCCAGTCGACCTCCAGGTACCAACTCACGTCGTGGGCCTCGGTCTTCAGGTCGAGGTTGAGCACCTGCGGGTCGCCGGACGAGACCTTGTACGGGAAGCCTTTGGCGGGCACGACCGCGTCGCCCTGCTGTCCGGCGACGGGACGCACGATCGGCCGGGGCTTGTCGAGATCGACGGCGAAGGTCTGCGGAGTGATGCCGCTGCCGCAGCCCTCGCCCATCGAGTACGTCTGCCAGGCGAGCGGGGCCTTGCGGGCGACCACCCGCACATGCACGGCGTTCAGGACGACGGACTCCTGCGCCTTTCCGGTGACGGTCAGTTGGAGCCGCATGCCGCCGGCGTCGACGCCGCCGAGTGCGCGGCCCCAGCCGCGGTGGTCCTGAGGGGCGGGCGGCGGCGGCACGTCGCCGGGCGCCTGGTCGAGCAGGAAGTACTGCCCGCACGGCGAGTCCCAGTTGTACGAGCTGACGCCGGCCCGCACCGGTACGCCGGTCACGGGACGCTGTGGCGCCCGCTCGCCGGAGGCCGTTGCCGACGGGGTCGCGGACTTCCGGGGTGCGCTCGCGGAGGGGCTGCCGCTCGGCGAGGTGCTCGCGGACGGGGAGGCTGAGCGGGAGGCGGTCCCGTCGGGTTTCACGGCACCGGCCGCTCCCTTGCGGTCGTCGTCCGCCGTCCCCGAGCCGCTGCCCTGACTCGCGACGACGGCGGCCGGGACGGCGAGCGCCACGACGGCGGCAGCCGCGACGGCGACGACAACGCGCTTGCGGCGGGCGCCACTTGCTCTGGGTGTGGGTGCCGCCGTGGCCGTGGCGACGAGCGCGGTGGGCGGCGTGGACTCGGGTTCGGGTCCCGGCGCCGGCGTGTGCTCCGGTTCGGGCTCGGGGGCCGGTTCAAAGCCCCCGTCCGGCTCCTCCGACGCGGCCGCGGCCGCCGGCGCCCCCTTACCCCGTCTGCGTGCCTCGTCCGCGAGGATCCACTTCCGGTGCACGGCCACCAGTTCCTCGGAACTCGCCCCGCACGCCCGGCCGAACCGCTCGATCGGCGCGAACTCGGTCGGTACCGCTTCGCCGTTGCAGTACCGGTGGAGCGTCGAGGTGCTGACGTGGAGCTTGCCGGCGAGGACTCCGTAACTCCGCCCCGAACGGCCCTTCAGTTTTCTGAGTCGTGCCGCCAGTTCCTCGGCCTCGGGCGTCGCCGCCACCTCGTACATCCCCTCGTCATCGCACTCGTCCGTCCCGGAATGCCGTTCCAGGCAAGGGCTTTACCCCCAGGTCACAGTACGCGGCAGCGTTCCGGCTTCCCCAATGGTCCCCGCGGCGTTGCGGCCCCGGGCGCGGTCCCCGCAGTCTGTGATCACACCGCACAGCCGACCGGGGAGCAGTCATGCGAACCCCTCTACGCAGCATGTTCGTCGACGCTGCGGCCGTGCTCGTGCTGATCGCGTCGATCGCGGTCGTCACGGCGCTCGTCCGGAATCACTGACCGGCTCACACGCAACACCACACGGGGAGAACGAACCATCATGCGCAACATCCGCACCCGCACCTCAGCCGTCGCCGCCACGGCGCTGCTCGCCGCACTGTCGCTCACCGCCTGCCAGGGCGACGGCAATGCGGCGGTCGGCTCGCCCTCCGCGAGCACCACGGGCGGCCAGGACTCGGCCGCGGCGCCCTCGGCCCCGGCCGCCGGCAAGCCTGCGGACGGCGGCGACACGGCGTCCGGCACCAGCGGCGGTAAGGGCGGCACCGGCGGCAAGAGCGCCGGCAGCAGCGCGAGCAAGGGCGGCGACACAGGCAGCGCGGTCACCACCCCCTGCGGCGACCGCGTCAAGGTCACCTACAGCAAGGTCAGCCGCCCCATCAACCACGGCCTGCTCACGCTCACGAACACCGGGTCCAAGGCCTGCAACGCCTACCACGCGCCGCTGCTGCGCTTCGACGAGGCGCAGGCCGCCACCGCGATCAACGACGACAGCCGGCCGCAGGCCGTCGTGACGCTGCTCCCCGGCGAGTCCGCCTACGCGTCGATCATGCTGTCCTCGGCCGACGGCAGCGGCACGAACGGCAGCACGGCGAAGAAGCTGGCCGTGAGCTTCGCCCCGCGCGACGGCGGCGGCTCGACGGACGCCGCACCGGCCAGGATCACGCTCCCGGCCGGCACGTACATCGACACCACCACGTCCGTCACCTACTGGCAGAGCTCCATGGAGGACGCCCTCACCTGGTGACGCCGTCCGCCGCGAACCGTCACACGAGGGCGTGCGAGGGCCGCTGAGCGGTCTCGTCGATCTCCGTGTGCGCCTTCTGCAGCAGCTGTGAGGCGAGGTCCATCATGGCGCGTGCGCCCGCGATCTCCTCGCCCACCAGCAGTTGTGGTTCGTCCGACCGGTGACGGTTCGCGTTGCCGTGGCCCCGGATCTCCGTGCCGTCGCCGAGTCTCACCATGGCGGCCGCGCGGGTCCGGTCGCCGTCTTCCCGGAACTCCATCTCGATGTGCCATCCGACGAGTGTCTCCATGGCCGATCACCTCCAGCGGTACCCCTTCCAGAGTGCTCCGCGCGGGCGCCGATGACCACTTTCCGAGGCCGGGACGTGTGCGCGGGGTACGCACCTTCCGGTGAGTACCGCACCGAATAGTCGGTACTTGTGGGCTTTCGGGCACCGGACAAGGATCAGGGGCGTCCCGAGAATCCTTGTGAGGAGCCCCGCCGTGTCCGCGCCGCAGCCCCCTGTTCCGCAGCCCTCCGTACCCGTGTCCGAGCCCTCCGCACCCCGGTCCGCCGCGCCCGGGTCCCGGCCCCCGGTGTCCGTCCTCGGTCTCGGCATGATGGGCTCCGCCCTCGCCGCCGCCTTCCTCGCGGCCGGCCACCCGGTCACCGTCTGGAACAGGACCCGCTCGAAGACCGGGCCGCTCGTCGCTCAGGGCGCGGTGCCGGCCCGCTCGGCGGCGGAGGCGGTGACCGCGGACGGGCTCGCGGTCGTGTGTCTGATGACCAACGACAACGTCCGGGAGCTGCTCGACTCCCTCGGCGAGAGCCCGGCGGGCCGTACCGTCGTCAATCTGACCAACGGAACCCCGGCGCAGGCACGGGAGTTGGCCGCCCGGGCCGCCGAGCTCGGCATCCGGTACATCGACGGCGGCATCATGGCCGTCCCCCAGATGATCGGCGGACCGCACGCCTACGTCCTCTACAGCGGGGACGAGCAGGCCTTCGAGACCCACCGCTCCACGCTCACCGCGCTCGGCGGCACCACCTTCACCGGGACCGACCCCGGGCTCGCGGCGCTGCACGACCTGGCGCTGCTCACCGGTATGTACGGCATGGTCGTCGGTGTCCTTCAGGCCTACGCCCTGGTCCGCACCGAGGGCATTTCGGCCACCGACTTCTCCGAGCTCCTGGTGCCCTGGGTCGGCGCGATGCTCTCCGGTGCGCCGCAGTGGGCGGCGGCCGTCGACTCGGGCGAGCATCTCACCGACGTCTCCAGCCTCGCCGTCAATCAGGCGGCCGTACCCAACTTCCTTGCGGCATTCAGGGATCAGGGCGTCACCACCGAGTTCTTCGAGCCGCTGAAGGCGATCCTGGACCGGGCGATCGAGGAGGGTCACGCGGACGACGGGCTCTCCCGGCTCGTCGACCTGATGCGGGCGTAGCGGCGAAATCGCGCCACCTGGTGATTCACATTGGTCTATACCTTGACTCGATCACGTCAATAGCGCTTGAGTGTGCGGCACAACCCCCCACCACGGCCCGGCCGTTGCTGTGAAGGAGTGCACGAGTGCTGAGACAGCGCATCAAGGTATGGCTCGCCGCGATCGTCGCCGGAGTCGGTATCGCGGCAGTGGGCCTCGCGCCTTCCGCCACGGCAGCCCCCACCGCTGCCGCTGACGCCTGCACCTCCGCGCCCAGCTGGCAGGCGGGCGCCTGGTACACCACTGGCAACGTTGTCAGATACACCGACGGCCGGTACTACATCGCCGAGCACGACAACCCCGGCTACGACCCGATCATCAGCACCTGGTTCTGGGAGCCCTACACCTGTAGCGGCGGCGGCGACCCGCAGCCCGGTGGCTTCGTGGTCAGCGAGTCCCAGTTCAACCAGATGTTCCCGGGCCGGAACTCCTTCTACACCTACAGCGGCCTGACCGCCGCGCTCAGCGCCTACCCCGGGTTCGCCAACACCGGCAGCGACACGGTGAAGAAGCAGGAAGCCGCCGCCTTCCTCGCCAACGTCTCCCACGAGACCGGCGGACTGGTCCACGTCGTCGAGCAGAACACCGCCAACTACCCGCACTACTGCGACTGGAGCCAGCCCTACGGCTGCCCCGCCGGCCAGGCCGCCTACTACGGCCGCGGCCCCATCCAGCTCAGCTGGAACTTCAACTACAAGGCCGCCGGCGACGCACTCGGCATCGACCTGCTCGGCAACCCCTGGCAGGTCGAACAGAACGCCGCCATCGCCTGGAAGACCGGCCTCTGGTACTGGAACACCCAGAACGGCCCCGGCACCATGACCCCCCACAACGCCATGGTCAACCAGGCCGGCTTCGGCCAGACCATCCGCTCCATCAACGGCTCCCTCGAATGCGACGGCAAGAACCCCGCCCAGGTCCAGAGCCGCGTCACCAAGTACCAGCAATTCACCCAGATCCTCGGCGTCGCCCCCGGCGGCAACCTGTACTGCTGAGGAAACCCCCCACACGACCGCGGGCCGGGAGAATGTTCCCCGGCCCGCGGTCAGCCATGTCGGGTCCGCTCCCCCGGCGACCGGTCACACCCGTCGCACTGGGCGCATCCATCACAGCTGTCCGCAGCCGGCAGGCAACCCGCAGGAGCCTCTCCCCGTCCTCCGAGAGCGAGAGGCTCCCGGGCCCAACCGGGCGCCCGACCCATGGGGTTGAGGAGGGGACCGTTGTTACGTGCCCGCAGAATATGGGCCACCGCGATAGCGGTGATCACGGTGGCGGGGGTGTCGCCGGCGGCGGCGCAGGCACTGCCGCAGCCACCCGACGCACGGCCCGCCACGGCGGCGAACGGCGAGAACGACCTGCCACCCGGCTGGCGGATCACGAAGACCGACGGGAACCGCGCGGTGGAGTGGCGCTCCCCCCGTCCCGTGCCGATGGGCGACGCGCGCGTGGAGTTCCACGCCGACGGCAAGCTGGTCGGCGTGCCCGAGCCGGCCGAGGACAACCGCACCTTCCGGCTGCCGCTCGACGACGCGCGCACGGCCGACCTGGCCGACCTCCAGGTGCTGGCGGCGGGCCGGCGGCTGGACCAGAAGGCGGACAGCGCCCGTGACGGGCGCTCCCGGCCCGCCGCGAAAGCGCCGGCCAAGCTCCCGGCCGGTTCCGTCGACCCGGGCAAGCCTGGCACGTACGGCACGGTCACCGGCGAGTACGCGCTCGATCCGGTCCGCCTCCCCGGCTTCCCCGCGCCCGTCGAGATGCGCGGCGTCGTCGTCGCTCCGAAGGGCGCGACCGGCAAGCGTCCCGTGGCCCTGTTCCTGCACGGCCGCCACGCCACCTGCTACGTCCCGGGCGCCGAGGACGACGTGTCCATCGACTGGCCCTGCGCCAAGGGTGCCAAGCCCATCCCGAGCCATCAGGGATATCTGCGCGACCAGAAGCTGCTGGCCTCCCAGGGTTATGTGACCGTGTCGATCTCCGCCAACGGCGTCAACGGCCAGGACGGCGATGTCGACGACGGCGGCGCGCAGGCCCGCTCCTCGCTGGTGCGCACGCATCTCGCCCGCTGGGCCGACTGGGCCGCGTCGCCCGCCAAGGCACCGGCGGCCGTGCGCAAGGCACCGAAGACAGACCTCTCCCGCGTCCTGCTCGTCGGCCACTCGCGCGGTGGCGAGGGCGTCAACCGGGCCGCCATGGACAGCCTCTACCCGCCCCCGCCTGCCCAGGACGGCTACCGGGGAAAGGTGCGCTGGCACATCCGCGGAACCGTGCTCATCGGCCCGACGATCTTCGGCCAGAACCCGGTTCCGGACGTCCCCTCGCTGACGATCCTGCCGGGCTGCGACGGTGACGTCTCCGACCTCCAGGGCCAGGTGTACGCGGACGGCACCCGCGGTGTGAGCCGGGGCAAGGCCCTGCACGGCGCGGTCTACATGGTCGGCGCCAACCACAACTACTTCAACAGCGAGTGGACGCCGGGCCAGGCCCAGGCACCCGCGAACGACGACTTCTGGCAGGACCCCGAGCAGCCCGACCCGGTGTGCTCGCCGGGCACCGCGACCCGGCTGACGGCCGACCAGCAGCACCGGGCCGGCGCCACCTACATCGCCGCCGCTGCCCGGCTGTTCGTCGCCGGGGACGACCGCGTGCGCGAGCTGGTCGACGGCACCGGCCGCCGCGCCCCCTCCGCCGACCCGGCGCGGGTGCTGACCCACGCGGTCGGTGCCAACCGCGGCGCCGGGTTCCTCCCGGACGGCTCCGTGAAGGTGACCGGCGGACGGCTGTGCTCCGCCATCGACCCCGACCCGCGCACCGCCTGCCTGAACCCGGAGAAGGACAGCGCCTCACCGCACTTCGCCGGCTGGGGACCGGACCGCGAGACGGGCCGCCGGGCGGTGGCCATGCGCTGGTCCGCCCCCGGTACGGCGGTGAAGGTGCGTCCCGACAAGCCCCTCTCCGTCAAGGGCGCCCAGAGCCTCGCGCTGCGCGTCTTCGTCCCGGCGAACTCCACCGGCACACAACTGGACGTGTCCGTCACGGACGCCTCCGGCAAGCGGGCGAACCTCGGCCGCGTCCGGGTGGACGGGCTGCCGGGCAGCGACCGCACCGCCTCCTCCTGGGCACGCGAGGTGCGCGTACCGATCACCGCCGCCTCGCGCGCCGGTCTCGACCTGAAGCGGATCGCCTCCCTGGAGCTGACCCCGCGCAGCCGCTCCGGACAGGCGTGGCTGATGGACGCCTGGGCGTGGAGCCCCGGCACCCCCGCGGTACGGGAGGCCCCGCTGACCCGTGTCGACATCGGCCGTCTGAACGTCAAGGAGGGCAACGCCGGCACCCGCACGTACGAGGTCCCCGTCCGCATGTCCGGCAAGGGCAGCGGCACGGTACGGATGTTCGCCATCGACCCGGCCACCGGCACCGCGAAGGAGCGGCTGGTGACCGTACGGCCCGGCGGCCAGGTCGCCAACCTGACCGTGAAGGTCACCGGCAACACCCGGTACTCCTGGGACGTGGGCCACGACGTGCTCGTGAAGGCGGTGCGAGGCTCCGTCGTCGGCTCGCACGCCGGCGGGGTCACCGCCGAGAACGACGACGCGATGCCGACGATCACCATGAAGCCGGTCGCCGACAAGGTGACCGAAGGGAAGCCCCTGACATGGCGGCTCTCCCTGTCGGCGCCCGCCGACGTGGAGCTGTCGAGGACGCTGAAGATCGTCCCCGCCACGGCGGGCCCCGAGTTGACCACCAAGGACGTCGACCGGCAGTGGCTCACCGACACGTTCGGCGACGTCCCGGACGGTGACGTGCCTCTGTCCAAGCTGGACTGGCCCTACCTGTGGGCCTCGGTGCCCGCCGGGAAGACCAGCGCCGAGGTGACCGTCCCCACGGCCGCCGACAAGGTGACCGAGCAGACGGAGCACCTGCTCCTCCAGCCCGTCAACGACGAGGACGGCAAGCCGGACGGTCCGGCGGTGACCGGCACGGTGCTCGACGCGCCGTAGGCACCACGCCTCACCGCAGGGTGAAAGCGCACCACACCACCTTGCCCGGATCGCGTTGGCCGACACCCCAGGTGTCGGCCAACGCGTCCACCAGCAGCAGCCCGCGCCCCGACTCCCCGTCCGGCTCACGCACACCCGGCCGCCCGTCACCGCTGTCGTGCACCTCGACCCTCAGCGCGGCCCCCTGCTCGTACAGCCATAGCCGCAGCAGATACCCGCGCCCCGGCGGTACGCCGTGCACCAGCGCGTTCGTCGCGAGCTCGCTCACGCACAACGTGATGTCGTCGGCCCTGGCGGCCCAGCCCCACGCGCTCAGCGCGTCCCGCGCGAACTCCCGTGCCGCGGCGACCGATCGGCGTTCGCGGCGGCAGAACAGCTCGCGCAGATCCTCGTGTTGCATCGTCTTGTCCACGCGGCGAGAGTCGCGTCCCGTGACGGGGTGACAGCACTGCGCGGACCCGTACGTTTCATCTGTACGGGTCGTGGAGGCGTAACGTACGCCCGTGTCCGGGGAGTTGGTCGGACATGCACTCCAGGAGACGTCCACGGAAGAACGCCTCGGCGATGCGGCTGGTCGGCCGCCAGCTCGCCCGCTTCCGCGAGGCCGCGGGCCTGACCCAAAGGGCACTCGCGGCCGAGTTCAACCTCGCCGAGCAGACCGTCGCCTCGATCGAACAGGGCCGCCGCCCGCTGAAACCGGACCTCGCCGCGCGCTTCGACGACCGCCTCGACACGAAGGGGGCGCTGTCGGTCGCGGTGGACAACATGCCGGAGGTGGACCTGATCCCGGCGTGGGCGGAGGAGTACATGGACCTGGAGCGGGAGGCGATCGCTCTGTCCTGGTACGACAACCAGGTCGTGCCCGGCCTGCTCCAGACCGAGCGCTATGCGCGCGGGGTCTTCCGCAGCCGGGTGCCCGCCTTCAGCGCGGACGACATCGAGGCACAGGTCACGAACCGTGTCGGGCGTCAGGAGATCCTCACCCGGACGCACCCGCCGACGATCAGCTTCGTCATGTGGGAGGCGATCCTCCTGGACCGCATCGGCGGCGACGAGGTGTACGAGGAGCAGGTGCGCCGCCTGCGCGTGTGCGCCGAACTGCCGGGCGTCTCACTCCAGGTCATGCCGTTCGGCCGCACCAGCCACGCCGGACTCAACGGACCGTTCATCCTGCTGGAGACCCCCGATCATCAGCTGCTCGGCTACACCGAGAGCCAGCGCGGCAGCCAGTTGCTCACAGACCCCGACGAGGTCAGCATCCTCTCCTGCAAATATGCGATGCTGCGGACTCAGGCCCTCAACCCCGAAGAAACCAAGGGCCTGTTGGACCGGCTGCTGGGAGAGAGATGAGCACCCCACTGAAGTGGTTCAAGTCCAGCTACAGCGGCAGCGAGGGCGGACAGTGCCTCGAAGTCGCCTACGACTGGCGCAAGTCCACCTACAGCGGCGACGAGGGCGGCGCCTGCGTCGAGGTCGCCGCCCACCCCGCCGCGATCCACGTCCGCGACTCGAAGAACCCCGGCGGCCCGAGCCTCACGCTCGACCCGGCCGCCTGGGCGTCCTTCGTGGGCGGGCTCGCCTGACGTCGGGACTCAGCACTCACCGGTCCGGCTCGACACGGCGTACGTGAACTTCGGCAGCTTCACCGTGCGGCCGAGGCCGCCGGGCGCGACGGTCTCGATGAAGCCCGTGTGGGTGCGCTTGACGTCCATGCAGAACCACGCTCCAGCGCCGTCGGCCGTTATGGCGTACCGCGCCTGATCCGCCGTCGGCTCTCCGGCGAGCTCGGCGTCCACCCCGAACTGCGGGGCGCCGCCGTCTCCGTACTCGACGATCTCCTGCTCGACCTTGATGGCGTATTCACCCTCGAAGTCGGCGGGCGAGTCGGCCTCGAACGGGCCGCCGTGGACGGTGCTGCCGTCCAGGGACGCGGTGGCGCCCTTGACCGCACTGGTCAACTCGTCGTCGCTCCACCCCACGTCGTCCTGGACCTTGAGGCCCTGCACTCCGACGACGACTCCGCCGACGGCCATCGCGACCAGGAGGAAGCGAGCCGCGACGAAGGCGCCGTCCGAGACGTCCGGGGCCGAGGGATTCCAAGACTCCCGCCAGGAGCGGACCCGATCCGCCTTGACGCAGGCCATGAGGATCAGCAGGCCCGAGAGCACGAAAGTGACCGTTGCCATTCCCGTCACGCCTTGTCCTCCGGTGTCGTTGCGCGGTGTTCTCCGGGGCCAGGGCACCCGTGCCCGGCTTCGCCGGAGGGCAGCCCGGCACCTCGAACAGCGAACGACTCTAACCGCACCGGCACACGGTGCCCGCACCGGGGAGGTCCGGGCCTCACCCTCCGGTGAAACCCGGCCGCCTCCCCGCAGGCCGCTGCGTCAGCCGGTTGCGCTCAGGCCCTGGGCGACCTCGGTCGCCCAGTAGGTCAGGATCATGCTCGCGCCCGCGCGCTTGATGCCGAGCAGCGTCTCCGCGATCGCCTTCTCGCGGTCGATCCAGCCCTTCTCGGCCGCGGCCTCGACCATCGCGTACTCGCCGCTGATCTGGTACGCGGCGACCGGTACGTCCACGGTCTCCGCGACCTTCGCCAGGACGTCGAGGTAGGGGCCCGCGGGCTTCACCATCACCATGTCGGCGCCCTCTTCGAGGTCGAGCGCCAACTCCCGCAGGGATTCCCGCAGGTTGGCGGGGTCCTGCTGGTACGTCTTGCGGTCTCCCTGGAGTGAGGAGCCGACGGCCTCGCGGAACGGCCCGAAGAAGGCCGAGGAGTACTTCACGGTGTAGGCGAGGATCGACACGTCCTCCTTGCCGATCGTGTCGAGCGCGTCGCGGACGACACCGACCTGGCCGTCCATCATGCCGCTGGGACCCACGACATGGACGCCGGCGTCGGCCTGGACCTGGGCCATCTCGGCGTACCGCTCCAGCGTCGCGTCGTTGTCGACCCGGCCGTGCTCGTCCAGTACGCCGCAGTGCCCGTGGTCGGTGTACTCGTCCAGGCACAGGTCCGACATGATCACGAGCTCGTCCCCGACCTCGGCACGGACATCGCGGATGGCGACCTGGAGGATGCCGTCCGGGTCGGTGCCGGCGGTCCCGGCGGCGTCCTTCTTGGCGTCCTCGGGCACACCGAAGAGCATGATCCCGGCGACCCCGGCCTCGCGCGCCTCGACGGCGGCCTTCCGCAGGGTGTCGCGGGTGTGCTGGACGACACCGGGCATCGCGCTGATGGGCACCGGCTCGCCGATCCCTTCCCGCACGAAGGCGGGCAGGATCAGGTCGGCCGGGTGCAGCCGGGTCTCGGCGACCATGCGGCGCATGGCGGGATTGACCCGCAGCCGCCGCGGCCGGGCCCCGGGGAAGGATCCGTACGCAGTCATGGGACCTACGCTACGCCCGTCCGAATACCCCACGTACCGACATTCCGTCGGGGCCGGTCAGGGCCCGGCCCAGCCGTCCACGACCGTCGCGACCGCCCGCGCCGACGCCTCGAGACCGGCCTCGTCGGCGCGCGAGCTCGTGTTCAGCTCCACATGGAGGAAGCGCCGGTCCTCCCGGTCCGCGGCCCGCCCCTGCACATTGTCGGTGCCGGACAGTTTGCAGTCGCGCTCCCAGGCCCGGCAGACCCTGAGCCCGGCGGAGCCGAACGCGGTCGCGAGCCTTCTGGCGTCCGCGACGGCGTGATTGCCGGAGCCGGTGGAGACCACGGCGTCGAACCGCGGGAAGGAGTCGTCCGCGAAGCCGTGCAGTTGCACCCCCGGCAGCCCGCGGTCCATCAGCTCCGACACGACCCCGTGGAAGACGGAGTCGGTGCGGTGGGCCACGTCGGCGGCATCGCCCCTGCCCGCCGTACGGTGCGCACCGGCCACAACCAGCACGCCCCCGGGGGTGCCGCGCAACACCCGTGCTCCCAGGCGTTCCGTGTCGAGGTCGGCGATCGGGTGCGGCACCTGCACCGACCAGCGCGGTGGTGCGTCCAGGTCGATGTAGACCCGGCCCCAGCCCCGGTTCGCGCCATCGGTACGGGCCGCGGCGTCGGACACCTCGGCGAACCGGCGCCCGCCGACGGTGTCGGTGAACGTCCGTACGGTGAAGTCGACTTCGGCGAGCCGGGTGCGGGCCTCGGTCTCTTTTCCGTCCAGCACCAGCGCGACGCCTTCGGTGACGGCGCGACGTTCGCCCCGGGTGGGAATCCGGTAGCCGCCCCGCGCACCGAATCCTTCGGTGAAGCGGGCGACCCGGTCCTCCAGATCGGCCTTCGAAACGGACTGAGCCCGCGGCGCTTCCCTCCTGTCGTCAGAAGGTTGTACGCCGCCTCGCGTGATACACGCCACTATCACGCAGAGGGAAGCGGCAATTCCGAAAGTTATGCCAATCGTTATCCGCTTTGCAGCTGATGAGCTCATAGTCAGATGAAAATATCCGAGTGACCATGACTGCCGCTCCATGCGCCTCCGCCCGGACAGGTGACGCCCCACGAGGGTGTGCGTCCCTGTCCTGCCGCGGAACCCTTGGTGCCCGCGTCGGCAGTGGACCCCGTTCCCGGCCCCTGGCAGGTCTGCTCGGATGACAGGCCCCGGTGCGCGCCGGCAGGTATGCCGCGCGCGTCACCCCCACGCGGCGTAGCGCCGCGCCACCGCACCACCCCACACACTCACCGTGCCGTCGACCCCGGCACGCAGTCCACCCACCTTGTTCCGGCACTCCACGCGGGCACCGGAGCGTTCTTCGAGGGAGCCTCCGTTGGCCGCGTCGCGCACGAAGCGACGGCACAAAGTCCGCCGCAGGGCGGACATGTCACTGCTGGGGGGCATACGACCCCCCATCGCCGTGCTGTCCGTCCTGCTGCTCTGCATCGCCGCGCTCACGGCGTTCCAGCTCGGACGCGCCGGCAACGATCCCGTTCCGGAGGCGGTACGCACCTCGCAGCAGTACTTCGCCGAGGACGGCGCCATCGCGCTGCGGGCATCGCTCGACGAGAGCATCACCGACCTCGGCCGCACCACCGCGATGTTCAACGCGGGCGAGCCCGTCTCGGCGGACACCGTGCTCGACAAGCTCGGCAGCGTCTACCAGAAGTGGAGCGGCACCGCCGTCATCGAGATCAAGTCCGGGCGGCTCGAGGCCCAGCGCGGTGAGAACCTGCCGCTGACCGCCGTCGACCGGACGAAGCTCGGCGACAAGGACGGGCTGGCCCCGCGCATGGTCCGGCTGGAGAACGGCGGGACGCGCCTGCTGACCTTCGGCGTCCTGTCCTGGCCCGACCGGCCGCAGTTGCTGCTCATCGCCTCCAGCAGCCTGAAGTTCCCGGGTGTGAGCCTCGGCGCCGACCGCGCGATCGCGGTGGTCGACGCCTCGGGACAGGTCCTCAGCAGCGACGGTCTGCCCGACGCCGGCCGCGGCGCCTCCGCCACGGCGCGCGCGAACGCCGAACGCGCCGACAAGGACCTCGCCGGCTTCGCCGAGACAGCGGCCGGCAAGGCCCGCCAGCACCCGCTCAAGTCCAAGGCACCCGGCTCCGGCGGCTTCCCCGGCGTCAGCGGCAGCCTGCTCGGCGACTCCCACGGAACCGAGCGCCCGGTCGCCGGCTACGCCGCCCTGACCGGCCCGGTGCCCGGTGAAGGCACCGAGTCGACCGCACTCGGCCTGACCGTCGTCTCCCTCGTCGACGTCACCGAGAACCGCGCCGCCGCGCTCGACTCCTTCTTCTGGATCGCCGCCGCCGGCGCGCTGCTCCTCATCGGCGCCCTCGCGGTCGCGTTGCTGATCGGCACCGTCCAACGGCCCCTGCTCCAGCTCTTCCTGGAGAGCCGCCGGCTCAGCCGCGGCGACCTCACCCGTCCGGTGACCCAGCCCAAGTACGGAGAGGCCTCGCGGATCGGAGCCGTCCTGGAACGGCTGCGCCGCCAGCTGCTCGGCGAGCCTGCGCAGTCCGACCGCCACGAGGCGGGAGACCGCCGCGGGCGGCGCGGCAGGATCGGCATGCGCGCGCTCGTCGCCGTCTGCGGCATCCTGCTGCTCGTCTGGGCGGTGCCGCTCGTGCTGCTGCTCAACCGGGCCGGAGCCGCCGTCCTCGTACCGAAGTCGATCGTCCAGGACCAGCGGGAGCGCACCGACACCCTGGCCGACCGGATCCGCCGCGCGCTCAACGAGGGCCATGCCGACCTCACGTCGGTGGCGTCCGTACTGGACCAGCGCACCACCCCGGCCGCGATGACCGAGGCGCTGGAGCAGACCCGCAGCCAGCACGCCCGCTACACCTCGATCTATGTGCTCACCGCGGACGGCACCGTCACGGCCAAGTCCGGCTCCGAGCCGCGCCACCCGCGCGGCAAGGGCCCGTCCACGCAGCCCGTCGCCCTGCTCGGCGAGGGAGGCAACGAACCGATCGTCGTCGAGTACGCAGCCGTCCCCGGCCTCAAGGGCGCGGCCGTCGTCGGCGAGTTGCGCATCGGCTACCTCAACGCGCTCCTCAAGCGGCCGGGCCTCGGCCAGATCCGCGTCGTCGACGAGAAGCACCGGGTGATCGGCGCCAACAACGGCTACCTGGCCTTCGACAAGCTGCCGGCGGGCCGGATCGACGCCCTGGTGACCAAGGTCAACAGCACGCAGGCCGGCAAGGACGGCGCCAAGAACGGCAGCGAGAACGGCGACGGGAAGAAGGCCGACGGCGAGGAGGCCGACTCCACCCGTCCGAGCGCCACGGTCATCCGCAGCGGAGGCGTGACCATCGCGGCCGCGGCCCCCTTCGACGGAGGCGGCGCCGCCGCCCCGCTGAAGTGGACCGTGGTCAGCTGGCAGCCCGCCAAGGGCCTCGCCATCCCGGCGTACGAGGCACAGAACCGCACCGTACTGGCCGGGCTGCTCGGTCTCACGGCCGCCACCGCCTGCCTCGGCTGGCTGCACATCATCGTCGTACGCCCCCTGCGCGAACTCGCCCAGCGGGCCGAGGCGCTCGCCGGCGGCGACCGGCGCACCGTCATCTACCCGCGCCACCACGACGAGGTCGGGGCCGTCACCCGCAGCCTCGAAGTCATCCG
Organism: Streptomyces sp. NBC_00306; assembly: GCF_036169555.1. GTDB lineage: Bacteria > Actinomycetota > Actinomycetes > Streptomycetales > Streptomycetaceae > Streptomyces > Streptomyces achmelvichensis. The sequence goes on along the minus strand of NZ_CP108032.1, from coordinate 4,599,178 downwards.
CCAGCAGCTGCACGAGCAGCGCAAGCGCGAGGCCGGAGCCGGCGTGTCCGGCAGCACCACCCCGGCCGGAAGGACCTGAACCGCCGTGCTCTTCCTCTACACCGTGCTCGTCGTCTGCTGCACGATCATGCTGATCGCCGGCATCGTCGAGCAGCGGCGGCACTTCGCCAGCCTCGACCAGATACCGACGCGGGTGCTGGTCAACGGCATCCGCGGAAAAAGCTCCATCACCCGCCTGTGCGCGGGCGCGTTGCGCGGCGGCGGACTGACGACGGTCGCCAAGACCACCGGAACCGCCGCCCGCTTCATCCACCCCGACGCCACCGAGGAGCCGGTCTACCGCAAGTTCGGCATCGCGAACGTCGTCGAGCAGATCGGCATCGTGCGGCGCGCCGCCTCCTACCGGCCGGACGCGCTGGTCATGGAGTGCATGGCCGTGATGCCCGCGCTCCAGGAGATCAACCAGTCCAAGCTGATCCAGTCCACGATCGGCGTGCTGTGCAACGTCCGTGAGGACCATGTCGCGGAGATGGGCCCGACGCTCGACGACATCGCGCGCTCGCTGTCCCGCTCCATGCCGCACGGCGGCATCTGCGTCACCGCCGAGAAGGACCGCTTCGACGTCCTCCAGGAGGAGGCCGACAAGCGCGACTGCCAGCTGATCTACGCCGACCCCGAGACGGTCTCCGACGAAGAGCTGCGCGGCTTCAGCTGGTTCACCTTCAAGGAGAACGTGGCCATCGCGCTCACCGTCGCCGACCTGCTCGGTGTCGACCGCGCCACCGCGCTCCAGGGCATGTACGACGCACCGCCGGACCCGGGTGTCCTCTCCGTCGAGCGCTACCTCGCACCCGGCGGCAAGCGGCTGCGCTTCGCCAACGTCTTCGCGGCCAACGACCCCGAGTCGACGCTGATGAACATCAACCAGCTGCTCGACCTCGGCGCGATCAACAGACCGCTGAACGTCGTGATCAACTGCCGCCCCGACCGTGTCGAGCGCAACGGCCAGATGGGCCAGATCATCCCCGACCTCCAGCCCGACAAGGTGTTCGTCATCGGCCACCCGGCCAAGAGCGCCATCGACGCCATCCCCGCCGAGTGGCGTGGGCACGCCGTCGACCTCGGCGGCGACGGTCGTGACGGTGAGGAGTTCATGCACGAACTCCTCGGCAATCTCGGCGAGAACTCCTCACTCGTCGCCATCGGCAACATCCACGGCCAGGGCGAGGTCCTCCTCGAACACCTCGCGGAGCTGCCCCCCGACGAGTCGGACGACGACGACATCCCGGACGGGCCCGAGGGCACCCCGGAGCACGCCCGGCACGAACACACCATGTCGCTGTACGTGCAGCACCTCGACCCGTACGCGCACCTGCCCGCCGCCACCGAGGAGCGCCGTGTGCAGGGCAGGCCCGGGCCGCGGCAGCACCACCCTGAGGCGTACCCCCACCAGCAGCAGCACCCCTCGATCCCCCAGCAGTGGCAGAACCCAGGAGAGCCCCGTTGATCCCCGCCGTCCTCACCCCCGAGATCGCCGCGATCGGTATCGCGCTGGGCCTGCTGTTCTCGCTGCTGTGCTACCTGACCACCAACCTGTCGCCCGGCGGCATGATCACGCCGGGCTGGCTGGCCCTGACGCTCATCGAGGACCTCCAGCGCGCCGCGCTGGTCGTCGGTGTCACCGTGCTGACGTACGTCCTCACGCTCGTCACCCAGCGCTTCGTGATCCTGTACGGCAAGCGGCTGTTCGCCGCGGTGGTGCTCATCGGCGTACTGCTCCAGGCCACCGTGGTGATCGTGCTCCAGATGGAGTTCCCGCTCCTGTACGCCAATCAGACCCTCGGTTTCATCGTGCCGGGCCTCATCGCCTACCAGCTGGTGCGCCAGCCCAAGGGCGCCACGCTTCTCGCGACCGGATCGGCGACGCTCACCACGTACGTCGTCCTGACCGCGGGAATCCTGCTCGGCCTCATGCCGCACGCGTGACGCCCCGTCCGCCGAACGACCCATCCGGAGCCAGCGAATGACCGCCAAGTCCAAGAGCCGCACACGTCCCGTACTGCACGTGGCCACCGTGATCGCGCTGCTGGCAGGCAGCGCATACTTCACGATCGAGCTGCGCAAGGAGGAGCAGGCCAACGCGCCCGCCATCCAGACGGTCACCGACAAGCCCGTCGACGCGGGCAGCGTCGACGACGACGGGTCGCAGAAGTGGGAGCGGCTGAAGAACCCCGCCCGCTCGGTGCTGCGCGGCGGTGACGGCGACGTGCTCGCCACCTTCACCGACGGCGCCCGCACCGCCACCCTCACCGGCCCGAGCCGCACCTTCGCCGAGCCCGCCACCACCAAGTCCAAGGTGGTGACGGAGAACTGGGTCCGGCTGATGCCGGAGGAGTGGCGCAAGGGTGCCGAGCGCGAGCAGTGGTTCAAGGAATGGTTCAAGGAGTACTACGGCAGCGGCAAGGAGGACCTGTTCGCCATCGCGTTCCAGTACGGCGACCAGGCACCGGTCAAGAAGGACGCCGACGGCACGCAGTACGCGGGCGACGCGGCGTTCGGTCCGCTGAACCCGAACGCGACTCCGGAGGGCGGCGATCTGCGCCTGGAGCAGTCGGACTTCTACGACTACCTGGGCCGCTCGTACACGTTCCGCAACGGCACGACTCTCGCGGCGGAACCGGCGAAGTACCGGGCCATCGACTGCTCCGGCTTCATCCGTACGGTCTTCGGCTACCGGGCCCGCTACCCGCTGATGGCGACGGACGAGGCGGGCGACGGCCTGCCGCGCACGGCGAACGGCATGGCCCGCTCGAAGGCGGGCGTCGACGTGATCCCCCTGAAGGGCATCACCCCGAAGGACCGCCCCAGCTCGATCGACGTGCTCCAGCCGGGCGACCTGGTCTTCTTCAAGCTCGACGCCCGCACGGCGCAGCGCCTGGACCACATCGGCATGTACCTGGGCAACGACGAGGACGGCCACAAGATCTTCATCTCGAGCCGCGAGGAGGCGAACGGCCCGACGATCGGCGACAAGGGAGGCACGTCGCGCCTGGACGGCAACGGCTACTACGCGTCGAAGCTGCGCAGCGCGAAGCGGTTGTGATGCTCACGCGCTCGGGGTGAGCCCGGACATCCCGCGCCGCCATGGGGCTGCGGCCCGCACATTCGCCTCGCCGGCGATTGAGGCGGGCGTGTCCTCAATCGCCGGACGGGCTGAACTTGCCCGGACATCCAGCCTCGCCGTGGAGCTGGGCCCGCACATTCAGCCTCGCCGGCGATTGAGGCGCGGGGTCCGGGGCAGCGCCCCGGGAACCGGCCGCACCACCGTCGTGGGGCACGCCCTACGGGCGTGTCCTCAATCGCCGGACGGGCTCAACTTGCCCGCACAACCAGCCCCACCATGGGCTGGGCCCGCACATCCAGCCCCGCCGGCGATTGAGGCGCGGGGTCCGGGGCAGCGCCCCGGGAACCGGCCGCACCACCGTCGTGGAGCACGCCGGACGGGCTGAACCTGCCCCGCACGCAAAAGGGCCCGCACCCCCACCCCGGCGGCAGCCGGAACAGGGGCGCGGGCCCTCCCGCAGTGTCAGGTCGTGCGGCGGCGACGACCCCCCGGTCGTCTCTCCGACGGCCGCGTCACATGCTCGCCCGCCTCCAGCGCCGCACCCCGCCTCCGCGCCCCGAACTCCGCGAGCGCCTCGGCGAGCCGATGCACCGACGGCTCCGGCGACAGCACGTCCACCCGCAGCCCGTGCTCCTCCGCCGTCTTCGCGGTCGCCGGACCGATGCACGCGATCACGGTGACGTTGTGCGGCTTCCCCGCGATCCCGACCAGGTTCCGCACCGTCGAGGACGACGTGAACAGCACCGCGTCGAACCCGCCGCCCTTGATCGCCTCACGCGTGTCCGCCGGCGGCGGCGACGCCCGCACGGTCCGGTAGGCCGTGACGTCGTCGACCTCCCAGCCCAGCTCGATGAGGCCCGCGACCAGCGTCTCCGTCGCGATGTCCGCGCGCGGCAGGAACACCCGGTCGATCGGGTCGAAGACCGGGTCGTACGGCGGCCAGTCCTCCAGCAGACCCGCCGCCGACTGCTCACCGCTCGGCACCAGGTCGGGCTTCACACCGAAGTCGACCAGCGCCGCCGCGGTCTGCTCGCCGACCGCCGCGACCTTGATGCCCGCGAAGGCACGCGCGTCGAGCCCGTACTCCTCGAACTTCTCCCGGACCGCCTTGACCGCGTTCACCGAGGTGAAGGCGATCCACTCGTACCGTCCGGTGACGAGCCCCTTGACCGCCCGCTCCATCTGCTGCGGCGTCCGCGGCGGCTCCACGGCGATCGTCGGCACCTCGTGCGGCACCGCGCCGTAGGAACGAAGCTGGTCGGAGAGCGACGCCGCCTGCTCCTTGGTCCTCGGCACGAGCACCTTCCAGCCGAACAGCGGCTTGGACTCGAACCACGCGAGCTGGTCGCGCTGAGCAGCCGAGCTGCGCTCACCGACCACGGCTATGACGGACCGGTGCCCCTCGGGCGAAGGCAGCACCTTCGCCTGCTTGAGGGTCTGCGCGATCGTGCCGAGCGTCGCGGTCCAGGTCCGCTGACGGGTCGTCGTACCGGCGACCGTCACGGTCAGCGGGGTGTCGGGCTTGCGGCCCGCGGCCACCAGCTCGCCCGCCGCCGCGGCGACGGTCTCGAGCGTGCTGGAGACGACGACCGTCCCGTCGCTGGCGCCGATCTCGGTCCAGCACCGCTCACTCGCGGTACGGGCGTCGACGAACCGGACGTCCGTGCCCTGGGCGTCGCGCAGCGGTACACCGGCGTACGCGGGTACGCCCACCGCGGTGGCGACACCGGGCACGACCTCGAAGGGAATTCCCTCCGCGGCGCAGGCCAGCATCTCCTGACCTGTGTCGGTGTCCAGTCCCGGATCACCGGTCACGGCACGGACGACCCGCTTGCCGCCGCGCGCGGCCTCCATGACAAGATTGGCCGCATCCCTGAGTACGGGGATTCCGGCGGCTGTTGACGCATCGTCAACAACCGTCAGTTCAGGCGTGCTCACGCTCGCCCGCGCATGGCCGCGTACGACGTCGAGTACATCCGGCTCGGCGATCAGTACGTCGGCTCCCGCGAGTGCCTCGACGGCGCGCAGTGTCAGCAGTCCGGGGTCGCCGGGACCGGCGCCGAGGAAAGTGACGTGCCCGTGTGCCGAGAACGCCGAAGTCGGATTGGCGATGGGGCTCAAAGTGCTCGCTCCCCCATAAGACCGGCCGCACCCTTGGCGAGCATCTCGGACGCGAGTTCGCGACCGAGCGCGATGGCGTCGCCGTGCGACGTGGGTACGGGACCGGTGGTGGACAGCTGCACCAGCGTCGAGCCGTCGGTGGTGCCGACGACGCCGCGCAGGCGCATTTCGGTGACAACCTGTCCGTCGGCCAACAGGTCGGCAAGCGCACCCACAGGTGCGCTGCAGCCGGCCTCCAGGGCGGCGAGCAGGGAACGCTCGGCGGTCACGGCGACCCGGGTGTACGGGTCGTCGAGCTCGGCGAGTACGGCGGCGAGTTCCGCGTTCTGTGCGGTGCACTCGATCGCCAGGGCCCCCTGGCCGGGGGCCGGCAGGACGAAGTCGACCGACAGGAAGTCGGTCGCCTCCTCGATCCTTCCGATGCGGTGGAGCCCGGCGGCGGCGAGAACCACCGCGTCCAGCTCCCCGCTTCGTACGTATCCGATCCGGGTGTCGATGTTGCCCCGGATCGGCACGGTCTCTATGCGCAGGTGGTGCGCGCGGGCGTATGCGTTCAGCTGCGCCATCCGCCGCGGCGAACCGGTGCCGATGCGGGCACCGTCGTTCAGCCGGTCGAAGGTCAGTCCGTCGCGCGCCACCAGCACGTCCCGCGCGTCCTCGCGCCGCGGCACGGCCGCGAGCGTGAGGTCGTCGGGCTGCGTGGTGGGCAGGTCCTTCAGCGAGTGAACGCAGAAGTCGACGTCACCCCGCAGCAGGGCGTCCCGCAGCGCGGTGACGAAGACCCCCGTACCGCCGATCTGCGCGAGATGCTCACGGGAGGTGTCCCCGTACGTGGTGATCTCGACGAGCTCGACGGCACGGCCGGTCAACTGGCGCACCGCCTGAGCCACTTGCCCGGACTGGGCCATGGCGAGCTTGCTGCGCCTGGTCCCGAGTCTCAGTGCCCTCTCGGTCATACTCGCCCTCGGTTCTTGACGTCTGCGTCATTCATGTCGGCCCGGCTGACGGAGGCGACCGTCTCCGGGTCGAGGTCGAAGAGCGTCCGCAGTGCGTCGGCGTATCCGGCGCCGCCGGGCTCGCTGGCGAGCTGCTTGACGCGCACGGTGGGCGCGTGGAGCAGCTTGTCGACGACGCGGCGGACGGTCTGGTTGATCTCGGCGCGCTGCTTCTCGTCGAGACCGGTGAGCCGCCCCTCCAGGCGCGCGATCTCACCGGCGACGACATCGGCGGCCATGGTGCGCAGCGCGACGACGGTCGGCGTGATGCGCGCGGCCCGCTGGGCGGCACCGAACGCGGCGACCTCGTCGGACACGATGCTGCGCACCTGATCGACATCGGCGGCCATCGGGGCGTCGGCGGACGCCTCGGCGAGCGATTCGATGTCGACGAGCCGCACACCGGGGAGCCGGTGGACGGCGTGATCGATGTCCCGCGGCATGGCGAGATCGAGCAGTCCGATACGCACCGCGCCGTTGGTGCGCACGGGTGCGGGGTTGCGCGGCAGGGTCCGCTCGGCGTTCTCCATCCAGGCGCCGTGCTGGGCCAGCGTCTCCGCGACGTGCAGCTCGTCCAGTCCCACGGGACAGACGGCCTCGCCGCTCGCGGACCCGGCCTGCGTCGCGGCATCGGGGGCAGGGACCCGGGGCTCGGCGCCGACGGTGAGGTCCGCGACCCGCCCGTCCCGCGCGGCGAACTCGGCCAGCCGCGCGACCAGGCTGCCGTCGGGCGCGCGCAGGTCCTGGACCGCCGACGCGGCGTCCGCGCCCACCGGCACCACATGCTCGGCCAGCGCGGTCGCGACCGACTCCGCCGTCAGGACGAGACCGGTCGCTCCGGTGCAGGACACCACCGCATCGGCACGTGTCAGTTCGTCGGCGACCGCAGCCATGGGCACCGCCCGCGCGGTCACCCCGCCCGTCTCCGCGAGCACGGAGGCCAGTCGTTCAGCGCGGTCCAGCGTCCGGTTGGCGACGACGAGCTCGCCCACACCGAGGCGCGCCAGCGTCGTCGCGGCGAGCGAGGACATCGAGCCGGCGCCGATCACCAGCACCCGCTTGTCCGCCGCCCACTTCTCGACGTCCGCGCCCTCCGCGAGCTGCTCCAGGCCGAAGGTCACGAGCGACTGCCCGGCCCGGTCGATCCCGGTCTCGCTGTGGGCGCGCTTGCCGACCCGCAGCGCCTGCTGGAACAGGTCGTTGATCAGCCGCCCGGCGGTGTGCAGTTCCTGCCCCAGCGCCAGCGCGTCCTTGATCTGGCCGAGGATCTGCCCCTCGCCCACGACCATCGAGTCCAGCCCGCACGCCACCGAGAACAGGTGGTGCACCGCACGGTCCTCGTAGTGCACGTACAGATAGGGGGTGAGCTCCTCCAGCCCCACCCCGCTGTGCTGCGCGAGCAGGGTGGACAGCTCGGCCACACCCGCGTGGAACTTGTCCACGTCGGCGTAGAGCTCGATGCGGTTGCAGGTGGCCAGCACCGCGGCCTCCGCCGCCGGCTCCGCGGCGAGCGTGTCGTGCAGCAGCTTGACCTGCGCGTCCGCGGACAGCGACGCCCGCTCCAGCACGCTGACCGGCGCGCTGCGGTGGCTCAGTCCGACGACCAGGAGGCTCATGCCGGCATCACGGCGGGCATGTCCCCGTCGGGTCCCTTCCGGCCTGCCGCGGCCTCGGCCTCCTCGCCGGCCTTCCGCTGCTCGTGGAAGGCGAGGATCTGCAGCTCGATCGAGAGGTCGACCTTGCGCACATCGACGCCGTCGGGCACGGAGAGGACGGTGGGGGCGAAGTTGAGGATGGAGGTGACACCGGCGGCGATCAGCCGCTCGCACACCTGCTGGGCGGCACCGGCGGGCGTGGAGATGACGCCGATCGACACACCGTTGTCGCTGATGATCTTCTCGAGCTCGTCCGTGTGCTGGACGGGGATGCCGGCGACGGGCTTGCCGGCCATCGTCGGGTCCGCGTCTATCAACGCGGCGACCCGGAAGCCACGGGAGGCGAAGCCGCCGTAGTTGGCGAGCGCGGCGCCGAGGTTACCGATACCGACGATCACCACGGGCCAGTCCTGCGTGAGCCCCAGCTCGCGGGAGATCTGGTAGACGAGGTACTCCACGTCGTAGCCGACGCCCCGGGTGCCGTACGAGCCGAGGTAGGAGAAGTCCTTGCGCAGCTTCGCCGAGTTCACGCCCGCCGCGGCCGCCAGCTCCTCGGAGGAGACGGTCGGCACGGAACGCTCGGACAGCGCCGTGAGGGCGCGGAGGTACAGCGGAAGCCGGGCGACGGTGGCCTCGGGGATTCCTCGGCTACGGGTCGCCGGTCGGTGATTTCGGCCAGTTGCCACGGTGCTCCTGCGGGATGAGCGAGGCTGCAGGCGGCCGTGTGTTCCAAGACCGCCCCGTCGAATGCAGGCTATGTCTTTGTGAACGCGTGCACAAAGATGGTGTCCGTTTTGTCCGCGCAAAGTGACCGGGGTCACGCATTTCGCGCGCGTGAACCTGGAACCTCGAACCGCATCGGCCCGTTGGGGCTCCGAAGGGGGCAAACCCGTACACACTCCTCACGTATACGCCCCGAGACCGTCTACTGTGCCCTGTCCCCCTCGCGTCCCGATAGAGCCGTGACAGTGCCGGAACACCCGCCGAACAGCCCCCCGCGGCCGTGCGCGGCGCCGCAGTCGGCCATAAGGGGGAGTCAGGCCCCCAGCGCGCGCCGCAGCCGCCCCGGGTCCACCCTCCAGAACGTGTGCTGCTCGCCGTCGACGAGCACCACCGGGATCTGCTCCCAGTACGCCCGGTGCAGCGCCTCGTCCTGGGTGATGTCCTTCTCCTCCCACGACGCGCCCGTCTCGGCGCACACCTCCTCGACGACCGCCCGGGCGTCGTCGCACAGATGACACTCCGGTTTGCCGATCAGCGTCACCACTCGCTCGCCGGGCTTCTTCTTCGCGCGCCGCAACAGAGGACTCATGGAGCCATTCTCCGCCCGTGCACGGCCTGCCCGGTCCCCCGCGCCGCGCCCCCCGGCAGAGCGGCATCACCCGTTTAACAGAGCGGTCGCGCAGAGTTCACGCCATGGCACACCGGCGTGTCGGGAAGTCCCGAACAGACTGGCTATGCTCACGCCATGGCCGCACTGGGATGGCTCACCCCCCGTAGGCGCTCCGCCACCGCAAGGAGCGTGCTCGCCGGCGAGGCAGCAGCCGAGGCAGCGCGCAAGACGTCGCAGCAGCTCGACGAATTCGGCACGCTGGACGGCTTCGCCCCGCCCGCCGAACCCGACTTCCCCGTCCTCGGGGACGATCGGGCCGCCGCCTTCTTCGACCTCGACAACACCGTGATGCAGGGCGCCGCGATCTTCCACTTCGGCCGCGGCCTGTACAAGCGGAAGTTCTTCCAGCGCCGTGAGCTGGCCAGATTCGCCTGGCAGCAGACCTGGTTCCGGCTCGCCGGGGTCGAGGACCCCGAGCACATGCAGGACGTCCGCGAGTCCGCCCTGTCCATCGTGAAGGGGCACCGCGTCTCCGAACTGATGAGCATCGGCGAGGAGATCTACGACGAGTACATGGCCGACCGCATCTGGCCCGGCACCCGCGCGCTCGCGCAGGCGCACCTGGACGCGGGCCAGAAGGTCTGGCTGGTGACCGCCGCCCCGGTGGAGACCGCGACGATCATCGCCCGCCGCCTCGGCCTGACCGGCGCACTGGGCACGGTCGCCGAGTCCGTCGACGGCGTCTACACCGGGAAGCTCGTCGGCGAGCCGCTGCACGGCCCGGCGAAGGCCGAGGCGGTCCGCGCCCTGGCCGCGGCCGAGGGCCTGGAGCTCGCCCGCTGCGCCGCGTACAGCGATTCGCACAACGACATCCCGATGCTTTCGCTCGTCGGGCATCCGTATGCGATCAATCCGGACACGAAGCTGCGCAAGCACGCACGCGAGCGCGAATGGCGACTGCGTGACTACCGCACCGGCCGCAAGGCGGCCAAGGTCGGCATCCCGGCGGCGGCCGGCGTCGGCGCCATCGCCGGTGGTACGGCCGCCGCGGTCGCCCTGCACCGCCGCCGCCGCTGACACGCAGAGCGACGATCCGGGACGCTCCCGGCCGCAGGGAACAGGCTGCGGCGCACCCTGCGATGAGTCATATCGCGAAGCTTTTCGATCAACAAACGTTCACGATCTGCTACTTGAACCGCCACCGAGGCGTAACAGAAGCGACGGAAACGATGATTTGAGCAACTGGGTGTAGCACTGCCTGTACGAAGCGTTATTCTCCTCAAACGCATACGGGAACCCACCAGTCGCCACGACGGGTGAACATTCCCGCACTGCACGTGATGGAAGCTCTGCCTCTGGGAGTCCCGTGTACCCACACGTCGGGGTTGACGCCTCGGGCCTGGCTACGCTCCGCGCGGCGGTCCTCGACCACCTGCGCGGTTTCGTCCCCACCGCGTACGCCGGCCCCGCCCTTGCCATGCCCCGCCTCGCCACCAGCGGCCCCGCCGCTCCCTGCTACGCCCTGGCCGACGGCCGCGCGGTCGGCAGACGGAGCAGCCGGGGCGGCTCCGGCGCCTCGACCACCGCCCGCCGGCCCAGCGCCGACAGCGACAGCGCCCGCATGATGGAGCTGGTCGAACGCGCCCAGGCGGGCGAGGCGGAAGCATTCGGCCGTCTCTACGACCAGTACAGCGACACTGTCTACCGCTACATCTACTACCGGGTGGGCGGGAAGGCGACGGCGGAGGACCTCACGAGTGAGACGTTCCTGCGGGCCCTGCGCCGAATCTCCACCTTCACCTGGCAGGGCCGCGACTTCGGGGCCTGGCTGGTCACGATCGCGCGGAACCTGGTCGCCGACCACTTCAAGTCCAGCCGCTTCCGGCTGGAGGTCACGACCGGCGAGATGCTCGACGCCAACGAGGTCGAACGCAGTCCGGAGGACTCCGTCCTGGAGTCCCTGTCCAATGCCGCGCTGCTGGAAGCCGTCAAGAAACTCAATCCTCAGCAGCAGGAATGCGTGACTCTGCGCTTCCTGCAAGGCTTGTCGGTCGCGGAGACCGCCAGGGTGATGGGCAAGAACGAGGGTGCGATCAAGACCCTCCAGTACCGTGCCGTACGCACCCTGGCCCGCCTCCTGCCCGACGACGCCCGCTGACCGACCCCAACTCACAATCGGTGACGCCACGATGACGCACTGGTCCGATCATCTTTCGCGCGTAACCCAAGTGCCGCGACGCTCGTTGTGCGGGATGCAGGCTCCCTGTGGTCACGCCGTGCCCGCAGCCACTCACTCGATCGTGTGGTTGCGCTCAAGGTGTGCAACCTTCCGGACCCCGAGGGGAGTCGACCGTCATGACGAGAGGAGGTGCCGCCAGTGATCGCGAACGTTTCGGCGCACCGGCGGGCGAACGCCTTCGCCCAGGCCTTGGAAGATCAGGCGGCCGAGCAGCCGGATGATGCGGTCGAACCGACCGAGCACGGACGGCTGTTGGCGCTGGCGAACGGTCTCGGCGAGCTGCCGGGACCGGTAATGGATCCCGAGGTCAAAGTGGTGCAGCGAGCGCAGCTCGTAGCCGCCATGGAAGCCATGCTCCAGGAAGGCACGGCCTCGGGAGGCAGGTCCGCGGGCCCTACGGTGCCCGAGCAGCGGACGACCGGCCGCGGCGCCCATCGGGCTTCCCCGCTCCGGAAATTGCGACCACGCTCCCGCTGGTCGAAGGGTCTCGCGGCCGGCGGTCTGACCGTCGGTGTCGCCGCGGGAGCCTTCAGCGGAGTGGCCGCTGCCAGTTCCGACGCCCTTCCAGGTGACACGCTGTACGGGCTGAAGCGCGGCATGGAGGACATCCGGCTCGGTATGGCGGAAGGCGAGTCCGACCGCGGCGAGCTGTACCTCGACCAGGCATCCACCCGGCTCAGTGAGGCCCGCCGCCTCATGGAGCGCGGACGGGCGGGCGCCCTGGACCACGAATCACTGGGCGAGGTCCGCCGCGCCCTCACCGGCGTGCGGCACGACGCGGGCGAGGGCCACCGGCTGCTCCACGAGGCGTACGAACGGGACGGCTCGCTCGGACCGATCCAGAAGCTCAACTCGTTCTCACGCGCCCACCGTGACGCGTGGAACGGGCTGCGGGACCGGCTGCCGGCCCAGCTGACCGATGTCGGCGACGACGTCAACGACGTCTTCGACGCCATAGACCAAGAGGTCGAGCCGCTTCAGTCGCTGCTGCCCCGCGCCCCGGAGCAGAGCCGTGGCGGCGGTCAGCGTCCCGGAGCCTCCTCGCAGGACTCGGACCGCACATCGAGCCCGGGCAGCAGTCGTACGACACCGTCCGCGCCGGGCACGGGCGAGTCCCGTCCGGGCGAGGCCGGCCAGCCGAAGCCCTCGGGTTCCGGTGAAGCGTCGGACGACGGTCTGCTCGGCGGTGACCCGGGCGATCTGCTCGACCCTCCGACGAACGGCGACACACCCTCGCCCTCGGGCAAGGACCCGTTCCCGCCGCAGCCGGACATCACCATCCCGCCGCTGCTGCCGGGAATCCTGCCGGGTCTCGGCCTGGAGGCCGAGGACGACAACTGACACACAGCAAGGCCGGAGGGGCTGGAGAAATCCAGCCCCTCCGGCATGTGCTGAGCCGAACGGCAGACGCTAGAAGAACACCGACCGCCGCTGCACCAGCAGCTTGTAGAGCGTGTGCTGGATCTGCTCCCGCACCTGGTCCGTCAGGTTGAACATCAGCATCGGGTCCTCCGCCGCCTCCGGCGGATATCCGTCCGTCGGGATCGGCTCCCCGAACTGGATCGTCCACTTCGTCGGCAGCGGCACCGCACCCAGCGGACCGAGCCACGGGAACGTCGGCGTGATCGGGAAGTACGGGAAACCCAGCAGCCGCGCGAGCGTCTTCGCGTTGCCGATCATCGGGTAGATCTCCTCCGCCCCCACGATCGAGCACGGCACGATCGGAGCCCCCGCCCGCAGCGCCGTGGAGACGAACCCGCCCCGCCCGAACCTCTGAAGCTTGTAGCGGTCGCTGAACGGCTTCCCGATGCCCTTGAAGCCCTCCGGCATCACCCCGACGACCTCACCGCGCTGAAGGAGCCGCTCGGCGTCCTCGGAGCATGCCAGCGTGTGCCCGGCCTTGCGGGCGAGTTCATTGACCACCGGCAGCATGAAGACCAGATCCGCGGCGAGCAGCCGCAGATGACGGCCCGCCGGATGGTTGTCGTGGACGGCGACCTGCATCATCAGACCGTCCAGCGGCAGCGTGCCCGAGTGGTTGGCCACCACCAGCGCTCCGCCGTCGGAGGGGATGTTCTCGATCCCCTTCACCTCGACACGGAAGTACTTCTCGTACAGCGGCCGGACCATCGACATCAGGACCTGGTCGGTGAGGTCCTCGTCGTAGCCGAACTCGTCGACCTCGTAGTCCCCGGTGATCCGGCGGCGCAGGAACGCAAGCCCGCCGGCGATCCGCCGGTCCCAGCCGCCGCCCCGCTCCACCGACGGCTGCACCGGCGGCTCCGGCTCGGCGGCGTCCGACGCCTTCAGCACCGGCTGCTGTGCGGGCAGCGGGCTCACGGGCATCTCCCGCATACCGCCGGGATCGGCCTTGCGCCGGCTCGTGCCGCCCGTGGGGCGCCGTCGCGCAGCACGCTGCGCGCTGCCGCGCGAACGGTCGTCGTCGAACGGAATGACCTTGGCGTCCGCCATCGTTGGCTGCGCTCCTTATTCGGCGTCGCTCTGAGTCGTCTGGGGGGAGGAGGCCGGACCGGCGGACCGGCCGGCGCCGACCGGCAGCGCCGCCGCCAATTGGTCCACGGCGTCCGCCAGGGCCTCCGGCGGCAGCAGCCCCGGCCCCCGGCTGCGGGCGAAGTCCGCGAAGGCCTCCGCGGTCGTGAACTTCGGCTGGAAGCCCAGGGTCTCGCGCATCTGCGTCGTACTCACCACCCGGCCGTGCGTCAGCAGCCGGATCTGCTCGGGCGAGAAGTCCGTGACACCGAGCGTACGCAGCGCGGAGCCGACCCAGGTGACCGCGGGCAGCAGAACCGGCAGTGTCGGCCGCCCGAGACGCCGTGAGCACTGCGAGAGCAGCAGCACTCCGTCGCCCGCGATGTTGAACGTGCCGCTGTTGAGTGTGCCGCGCCGCGGCTCGTCGAGCGCGATCCGCAGCACGTCGATCACATCGTCCTCATGGACGAACTGCAGCCGCGGGTCGTAGCCGAAGACGGTCGGCATGACGGGCAGCGAGAAGAACTCAGCCAGCGGGGAATCGGCGCACGGGCCGAGGATGTTCGCGAACCGCAGGACGCACACGGCGACGTCCGGGCGTCTGCGGGCGAACCCGCGGACGTACCCCTCGACCTCGACAGCGTCCTTCGCAAAGCCGCCGCTGGGCAGGGACTTGGGCGGTGTGGTCTCGGTGAACACCGCGGGGTCGCGGGGTGCCGAGCCGTACACGCTCGTACTCGACTTGATCACCAGCCGCTTGACCGTCGGCGACTTCTGGCAGGCCCCGAGCAGCTGCATGGTGCCGATGACGTTGGTCTCCTTGACCGTCGTCCGGCCGCCGGCGCCGAGCGGCGTACCGGTCACGTCCATGTGCACGACCGTGTCGACGTCGTGCTCGGCCAGCACCCGCGCAATGGCCGGCTGGCGGATGTCGGCGCGTACGAAGTCGGCACCGCCCAGATGGTGCTCGGGGTCCACCGCATCGACACCGATCACCCGGTCCACTCCGGGATCCCGGAGGATGCGCCGTACCAGCCGCCCTCCGAGCTGCCGGGCCACACCGGTGACGAGCACGACCTTGCCCAAGATCAGCGCCTTCCCTTAGGTCCACCCCACCCTTATCCGTCACCGTAGCGGTTCGGTGTTGCGCTGTGATGACCGCACGACGCTGTTTCGCCAGTGGACGCACCGCGGCCCCTCCACCGAAACGGTGGAGGGGCCGTGATGACACGTACAGCTGCCGTAACGAACTACTTCTTGTTACGACGCTGAACGCGGGTGCGCTTGAGCAGCTTGCGGTGCTTCTTCTTCGCCATCCGCTTGCGCCGCTTCTTGATAACAGAGCCCACGACTACCCTCGCTCACTTCTCTTCACTCGGTGCGGGGCGTCTGGGCCCACACGACCTACGTCGGCCTAGCCTACCCGCCATAACCCCGAGCTTGTAATCCGAGGGCAGCCGCCCTGCTCGGGCTACGCGGATTCCACCCCCACAAAGGACTCGCGGAGGTATTCGTGAACCGCTTGCTCCGGTACCCGGAAGGACCTCCCCACCCGGATGGCCGGCAGATGACCACTGTGCACCAACCGGTACACGGTCATCTTCGACACCCTCATCACCGAGGCGACCTCCGCCACGGTAAGGAACTTGACCTCGTTGAGAGGCCTCTCGCTGCCAGCAGCCATGACCCACCTGTACCTTCCGCACATGACGCACACCGGCTTCCCCTCCGGTGACTCTTCGTCGCTGTGCGCTCACTCCCCAGACTAGGGGCGGGTGGTGCGAGTGGGGAAGAGGAGCAGCGATCGGCCGCCTACTGTGACAGACACGCTCGATTGAGTACATAGCGCGTCAGCGGTAGGTAGTAATCGGACCGCACAGCGTCATCAAGCGGAACGACCACGGACACCTGCCCCTCGGCCTCCCCCACGAAGAGCGCCGGATCGTCGGTGTCGGCGAGCCCGATCGCGTCAATCCCCAGCTGACCTGCCCCGCAGACCCAGCCGTGGTCACCCACGACGAGGTCCGGCAGGGGCCCTTGGCCCTCCGCGACACCCTCCAGGGCGACCCGAACCGGCAGGGGGGAATGGGAGTGTGCGCCGGTCTCACTCGCGGCGCCCCGGGCGCCGGCCTCGCGCACCATCGCGACGCCCCGTACGTACTCAAGGTTGTACGTGCGTACGCCGAACCGGGTCGTTATGTCGACACATCGCCCCTGCGCGGGGGTGAGAACGACGCAGCCCGCCGCCGACAAAGCGTCTGCCAGCCCGGCGTAGAACCCGAGCAGCCGGTGCGGATGCCCGGTCCCGAGCAGCACAGCTCCCCCACGAGCAGCAACGGCACCGAGCCGTTCGGCGAAGGCGGCGAGTGCGGTCAGCGTCCGCTCGGGGTCGATGACGTCGGGCCCGTCGACACAGGAGGGATCGTCCGAAACACCACACCTGTCGGCCATCAGAGCGATCAACTCCCGCTCGCTCCAGTCCCGTTCGGGAAGGAGTCCGAGGGTGGCGCGGGGATCACGCGCGGCGAAGAGCCGGTAACTGCGCAGACTCGCCTCCCGCGACGTGGCGACGGACCCGGCCAACCGGGCCGCCAGAATATGCGCCCGCAGCGCTCCGGTACTCAACACGCTCCCGATGCTCCCGCAGCGGACGCGGGCCCGTACGAAAAGGAGGGAGTGACCGCACGGTTGGCGTAACGGGAGTAAGGGCGGACGGAGCAGTGCCGTACGGCCGCGCGGCCGCCACTCGGTGCCGCTCACCCGCCGGTGCCGGTCGGGGCAGTCCGCCTACGGCAGCAGCCCCCTGAGCGGGAACACCGTCCGCCGCGTCGCCAGCACCGCCTGGTCCAGACGGTCCGCCGGGTCGTAACCCGCCTCCCACTCGCGCCACGTCGGCGTACGGCCGTCCGTCATCCGTCCCGGCCCCAGCTGACGCGTCCGCGCGTACACCTCGTCCCGCCACGTCGACGGGATCACCGACTCCGGGTCCACCGGCGCATGTCCGGCGATCCCCACCAGATGCGTCCACGACCTGGGGACCACGTCCACCACCGCGTACCCGCCGCCCCCGAGCGCGACCCACCGGCCGCCGTCCACATGGTCGTGGGCCAGCGCATGGCACGACTCCTGTACCGCCCGCTGTGCGTCCAACGACACCGCCAGATGCGCCAGCGGGTCCTCGAAGTGCGTGTCCGCCCCGTGCTGCGTCACCAGGACGTCCGGCCTGAAGTCGGCCAGCAGCTCCGGCACCACCGCATGGAACGCCCGCAGCCAGCCCTCGTCGCCGGTCCCGGCCGGCAGCGCCAGATTGACCGCGCTGCCCGCCGCCGCACCGTCCCCGCCGGTCTCCTCCGGCCAGCCGGTACCGGGGAACAGCATCCGCGGATGCTCGTGCATCGAGATCGTTAGCACCCGCGGATCGTCCCAGAACGCCGCCTGGACGCCGTCCCCGTGGTGCACATCCACATCGACGTACGCGACCCGCTCCGCACCCAGCTCCAGCAGCCGCGCGATCGCCAGCGACGCGTCGTTGTAGATGCAGAACCCCGAGGCCGCACCGGGCATCGCATGGTGCAGACCGCCCGCGAAGTTCACCGCGTGCGCGGCCTCACCCCGCCAGACCGCCTCCGCGGCCCCGACCGACTGCCCCGCGATCAGCGCGGACGCCTCGTGCATCCCCGCGAAGGCCGGATCGTCCATCGTGCCGAGCCCGTACGACTGGTCCGCCGACTTCGGGTCCGCCGAAGCCGCCCGGACCGCCGCCACATAGTCCTCACGGTGCACGAGCCGGAGCGTGGAGTCCCCGGCGGACTTCGCGGACACCACGTCCAGCGCACGGTCCAGCCCGTACGCCCGCACCAACCCCATGGTCAGCGCGAGCCGCACCGGGTCCATCGGATGGCTGCTCCCGAAGTCATACTTCGTTACCGCCTCGTCCCACATCAACAATCCGCGGCCGCTCATGCCCGCCACCGTATCCGGCCGGCTCCGCGCCGAACGAGCGGGCGTACCGCAACGTCACCAGCACCAACACCATCGGCACGACCATCGCCCACCGATAGCTCCAGGCGTCCCCGAGCGCCCCGACGAGCGGTGAACCGACCAGGAATCCGACATAGTTGAAGACGTTGAGCCTGGCCACCGCCGCATCGCTCGCCCCGGGCCCCCCGGCCTCGACCGCCCGCCGTCCGGCCGCGGCGAACGTCTGCGGCACGATCACACACAACCCGAACCCCAGCAGGGTGAAGCCGAGAATCCCCACCGCGGGCCCGGGAGCCACCGCCACCACGGCGAACCCGGCCGCCGCCAGCACCGTCCCGCACCGCACGACCGCCACGGCACCGAACCGCCGCACGCCCAGGTCGCCCACCGCCCGGCCCAGCAGGGTCGTCACCATGTACGCGTTGTACGGGACGGTCGCGACCTCCTCCGAGCTCCCGAGCACGTCCTGCAGATACTTCGCGCTCCAGTTGGAGACCGTCGAGTCCCCGATGTAGGCGAACGCCATCACCAGGCAGAACGGCAGCAGCAACCGGAACCCGACACCCGCCCCGTCGCGCTCCCCCGCCTGCGCCTGTGTCTGCGGGACCGGCTCCTGGTCGGCGTACCACCGGCTCGCCACCAGCACCACCGGCAGCAGCACACCCACCACCGGCAGATACGAGACCAACAGCGACAGGTCCCAGTGCGCCCCCGCCCACGCCAGCGAGGCGCCGGCAATCCCACCGAGGCTGTACGCCGCGTGGAAACCGAGCATGATGCTGCGTCCGTACGCCCGCTGAAGGCTCACCCCGAGCATGTTCATGGACGCGTCCAGCGCACCCACCGCGAGCCCGAAGACCCCGAGGGAGACCGCGACCTGCCACACGTCGGTCCCGGCGGCGACCCCCAGCAGCGCCAGCATCACCACCGGCTGGGACCACCGCAGTACGGCACTGGGGGCGATCCGCCGCACCAGCCGCTCGGTGACCACGCTCCCCGCACCGGCGAGAATCGGCACCGCCGCGAGGAAGACGGGCAGCAGGGCGTCGGATATCCCGTACCGGTCCTGCACCGCAGGTATACGCGTCACGAGCAGCGCGAACGCCACTCCCTGCGCGAAGAAGCTCAACGCCAACGAGGCGCGACCACGCCGCAACCGCTGCCCCAACCGCGCATCCGTCATGGCCGGACAGCGTAGGCCGATGCCCTACCCAGCGGTAGATCGATCACGCAACCAATCGGCCGGATCAGACGAGCAGTTCGGGCAGCTCGGCCATGGACCCGAAGTACCCCTTCGCACCGGCCAGCTTCTCGGCGGCCGTCATCGCGGTGAACCCGTAGACATCCATGCCGGCCGCCTTCGCCGCGGTCACTCCGAGCGGGCTGTCCTCCACGACGACACAGCGCTCCGGGGCAACACCCATCCGCTCGGCCGCGTGCAGAAACAGATCCGGCTCCGGCTTCCCCCGGCCCACGTCCTGCGCACTGAAGACATTGCCCTCACGGAACCACAGATCCAGCCCGGTCTTCCGGTGCCCGACGCGGATCCGCTCGTGGCTCCCCGACGACGCGACGCAGTACGGCACCCCTTCGGCCACCAGCTTCCCCAGCACCTCGGTCACTCCGTCGACAGCCACCAACTCCCGCTCGAAAGCGGCGAAGACACGAGCATGCAGCGTGTCGTCGAAGTCCTCGGGCAGTCGCTTACCGGTCCGCTCCAGCACGAGGTCGTGCACACGATGCACAGCCGCCCCCATGTAGTCACGCAGCGAGTCCTCGTACGAGGTGGGGTGCCCCAGCTCGGTCAGGTAGCCGGCGAGGATGGTGTTCGAGATCGGCTCACTGTCGACAAGCACACCGTCGTTGTCGAAGATGACCAGTTCATAGCGCATGGCCCCACCCTAAGGAGCCTCAGGCGGGCCCCACGCGGCGCACTGCGTCCAGGCCTCCGGTCAGCAGGTCCTCGTGGTCGACGACGAAGTCCCCGTTGGGCATGGCCCCCTCGAAGCGACGGCCCACCACGGTGTCCGGCAGGAACTCCCGCAGCCGGTGCCGCATCCCCACCCGGTAGTCGACGACCCCGCCCCACAGACCGGTGGCCTCGTCCGTCCCGAACAGCACCCAGTGGTCGACCTCCACCTCGGCCTCGAGGTCGGGAGCCCCACCGGTGTGACAGTCCAGCGCCGGAAGCGCCAACTGCCCGGCGTCGAGTGGCTCGTACCACATGAGCAGGGGCTTGGCCCGCTGCGCCTGTGCGTTGTCGAAGCAGCACAGGGCGATGGTGTGCGTCGGGTACCGCTCCGCGTAGAACGCGAACAGCTCGGGTGTGAGGGCCGGCCGCCGGTGCGCGGGCACCTGGCCGAGCGCCGCGGGGATGAGGGCCGGGTCGGAGGCCAGGACGACGGTGTAGACGTCGTGCTCGAAGACATGGACCGCGCGGGTCCGGTCGTCGTCCCCCATCCAGTCCATGACCGCCGGCGCCGACGCCGGGACGGGCCGCACGGCATCGACCATGCGCTCCAGGATGTCGGCGTCCCGCCCGACGTCGATGAAGTGGTCCGGGGTCATGTGCACGGCCGGCAGATGGAGAACCATCGCATTAGGCCCGGCGGACAGGTTCTCCGCGGTGTTCTGATATCCGATGACATGGATCAGCCCGTGATCCGGATGATTGCGCCGTCCCGCATAGAGAGTCGTCCCGGAGAACATCGCTTCGGCCGCCGATATGCACATGCCGCCAATGTACTGAGGCACTGCTCAGCGTCTGACGCACAACGCAAAAATGCCTCAACCCCCGGACATGGTCCGGGGGTTGAGGCTAAAAATTGTTCGGCGGCGTCCTACTCTCCCACAGGGTCCCCCCTGCAGTACCATCGGCGCTGAAAGGCTTAGCTTCCGGGTTCGGAATGTAACCGGGCGTTTCCCTAACGCAATGACCACCGAAACACTATGAAGATATCGACCCGGAACCCACACAGACGGGGGTTCGACAGTTCGTTACTTCAGAACTAACACAGTGGACGCGAGCAACTGAGGACAAGCCCTCGGCCTATTAGTACCGGTCAACTCCACCCATTACTGGGCTTCCATATCCGGCCTATCAACCCAGTCGTCTACTGGGAGCCTTACCCTCTCAAGGAGGTGGGAATACTCATCTCGAAGCAGGCTTCCCGCTTAGATGCTTTCAGCGGTTATCCCTCCCGAACGTAGCCAACCAGCCATGCCCTTGGCAGGACAACTGGCACACCAGAGGTTCGTCCGTCCCGGTCCTCTCGTACTAGGGACAGCCCTTCTCAATATTCCTACGCGCACAGCGGATAGGGACCGAACTGTCTCACGACGTTCTAAACCCAGCTCGCGTACCGCTTTAATGGGCGAACAGCCCAACCCTTGGGACCGACTCCAGCCCCAGGATGCGACGAGCCGACATCGAGGTGCCAAACCATCCCGTCGATATGGACTCTTGGGGAAGATCAGCCTGTTATCCCCGGGGTACCTTTTATCCGTTGAGCGACGGCGCTTCCACAAGCCACCGCCGGATCACTAGTCCCGACTTTCGTCCCTGCTCGACCCGTCGGTCTCACAGTCAAGCTCCCTTGTGCACTTACACTCAACACCTGATTGCCAACCAGGCTGAGGGAACCTTTGGGCGCCTCCGTTACCCTTTGGGAGGCAACCGCCCCAGTTAAACTACCCATCAGACACTGTCCCTGATCCGGATCACGGACCCAGGTTAGACATCCAGCACGACCAGAGTGGTATTTCAACGATGACTCCACAACCACTGGCGTGGCCGCTTCACAGTCTCCCACCTATCCTACACAAGCCGAACCGAACACCAATATCAAACTGTAGTAAAGGTCCCGGGGTCTTTCCGTCCTGCTGCGCGAAACGAGCATCTTTACTCGTAGTGCAATTTCACCGGGCCTATGGTTGAGACAGTCGAGAAGTCGTTACGCCATTCGTGCAGGTCGGAACTTACCCGACAAGGAATTTCGCTACCTTAGGATGGTTATAGTTACCACCGCCGTTTACTGGCGCTTAAGTTCTCAGCTTCGCACGCCCGAAAGCGTACTAACCGGTCCCCTTAACGTTCCAGCACCGGGCAGGCGTCAGTCCGTATACATCGCCTTACGGCTTCGCACGGACCTGTGTTTTTAGTAAACAGTCGCTTCTCGCTGGTCTCTGCGGCCACCCCCAGCTCGAGGAGCAAGTCCTCTCACCAGTGATGGCCCCCCTTCTCCCGAAGTTACGGGGGCATTTTGCCGAGTTCCTTAACCATAGTTCACCCGAACGCCTCGGTATTCTCTACCTGACCACCTGAGTCGGTTTAGGGTACGGGCCGCCATGAAACTCGCTAGAGGCTTTTCTCGACAGCATAGGATCATCCACTTCACCACAATCGGCTCGGCATCAGGTCTCAGCCTTAACGAGGGACGGATTTGCCTACCCCTCGGCCTACACCCTTACCCCGGGACTACCACCGCCCGGGCTGGACTACCTTCCTGCGTCACCCCATCGCTTACCTACTACCACCTTGGATCGCCGGCTCCACCACTTTCCTTTCCCCGAAGGGTCCGGAACGGCTTCACGGGCTTAGCATTAATGGGCTCGATATTGGGCGTTTCAAAGCGGGTACCGGAATATCAACCGGTTGTCCATCGACTACGCCTGTCGGCCTCGCCTTAGGTCCCGACTTACCCTGGGCAGATCAGCTTGACCCAGGAACCCTTAGTCAATCGGCGCACACGTTTCTCACGTGTGTATCGCTACTCATGCCTGCATTCTCACTCGTGAACCGTCCACCACTGCCTTCCGGCGCGGCTTCACCCGGCACACGACGCTCCCCTACCCATCCGTACTCCCGTTGGGGATATGTGTACGAATGACACGACTTCGGCGGTACGCTTGAGCCCCGCTACATTGTCGGCGCGGAATCACTTGACCAGTGAGCTATTACGCACTCTTTCAAGGGTGGCTGCTTCTAAGCCAACCTCCTGGTTGTCTCTGCGACTCCACATCCTTTCCCACTTAGCGTACGCTTAGGGGCCTTAGTCGATGCTCTGGGCTGTTTCCCTCTCGACCATGGAGCTTATCCCCCACAGTCTCACTGCCGTGCTCTCACTTACCGGCATTCGGAGTTTGGCTAAGGTCAGTAACCCGGTAGGGCCCATCGCCTATCCAGTGCTCTACCTCCGGCAAGAAACACACGACGCTGCACCTAAATGCATTTCGGGGAGAACCAGCTATCACGGAGTTTGATTGGCCTTTCACCCCTAACCACAGGTCATCCCCCAGGTTTTCAACCCTGGTGGGTTCGGTCCTCCACGACCTCTTACAGCCGCTTCAACCTGCCCATGGCTAGATCACTCCGCTTCGGGTCTTGAGCGCGCTACTATGTCGCCCTATTCGGACTCGCTTTCGCTACGGCTTCCCCACACGGGTTAACCTCGCAACACACCGCAAACTCGCAGGCTCATTCTTCAAAAGGCACGCAGTCACGACGCAAGGAACAAGTTCCTCGCGCGACGCTCCCACGGCTTGTAGGCACACGGTTTCAGGTACTATTTCACTCCGCTCCCGCGGTACTTTTCACCATTCCCTCACGGTACTATCCGCTATCGGTCACCAGGGAATATTTAGGCTTAACGGGTGGTCCCGCCAGATTCACACGGGATTTCTCGGGCCCCGTGCTACTTGGGTGTCTCTTAAACGAGCCGCATGAATTTCAGCTACGGGGGTCTTACCCTCTACGCCGGACCTTTCGCATGTCCTTCGCCTATCCATACGGTTTCTGACTCGTCTCACCGCCGGCAGACGATGATAAAGAGATCCCACAACCCCGCATGCGCAACCCCTGCCGGGTATCACACGCATACGGTTTGGCCTCATCCGGTTTCGCTCGCCACTACTCCCGGAATCACGGTTGTTTTCTCTTCCTGAGGGTACTGAGATGTTTCACTTCCCCTCGTTCCCTCCACACTGCCTATGTGTTCAGCAGCGGGTGACAGCCCATGACGACTGCCGGGTTTCCCCATTCGGAAACCCCCGGATCAAAGCCTGGTTGACGACTCCCCGGGGACTATCGTGGCCTCCCACGTCCTTCATCGGTTCCTGGTGCCAAGGCATCCACCGTGCGCCCTTAAAAACTTGGCCACAGATGCTCGCGTCCACTGTGCAGTTCTCAAGCAACGACCAGCCACCCACCACCCCGCTGAAAACAGCGAGTTCACTGGGGCCGGCATCGCGAAGGTTCAGACAACTTTCTGCCCGTACCCTCAGATACCCAACAGCGCGCCCGGCACAATCAACCCTCCGCCGCGTTCCACACTCCGAAGAGCAGTACTGACAACCGGATGACCGATCGTGCCGAATAGTCAACGTTCCACCCATGAGCTGACCACCGTCGAACATTTGCCGACGTAGTGGCTCTGGATCTCTTGCGAGATCTAGATGCTCCTTAGAAAGGAGGTGATCCAGCCGCACCTTCCGGTACGGCTACCTTGTTACGACTTCGTCCCAATCGCCAGTCCCACCTTCGACAGCTCCCTCCCACAAGGGGTTGGGCCACCGGCTTCGGGTGTTACCGACTTTCGTGACGTGACGGGCGGTGTGTACAAGGCCCGGGAACGTATTCACCGCAGCAATGCTGATCTGCGATTACTAGCAACTCCGACTTCATGGGGTCGAGTTGCAGACCCCAATCCGAACTGAGACCGGCTTTTTGAGATTCGCTCCGCCTCGCGGCATCGCAGCTCATTGTACCGGCCATTGTAGCACGTGTGCAGCCCAAGACATAAGGGGCATGATGACTTGACGTCGTCCCCACCTTCCTCCGAGTTGACCCCGGCAGTCTCCTGTGAGTCCCCATCACCCCGAAGGGCATGCTGGCAACACAGAACAAGGGTTGCGCTCGTTGCGGGACTTAACCCAACATCTCACGACACGAGCTGACGACAGCCATGCACCACCTGTCACCCGACCACAAGGGGGGCACCATCTCTGATGCTTTCCGGGCGATGTCAAGCCTTGGTAAGGTTCTTCGCGTTGCGTCGAATTAAGCCACATGCTCCGCTGCTTGTGCGGGCCCCCGTCAATTCCTTTGAGTTTTAGCCTTGCGGCCGTACTCCCCAGGCGGGGAACTTAATGCGTTAGCTGCGGCACCGACGACGTGGAATGTCGCCAACACCTAGTTCCCAACGTTTACGGCGTGGACTACCAGGGTATCTAATCCTGTTCGCTCCCCACGCTTTCGCTCCTCAGCGTCAGTAATGGCCCAGAGATCCGCCTTCGCCACCGGTGTTCCTCCTGATATCTGCGCATTTCACCGCTACACCAGGAATTCCGATCTCCCCTACCACACTCTAGCTAGCCCGTATCGAATGCAGACCCGGGGTTAAGCCCCGGGCTTTCACATCCGACGTGACAAGCCGCCTACGAGCTCTTTACGCCCAATAATTCCGGACAACGCTTGCGCCCTACGTATTACCGCGGCTGCTGGCACGTAGTTAGCCGGCGCTTCTTCTGCAGGTACCGTCACTTTCGCTTCTTCCCTGCTGAAAGAGGTTTACAACCCGAAGGCCGTCATCCCTCACGCGGCGTCGCTGCATCAGGCTTTCGCCCATTGTGCAATATTCCCCACTGCTGCCTCCCGTAGGAGTCTGGGCCGTGTCTCAGTCCCAGTGTGGCCGGTCGCCCTCTCAGGCCGGCTACCCGTCGTCGCCTTGGTAGGCCATCACCCCACCAACAAGCTGATAGGCCGCGGGCTCATCCTTCACCGCCGGAGCTTTCAACCCCTCCCCATGCAGGAAGGAGTGTTATCCGGTATTAGACCCCGTTTCCAGGGCTTGTCCCAGAGTGAAGGGCAGATTGCCCACGTGTTACTCACCCGTTCGCCACTAATCCACCCCGAAGGGCTTCATCGTTCGACTTGCATGTGTTAAGCACGCCGCCAGCGTTCGTCCTGAGCCAGGATCAAACTCTCCATGAATGTTTTCCCGTAATCGGGATGAACACCACAAGAGCGGAACAGCCGATCGGAATAGGACCGACTGTTCACAGCGTCCTCGCTGTGTCATTGCCTACCAACCACAAGGGCCGGCAGGACTTTCAAAGGAACCTCGCCATCCGAAGATGGACGGGGTATCAACATATCTGGCGTTGACTTTTGGCACGCTGTTGAGTTCTCAAGGAACGGACGCTTCCTTTGTACTCACCCTCTCGGGCTTTCCTCCGGGCGCTTCCCTTCGGTCTTGCGTTTCCGACTCTATCAGACTCTTTCGTGTCCGATTCCCCAGTCGGCGGGGCTGCTTTCCGGCCTTTCGGCTTTCCGGCGATTCCGACTCTATCAGATCCTTTCGGGCCTGATTCCCGGTCGAACTCGGGTTGTCATTCCGGCTGTTGGGCCGTTCCGACGAGTGAGACTTTAGCGGAATCATCCGCCCCGACGCTAATCGGGGCTGCGTCCGTTCGAACGCAGATTCCTCATTTCGCAAACGCGCACAGAAAGACAAGCGACGAAGTGTCGCTCGCTCGTAGTGTGTCCTGCGGAATGGCTGTCCGGGGACCAACCGAAGTCGGTGCTCACGTCGGACAACTCGGAGAACACTACGTACCCGCGTTTGCCGTGTCAACCGGCGCCCGGTGCCGTAGCCTCTGCTGCATGACCTCGCGTACGTGCTTCCTTCAGTGGTGGGCCGCCTGACGGCGGCCGGCACGCACGTATGCACCCAACGGCCGCCGCCTCGGCGGCCGTTTTCGTTTCTCCCTCCCCTGGGGGCCGGCCGCTCGGTGCGGCGGCTCCGATCAGGAGACGGAGAACGTGATGACGCGGATCTTCAGCGGGATCAAGCCGACAGGGCACCTCACGCTGGGCAACTACCTCGGGGCACTGCGGCGGTGGGTCGAGGTCGACCAGCATGAGACGGACGCGCTGTTCAGCGTCGTCGATCTGCACGCTCTGACGATCGAGCACGATCCCGCGCGGGTGCGCAGACTCAGCAGGCAGGCGGCCACGATGATGCTGGCCGCGGGGCTGGATCCGCAGCTGTGCACCCTGTTCGTACAGAGCCATGTGGACGAACACACCCGGCTCTCGTATCTGCTGGAGTGCACGGCCACGGACGGCGAGCTGCGGCGGATGATCCAGTACAAGGAGAAGGGCGCGCTGGCTCGGGCGGCCGGACAGAGCGTGCGGGTGTCCCTGCTGACGTATCCCGCGCTGATGGCGGCCGACATCCTGGCCTACGGGACGGACGAGGTCCCTGTGGGTGAGGACCAGACGCAGCATGTGGAGCTGGCCAGGGATCTCGCCGTGCGGTTCAACCAGCGGTACGGGCACACCTTCACGGTGCCGAAGGCGACGCATCCGTCGGTCGCGGCGCGGGTCATGGACCTTCAGGACCCCACGTCGAAGATGGGGAAGTCGCACGAGCCGGGCGCCGGAATCATCTATCTCCTCGACGACGCGGACGTGGTGCGCAAGAAGATCATGCGCGCGGTGACGGACAGCGGCAGCGAGGTCGCGTACGACCGGGAGAACAGTCCGGGCGTCGCGAATCTCCTGGAGATCCTGGCGTCCTGTTCCGGTGGGAACCCGATCGAGCTGGCCGGTGTATACGAGTCGTACGGGGCCTTGAAGAAGGACACGGCCGACGCGGTGGTGGAGCTGCTGAGGCCGATCAGGGAGCGCTATGCCGAGCTGGCGGCGGACGCGGGACACGTCGACGAGGTGGTGAGGAAGGGAGCGGAGCGGGCCAGGGGGATGGCCCGGCCGAGGGTGAACGCCGCCTATGAGGCGATCGGGCTGCTTCCCGGGTAGCCGGCCGGGTCCGTTCACCGCCGTGGCGCCGCGGCGGTGAACGGAGCGACGAGGGAAGCGCGGCGGTCAGCCGTTGCCGGAGGCGAGCTCGCGGCTGCGGTCGCGGGCCGCCTCGATGGCGGCGATCAGGGCGGCGCGCACACCGTGGTTCTCGAGTTCGCGGATGGCGCTGATCGTGGTGCCCGCGGGGGAGGTGACGGCTTCTCGGAGCTTGACGGGGTGTTCGCCGCTGTCGCGAAGCATGATGGCGGCGCCGATGGCGGCCTGCACGATGAGGTCGTGGGCCTGGGCGCGGGGCAGGCCGAGGAGGATGCCGGCGTCGGTCATGGCCTCGACGAGGAAGTAGAAGTACGCCGGTCCCGATCCGGACAGGGCGGTGGCCGCGTCCTGCTGGGACTCGGGGACCCGCAGCGTCTTGCCGACGCCGCCGAAGATCTCCTCGGCGTGGGCGAGGTGGCCGGCGGTGGCGTGGTTGCCGGCGGAGATCACGGACATGCCCTCGTCGACAAGCACGGGGGTGTTGGGCATGACACGGACGACGGGGGTGCCTGCGGCCAGGCGCTCCTCGATGAAGGAGGTGGGGATGCCGGCCGCGGCGCTGATGATGAGCCGGTCCGCGGTGATGTGGGGCGCGAGTTCGTCGAGAAGCTTGCCCATGTCCTGGGGCTTCACGGCCAGGATGAGGATGTCGGCCCGCTTGGCGGCTTCGGCGTTGGTGACCGGCTCGACGCCGTAGCGGGTACGGAGCTCCGTGGCGCGGTCGGAGCGACGGGTGGTGACCAGCAGGTCGGCGGACCGCCAGCCGGCACGGATCATGCCGCTGAGGAGTGCCTCGCCGATCTTGCCCGTGCCGAGGACTGCGACTGTCTGGGTCATGGATCTGTTCACCTCGCCGGTGGGGATATGTGCGCTCATCCTCGCACCGGGGGCGTACCGGCGCCGGGGCGTCCGAGGGGCGGTACGGGTGGTGAGCCCCGTGCCGCGCCCCCGGACGCCGGTCCGTCCGGCGCCTGGTCCGTCCGGCGTTTGGTCCGTCCGGCGTTTGGTCCGTTCGGCGTCTGGTCCGTCGGCGCCCGGTTCCTTCGGCGCCCGGTCGGGAGGCGATCAGGATCCGGTCAGGCGTTGAGGGCGCTGCGGGAGCGCCACTCGTTCCAGGAGAGGTTCCAGTCGCCGTAGCCGTTGCCGGGGGCCACCTGGTCCTTGGAGTTCACGACGCGGACGACGTCGCCGGGGATGACCTGCTCGTAGAACCGGCGGGCGGTGCCGTCGTCGGCGAGGCCGACGCAGCCGTGGGTGACGTTGGCCTCGCCGGCGTAGACGTTCGCCCGCTTGTTCTCGTGGAGGTAGGTGCCCGACGTGGTCAGGTGCACGGCGTAGCCGTACCAGCCGCGGTAGGGGTCGGCGATGTTGACCGTGCGCGAGTCCATGAGGACCTTGCGCTGCTTGTCGAGGACGACCATGGTGCCGTTCCACGTGTCGTAGGGCGGGCGGCCCGCGGTGATCGGGATCTTCTGCGTGGGGGCGCCGTCCTTGACGACGGTCATCCGGTGGGTGCGCACGTCGACCGTGGCCACCAGGGAGCGGGCGATGGTGAAGGACCGGGAGATCTCGGGGCCGGCCTGGACGCTGACCTCGGTGTCCGGCCTCCAGAACGTACGGGGACGGAAGTCGACCCGCTGGCCCAGGTGGTGGTTGTGGTCCTTGATCCAGGCCCAGGCGCCGTCGACACCGGGGTCGGCGGTGACCTTGAGCTGCCGTTCCACATCGGCGCGCTCGGCCCGGGGCACGGGCTGGGCGAAGGTCACCGATATGGGCATGCCGACGCCGACGCGTGCGCCGTCGGTGATGTTGACGGAGGCCGCGGCGAGGTGGCCGAGGGTGGTGGGCGACACCGGGGTCGCCGTGGGCTTCGGCTTCGCGGGGGCGGAAGCCGTGGCTTCGGGGCGCTCGGCGGCGGCCGCGTCCGGCAGTACGCCGGTGTCCGAGCAGCCGGTGAGCGCGAGTGCGCAGGCCATACCGAGTACGGCGGCGGCGATGTGTCGTCGCATGAGTGTCCTCCCCCTGGGCCGGCTGGTCATCAGCCGGAGCGTGTCCGGCTTCTGTACGCACGGCGGGAGGCTCGGGTTGCACGTCGGGAAGACGGTTTTCCGTGGAACCGCGGAAGGGTGAGGGCTGTCCTACCGCTCGTGACCGAGGAGGAGTTCGACACCTTCTACGCGACCGCTTTCCCCCGGTTGGTGGGGCAGCTGTACGCGCTGACGGGTGATCACGGCGAGGCGCAGGATGTCGTCCAGGAGGCGTTCGTCCGTGCCTGGGACCGTCGTGCCTCCCTTCTGGCGGACGAGGCCCCCGAGGCGTGGATCCGTACGGTCGCGATGCGGCTCGCGGTGAGCCGGTGGCGCCGGGCGAAGCGGTGGGTGGAGCTGGTGCGCCACCAGGCGCCTGTGGACCGGATGCCGGGCCCCGGTCCGGAACACACCATGCTCGTGCAGGCGTTGCGGCAGCTGCCGGAGCCCCAGCGGCAGGCGGTGGTGCTGCATCATCTGTGCGATCTGAGCGTCGAGCAGATCGCGGCGGAGACGGGGTCCCCGACAGGGACCGTCAAGGCCCGGCTGTCGCGTGGGCGTGCCGCTCTCGCCAAACTGTTGTCTCCGGGTGAGCCCGCGGACGAGAGGGAGGGCAGCCGTGTCTGAGCACGAGCCGGACGAACTGGGTTCCGCGCTGCGGGTGCTGGCCGCCGATGCTTCGGTGCCGCCGACCCTGTCGGGCGGGCAGATCCGGCGGCGCGGTGAGGCGCGCGGGCGACGCCGACGGGCTGCCGTGGCCACGACCGCGGTCGTTGTGCTGGGCATGGGTGCCGCGGTGGGGGTGCCGTGGGTGATGGACGGGAGCAAGGAGGTCCGGCGGCCGGTGGCTACCGAAGCGCCGAACCCGTCGTTGACGGCTCCCGTGCCTGCGTCCGCCCCTGCCCGCATCGACCTCCGTAGGAAGGTGCTGACCTTCGGGCCGGCCGGTGAGAAGCTCCGGTCCTTCCGTCTGACGATGAGGGACGACGTCACCGCGGGCAGCGCGAAGGTCAAGTACAAGGATCCGAGGCGGAAGATCCCCGTGTCGCTGTCGGCCCCGCCGGACAGCGGGTACAACATCGAGGCGAGCTGGGTGGTGGAGCTCTCGCTGCCGAGCGGCGAGGTGCTGTATCTGTTCGCGGACGACGCCTCCGGCAGCCCCATGAACCGGAGTGTGCTGCGGGTGCCTGCCGCCGATGCCGGGTGGGTCTACGACCGGCTGAACGTCGGCGACACCGTCACACTGAAGTAGAAGCGTCAGGCCGTACGGCGGCGCAGGGTCGCCGCGCCGAGCGCCAGCACCAGGACCGCGCAGGCCGCCACGATCAGCACGTCGCGGATGAAGTCACCCGTGGCGTCCGGATGGTGCAGCACCTCGGTCATGGCGTCGACGGCGTACGACATGGGCAGGACGTTCGAGATCCCCTCCAGGACGGGCTGCATCTGGTCGCGTGCCGTGAACAGACCGCAGAGCAGCAGCTGCGGGAAGATCACCGCCGGCATGAACTGCACCGCCTGGAATTCGGAGGCGGCGAAGGCCGAGACGAAGAGGCCGAGTGCCGTGCCGAGCAGGGCGTCGAGCAGCGCGACGAGGAGCAGCAGCCAGGGCGAGCCGACGACGTCCAGGCCCAGTACCCACAGCGCGAGGCCGGTGGCGAGGAGGGACTGGACGACGGCGACGAGGCCGAAGGCCAGGGCGTAGCCGGCGATCAGATCGCCCTTGCCGAGCGGCATCGCGAGCAGTCGTTCCAGGGTGCCGGAGGTGCGCTCGCGCAAAGTGGCGATGGAGGCCACCAGGAACATCGTGATCAGCGGGAAGATGCCGAGCAGCGAGGCGCCGATGGAGTCGAAGGTCCGCTCGCTGCCGTCGAAGACGTAGCGCAGCAGGAAGAGCATCACGCACGGGACGAGGACCATCAGGGCGATGGACCGGCGGTCGTGGCGCAGTTGACGCAGGACGCGGCCGGCGGTGGCGAGGGTGCGGGCGGTGCTCATCGGGCGTTCTCCTGGATGGCGTCGGTCGAAGCGGTCTCCTGCCGGGCGTCACCGGCGAGCCCGCGGGCATCGGCCTGGTCGACCAGGTGCAGGAAGGCGGCCTCGACCGTCTCGGAACGGGTACGGAACCGCAGGTCGTCGGGGGTGTCCTCGGCGAGGATCTCGCCTTCGCGCATGAGGAGGAGGCGGTGGCAGCGTTCGGCTTCGTCCATCACATGGGAGGAGACGAGGATCGTCGTGCCGCGTTCGTCGGCGAGGCGGTGGAAGAGGTCCCACAGATCGCGGCGCAGGACGGGGTCGAGGCCGACGGTCGGTTCGTCGAGCACCAGCAGTTCGGGGGTGCCGAGGAGGGCGACGGCCAGCGAGACGCGGCTGCGCTGGCCGCCGGAGAGCCGTCCGGCGAGGGAGTCGGCGTGGGAGACGAGGTCGACGTCGGCGATGGCCCGGCCGACGTGCTCCTGGCGGGCGTCGCGGTGCCGGCGCCCCGGCTCCAGGACCGAGGCGAAGTACTCGAGGTTCTGGCGCACCGTCAGGTCGTCGTAGACCGACGGTGCCTGGGTGACGTAGCCGATACGCGAGCGGAGGGCTGCGTCGCCCGCGGGCCTGCCGAGGACGTCGAGCGTTCCGGTGACGTGGGCCTGTGTTCCGACGAGTGCGCGCATGAGGGTCGATTTGCCGCAGCCGGACGGTCCGAGCAGGCCGGTGATCCGGCCGGTCGTGACGGTGAAGTCGACACCCCGCAGGACGGTGCGGTCCCCTCGTACGACGGTGAGGCCGCGGGCCACTACGGCAACCCCGGAAGAATTCATCATGTGATGAATAGTGCTCGCGGGAGCCCCCTCCGTCAAGAGACCGGGAGCGGCCGCCGCCGAGAGATGGGGGGCGGGTCAGGGCGATCCCTTATGGCGATTCGGGGGAAGGGCGGACGACCGTGGGCATATGAGCCACAACAGTGAGATCTCCAGGGCCGAGCAGCGGCGGCTCGCCGTCGCCTCGGCGACACTCGGGCCGTGGCGTGCGGCAGCGGCGGTCGGCGGACTGGGCGGCGGTGTCGCGCTCGCGCTGGGTGCGATCAGCGACGGCATCGGGCTCGGCCTGGTGGCCGGCTCGCTGTCGGTCGGACTGATGCTGTTCTTCATGGTCGGCGGGGCGGGCGCGGTGCTGGGCGGCCGACCGGAGACCGGCCACCCCTCCGACCGGCGGATACGGCGCTGGGCTGCGGCCCACCCGTGGCGGGTCGCCGTCGTGCCCGGCGCGCTGATGGCGGCCACCGATGTGGTGGTGCATCAGGCGCTCACGTCACAGGGGTTCTTCTCCGGCGTCTGGGACAGCCTGTGGAGGGGCCTGCTGGTGACGGGAGTCGTGGGACTGGTGGGGCGGTTCTCGCACCGCAAGGGGTGAGGAGGCGTCGGGCCGGTCCGGCTTCCTGGGCCGGGCCGCGTACCGCGTGAGCGCGTACTCGCCGCTACCGGCGGCGGGGCTTGCCGCCCTTGCTCTTGCGGGCGGCCGGGTTACCGGTGCGGGTCGCGCGGCGCTTCTCGTACCGGGCGCGGGCCGTCTCGTACTCCTCGCGGTGCAGCTTCTCGCCCGGCGCTTCGACGAGCGAGCGGAAGAAGTACGCCAGCAGGACGCCGACGAAGCCGATCGCCCGGAGGCTGCGCAGCGCGTCCGGGGTGGCCGCGCCGGTGGGCCGCCTGCTGAAGCCCTCCCACGTCTTGCGGAAGGCGATGGCGCTGCAGACCGCGAACATGACGACGACCAGCATGTTCACGAAGCCGCCGACCGCGGCGATCTCGAGGCCCTGGTAGGCGAACCGCAGCACCAGACAGGCGGCCACGGCGGCGAACAGCGAACCGGCGGCCGCGCCGGCCCGGCGCAGCCCGTAGCCCCCGTCGTGGCCGACCCAGGTCGTGCCGAAGAAACGGATGGGCTCGGGCTGCGGACCGGCGCCGGCCTGCTCACTGCTGTCACCCTGCACGCCGCCGCCGGTCTGCACGCTGCTGTCGCTCTGCTCGCTCACGAGGTCGATTATCCCCTCGGAACCGCGCGGTCAGGAGCAGCGGATGGTCACATATCCGTCGCTGCCGGTCCGCACGTAGGCGTCGGAGACGAACTGGCCGTTGGCGATGTTGTCCCAGAGGTTGGTGGTGCCGTAGGGGCCACTGATCCGCTCCCCCGGCTTCTGGCAGTTGATCGGGACGCTGGCACCGAGCGGCAGCACCTTCACGAGCCGGTAGTTCGTGCCGGGGCCGCTGCGGACGTTCACGCGGTGCCCGGGCGCGACCGGGTAGCGCTTGGCGGACCGGGCAGCGGACGCGTCCCCTTCGACGTCCGCTTCCGCGTCTGCTTCCGTGCCTGCTTCCGGTGTCGGCTGTGCTTCCGGCGCTTCCGTGTCGATCGCGCCGAGGCTCACGACCGTGTCGAGGCCGGCGCCGGCCGTGGCGGTGTCCGACGGCGCCTCGGCAAGATCATCGATTTCAGGACGTACTTCCTCAAGTGCCATGAAAATATCCCCCGTTGCTGTATGTGCACTGTTCGGGCACTGTACGCCGCGCAGGCTAACAAGCCACACCTGTATCGCACGCACCATCGACTAGGCTCCGTGAGTCGCGCGTGCGCACCACGAACACGGGGGTGGGAGATGCCACCGCTGCGCAGCACCGGGCAGTCGCCGGAAGCGGAGCATCCGGAGTATGCCGGGCAGTACCGCCTCGAGGGATGCCTCGGAACAGGCGGCATGGGGGTGGTACATCTGGCCACATCCGCGTCCGGGCTGCGGCTCGCCGTCAAGGTCATCCATGCCGAGCATGCGTCCGACCCGGAGTTCAGGGCCCGCTTCCGGCAGGAGGTCGCCGCCGCCCGCAAGGTCAGCGGTGCTTTCACCGCGCCCGTCGTGGACGCCGACCCGGAGGCCGAACGGCCGTGGATGGCCACGCTGTTCATCGACGGGCCCACCCTCGCCGAGCGGGTGAAGCGGAACGGTCCGCTGAGCGCCGACGAACTGCGCAGGGCCGGTGCCGGACTCGCAGAGGCGCTGCGCGACATCCATCGCGCCGGCGTGGTGCACCGCGATCTCAAGCCGAGCAATGTGCTGCTCGCGCCCGACGGTCCGAAGGTGATCGACTTCGGGATCTCCCGGCCCTCGGACAGCGATCTGCGGACGGAGACCGGGAAGCTGATCGGGACGCCGCCGTTCATGGCGCCCGAGCAGTTCCAGCGGCCGCGCGAGGTCGGGCCCGCCGCGGACGTGTTCGCGATGGGCGCGGTGCTGGTGCACGCGGCGACCGGACGCGGGCCCTTCGACTCGGACAGCCACTACATCGTCGCGTACCAGGTGGTGCACAACGAACCCGAACTGGCGGGCGTGCCGGCCGATCTCGTACCCCTGTTCCGGCGGTGCCTGGCGAAGGATCCGGCGGACCGGCCGACGCCGTACGAGGTGATGGTCGCGCTGCGGGAGTCCTCGCCCTCCTCGTCGTGCGACACCCAGGCGTACATTCCGGGGCCGCGCACGCCGGATCCCCGCGAGAGCGCACCGCGGGTCGAGGACGGGGTGCCGCAGAGCGCGGACGAACGGCCGGAGGCTCGGCGGCCCGGCCGCAGGCTGCGGTGGGCGGCCGCGGGCCTGGCGGTACTGGTCACGGCCGGGATCGCCGTCGTGAACGCCGTGGCGGACGACGACCCGTCGCCGCCGGTGTCCACCGCGCCCCGCGCGGAGCAGGCGTTCAGGGCCTGGAGTGTGCCGCTGGCCGAGGGCGACGCGGAGAACAAGACCCCGGTGTGCGGTGCCGCCGGCGGCCGTCTGTACTGCGCGGCCCCCGGGATCACGGCCGCCCGTCTCGACCCCGCCGACGGCACGAAGGACTGGTCGCTGCCGGCCGGCGAGACTTCCGCGCAAACCGGCGGGGGGCAGACCGACGAGGGCGTGGCGCCCGTGGCCGCGGGTGGACTGCTGCACGTCGTCGCACCCGGCGGGGACCGTCTCCACGCGCTCGACCCGGCATCCGGTGTGGTGCGGCGGCAGACCGACATCTCGCGGTACTCGACCGTGCGGTACGCCGGTGACGTGGTGCTGCTGGTGACCGACAGCGGGCTGGTGCGGGCCGTCGACGCCGCGACGGGTGCGGAACGCTGGACCCGGAAGCGCGGAGGCGTCGGCACCCAGTGGGTCTCGTCGCCGGGCGTGAAGGGCCCGGCGATGTCCGCGACCCCGTCGGCGGACGGGACGTCCACGCTGGTGGCCGCGGTCGACCCGGCGAGCGGCGACCAGCTGTGGGAGAAGCGGATCAAGGGGTCGCTGACGCCGGTCCAGACCGTGGACGGCGTGCTGTACCTGCTCTCCGCCGACCTCGACGGCTTCACGGACGCGGTCGTACGGGTGGAGGTGGGGCCGGGGGTTGGCGTCGGCGGGGACCGCACGGTCCACCGCGTCCCGCTGGGTGCCCCGGTCGACCAGGCGCAGGCGTCGGTCCACGGCGGCTCGGTGTACGTGAGCGGGTCGGGCGGTTCGCTGCTCGCGGTCGGCGAGAAGGGGGTGCGGTGGCGGCTGGAGACGGCGGTGACGCATCTGTCGCGCCCGGCCGCGGACGCGCGGGGGGTGTACGTCTCGGCCGGGGACGGGCGACTGCTGGCGGTGGACGCGGCACGCGGGGTACTGACCGGTCAGACGAAGCCGCGAATGGACGACGGGCGGTTCACGTACGCGTCCGCCCTGCCGGCGCCGGTCGTGATGGCGGGGCGGGTGTACGCGACGGCGCCGGACGGGTCGGTGTTCGGGGTGAGGGCGGGGGATGCGGGGCGGTGGTGAGGAGCGTGTGGCGTCGTCCGTGTCCTCAAGCGCCGGACGGGCTGGAGTTGCCCGCCCGGCCCTGCGAATCACCGAGGCGGAAGACCGCGTCCCGGACCGCGGGCACGGCGCGGTAGTCGGCAACACCCGCGGAGGGCCACAGACCCGCCGCGGCGGTGCACGGCCTGCGGCCGTGTCCTCAAACGCCGGACAGGCTGGAGTTGCCCGCCCAGCCGAGGCGGAAGCCCTGAACCGTAGAGCGCCGCACGTGGCTGCAATTGCTCGTCCGGGCCCGGCGAATCGCCGAGGCGGAAGACCGCGTCCCGGATCGCAGGCCGCGGTAGTCGGCATCACCCGCGGAGGGCCACAGACCCGCCGCGGCGGTGCACGGCCTGCGGCCGTGTCCTCAAACGCCGGACGGGCTGAAATTGCCCGCCCAGCCGAGGCGGGAGGCCCCGAACCGAAGAGCGCCGCACGCGGCTGGGATTGCTCGCCCGGCACGCGAATCGCCGAGCCGGAGACGGCGGCCCGGGACAGGGTCAGCCCAGGCGCGAGACGTCCCGGACCGCGCCCTTGTCCGCGCTCGTCGCCATCGCCGCGTACGCCCGCAGCGCCGCCGACACCTTCCGTTCGCGCTTCTTCGGCGCGTACGCGCCGGCCAAGGCCTCGCGGCGGGACGACAGTTCCTCGTCCGTGACCAGCAGGTCGATCGTGCGGTTCGGGATGTCGATGCGGATGCGGTCGCCGTCCTCGACGAGCGCGATCGTGCCGCCCGACGCCGCCTCCGGTGAGGCGTGGCCGATCGACAGGCCCGAGGTGCCGCCCGAGAAGCGGCCGTCCGTCACCAGTGCGCAGGCCTTGCCCAGGCCGCGGCCCTTCAGGAACGACGTCGGGTAGAGCATCTCCTGCATACCCGGGCCGCCCTTGGGGCCCTCGTAGCGGATGACGACGACGTCGCCCTCCTTGATCTGCTTGGTGAGGATCTTGTCGACCGCGTCCTCCTGCGACTCGCAGACGACGGCCGGGCCCTCGAAGGTCCAGATCGACTCGTCCACGCCGGCGGTCTTCACGACACAGCCGTCGACGGCGAGATTCCCCTTCAGCACGGCGAGACCGCCGTCCAGGGAGTACGCGTGCTCCAGGTCGCGGATGCAGCCGCCTGCCGCGTCGACGTCCAGCGAATCCCACCGCTCGGACTGCGAGAAGGCCTCCGCGGAACGCTTGCAGCCCGGCGCCGCGTGCCACAGTTCGACCGCTTCCTCGGACGGGGAGCCGCCGCGCACGTCCCAGGTGCCGAGCCATTCCTTGATGCCCGGGGAGTGGACGGTGTGCACGTCCTCGTTGAGCAGGCCCGCCCGGTACAGCTCGCCGAGGATCGCCGGGATGCCGCCGGCGCGGTGCACGTCCTCCATGTAGTACGTGCCGCCGGGCGCGACGTTCGGCGCCACCTTGGCCAGACAGGGCACACGCCGCGAGACATCGTTGATGTCGTCGAGGTCGTAGTCCAGCTCGGCCTCCTGCGCGGCGGCGAGCAGGTGCAGGATCGTGTTGGTCGAGCCGCCCATGGCGATGTCGAGCGCCATGGCGTTGTCGAAGGCCGCGCGGGTGGCGATGTTGCGCGGCAGGACGCTCTCGTCGTCCTCGGAGTAGTACCGCTTGGTGATGTCGACGACCGTGCGGGCGGCGTTCTCGTACAGCGCGCGGCGGGCCGTGTGAGTGGCGAGCACCGAGCCGTTGCCCGGCAGGGAGAGGCCGATCGCCTCGGTCAGGCAGTTCATCGAGTTGGCGGTGAACATGCCGGAACACGAGCCGCAGGTAGGACAGGCGTTCTCCTCGATACGGAGGATGTCCTCGTCCGAGACGTTCTCGTTGACCGCGTCCGAGATCGCGTTGATCAGGTCCAGCTTGCGGACCGTGCCGTCGACGAGCGTCGCCTTGCCGGCCTCCATCGGGCCGCCGGAGACGAAGACGGTGGGGATGTTGAGGCGCAGGGCGGCCATCAGCATGCCCGGAGTGATCTTGTCGCAGTTGGAGATGCAGATCAGCGCGTCGGCGCAGTGCGCCTCGACCATGTACTCCACGCTGTCGGCGATCAGGTCGCGCGAGGGCAGCGAGTAGAGCATGCCGCCGTGGCCCATCGCGATGCCGTCGTCGACCGCGATCGTGTTGAACTCACGCGGCACCGCGCCCGCCGCCAGGATCGCCTCGGAGACGATCCGGCCGACCGGGGCGAGGTGGGTGTGGCCGGGCACGAACTCGGTGAAGGAGTTGGCGACCGCGACGATCGGCTTGCCGATGTCCGCGCTCGCTACGCCCGACGCCCGCATAAGGGCGCGGGCACCCGCCATGTTGCGGCCGTGGGTGACTGTGCGGGACCTCAGCTCGGGCATCGTCGCTCGCTCCTCAATAGGGGTAGGACTCATTCGAGCGTACGCCGCCGATCCAAGATCTGGACACACCGTCCGCTATGCGGGACGCACGGCTCACGCTTCGGTCAGATACCGCTGCAGCGTGGGGGCCACCATCGCCACGATGGTCTCGGGATCGGCCGAGGCCAGGGGCTCCACCTTGATGACGTAGCGCAGGATCGCGATGCCGATCATGTGCGAGGCCGCGAGCTCCGCGCGGAACTTCGGGTCCGGTACGTCGAGCTCCCCGGCGATCTTCTCCAGCAGCCGCCGCAGCAGGAAGCCGCGCAGTACCGTCGCCGCAGCGTCATGGGTGAGCGCGGAGCGGATGATCGCCAGCAGCGGGCCCCGGGTGGCCGGGTTCTCCCACACGCCGATGAAGAAGCGGGCGAGCCGCTCGCCGATGCCGTCGGTGCCCTGTCCCAGGATCACCGGGACGACCAGGCTCGGTTCGAAGGACACCTCGATGGCGGCCGCGAAGACCTCGTCCTTCGTACCGAAGTAATGATGGACCAGGGCCGCGTCCACGTCCGCCGCCCTGGCGATGCCGCGGACGGTCGTCTTGTCGTAGCCGCGTTCCGCGAACTCGGTCCGGGCCGCTTCCAGGATCCGCTCCCGGGCCCCGGGGCCCTCGGCCGCCTCCGTACGGGCCGGGCGGCCGCGGCGCCGGGGCGCCGTCGGGTCCGTCATGAGCCGCGCACTCCCGACGAGGTGGCGGACGCCAGATGCAGCCGGGTGAAGGCGAGGGCCTCCGCGAGGTCGGCCTCGCGTTCGGCCGCGGACATCGCGCGCCGGGTGTTGACCTCGATGACCACATGACCGTCGAAGCCGCCGCGGGCGAGCCGCTCCAGCAGCTCGGCACACGGCTGGTTGCCGCGGCCCGGCACGAGGTGCTCGTCCTTCGCGGACCCCTTGCCGTCGGCGAGGTGCACGTGTCCGAGCCGGTCGCCCATCCGGTCCACCATCGCCATGGTGTCCACGCGGGAGGTGGCGGTGTGCGAGAGGTCGACCGTGAAGTGGCGGTAGTCCTCCTTGGTGACGTCCCAGTCGGGGGCGTACGCGAGCATTTCGCGGTCCCGGTAGCGCCACGGGTACATGTTCTCGACGGCGAAGCGCACATCCGTCTCGTTCGCCATCCGCCAGATACCGCTGACGAAGTCCCGGGCGTACTGCCGCTGCCAGCGGAACGGCGGGTGCACCACGACCGTGGACGCGCCCAGCTTCTCGGCGGCGGCCTGGGCACGCTGGAGCTTCACCCACGGGTCGGTGGACCACACCCGCTGCGTGATCAGCAGACACGGGGCGTGGATCGCGTGGACCGGCACCTGGTGATAGTCGGACAGGCGGCGCAAAGCCTCGATGTCCTGGCTGACGGGATCGGTCCAGACCATGACCTCGACACCGTCGTAGCCCAGGCGCGCGGCGATCTCGAAGGCCGTCGCCGTCGACTCCGGATAGACGGAAGCCGTCGACAGGACAACCTTCGCATCCGGGATGCGCACCACTGGTTCTGCCACGGAGACAGGGTACGGGCCGCCGCTAGGCGGTGGGGAGGTGATCCAGACGGCGCAGGATGACGCCCTCACGCAGCGCCCAGGGACAGATCTCCAGCACCTGCGCGCCGAAAAGCTCCATCGCACCCTCCGCGACCAGGGCTCCCGCCAGCAGCTGAGGGGCGCGGCTCTCGGAGACCCCGGGCAGGGCGCAGCGCTGCTCAGCGGTCATCCCGGCGAGTTTCGGGACCCATTCCTGCAGCGATTTATGACTTAGTTCACGCTGCACGTACAGACCCTCCGCGGAGCGCGCGGCTCCCGCGATACGGGCCAGCTGCCGGAACGTCTTGGACGTCGCCACGATGTGGTCGGGCTTGCCGATGCGGTTGAACTCACCCACCGTACGGGCGATTTCAGCACGCACATGGCGACGCAGCGCTCGAACATCCTCGGGGTCCGGCGGATCTCCCGGCAGCCGGGCCGCGGTCAGCCGGCCCGCGCCGAGCGGCAGCGACACCGTGGCGTCGGGCTCCTCGTCGATCCCGTACGCGATCTCCAGCGATCCCCCGCCGATGTCCAGGACGAGGAGCTTGCCGGCGGACCAGCCGAACCAGCGGCGAGCGGCCAGAAAGGTGAGCCGCGCCTCCTCCTCGCCGGTGAGCACCGTGAGGTCGACGCCCGTCTCGGCCTTGACCCGGGCCAGCACCAGGTCGGCGTTGGTGGCCTCGCGTACGGCGGAGGTAGCGAAACTCAGCACCTGCTCGCAGCCCTGGTCCTCGGCGGCCTGAGCGGCG
Organism: Streptomyces sp. NBC_00306; assembly: GCF_036169555.1. GTDB lineage: Bacteria > Actinomycetota > Actinomycetes > Streptomycetales > Streptomycetaceae > Streptomyces > Streptomyces achmelvichensis. The sequence goes on along the minus strand of NZ_CP108032.1, from coordinate 4,557,878 downwards.
GCCGCGACGGTGTCGATCAGCCGGTCGACACCCTCGGGGCCGATGGCGCCCGCCTCGTCCAGCAGCTCGGCGAGCCGCAGCTCCGCCTTGTGCGAGTGGGCGGGCAGCGGGCGGGCACCGGGGTGCGCGTCCACCACCAGAAGGTGCACCGTGTTCGAACCGACGTCGAGAACTCCGAGTCTCATGGACTGAACGCTACTGCCGGTGCGCGCATACGCTGGACCTGTGCCAAAGACGAAAAAGGCGAAGCAGGGCAAAGCCCTCCCCCCGAAGAAGATCCAGGGCGACGAGAAGGGTCTGGACTTCGCTCGCGCATGGGTGGAATTCCCTGATCCCGCCGACGACGAGCAGGTGTTCCGCTGTGACCTGACCTGGCTCACCTCCCGCTGGACATGCATCTTCGGCAGCGGCTGCCAGGGCATCCAGGCGGGCCGCGCGGACGACGGCTGCTGCACGCTGGGGGCGCACTTCTCCGACGAGGACGACGAAAAACGGGTCGCGGAGGCTGTCGCGCGGCTCACGCCGGAGCTGTGGGAGTTCCACGACGTGGGGACCGAGACGGGCTGGGTGGAGGTCGACGACGACGGCGAACGCCAGACGCGCCGCTGGAAGGGCTCGTGCATCTTCCAGAACCGCCCGGGGTTCGGGGCGGGGATGGGCTGCTCGCTGCACATCCTGGCGCTGCGGGAGGGCCGGGAGCCGCTGGAGACGAAGCCGGACGTGTGCTGGCAGCTGCCGGTGCGCCGGACGTACGAGTGGATCGAGCGCCCGGACGACACGAAGGTGCTCCAGGTCTCGATCGGCGAGTACGACCGCAGGGGCTGGGGCCCCGGGGGCCACGACCTGCACTGGTGGTGCACGTCGGCGACGTCGGCGCACGGGGCGGGGGATCCGGTGTACGTGACGTACGGGCCGGAGCTGACGGAGCTGATGGGCAAGGAGGCGTACGGGGTCCTGACGGAACTGTGCGAGGCGCGGCTGGCTTCGCAACTGCCGTTGGTGGCACCGCATCCGGCGGATCCGAAGTAGTTGCGGGGGCGGGGTGCTTGGGGGCGCGGGTTCTTGAGCGGGGGCCCGGGTCCGGGGCGGGTCCTTGAGCCTCGGGTCCTTGTGGGGCGTCGGGTCCGGGGGCCCTCCGGGCTCGACTCCTCGGGGTCGGCGGCGTACAGGTCTGTTGTCCAGGTCACCCGGGTCTTGCCGCCGATCCCCTGCGGGGACGACCCTGCACGCCCCCTCCCGGCGGTCGAGCATGTGCCTCGTTGCGGTGCGGGCACACGCGAAGCCGAGCCCGTTCGGGCAGCCGGGGTGGGATGCGGCGCGAAGCTGCCGCTACAAGGGGGTGTGGGGCGCCAGCCCCGCTGAATCCCCCTTCACCCGCACCGAACAGGCGCATTCGACCCTGGCCCTTGTCCGGCGTCGGGTCCGGGGGCCCTCCGGGCTCGACTCCTCGGGGTCGGCGGCCTACAGGCCTGCTGTCTCGGTCACCCGGGTCCTGCCGCCGATCCCCTGCGGGGACGACCCTGCACGCCCCCTGCCAGGGGGTCGAGGACGCGACCGGTGGCGGGCGCAGGCACACGCGAACCCGAGCCTGTTCGGGATGCCCGATGGGATGCGGCGCGAAGCTGCCGCGACAAGGGGGTGTGGGGCGCCAGCCCCGCGTCAACCTTTTCCTTTCAACCGCACTAAGCGACGGCCGGCCACTCGCAGCGCGAAGCTGCCGAGCCGGCGGGGCCGTGGGGCGCAGCCCCACATAGCCCCCTCCTCCACCCTCACCGGACAGGTGTGGTTCACCCCGCTCGGCCGGACCCGGCGTCGCGAAGCCTAAGGGTGTGGGGCGCCAGCCCCACACAACCCCTTCCTTCACCTGCACTGAGCAAGTGCGCCCGGCCCAGGACGGCGCGCAGCAGCCGCAGGCGCAGGGCCTGGGGGCGCAGCACACCAAGACCTTCCCGCCTGCACCGGACAGGTGAGGTCAGCCGAGGCAGCCCGACGCTGCCGCCCGCAGGGCGTGGGGCGCAGCCCCGCACAGGCCGTCCCAGCCGCACCGGACAGGTGCCGTCGCCCCCTCAGGAGCTCGACGGCGGGGAGTCCGACAGGGTCGGGTCCGACGGGGGCGAGGACGGGGGCGTCGGGGTCGGGGACGGGGTTTCCTCCGACGGAGTCGGGGACGGGGGGTCCGACGGTGGTGGGGTCGAGGGCGGCGTCGGCGGGGGCTCCGACGTCGGGGGGTGCGGCGTCGGCGGGTGGGGGCGGCCGTGGCCGCGGACCGAGATCACCGCACCGGACGGGTCCACTCCCACCCGCGCGCTCCACGCCCCCACCGGCTCCCGTGCCCGGTCCACCGTCACGTAGATCGTCACCGATTCGCCCGGGCGCAGCGTGCCCGAGGTGTGGCTCACGTAGAGCCAGCGGGCGTTCGTCCAGGCGGACCAGGTGACGGGTGAGCCGCCCGAGGCGCGGAGGGTGATGCGGGTCGTGTCGCCGGACGGTTCCGCCTCGACCGTGAGGCGGCCCGGGGCCGGCATGCCGGGGCGGGACGGCGGCGGGGGCGTGCCCGCGCTGATGACCTCGACCGAGACGTCCGGCGACGCGGAGGGCGCGGTGAACGGGGACGCCGGTTCGGCCTGGGCGTTGCCCGCGTTCTCGTAGTGGTCGTAGGGGCGGCCCTCCAGGCCCACGTCCTCCGTCGTGTCGCTCGCGGTGACCGAGGCTCCGCCGTGTTCGCCCTCCCCCGTCAGCGGCGCCCCGCGGTACGCCGCCCACAGCGCGAGGACCGGCGCGGCGACGACCGTCGCCACGACGGTGGTGGTCACCGCGCGGGCCCGCAGCCGGTCGCGCCGGGCCGCGTGGTCCTTCGGGTCGAGGGGGAAGCCGCTGGGTCCGAAGCGGGGTGCGGCCGCGCGCGCCCGGGGGACGTGGAGCATCGCGATGTACGCGGCGGCCCGCGGTGCCTCGACCAGGGGCAGCGTGGCCGGGCTGACCGCCGCCCCCGGCCACGGCCCGCCCGCGCCGGCCCGTTCGGCGGCGCGGCGGCAGCGGGGGCAGTCGTCGACGTGCCGGACGAGTTCGGTACGCAGCGCCGCGGAGAGCAGCACCCGGTGGTCGCCGGTGAGGCGGGCGACGGAGGGGCAGTTGCCGCTCTCGACCACCGCGAGCGCCGCGCGGGTGCGCTCGACCTCGCAGGCGGCGGCTGCGAGGAGTTCGCGGGCGGCGGTCGCGTCCGTACCGAGGACCGCGGCGACCTCACGCGCGCCGAGCCCGTGGCGTACGGCGAGTTCGAGCGCCTCGCGCTGTTCGGGTGTGGTGCCGGCCGCCTCCGGCCAGGCCAGCAGGGCCAGTTCGGAGCGGCGGCGCTCCGCGGCCTCCTCGGAGACCCGGGGCCGCTCCTCGGAGACGGCGGTTCTGCCGGTGTGCGCTCCCTGCCGGCTGCGCCGCTGTTCGGCCAGCCGGCGCAGGCACGCCCAGCGCGCCAGTGCGTACAGCCACGCCTTGCGTCCGGGCTCGTCCGCCGGGCTGCGCCCGTACTGCCGTTCCGCCATGGCGAGCACATCACCGAGCAGCGCGGTCGCGGCGTCGTGGTCGCAGAGCACGGAGAGGCAGTAGGTGAACAGGCCGTCGAGGTACGGCTCATAACGCGCGGGCGGCTGTTGCGTGAGGGTGTGCGGCGTGCGCCGGTGCGCCCGTCGTGCGCCGGTGGTGTGGGTGGGTGGTTCCAGCCTGCTGCTCGTCACGCCGTGACCGTAGGCGCAGGAACACACCCACTTCGTACCCCTTGAACACTTTTAATCCTTACGGGTGAACAGTTCGCTCGAAGGGGGACAGGAATCGTTTATTCATCCCGGGACGGACGGGGCGTGTGCCGAGGCGTTCCGCCGCTGTCCGCCAGGCCGTTCGCGCCCGGTGCGCGGCAGCCCTCCGGGGACGGCGGTGACCTCGTTGTCAGTGGCCCCCGCTACGGTTCACCGCATGGCTGCCCGTACGAAATCCGCGAAGGACCGGCCGTCCTACCGCTGCACCGAGTGCGGCTGGACGACCGCCAAGTGGCTCGGCCGCTGCCCCGAATGCCAGGCCTGGGGCACGATCGAGGAGTACGGCGCGCCCGCCGTCCGCACCACCGCCGCCGGCCGCGTCTCCACCGCCGCGCTGCCCATCGGCCAGGTCGACGGACGACAGGCGACGGCCCGCTCCACCGGGGTGGACGAGCTCGACCGGGTGCTCGGCGGCGGGCTGGTGCCCGGCGCTGTCGTGCTGCTCGCCGGTGAGCCGGGCGTCGGCAAGTCCACCCTGCTGCTGGACGTCGCCGCCAAGGCCGCGAGCGACGAGCACCGGACTCTGTATGTGACGGGCGAGGAATCGGCGAGCCAGGTCCGGCTGCGCGCCGACCGCATCGGCGCCCTGCACGACCATCTGTATCTGGCGGCCGAGACCGATCTGTCCGCCGTTCTCGGGCACTTGGACGCGGTCAAGCCGTCGCTGCTGGTCCTCGACTCCGTCCAGACCGTCGCCTCCCCCGAGATCGACGGCGCGCCCGGCGGCATGGCCCAGGTCCGCGAGGTCGCCGGCGCGCTGATCCGCGCGTCCAAGGAGCGCGGGATGTCCACGATCCTGGTGGGCCATGTCACCAAGGACGGCGCGATCGCCGGACCGCGGCTGCTGGAGCACCTCGTCGACGTCGTGCTCTCCTTCGAGGGCGACCGGCACGCGCGGCTGCGTCTCGTACGGGGCGTCAAGAACCGTTACGGAGCGACGGACGAAGTCGGCTGCTTCGAGCTGCACGACGAGGGCATCACCGGACTCGCGGACCCCTCGGGCCTGTTCCTGACCCGCCGGGACGCGCCCGTGCCCGGCACCTGTCTGACGGTCACCCTGGAGGGCCGTCGCCCGCTCGTCGCCGAGGTGCAGGCGCTCACCGTCGACTCGCAGATCCCCTCCCCCCGGCGCACGACCTCGGGTCTGGAGACCTCCCGCGTCTCGATGATGCTCGCCGTCCTGGAGCAGCGCGGCCGGATCACCGCTCTCGGCAAGCGCGACATCTACAGCGCGACGGTCGGCGGTGTGAAGCTCTCGGAGCCCGCGGCGGACCTGGCGATCGCGCTCGCCCTGGCCTCCGCCGCCAGCGACACCCCACTGCCGAAGAACCTGGTCGCGATCGGTGAGGTCGGCCTCGCCGGCGAGGTGAGACGCGTCACGGGCGTGCAGCGCCGGCTCTCCGAGGCCCACCGTCTCGGCTTCACCCACGCCCTGGTCCCGTCCGACCCGGGCAAGGTGCCCGCGGGCATGAAGGTGACGGAAGTGGCCGATGTCGGAGACGCTCTGAGGGTGCTGCCGCGCGGGCGGCAGAGGGGTTCGGAGGGGGCTCCGGTCACGGCACCGCGCAAAGAGCGTGCGGAGGCCCCACGGGACGACGACACGCGCCGGTAGACTTTGCCCTGGTCTCGCCCATCCGTACGAGCCGGAGGAGTGCAGTGGCAGCCAACGACCGGGCAGCAGCACCCGGAAAGTCCGGCGGAGGCTCCGGCAACGAAGCACTGATCCGCGCCGCCCTGAGCGCGGTGGCGCCGGGCCAGGCCCTGCGCGACGGCCTGGAGCGGATCCTCCGCGGCAACACCGGCGGCCTGATCGTCCTCGGTATGGACAAAACGGTCGAATCGATGTGCACCGGCGGCTTCGTGCTGGATGTCGAGTTCACCGCGACCCGGCTGCGCGAGCTGTGCAAGCTGGACGGCGCGCTGATCCTCGACAAGGACATCACCAAGATCCTCCGGGCCGGTGTGCAGCTGGTCCCGGACGCGTCCATCCCCACCGAGGAGACCGGCACCCGCCACCGCACGGCGGACCGGGTGTCGCGTCAGTGCGGCTTCCCCGTGGTGTCCGTGTCGCAGTCCATGCGCCTCATCGCGCTGTACGTGGACGGGGAGCGCCGGGTCCTGGAGGAGTCGGCCGCGATCCTGTCCCGCGCGAACCAGGCCCTCGCGACCCTGGAGCGCTACAAGCTCCGCCTCGACGAGGTCGCGGGCACGCTCTCCGCGCTGGAGATCGAGGACCTGGTGACGGTCCGGGACGTCACGGCCGTGGCCCAGCGCCTGGAGATGGTGCGACGGATCGCCACCGAGATCGCCGAGTACGTGGTCGAGTTGGGCACCGACGGACGGCTGCTCTCCCTCCAGCTCGACGAGTTGATCGCGGGCGTCGAGCCCGAGCGCGAGCTGGTCGTGCGTGACTATGTGCCCGAGCCCACCGCGAAGCGGTCCCGTACGGTCGACGAGGCCCTGTTCGAGCTGGACTCCCTGACCCACACGGAACTACTGGAACTACCCATAGTGGCCAGGGCTTTGGGCTACAGCGGCTCGCCCGAGACCCTCGACTCCGCGGTCTCCCCGCGCGGCTACCGGCTGCTGGCGAAGGTGCCGAGACTGCCGGGCGCGATCATCGAGCGGCTGGTGGAGCACTTCGGCGGGCTGCAGAAGCTGCTCGCGGCGAGCGTCGACGACCTTCAGACGGTCGACGGTGTGGGCGAGGCGCGCGCACGCAGCGTCCGCGAGGGCCTGTCACGGCTCGCGGAGTCCTCGATCCTCGAGCGGTACGTCTAGGGACTGCCGTCGACATCGGCCCGCGCCGACCCCGAAGCCTGTCGTTCAGCCTGAGCCGAACGGCAGGCTTCAGTCCTTCTCCAGGCGGAACGACGCCGGCAGCACGGTCACACCCGGGAACTTCGCCTCCACCAGATACGTGCCCGCGGGCGCGGCCCCCGGCCGAGGCGTGGCGCACTGCGGCTCGCTCTGCCTGCGGTCCCACTGCACGGTGTACGTGATCGTCTGGCCCGCCGGCACCCTCAGCAGCACACTGCCCGCACCCGGGGGGCAGTCCTTCGACGACCACACCTCGTCGTCCCCGTTGTCGGTGACGGTCAGCACCGCCGCCCGCGGACCGAAGTCCGCCTTGCACGTCGCGGACGACGAGTTGGAGGCGACCAACTGGAACGTGGGCTTCTCACCCGGCTCGTACGACACCTTGAGGCTGCGCAGGGTCAACTTCAATGCGCCGGGAGTGCAGTTGGGCAGGGTCGAACCGGCCGGTACCTGCTGGCCCGTCGAGCCGCCCGCCGCTCCGCCGGCACCGCCCGCGCCACCGGCACCACCCGCGGCGCCGCCTCCGCCGGTTCCCGCGCCACCGTCGCCGCCGGCTCCGCCGTCCGCGCCCGTACCGCCGGTTCCGCCACCGCCGTTGCTCTCACCGGTGCCGCCGGTGTCACGGCCACCGGGCTGTTCGCTGATCGCGGGACCCGAGGACGTGGGCCCCGGAGTGATCGAAGTGGCGGGCGAGGGACCGCCGTTGGCGCCGTCGTCCTTGTCTCCGCCGCCTCCGCCCGTCGTGAGGGCCCATACGACCAGGAGCAGGAGCAGCGCGACCAACGACAGCGCGACTGCCCTCCGTCGCCAGTAGATGGAGGAGGGGAGTGGCCCGATCGGATTGCGCAGAGATCCCACGACCCAAACTCTACGAGAGATCCGGGCCAACTCCCGTCCCACCCGCCGCTCTACTTGCAAGTTCTGCGGATCATCATCACGGCAGGACGTTTCGCCGCGGCCCGCAGCCGTCGTTCGCGCTCGGGCCGGTAGCAGTGGGTGACCGATCCGTCCGGGAACGCACGCTGCGTGATCACATGCGTGCAGCGGTCGGGCTCGTCGGCCAACTCGGCGCTGTGGCAGGGGTTCTGGCCTACGGCCCGCCTCCGCCGTCGCCTGGTGTCCTGCAGGCAGCGGGAGTTCGCGGGCGCGCGGAGAGGCAAGGCCCTCGCCGTCCCCCGGCCCGGTTGTCGTCATCACGACCGACGGTGTCCTCCCGCGGCAGCGACCGGCCGCCTGAGCTCTGGCACATCGCGCGCGGAGACGGCGACCGGCCCGGGCCCCCGGCCACGCGCGAGCGGCGGCCGGACCCGGGGAACCAGGCACCCGGCCCGGCAGGAGGGAACCCGCCTCCCGGGGGGCCATCCTCCACGCCCCCGCGCCGGGCCACCGGTGGATGCGCCCTCCGTCCGCTCGGACGTGCCAGGATCGGAGTGCCATGACTGACACCACCACACACACCGCCCGCGCCGACGCGGCGTCCCTCCACTCCCCCGTCATCGACTGGTTCGACGAGCACGCCCGTGATCTGCCCTGGCGCCGCCCCGATGCGGGTGCCTGGGGCGTGATGGTGAGCGAGTTCATGCTCCAGCAGACTCCGGTCAGCCGGGTCCTTCCCGTGTACGAACAGTGGATGGCCCGCTGGCCCCGGCCCGCCGACCTCGCGGCCGAGGCGCCCGGCGAGGCCGTTCGCGCCTGGGGCCGGCTCGGCTACCCGCGGCGTGCCCTGCGGCTGCACGGAGCCGCGCAGGCGATAGCGGAGCGGCACGGCGGCGATGTGCCGAGCGACCACGGGCAGCTGCTCTCGCTCCCGGGGATCGGCGAGTACACGGCGGCCGCGGTGGCCTCCTTCGCCTACGGCCAGCGCCACGCCGTCCTCGACACCAATGTCCGCCGGGTCTTCGCGCGGGCGGCGACGGGCGTCCAGTACCCGCCGACGGCGACCACCGCGGCCGAGCGCAAGCTGGCCCGCGCGCTGCTGCCCGACGACGAGAGGACGGCTGCCCGGTGGGCGGCGGCCTCCATGGAACTCGGCGCGCTGGTGTGCACCGCGCGGAACGAGGACTGCTCCCGCTGCCCGATCGCCGGGCAGTGCGCCTGGCGGCTGGCCGGCAAACCCGCACACGAAGGCGCGGCCCGCCGGGGCCAGACCTATGCGGGCACCGACCGTCAGGTGCGCGGCAGGCTCCTCGCCGTTCTCCGGGAGGCGCACGTGCCGGTCCCACAGTCGGCGCTGGACGCGGTCTGGCACGAGCCCGTGCAGCGGGCGCGCGCCCTCGACGGACTCGTCGCCGACGGGCTCGTCGAGCCACTGGACGACGGTACGTACCGACTGCCGGGCTGAGCACCTGCCGACCGGACGGGGGGCTTTCCCACCCGAACCGGACCTGAAACATCGGCTGTTACACAACCGATGGATGGCCGTGCGCCGTCCGACGGCTGCTCCGCACAGGGCCGTGACAACCGCTCCGTAGCTTCTGTGGCGTAACGGAACACGGTTGCTTGTCACGGGGACGGAGGCGGTTGGAATGGCGCACGGCGAGGTGCTCGAATTCGAAGAGTACGTACGCACACGGCAGGAGGCTCTGCTGCGCAGTGCCCGGCGTCTCGTGCCCGACCCGATCGACGCCCAGGACCTGCTGCAGACCGCCCTGGCCCGCACCTACGGCCGCTGGGACGGCATCGCCGACAAGTCGCTGGCCGACGCCTACCTCCGCCGCGTCATGATCAACACGCGTACCGAGTGGTGGCGGGCCCGCCGCCTCGAAGAGGTGCCCACCGAGCAGCTGCCCGACGCCAGCGTCGAGGACGGCAGCGACCAGCGCGCCGACCGCGCCCTGCTGATGGACATCCTGAAGGTGCTGGCTCCCAAGCAGCGCAGCGTCGTGGTGCTGCGACACTGGGAGCAGATGAGCACCGAGGAGACGGCTGCCGCCCTGGGGATGTCGGCAGGTACCGTGAAGAGCACACTGCACCGGGCACTGGCCCGCCTCCGTCAGGAGCTGGAGAGCCGGGACCTGGACGCGCGCGCTCTGGAGCGCGGCGAGCTGCGGCGTGATGGTGAGCAGGTGAAGCATCTCCCGCGCCCGAAGGGCAACGGGGGAGATCGGGGGCAGGAGAGGTGCGCGGCCTGACAACCAGGGGCGGCAGGGCATCACTGGCGGCGAGCGGCACGGCGATTGCCGGGCTCGCCGCCGTCGGCCTGTTCACCGTCGCGTGTTCCACCGGCGGCACCGGAGTGCAGGACGAGGGCGCTGCACACGCGGACGCCGTCGCCAAGGCCACCCCGTCCGCCGGCGCCTCCTCGACGGGCGAGACGCAGTTCGCCAAGACCGTGGACGCGGTGGACCTGATCAAGAGCGACCCGAAGGTCAGCGAGCGGGTGAAGGCCGACCTCAAGCCGTGCAGCCGCGACTCGTACCCGGTGGACACCTCGTACGGGAATCTGACCGGCGGCACCGTGCCCGATGTCGTCGTCAACGTGATGACCTGCGGCGACGCCGTGGGCATGGGCACGTATGTGTACCGCGACAACGGCAGCAAGTACGAGAATGTCTTCGCGGCGGAGGAGCCCGCGGTGTACTCCGCGATCGACCGGGGCGACCTGGTCGTGACCAAGCAGGTGTACGCCAAGGGTGATCCGGTGGACGAGCCGTCCGGCGAGGAGATCACGACGTACCACTGGACGAGCGGCAAGTTCACCCAGCAGTACTGGGTGCGCAACGAATTCAGCAGAGCGGTGGGCGAGGGCGACGTGGTCGCCTCCGAGGCGCCGCAACCGGACGGGAACTGAGAGCAGCGGATGGCCGACACCCATGTCCTCTTCGTCGAGGACGACGACGTCATCCGTGAGGCCACCCAGCTGGCCCTGGAGCGCGACGGCTTCGTCGTCACCGCCATGCCCGACGGACTGCTCGGACTCGAAGCCTTCCGCGCGAACCGCCCGGACATCGCGCTGCTCGACGTCATGGTGCCGGGACTCGACGGGGTGAGTCTGTGCCGGCGCATCCGCGACGAGTCGACCGTCCCGGTGATCATGCTGTCGGCCCGGGCCGACTCGATCGACGTGGTGCTGGGCCTGGAGGCGGGCGCCGACGACTACGTCACCAAGCCGTTCGACGGCGCTGTGCTGGTCGCCAGGATCCGCGCGGTGCTGCGCCGCTTCGGTCACGCCGGTGGCGCGGCGAGCGGCGAGCTCGCGTCCGGCGGCCAGGACGGCCAGGGTGCGGTGCTGACCTTCGGTGAGCTGGTGATCGACACCGAGGGCATGGAGGTGCGGAAGGCCGACCAGCCCGTGGCACTGACACCGACCGAGATGCGGCTGCTGCTGGAGTTCTCCTCCGCGCCGGGCACGGTGCTCTCCCGCGACAAGCTGCTCGAACGCGTCTGGGACTACGGCTGGGGCGGCGACACCCGCGTGGTCGACGTCCATGTCCAGCGCCTGCGGACCAAGATCGGCCAGGACCGGATCGAAACGGTCCGCGGCTTCGGCTACAAGCTCAAGGCATGAAGCGTTTCGCCCTGCGCACCGGGGTCCGCTGGAAGATCAGCATCGCGATCGCCGCCGTCGGCGCGCTCATCGCCATGGCCCTGAGCCTCGTCGTGCACAACGCCGCCCGCGTCTCGATGCTGGACAACGCGCGCGATGTCCAGATGGACCGTGTCCTGCTGGCCCAGCGCTGGTACGAGACGTCCAAGAACAAGGACCCGCGCTTCAGCACCAAGATCAATGACCCCGCGCTGCCCAAGGCGCTCCAGAAGCTGATGCGCGAGAAGCGCCGCGGCAGCTATGTGCAGGACCACCACGACGGGCCGCCCGAGATCTGGGCGGCCGTTCCGCTGTCCAACGGCGACGTCCTCTCCCTGCACTCCCAGTTCGCCGGCCGCAGCGCCACCGTGATGAAGGCCCTGGACCGGGCGCTGATCATCGGCTCGGTCTCGGTGGTCTTCGGCGGCTGCGCCCTCGGCGTACTGATCGGCGGGCAGCTCTCGCGGCGGCTGCGCAAGGCCGCCGCGGCGGCCCGGACGGTCGCTCAGGGCAACACGGACGTCCGCGTCCGGGACGCGATCGGCGGTCTCGTACGCGACGAGACCGACTCGCTCGCCCGGGCCGTGGACGCCCTCACCGACGCGCTGAACGCCCGCATCGAGGCCGAGCGCCGTGTCACCGCCGATATCGCGCACGAGCTGCGCACCCCGGTGACCGGGCTGCTCACGGCGGCGGAGCTGCTGCCGCCCGGCCGTCCCACCGAGCTCGTACGGGACCGGGCCCAGGCCATGCGGACGCTGGTCGAGGACGTCCTGGAGGTGGCGAGACTCGACAGCGCCTCGGAGCGGGCCGAACTCCAGGAGATAGCCCTCGGCGAGTTCGTCGGCCGCCGGATCGCCGCGCTCAACCCCGATGTGGTCGTACGGATCGTCCACGAGTCATGGGTGAGCACCGATCCGCGGCGGCTCGAACGCATCCTCCTCAATCTGCTGACCAACGCCGCCAAGTACGGCAAGGCGCCGATCGAGGTCACCGTCGAGGGACGGGTCGTGCGGGTACGGGACCACGGCCCCGGATTCCCCGAGGCGCTGCTGCGCGAGGGCCCGAGCCGCTTCCGCACGGGTGCGAGCGACCGCGCCGGGACGGGCCACGGCCTGGGCCTGACGATCGCGGCGGGGCAGGCGCGGGTCCTGGGCGCCCGGCTCACCTTCCGCAACGCGGCTCCGGGGGGCACGACGCCTCTCGGGGAGTCGGGCGGCGCGATCGCGGTGCTGTGGCTGCCCGAGCACGCGCCGACGAGCACGGGCAGCTTCCCGATGCTGCTCGACGACTAGGGCCTGTCTGCCGGCAGGCCCGATAGGTCCTGTCCGGGCGATCTTCGAGGGTCAGCCTGTGGCGTCAGCAGCGAGGTGCCGTAGCTGTCGTCACAGGCCCGACAAGATCGCCCGGGGCCTAGCACGACCAGTCCTTGTCGAAGTCGAGTGCGCCCTCGCGCCGCTGCGTGAAGGAGTACCAGTTCCCCGAGTCGTCGCGCAGGATCGCCTCGGTGCCGTACGGCCGCTCCTGCGGGGCCTGGAGGAACTCCACGCCGCGCTTCTTCAGCTTCTCGTAGTCCCCGTGGATGTCGTCCGTGGCCAGCACGCCCGCTCCCATGACCCCCTTGGAGACCAGCGTCTTCAGGGCCTCGGCCGCTTCCGGGTCCATCGTCGACGGGTCCGGGACCATCAAGGTCAGCTCCACGTCGGGCTGGTCCTTCGCGCCGACCGTCAGCCAGCGCATCCCGCCCTCGCCCATCGTCATGTCCGTGCGGACCTCGAGGCCGAGCTTCTCGGTGTAGAACTCCTTCGCCCGGTCCTGGTCCAGGACCCAGACGGTGGAAATGGCGAGGCCTTTGATCATGAGGTGCTCCTCGAGGGGTGATTCCTGCTTGCCCTGCCACCGTAGGCAGCGGCCCGGTCAGCCGGCTTCTTCAGAATTGCGCAGCTCGCGGGAGTCGTCGCGGGAGTTGTCGGCGGAGACATCGCAGGAGCCGGAGCGGGAGCCGGAGCCGGTGTCCGGGCCGCCGGAATCGCCGGCGGGCCCCGTGCTGCCCGCGCCCGGCCCGTCGGCGGTCTTCCTGCCCGGGAAGCCCCCCGCGTACAGCAGGGCGTAGCACCCGGGGATCAGCGCGGCTCCGCGGCCGACGTGCCGGGCGCGGTACTGGCTGGGGGTCAGCCCGGTTTGTTTCTTGAACCGGGTGGAGAAGGTGCCCAGGCTGCTGAAGCCGACGAGCGTGCAGATCTCGGTGACGGAGAGGTTCGCCGAGCGCAGCAGCTCCTCGGCGCGGTCTATGCGTCTGCGGGACAGGTACTGGCCGGGCGTCTGCCCGTACACCGCCTTGAAGGCGCGGACGAAGTGATAGCGCGAATACCCGGCATGCGCGGCCACCGCGTCCAGGTCGAGCGGCTCGGCCCAGTCGCGGTCCATGGCGTCCTTGGCGAGGCGCAGCTGCCGCAGATGGGCAAGGCGCGCCGGCGCCGCGGTGGTGCTGTCCACATCCCCGATGCTGGCACGCGCCACTGACAACGGCCCCCGGTGTGCACACACCGGGGGCCGTGAGCCGGGCAGCGGGCCGGGCGGAGCCTCAGCGCCGCGCCGGGCCCACCGCGGTCGGACGCTCTCCGTGTCCGGACGCGATCAGACGCTCTCCGCGACCTTGTCCTGCGGCGCCGGGTCCTTCGCGGGGGCGGCACCGCGCAGCGGCACCTCCTTGACGAAGAAGGCCGCGACGAAGCCGAGCACGGCGACCGACGCTCCCAGGAGGAAAGCACCGTGCGTCCCTGACGACACGGCGAATTCGTACGCCTCGCGAAGGTCGTCCGGCAGTTTGGCCAGGCCGGCCGCGTCCAGCTGGGCGGAGTGCTCGGTGAGGTCCGCGTTGCCGCCGGCGGACATCTCGTGGTTCACCCGGCTCGTGAACAGGGCGCCCATGATCGCGACGCCGAAGGAGCTGCCGAGCGTACGGAAGAGGGTGGCCGCGGAGGAGGCGACGCCCATGTCCTTGAGCTCGACGCTGTTCTGCGCGACCAGCATCGTGATCTGCATCAGGAAGCCCATACCGGCGCCGAGGACGGCCATGTAGACGCCGGAGGCGAGTCGCGAGGTCTCGGTGTCCATCTGCGCGAGCAGGAACAGGCCGGTCACCATCAGTCCGGCTCCGATGATCGGGAAGATGCGGTACCGGCCGGTGTTGGTGGTCACCCGCCCCGCGATCATCGAGACGACCAGCATGGACATCAGCATGGGCAGGAGCAGCAGGCCGGAGTTGGTCGCCGAGGCGCCCTGGACGGACTGCTGGTACAGCGGCAGGAAGAGGACCGCGCCGAACATGACGAATCCGGCGATGAAGCCGATCACCGACATCAGCGTGAAGTTGCGGCTGCGGAAGATGTGCAGCGGCATGATCGGCTCGGCGGCCTTGGTCTCGACGAAGAAGAAGCCGGTGAGCGCGGCCACGCCGATCGCGATGAGCTCCATGATCACGGCGGAGCCCCAGGCGTACTCCGTACCGCCCCAGGTCGTGACCAGCACGATCGAGGTGATGCCGACCGTCAGCAGGGCCGCGCCCAGGTAGTCGATGCGCGGCTTGGTGCGCCCGCGCTTCGGCAGGTGGAGGACGGCGGTGACCATCGCCAGCGCGACGGCGCCGAGCGGGAGGTTGATGTAGAAGGACCAGCGCCAGCCGAGGTGGTCGGTGATCGTGCCGCCGACCAGCGGTCCGCCGATCATGGCCACGGCCATGACACCGGCCATCATGCCCTGGTACTTGCCGCGCTCCCGGGGCGGGACGAGGTCACCGATGATCGCCATGACGCCGACCATCAGACCGCCGGCACCGAGACCCTGGACGGCCCGGAAGCCGATCAGCTGACCCATGTCCTGTGCCATACCACTCAGCACGGATCCGATCAGGAAGATCACGATCGACAGCAGGAAGATGTTCTTGCGCCCGTACAGGTCGCCGAGCTTGCCCCAGATCGGGGTCGAGGCCGCGGTGGCCAGTGTGTAGGCGGTGACGACCCAGGACAGATGCTCCAGACCGCCGAGGTCGCCGACGATGGTCGGCATCGCGGTGCCGACGATCATGTTGTCGAGCATGGCCAGCAGCATCGCGATCATGAGCGCGAAGATCACGATCCGTACACTGCGCGGCTCTTTCGCGGCCCGCCCCTGGCTCTTCTCGGGCTCCTCGGGATCCCGCTTGCTGGTGTCCATCGGTTCCACTCCCCCACGCACTTACTTGCCGCCCGGCTAGCTGACTACACTGGGGAAGGTAGACCGCGCACTAGCCGGGCGTCAAGTAAGTTTGAGCGTTCTTGGGGAGAGACCATGGCCAGAGGGAACACACGCCAGCGCATCCAGGACGTCGCCCTCGAACTCTTCGCCGAGCAGGGCTACGAGAAGACCTCGCTGCGCGAGATCGCCGAGCGGCTCGATGTCACCAAGGCGGCGCTGTACTACCACTTCAAGACCAAGGAAGACATCGTCATCAGCCTCTTCGAGGATCTGACGAGGCCGATCGACGAGCTGATGGAGTGGGCCCAGGCGGAGCCGAAGACCCTCGCCACCAAGAAGGAACTGCTGCGCCGCTACAGCGAGGCCCTCACCCAGGCCGCTCCCCTGTTCCGCTTCATGCAGGAGAACCAGGCGACGGTCCGCGAGCTGAGCATCGGCGAGACCTTCAAGAAGCGCATGCTCGGCCTGCTGGACCTGATCAAGGAGCCGGGTGCCCCGCTGCCCGACCAGGTCCGCTGCGCCAGCGCGCTCTTCACGATGCACGCGGGGATGTTCTTCCTCCAGACAATCGAAGGCGACCCCGAGGACAAGCGCCAGGCTGTCCTCGAGGTCGCGATCGATCTGGTGAGCCAGGCCCACCGCGTCACCGGGTGACGTACCGCGGAGCGGATGTCAGAAGGTGACACCCACGGTGCGCAGGAACGAGGCCGGGTTGAGCGCCGAGCCGTAGTTCGGGGTCGTACGGATCTCGAAGTGCAGGTGCGGGCCGGAGGAGTTTCCGGTGTTGCCGGACTTGGCTATGGACTGGCCGGTCTTCACGTGCGAACCGACACCCACGTTGATCTTCGACAGGTGCGCGTACTGCGAGTACTTGCCGTTGGCGTGCTTGATCACGATGGCGTTGCCGTACGCGGCGCCGTCGCCGCCGCCGTACGGGCCGGCCTTCACGACGGTACCGGCGTTCGCGGCCTTGACCGTGGTGCCGACCGGGACGGCGAAGTCCTGGCCGGAGTGCTTGTGCGCCCACATGGCGCCGCCCTGGTTGAAGCTCGCGCTCAGCGTGTACTTGCCGACGGGCTTGACCCAGGCGACCTTCTTCGCGGCCTTGGCCTTGGCAGCCTTCGCCGCGGCGGCCTTCGCGGCCTTGGCCTTGACGGCCTTCGCGTTCACAGCGGCCTTCGCCTGGGCATCGGCCTGCGCGGCCACGGCGGTCGCGGGGTCAGCAGCCGCAGTGGTGCCCCCAGCTGCGGAGGCGACACCCGCACCGGCTCCGACGACCATCACGGCGCCGAGTCCGGCGGCGACGACGGTGCCACGGGTACGGAGCACGGACGGGCGGAGACGGTGGTTGATGCGCTTCGACATTCGGGGGAACCTCCGGGCATGAATGGACCCGGCACGCTCGCACCGGGCTGGCTCCACATTGGTAACCGAAGCGCCCATCCGTCATCAAACCCCCCATCTACGACATTGCGTCGTAGCTCCGGCGCCAGGAATCGGACTCTTGACACCCCTCGACCATGATCGAGAAGCGCACCGGAAACACGGGGAGATATCCCCTCGAAAACGGGTTTAATCGCATGTACCGGTGGGGCGGGGCCCCCATGGGGACCGGATCCGACCCATTCGTCCGCCGATGGGCCGAAGGTCCCCCCGCCGCCAGGACCGAAGGGCCCGGCCGAGCGGCGCACCATGCTCCTATTCCGGCTAGTAGGACCGGATGGGCCTGTGTGCCTTGTCACGAGCGAGGGACCCTCGGAGGCGGGTGAATGTTGCCCAGGCCACACCAACACCCAAGTCCTGTATGCCCGTTTCGCCCATAAAACGCCCCTGAAAAGGGGGCTCACCGGGCCGACCGGCGTCCTTCCCGCGCGAGGCCACCTCCGGGATGCTCCTGTGCCATGAGTAGACCCGTGATTCGCTCGAACCGCCGCGGACAGCGCCGCGCCCGGATCCGGCCCGTCGTCATCGGGCTCGCCTGCATCCTCACGTCCACACTCACCTGGAGCGCGCCCGCCGGAGCCGGGCCGTCGGACGACGGCCTCAAGGGGGCCATCGACACGATCCTCGCCGACGCCCGGATGGACGGCGGCGCCGCGAGCGTGGTGATCGCCGACGCCACCACCGGCGAACGGCTCTACCAGCGCACCGGCGCGGACCGTCTGATGCCCGCGTCCAACACCAAGCTCGCCACCTCCGTCGCCGCGATGGCGCTGCTCGGGCCCGACTACCGCTACCGCACCGACGTGCTCGCCGGCGGCCCGCGGTACGGCTCCACACTCCGCGGCGACCTGTATCTGCGCGGCAGCGGCGACCCGACCGCCCTCGCGCAGGACTACGACCGGCTCGCCGCCGACGTCGCCGCGACCGGCATCAGACGCGTCACCGGCAGGCTCGTCGCCGACGACACCCGCTTCGACACCCAGCGGCTCGGACGTTCATGGGCGTCGGACGACGAGTCCTCGTACTACTCCGCGCAGATCTCACCCCTCACGGTGGCCCCCGACACCGACTACGACTCGGGCACGGTCATCGTGGAGGCCCTCCCGGGCTCCCGGCCCGGCGCCCGGCCACGGATCAAGGTGACACCGCCGACGGACTACGTACGCCTCGACGTGCGCGGCACCACCGTCCCCGCCGGGCAGCCGGACACCCTCTCCGTCGAGCGGCAGCACGGCACCAACACGATCACGGTCAGCGGCAACATTCCCGTCGGCGCCGGTGCCACCAAGGAGTGGATCGCCGTCTGGGAGCCGACCGGCTACGCGGCCGCGGTCTTCTCCGACGCGCTCGCCCGCCACGGTGTCCGCGTCGCCGGACCGCCCCGGCTGGGCCGGCCCACACCGGCCGGCGCGAAGGAGCTCGCCTCCCACCGGTCCATGCCGCTGCGGGAGCTGATGGTCCCGTTCATGCAGTTGTCCAACAACATGCACGCCGAGACGCTCACCAAGACCATGGGCCGGGAGACGTCGGGCCGCGGCACCTGGGCAGCCGGCCTGGCGGCGGTGGACGGTTATCTCAAACAGGAAGGCGTCGACACGGCAGAGCTGCGCCAGGTCGACGGCTCCGGTCTGTCCCGGATGAACCTCTTCCCGGCCGAGCAGCTGACCACCCTGCTCCTGTCCGTCCGCGACGCCCCCTGGTACGCGGACTGGTATGCCTCCCTGCCCGTGGCGTGCCACCCGGACCGCTTCACCGGCGGAACCCTGCGGACCCGCATGTGCGGGACCGCCGCGGCACTCAACGCCCGCGGAAAGACCGGTTCGCTCACCGGCGCATCCGCGCTGTCCGGCTATGTGAAGGACGCGGCCGGCCGTGAGCTCACCTACAGCGTCGTGCTCAACAACTACCTCGCGTCCTCGGTGAAGAGCATCGAGGACGCGATCGTGGTGACGCTGGCGAAGTCCGACACGGCCAACGACACGGTCACGGCCGTACCGCCGAAGCCGCGCCGCGCATCCGAGGCCCCGGCCGATCTCGAATGCTCCTGGCGGAAGCCGGCGCTCTGCTGACACCCCGATCCCGGGGCGAGGCACAGCAAAGGGGCTGCCCCGGACCGCAATGGTCCGGGGCAGCCCCTTTGTCAGGCCTTCGGGCGCTTACGCGTCCTTCGACAGGTTCGGGCCTGCGCCGCCTGCCGCCTGCTCGATCGGCGGGACGTCCGGCAGAGCCGACTTCTCCTCGCCGCGGAAGGTGAACTTCTTCTCCTCACCTTCGCCCTCGGTGTCCACGACCACGATGTGACCGGGGCGCAGCTCACCGAAGAGGATCTTCTCGGAGAGGATGTCCTCGATCTCGCGCTGGATCGTCCGGCGCAGCGGCCGGGCGCCCAGAACCGGGTCGTAGCCCTTCTTGGCGAGCAGCGACTTGGCCGTGGGGCTGAGCTCCAGACCCATGTCGCGGTCCTTCAGGCGCTCGTCCACCTTGGCGATCATGAGGTCGACGATCTGGATGATGTCTTCCTCGGTCAGCTGGTGGAAGACCACGGTGTCATCGACACGGTTGAGGAACTCGGGCCGGAAGTGCTGCTTGAGCTCTTCGTTGACCTTCGTCTTCATCCGCTCGTAGTTCGTCTTGGTGTCACCCTGCGCGGCGAAGCCCAGGTTGAACCCCTTCGAGATGTCCCGGGTCCCGAGGTTGGTCGTCATGATGATGACCGTGTTCTTGAAGTCCACGACGCGGCCCTGGGAGTCGGTCAGGCGACCGTCCTCCAGGATCTGCAGAAGGGAATTGAAGATATCGGGGTGGGCCTTCTCGACCTCGTCGAAGAGGACGACGGAGAACGGCTTCCGGCGCACCTTCTCGGTGAGCTGGCCGCCCTCTTCGTAACCCACGTATCCGGGCGGGGAACCGAAGAGACGCGAAACCGTGTGCTTCTCGCTGAACTCCGACATGTCGAGGGAGATCAGCGCGTCCTCGTCGCCGAAGAGGAATTCGGCGAGCGTCTTGGAGAGCTCGGTCTTACCGACACCGGACGGGCCGGCGAAGATGAACGAGCCACCGGGGCGCTTCGGGTCCTTCAGACCCGCTCGCGTACGGCGAATAGCCTGCGAGAGCGCCTTGATGGCGTCCTTCTGACCGATGACGCGCTTGTGGAGCTCGTCCTCCATGCGCAGCAGGCGGGAGGACTCCTCCTCGGTGAGCTTGAAGACGGGAATGCCGGTCGCCGTGGCGAGGACCTCGGCGATGAGCTCGCCGTCGACCTCGGCGACGACGTCCATGTCGCCGGCCTTCCATTCCTTCTCGCGCTTGGCCTTCGCGGCGAGCAGCTGCTTCTCCTTGTCGCGGAGAGAGGCCGCCTTCTCGAAGTCCTGGGAGTCGATCGCCGACTCCTTGTCACGGCGCACGCCCGCGATCTTCTCGTCGAACTCGCGGAGGTCCGGCGGCGCGGTCATCCGGCGGATGCGCATCCGGGAACCGGCCTCGTCGATCAGGTCGATCGCCTTGTCCGGCAGGAAGCGGTCCGAGATGTACCGGTCGGCCAGTGTCGCGGCCTGGACGAGGGCCTCGTCGGTGATGGAGACCCGGTGATGGGCCTCGTACCGGTCGCGCAGACCCTTGAGGATCTCGATGGTGTGCGGCAGCGACGGCTCCGCGACCTGGATGGGCTGGAAGCGGCGCTCGAGGGCCGCGTCCTTCTCCAGGTGCTTGCGGTACTCGTCCAGCGTCGTGGCGCCGATGGTCTGCAGCTCGCCTCGCGCCAGCATCGGCTTGAGGATCGAGGCGGCGTCGATCGCGCCCTCGGCGGCACCCGCACCCACGAGGGTGTGGAGCTCGTCGATGAACAGGATGATGTCGCCGCGGGTGCGGATCTCCTTGAGGACCTTCTTCAGACGCTCCTCGAAGTCACCGCGGTACCGGGAGCCCGCGACCAGCGCGCCCAGGTCCAGGGTGTAGAGGTGCTTGTCCTTGAGGGTCTCGGGCACCTCGCCCTTGACGATGGCCTGCGCCAGGCCCTCGACGACCGCCGTCTTGCCGACGCCGGGCTCGCCGATGAGCACGGGGTTGTTCTTGGTACGGCGGGACAGCACCTGCATGACCCGCTCGATCTCCTTCTCGCGCCCGATGACCGGGTCGAGCTTGGACTCACGAGCGGCCTGGGTGAGGTTCCGGCCGAACTGGTCCAGGACGAGCGAGGTCGAGGGGGTGCCCTCGGCCGGGCCGCCTGCTGTGGCGGCTTCCTTGCCCTGGTATCCGGAGAGCAGCTGGATGACCTGCTGCCGCACCCGGTTGAGATCGGCGCCCAGCTTCACGAGCACCTGGGCTGCGACGCCCTCGCCCTCGCGGATCAGGCCGAGCAGGATGTGCTCGGTGCCGATGTAGTTGTGGCCCAGCTGAAGAGCCTCGCGGAGCGACAGCTCCAGGACCTTCTTGGCACGGGGCGTGAAGGGGATGTGCCCGGACGGGGCCTGCTGGCCCTGGCCGATGATCTCCTCCACCTGCTGGCGGACCGCCTCGAGCGAAATCCCGAGGCTCTCCAGGGCCTTAGCGGCGACACCCTCACCCTCGTGGATAAGGCCCAGGAGGATGTGCTCGGTGCCGATGTAGTTGTGGTTGAGCATCCGGGCTTCTTCCTGAGCCAGGACGACAACCCGCCGCGCGCGGTCGGTGAACCTCTCGAACATCGTTAATCGCTCCTCAGAGCGGTCAGGCAGTAAGGGGTCGGTCCCCTCCCTGTCCTTCCGCAGCTTAGTCCCGCAAGCGGGGACCGCTCATTCCAACTGCCGACACCCGTAAGCGGCCTCCTGACCCCTGAACGCCGACAACTGCTCCAACCCGATGGTGCGAGACGATGTTCCCGCAGGCCAGGCAGATACCCTCACCTTGACTACGCCGATGGCGAACGTGAGACGGCCTGGCGAGCGTGTCGCCCCTCCCCACTAGGAATGTCTTACCCGCAAGCAGTGACACTCCATGCGGCGCGCGCAGGTTCCCTCAGCTACGGGCGAACAACCTTGCGCCCCCGACTGCGCCCGGACGCCCCCGATGCCGCTACCGGACGCATTCGCACGCACACTCTACGTAACTCGCGCACCGTCCCGGGAGTTCCCGGGGTATGGCCCTCACCGTCCCGCTCCCCCGCACGCCCGCCGACGACGGCCGCGCCCAGTGGTACGAGACCGAGCTCGGCTGGGCCGCGGCGGACTGCTTCCCCGTGCAACTGCTCACCGGGCTGCGCTTCGACGTGCTGGAACTGCCGGCCGACGCCGGGGCGGCCGTCCTGCGCCGCACGGACCTGGCGAGCCCTGTCGCCCTGATGGGGCACCGGATGCGCCTGCTGGTGGCAGCGGGCAGCGCGGACGAGGTGCCCGGACTGCTCGACTGGCTGGGATGGGGCGGAATCGCCCTGGACCTCACGGCCGCCGGCCCGGGAGGACGGATGACCGCCCCGCCGCCGCCCGGATGGCCCGGCTCGCGGGGGGCCGCCGTGTGGATGCGGCCCCCCGTGCCCGGGCGCGAGGTGGAACCGACACTTCCGGCGCTGGCGCCCTTCGGACGCAGCGCTGGAACCGGCCGGGGCACCGGCCCCGATCTCGTACGGCTCCTGGACACGATGGCGACGCAGTGCCACCGGGCCCGATTGCTGCGCAGGAATACGCAGCGGGTGAATGCAGGGCCGTTTACTCAGCCGTTGGCCTTCTCGTAGGCATCGCGGACCGTGGCGGGCACCCGGCCGCGGTCGTTGACCTCGTAGCCGTTCGCCTTGGCCCAGGCACGGATTTCCGCCGTGTCCTTGTTGCCGCTCGCGGCCGCACGGCCCTTGCCACGGCCGGACGCGGCGCGACCGCCGGTACGACGGCCGTTCTTCGCGTAGGGCTCCAGCAGACCGCGGAGCTTGTCCGCATTGGCGGTGGTGAGGTCGATCTCGTAGGTCTTGCCGTCCAGCGCAAACGTCACGGTCTCGTCCGCCTCGCCGCCGTCGAGGTCGTCGACAAGAAGGACCTGAACCTTCTGTGCCACCGGATTTCCTTTCATCGAAAATGCAGTACGCGGAAAGGAAACCGCTTTTCCTTGGAAAACACAAACCCTTGGCAGAGGTTCAGAACCTCGAGAACGCGGGAAACGTGCGCGATTCGGACATAGGGTTCCGGCTCTTCCCGGTGATCACAGGTGCAGAAGCATCCGGCTGTTGCCCAAGGTGTTCGGCTTCACTCGTTCGAGCCCGAGGAACTCGGCGACGCCCTCGTCATAGGAACGCAGCAGCTCGGCGTAGACATCTCCGTCGACCGGAGTCTCACCGATCTCCACGAAGCCGTGCTTGCCGAAGAAGTCCACTTCGAAGGTGAGACAGAAAACCCGTCGCACCCCGAGCCAGCGGGCTGTGTCCAAGAGCTTGTCGAGCACCAGATGCCCGATGCCGGCGCCCTTGTGGGCGGGATCCACCGCGAGAGTGCGGACTTCCGCGAGGTCTTCCCACATCACATGGAGCGCGCCGCAGCCGACGACGGTGCCGTCCTCGTCGTGTTCCGCGACCCAGAACTCCTGGATGGCTTCGTAAAGAGTGACCGTCGCTTTGTCGAGGAGGATGCCTTCACTCACGTACGGATCGACGAGACGGCGGACCTCGGGCACATCGGACGTCCTGGCCCGCCGGACGGTGATGGCATTTGCTGGGGCATAAGGCATGTCATGACGCTATCGCCCCGCGGCGGTACCGCCGTCGGCGACCTCGTCGCCCTGAACGATCCGGACGGCGGCTTGCAGGGACTCCCGCTGCTCGGACGACATCATCCCGAAGAAGGCGACAAGTGCGGCCGCGGGGTTGTCGCTCTTCGACCACGCCTCGTTCATCAGGGCGGCGGAGTAGGCGGCTCTCGTCGAGACAGCCGTATATCGATAGGCGCGGCCCTCGACTTCCCTCCGGACCCAGCCCTTCTGATGGAGATTGTCCATTACGGTCATGACCGTCGTGTAGGCGATGGACCGTTCCTGCTGAAGGTCTTCCAGGACTTCCCGGACGGTGACCGGCCGGTTCCATTGCCAGACGCGTGTCATGACGGCGTCTTCCAGGTCTCCCAATTGGCGGGGCACATCGCCACCATAGTGGGAGAAGGGGGAATGAGCGGTAATGACGTACAAAAAGGACGTACGGCTGGAGCTCTGCCGTACGTCCTGGTCGCGCGGGTGCGCGGGTGCTGCGTCGGGGCGGGTCAGACGTCCCGGCCGGCCTGGCGGGTGGACTCCGCACGGGCGATCGCGGCGTCCACGATCGCGTCCTCCTTGGCCTTGTTCGGGCCGCCCTGGCTCTTGACTATCGTCACGACCAGGACGGTGAAGAAGACGGCCATCACCACGGGGGGCAGGAGCGCGGATACGTAGTCCATGCCTCCCAGAGTAGCTAGCCCGCGGCGAGCTGTTCCGGCGGGGGCATCGGCCGGCGGCGCGGCGGAAACACCTCGGACGGCTTGGGCACCGGGCGCTCCCCCGGCTCGGGCTTGCTGGGCTGCGGCTTCCTCGGCTCCGGCCGGGGCTGCTGCTTCGCGTCCCCCGAGGCACGACCGCCGGGGAGGGCCAGCAGACGGGTACGCGGCGCGGGTGTGCAGCGGCCCGCCAGCCTGGCCCGTACGGACTGCTCGGCGAGCGCCTGACAGCGGTGCAGCACGGCCACGCCGACCGGATTGCCGCGCAGGGTGCGCAGGGCGGCGAGGTCCTCGGGACGCGGGTCGTAGCCGGTGGCCAGAGCGTCCTGGAGGAGCTCCAGATAGCTCGCCGCGGTGCCGGGGAGCGCGGAGCGGTACCGGCCGAGGTCGGCGAGGAGGAAGGCGCGCAGCCGGCCTGCCTCGCGGGACGCCTCGTCCACCGAGTCGGCCAGACGCAGGCAGGCCTGGACGTCCTCGTCGGGGAGGGGGACGGGATGGAGGGCAACGGCGAGGGCGCGTCGGAGCACACGCAGCTCGTCTGCGCTGAAGGCCATGCCGCCGCGGGAACCGTATGGCGTGGGCATGCACTGACAATACGTGCGAAATCGCTCAAATCGGTTTATTCACCCAACCCGGGCGTGCCCTTGTGTCTGTGCGGGGCGCCCGGTGGTGGGTGGGTCCGGGGTTCGGGTTCTCCGGAGGGGGTGTCCGGACGGCTTTCTCACCGCGGCCGTCGCCACAAGCACCTCGGCCAGAGCCACAAAGGCCCGAACCGAACAACCGGCCGCGCCACGAGAACCTCGGCCCGAGCCACACGCACCCGCACCGAACAAGCGGCTCAGCCACAAGGGCCCGAGCCACAAGCACCCCGCACCTACATCCGTGACACGTTCCGCTCGTACACCAGCCGCAGCCCGATCAGCGTCAGCCACGGCTCGTGCTCGTCGATCTCCGACGCCTCGCCCAGCACCATCGGCGCCAGACCCCCCGTCGCGATCACCGTGACCTCGTCCGCCTCGTCCGCCAGTTCGCCCTTCATCCGGCGCACCACGCCGTCCACTTGGCCCGCGAACCCGTAGACGATGCCCGACTGCATCGCCTCGACCGTGTTCTTGCCGATCACGCTGCGCGGCCGGGCCAGCTCGATCTTGCGGAGCTGCGCGCCCTTGACGCCCAGCGCCTCGACCGAGATCTCGATGCCCGGGGCGATCACACCGCCCGCGTACTCCCCCCGCGCGCTCACCGCGTCGAACGTCGTCGCCGTACCGAAGTCGACCACGATCGCGGGTCCGCCGTAGAGGTCGACCGCCGCGACCGCGTTGATGATGCGGTCCGCGCCGACCTCCTTGGGGTTGTCCATCAGGATCGGCACACCGGTCTTGATGCCCGGCTCGACGAGGACCGCGGGCACGTCGCCGTAGTAGCGGCGGGTCACCTCGCGCAGCTCGTGGAGGACCGAGGGGACGGTCGAGCAGATCGCGATCCCCTCGATGCCGTCGCCCAGCTCGTCCCCGAGCAGCGGGTGCATACCCATCAGGCCCTGGAGGAGGACGGCCAGTTCGTCGGCGGTGCGGCGGGCGTCCGTGGAGATGCGCCAGTGCTCGACGATCTCTTCCCCGTCGAACAGCCCCAGCACGGTGTGGGTGTTGCCGACGTCGATGGTGAGCAGCATCAGACGTCAGCCTCACGGAGGTCGAGGCCGATGTCGAGGATCGGGGAGGAGTGGGTCAGAGCTCCCACCGCGAGGTAGTCGACGCCCGTCTCGGCGTACGCCCGGGCGTTGTCGAGGGTGAGCCGCCCGGACGATTCGAGAGCGGCGCGGCCGGCGACGATCGCGACGGCCTCCTCGGTCTCCGCCGGGGTGAAGTTGTCCAGCAGGATGAGGTCCGCGCCCGCGTCCAGGACCTCGCGGACCTGGTGGAGGGTGTCCACCTCGACCTCGATCGCGAGGTCCGGGTAGGCGTTCCGTACGGCCTTGAAGGCCGCCGCGACGCCGCCCGCGGCCACCACGTGGTTGTCCTTGACCAGGGCCGCGTCCGAGAGGGACATGCGGTGGTTGACGCCGCCGCCGCAGCGGACGGCGTACTTCTCCAGGGCCCGCAGTCCCGGGGTGGTCTTGCGGGTGTCGCGGACCCGCGCCTTCGTGCCCTCCAGCGCGTCCGACCAGGCCCGCGTCGCGGTCGCGATGCCGGAGAGGCGGCACAGGATGTTCAGCGCGCTGCGTTCACCGGTGAGCAGGTCACGGGTGTCGGCGGTGACGGAGAGCAGCTTCTGGCCGGCCTCGACGCGGTCGCCGTCGTCCACATGGCGCTCGACGGTGAACGCGTCCGAGCACACCACCGACAGCACCGCCTCGGCGACCTGGAGGCCGGCAACCGTGCCGGCCTCGCGGGCGGTGAAGTCGCCGGTGGCGACGGCGTCCTGGGGAACGGTCGCCAGGCTGGTCACGTCCGCGCCGCCGTCGAGGTCCTCGCTGAGGGCGAGGTGGGCGATGTCCTCGACCTGTACGGGGTCCAGGCCCGCGTCGGCGAGCATCGCGGCGAGGGCGGGGTCGAGCCCGCACTCCAGCTCGTCGTACCCCTCCTCCCCGCCGGCACAGCCGCAGGCGTCCCCGCAGCCCCCGGAGGACTCGGCCGGGGCGCCGATCTGGATCAGGGGTACGTCCACGGGACGCGGACGTTCTTCGGGCGTGCTCACGGTTGGTGCTCCCTGGGGGCGTCGGGGACGGTGGCGGCGGAGGTGGCGGGGAACGCGGTGCTCTCGGTGCGGCGGACGACGAGGCTGCGGTCGGGCTCGATGCGGATCACCAGATGGCGGCGCCAGGTGGTGTCGTCCCGGTCGGGTTGGTCCTCGCGCCAGTGGCAGCCGCGGGTCTCCTCGCGTTCGAGGGCGGCGGCGGTCAGGACGCGGGCGACGCACAGCAGGTTCGAGGTCTCCCAGGACTCCACGCCCGGCTCGGCCGTCTTGGCGGGGCCCTCCTGGCCCTCGACGGCCGCGCGGTGGACACCTTCCAGTGCGGCGGCGGCCTCCGTCAGGCTGGCGGCGGAGCGCAGGACGCCCGCGCCCTGCGACATGATCCGCTGGATCTCGACGCGCGCCTCGGGGGCGATCAGCGGCAGTTCCGACGGGCTGGCAGGAGCGACGGGCTCGCCGGCGGAGAGCGGTGCGCGCGAGGCGATGTCGGCCGCGATGCGCTCCGCGAAGACGAGGCCTTCCAGCAGGGAGTTGGAGGCGAGCCGGTTGGCGCCGTGGACACCGGTGCAGGCGACCTCGCCGCAGGCGTACAGCCCCGGGACCGTGGTGCGGCCTCGCAGGTCGGTGCGTACGCCGCCGGAGGCGTAGTGGGCGGCGGGGGCGACCGGGATCGGTTCGGTGACCGGGTCGATGCCGTGGGCCCGGCAGGCCGCGAGGATGGTCGGGAAGCGCTGTTCCCACATCCGGGCCCCGAAGTGGCGGGCGTCCAGATACATGTGGGCCGCGCCCTGTTCCTGCATCCGGCGCATGATGCCCTTGGCGACGATGTCGCGGGGCGCCAGTTCGGCGAGTTCGTGTTGGCCGAGCATGAAGCGGGTGCCGGCGGCGTCGACGAGATGGGCGCCCTCTCCGCGGACGGCCTCCGAGACGAGCGGCTGCTGGCCCTCGGAGTCCGTCCCGAGGAACAGCACCGTCGGGTGGAACTGGACGAACTCCAGGTCGGAGACCTCGGCCCCGGCTCGCAGCGCGAGTGCCACACCGTCGCCGGTGGAGACCGCGGGGTTGGTGGTGGCGGAGAAGACCTGGCCCATACCGCCGGTGGCGAGGACGACGGCCGGGGCGTGGACGGCTCCGACGCCGTCGTGCTGGCCCTCGCCCATGACGTGCAGGGTGACTCCCGCCGTACGGCCTTCGGCGTCCGTGAGCAGGTCCAGGACCAGGGCGTTCTCGATGGTGCGCAGGCCCCCGTCGCGGACGGCCTCGACCAGTGCGCGGGAGATCTCGGCGCCCGTCGCGTCGCCTCCGGCGTGCGCGATACGGCGGCGGTGGTGGCCGCCCTCGCGCGTGAGCTCTATCTCGCCGGCGGCGGAGGTGTCGAAGTGGGCGCCGGTGGCGATCAGCCTCCGCACGGCGTCCGGGCCTTCGGTGACCAGGGCCCGGACCGCCTCCTCGTCGCACAGTCCGGCGCCCGCGACGAGGGTGTCGTCCAGGTGCTGGTCGGGGGTGTCGCCCTCACCCAGCGCGGCGGCGATGCCGCCCTGCGCCCAGCGGGTGGAGCCGTCGTCCAGGCGGGCCTTGGTGACCACGACCGTGGAGAGCCCGGCGGCGGCGCAGCGGAGCGCGGCGGTCAGGCCGGCGACGCCCGAGCCGACCACGACGACGTCGGCGGCGATGGCCCAGCCGGGCGCGGGGGCGTTCAGCCGTATGCCGGTCACGTGGAGACTCCGAACGTCAGGGGAATGTTGTCGATCAGGCGGGTGCCGCCGACCTTCGCGGCGACGGCGATGATCGCCTCGCCGTGGTGGTCGTCGGAAATCTCGGCGAAGGTGGCCGGGTCGACGAGGGCGAGGTAGTCGAGGGCGAGCGGCGGAGTGAGCCGCGCGGCCTCGTCCAGGACGGTGCGCGCCGCGGTCCGTACGGCGTCGGCGCAGCCGGGACCTGCCTGGGCGACGGCCGCGGTGTCGGCGGCGGCGCGCGCCTCCCCTATGGCCGAGAGCGCGGCGGCCCGGGCGAGCGTGCCGGCGGTCGCCTCGGCGCGGGCGTGCAGTGCCTGCTGGGCGGCGAGGCGGTCACGGGCCGCGAACAGGGCCCGGGACAGGGAGAGCGCGGTGATCCGCTCGGCCGGGGAGAGGTAGCGGTTGCGGCTGGAGAGGGCGAGACCGTCCTCCTCGCGCACGGTCGGTACGCCGACGATCTCGACCGGGAAGTTCAGGTCGCGCGCCATCCGGCGGATCAGCGCGAGCTGCTGCGCGTCCTTCTGGCCGTAGAGAGCGATGTCGGGGCGCGTGAGGTGCAGGAGCTTGGCGACGACGGTGAGCATGCCGTCGAAGTGGCCCGGCCGGGACGCCCCTTCGAGACGCTCGCCCATGGGGCCGGCGGAGATCCTGACCTGGGGCTCTCCGCCGGGGTACACCTCGTCGACGGAGGGCGCGAAGACGATGTCGGCGCCTGCGGCCTCGGCGGTCGCGAGGTCGGCGTCGAGGGTGCGGGGGTAGCGGGCGAGGTCCTCGCCCGCGCCGAACTGCAGCGGGTTGACGAAGACCGTGACGACCACCGAGCCGGTCGGGCCGACGAGGTCGCGGGCGGAGCGTACGAGCGAGGCGTGGCCCTCGTGCAGGGCGCCCATGGTCATCACGACGGCGCGGGTGCCGCCCACGGCCCTCAGGGTGTGCAGTTCGTCGGCGGTCGTCACCATGCGGAAGCTCATCGCGCGTCGTCCTCCGCCAGCACACCGAGGAGGTCCTCGGCCAGCTCCGGCTTGAGCAGCCCGTGGGCGAGCGCCCGGTCGGCGGTGGTGCGGGCCATCGCGAGATAGCCGGCGACGGTGCCCGGCGCGTGCTTGCGCAGCTCCGCGACGTGCGCCGCGACGGTGCCGGCGTCTCCGCGGGCCACGGGGCCGGTGAGGGCGGCGTCGCCCGATCGCAGGGCGTTGTCGAGGGCCGCGCCGAGCAGCGGTCCGAGCATCCGGTCGGGGGCGGCGACCCCCGCCGTACGCAGCAGCTCCATCGACTGTGCCACCAGGGTCACCAGGTGGTTGGCGCCGAGGGCGAGGGCCGCGTGATAGAGCGGGCGGGCCTCCTCCTCGATCCACTCGGGCTCGCCGCCCATCTCGATGACCAGCGCCTCGGCGGCGAGCCGCAGCTCCTGCGGGGCGGTCACCCCGAACGAACAGCCGGCCAGGCGCTGGACGTCCACGCTCGTGCCGGTGAAGGTCATCGCGGGGTGCAGGGCGAGAGGCAGCGCGCCGGCCCGCAACGCCGGGTCCAGCACGCCCACGCCGTACCGCCCGGAGGTGTGCACCAGCAGCTGTCCCGGGCGGACGGCACCGGTCTCGACGAGGCCTTCCACGAGGGCGGGCAGGGCGTCGTCGGGGACGGTCAGCAGGACCAGATCGGCGCGGGCGAGGACGTCGGCGGGCGTCACGATGGGCACGTCGGGCAACAGGACGGCGGCTCGTCGCACCGAGGCGTCCGAGACTCCGGAGACCGCTACCGGGCGGTGCCCGGCGAGCTGGAGCGACGCCGCCAGCGCCGGTCCGACACGGCCCGCTCCGACGACGCCGACGGTCAGGCGTGCGGGGCGGTCCCGCGGGTCGAGCGGTTCCTGTGGTGCTGTGGCATTCACGCGGTGGGGGCCTTCCGTTCCAGTCCGCGGGGGGTACCGGACGATTTCCCGTCATGCTACGCCAGCAGGGCCCCCGCTCTTCCGGTTGTCCACAGGCTGTGGGGAATGATCGAGGGGTGACTGACACCGGCGAACAGGACGAGCGGCGGCGCAGGCTGGCCGCGTGGCGCGGATCGGACCGGGTGCTCTGGCGAGCGTCCGCCGATCACCGGATCCAGGAGCGGCTGACGGCCCTCGCGGCGGATGCCGGCCAGGTCTACGACCTGGACGACTGGACCGATGTGTACGGCAACGGGGTGGTCGCCGAGCTGGAGCGGCGGGTGGCGCGGCTGCTCGGGTTCCCCGAGGCCGCGTTCTTCCCGACCGGGACGATGGCGCAGCAGGTGGCACTGCGGTCCTGGGCGGGCCGGACGGGGAACAGCACGGTCGCGCTGCATCCCACGGCCCACCCGGAGATGCACGAGCGCGGCGCCTTCTCGGCGGTGAGCGGGCTGCGGACGGTCCACCCGACGACGGAACCGAGGCTGCCGACGGCGGAGGAGATCCAGGACTTCGAGGAGCCCTTCGGGGCCCTGATGCTGGAACTGCCGCTGCGGGAGGCGGGTTTCGTCCTCCCGTCGTGGGACTCGCTGGTCGACGTGACGGAGGCGGCGCGGGAGCGGGACGCCGTCGTCCACTTCGACGGCGCGCGGCTGTGGGAGTGCGTGACGCATTTCGGCCGCCCGCTGGACGAGATCGCCACGCTCGCGGACAGCGTGTACGTGTCCTTCTACAAGTCCCTCGACGCGCTCTCCGGCGCCGCGCTGGCGGGCCCCGCGGACCTGATCGCGGAGGCCCGCGCCTGGCGGCACCGGTACGGGGGCCTGATGTTCCAGCAGTACCCGGCGGCGCTGTCGGCGCTGCTCGGACTGGAGCGCGAACTGCCGCGGCTGCCGTCCTACGTGGCGCACGCGAAGACCGTCGCCGCGGCGCTGGACGAGGGCCTGCGCGAGAGCGACGCCCCTTGGTTCCGCGTGCACCCGCAGATTCCGCACACGCACCAGTTCCAGGTCTGGCTCCCGTACGACGCGGACGCGCTGAACGAGGCGGCGGTGGCCCAGGCGGAGGAGACGGGGGTGACGCTGTTCCGCCGATGGTTCTCGGACGGCTCTCCGCCGGGGCTGTCGGTCACGGAGGTGACGGTGGCGTCGCAAGGGCTGGAGTGGTCGGCACAGGACGTGAGGGAGGCGCTGAAGGGGTTTCTGGGGCGGGTGGGGTAGGAGCGGCGGGCGGCGGACAACGCCCACGGCTGCGGGGGCCCGGTCAGGTCCGGCAGGTCCTGCGGGCACGGCACCGCCCGCGCACCCTGCGCGTCAGCCGTTACGCGCCCTGGGTCGCTCCGCTGTGTGGAGCCTCGCCCGCAGGGTCCGCAGGAGGCCCGGGCCGCGGGCCATCTCCGCCCCCAGTTCGCGGGCGACCTGCCAGTCGTGCACGCCCGGCTGCGGCGGAGGCGGGGTGCCGAGGACGGAGGCGCGGTAGCTGTCGATCATGTGCTGCTGCATGGCGTTCATGTCCTCAACGCTGCGCCGGTCCCCCACCGCCCGTCGCGCCGATTGACGAGCCGCGTCAACCGGCGGTCGGACGATTGCGCGCACCCCGCACCATGGGACCTGTGAGCGTGACCATCGACATCAGCGGGCTCCCTCAGGAGCGCATCGTCTTCGACATCTCTCCCCTCGCCGAGCTCGGCGTCGCCCTGCACGCGCTGGCCGAGCCGGCGCACCATCCGGGCCTGCACGGCTGGGCCACGGCCACCGCCGCCGGGCTCAAGCCCGATCTCGCGGACCGCCTGCACGAGGCGGACTTCCTGTGGCGGTCCACCTTCTCCGACGTCTTCATGCCGTTCGCGGGGCTGCCCGCGACCCTCGGCGGCGCGGGTGGCCGCACGGGCGCGACGATCGCCGAGGAGCTCGACCTGCTCGACCGCCTCGACGACGAGCGGTTCGTGTCGGCGGCGCTGGAGTTCACCTGCGCCAGTACGTACGGAATCGCCGGCCCGTCCGCGCTGGCCGACCCCGCCCGGCGGGAGCGGGCGCTCGAACTCGCCGCCACCCGCGGACCCAAGCAACTCGACTTCACCCGGCGGCTGCTGGACGACCCGGCGTCCGTGCGCGCCTGGGTGCGCAGGCTCTTCGAGGACTGCGACCAGGCCTTCTTCGCCGACACCTGGCGCCGCGTCGCACCGCAACTGGCCGCCGACGCCCGGCACAAGACCGAACTGCTGCGCCACAAGGGCCTCGCCGACGCGCTGTACGACGTCTCCCCGGCGCTCACGGTGGACGAGGACCGGACCCGTATCAGCGCCGACAAGCTGGCCGACGGGCGGACGACGGCCGTCGACCCCTCGGTGGGCGCCGGACTCTCGTTCGTGCCGTCGAGCTTCGGCTGGCCGCATCTGATGGTGCTGCACGCGCCGGGCTGGCGGCCGGTGATCCACTACCCGGTCGGCTCGCCCGGACTGCCCGGCCCCGCGCCCGTCGAGCTGCTGAAGCTGCGGATGGAGGCGCTCGCCCACCCCATGCGGATGCGGCTGTGCCGCAACCTGGCGCGCGCCGCGTACACGACGAGCGAGCTGGCGGACGCGTACAACATCACCGCGCCGGAGGTGTCACGGCATCTGTCGGTGCTGAAGAAGGCCGGGCTCGTCTCCACGCGCCGGCGCGGCCGGTACGTCCTGCACCAGCTGGACGTCTCCGCGGTGGCGCGGCTGGGCAGCGACTTCCTGGAGACGGTGCTGCGCTAGCCGAATTCGGGCGCCGGGCCGTCCGGCGGAGAGGCCGTACGCGGCTGTCGGTCGCGGCGGATGTGCCGGATCCCCGTCCCCGCCGTGCGCGCGTCAGGAAGCCGCTCCGCCGCCCGCGCGTACCAGGCCCGTCTCGTAGGCCAGCACGACCACCTGCACCCGGTCGCGGAGGTTCAGCTTCGTCAGGATGCGGCCCACATGGGTCTTCACCGTGGCCTCCGACAGCACCAGCCGGGCCGCGATCTCGCCGTTCGACAGGCCCTGGGCGACCAGCAGCATCACCTCGCGCTCCCGGTCCGTGAGCCGCTCCAGCTCCTTGTGCTGCGGCTCGCTTCCGCTGCTCGGCAGCATCGGGGAGAAGCGGTCCAGGAGGCGGCGGGTCGTCGAGGGGGCGACGACCGCGTCCCCGCTGTGGACCGAGCGGATCGCACCGAGCAGTTCGGCGGGCGGCACGTCCTTCAGCATGAAGCCGCTCGCGCCCGCCTTCAGCCCGGAGAACGCGTACTCGTCCAGGTCGAAGGTGGTCAGGATCAGCACCTTCGGAGGGTTGGGCGCGGCACAGATCCGCCGCGTCGCCTCGACGCCGTCGAGCCTCGGCATACGGACGTCCATCAGCACCACGTCCACGGCCGTGGCCCGCAGGTTCTCGATCGCCTCGGCCCCGTCGCCCGCCTCCGCGACGACCTCCATGTCGGGCTGGGCGGCGAGCACCATGCGGAATCCCGTGCGCAGCAGCACCTGATCGTCGACGAGCATCACACGGATGGACATGGCAGCGGGGTCCTCGGTCTCTCGGGGCTGTGGGGTCTGGAGCGGGAGTGAGCCGGTACGGGTCGGGACTGTCGGGCCGGGTCGCACGGCTAGTGGGCGGGCTTGAGGGGCAGCAGGGCGCTGATCCGGAAGCCGCCGCCGGGCCGCGGCCCGGCGTCCAGCGTGCCGCCGACCATACCGACGCGCTCCCGCATGCCGATGAGCCCGTGGCCGCGCCCGTCGGCGCCGCCGTCCTCGTACAGCTCGTGCGCCGAGCCGCGGCCGTCGTCCTCGACCAGCAGTCCGAGACCGTCGTCGAAGTAGACCAGCCGCACACTGGCTCCGGCTTCCGGGCCACCGTGCTTGCGCGTATTGGTCAGCGCCTCCTGCACGATGCGGTACGCGGTGAGTTCGACGCCGCTCGGCAGCTGCCGGGCCGTTCCCTCGATCTTGAAGTCCACCGTCAGACCCGAGTGGCGCACCTGCTCCACGAGGTCCTCGATCTGCTGCACATCGGGCTGCGGGACGTACTCACCGCTCTCCGGGGCGTCCCCGGTGCGCAGGACTCCCAGCAGCCGGCGCATCTCGGCGAGCGCTTGGCGGCCGGTGGTGGAGATCGTCTCCAGCGCCTGTTTGGCCTGGTCGGGCGCGGCGTCCAGCACATAGGCCGCGCCGTCGGCCTGGACGACCATCACCGAGACGTTGTGCGCGACGACGTCGTGCAGTTCACGGGCGATGCGGGCGCGTTCCGCGGCGACCGCGACCTTCGACTGCGCCTCGCGCTCCTTCTCCAGCCGCGTCGCGCGCTCCTCGAGCTGGTCGAAGTACGCGCGACGGGTGCGTATCGAGTCGCCGAGCACCCAGGCCAGCGCGAACGGCACGCTCAGCACGACCGTGAAGAAGACCTTGCCCCAGGTGCCGGTCTCCTCCATCGGCCAGCGCAGCTGCGCCAGGGTGGCCGCGGACAGCCCGCCGACGAGGGCCAGCCGGGACGCCCAGGGCGACCGGTCGTGCGCGGCGACGGTGTAGATGATCACCAGCATCGCGAAGTCGGCAGGGTTGACCTGGATGTCCAGCACGAGCTGGGCGACCCCCAGCGCGGCCGTGAGGACCAGCATCTTCTCCGGCATACGACGGCGCAGCGCCACGACCAGGCTGAGCAGCAGCACGACCAGTGCCGCCGTCCACTTGTCGCCGACCCCGACCGGAACCGTGGCCGCCCACAGCAGGGAGATCCCGCCGAGCACGACAGCCCAGAAGGTGTCGACGCCCGTCGGGTGTCTGCGGATGAAGTCATAGAGGCGCTGCACGTAACCCAGAGTAGGGAACGTACATAGGTGCAGGGGTCAACCGGCAGAGCGATCCGGTGGGCGGAGGCGTACTCCGCAAGGTGGAGACTTGGGCCCGTGACGGATGAGACGTGTCAGTGGCCGGGTTGGCGGGAAGCCGCGCGGAGCGCGCTCTACGGGCCGGGCGGCTTCTATCTGCGGCCCGAGGGACCGGTGGGACATTTCCGTACCTCCGTGCACGCCTCCCCGCTCTTCGCCGCGGCCGTCGCGGCACTGCTGCGGCGCACGGCGGACGAACTGGCGACATCCGGGGACCTGACGTTCGTCGACATGGGCGCGGGCCGCGGCGAGCTGGCCGCCGGTGTGCTCGCGGCGCTTCCGGCGGACTTCCCGGTACGGGCGTACGCCGTGGAGAAGGCGGCACGCCCCGAGGGCCTCGACGACCGCATCGCGTGGGTGGCGGAGCCTCCGGCCGGTGTTCAGGGGCTGCTGTTCGCCAACGAGTGGCTCGACAACGTGCCCGTCGACGTCGCCGAGGCGGACGAGGACGGCGTCCCGCGGCTGGTCCTCGTGGGACCGGACGGCAGCGAGCGGCTCGGCCCGCCGGTCACCGGCGCGGACGCCGCATGGCTGGACCGCTGGTGGCCGCTGAAGGAGCCCGGCAGCCGGGCGGAGATCGGCCGGCCGCGCGACGAGGAGTGGGCGCGGGCGGCCGGCACACTGCGGGCGGGGCTCGCGGTCGCGGTGGACTACGCCCACACGGCCGGGTCACGGCCGCCGTTCGGCACCCTGACGGGCTTCCGGGAGGGCCGGGAGGTACGCCCGGTCCCCGACGGCAGCTGCGACCTCACGGCCCATGTGGCGCTGGACGCGTGCGCGCTGCCGGGGGCGGAACTGACGACGCAACGGGAGGCGCTGCGCACGCTCGGCGTCTCGGGCACCCGCCCGCCCCTGTCCCTCGCCTCGACGGACCCGGCCGGTTACGTCCGTGCGCTGTCGCAGGCGGGCGAGGCGGCGGAACTGACGGCCCACGGCGGCCTGGGCGACTTCGGCTGGCTGCTCCAGCGCGTGCCGGGGGCGGCGGGGGCGGCCGGGGCCGCCGGGGATTGAGGCACGGGTCCGGGGCCGCCGGGTACGGAAGCGCGGGCACGGTCCGTGCGCGGGGCGCGGCCGGGCGGGTGGGACCCGGCCCCGGCCCCGGTCCGCCGGGGATCCAGATCGGCGCCGACGGGGACTGGGGCATGGTCGGGGCCGCCGGGTACCGAAGCGCGGGCACGTTCCGAGGCTGACGGGACCGAAGCGCGGGGCGCGGCCGGGCGGGTGGGACCCGGCCCCGGGCGGAGGGGATCCGCCCCGGGCCGCCGGGACTGAGGCGCTCCGAGGCCGACGGGTACCGCAGCGCGGAGCGCGGCCGGGCGGGCGGGCGTGCGGGCGTGCGGGCGGAGGGATCCGGCCCCGGGGCGGAGGGGATCCAGCCCGGGGCCGCCGGGGACTGAGTCGCGGGTCCGGGCCACCCGGGGACTGGGACACGGTCCGAGGCCGACGGGTACCGAAGCAGGGGGCGCGGCCGGGAGAGCGGGATCCAGCTCGGGGCAGGGCCGGGCGGGTGGGATCCGGCCCGGGGCCGCCGGGGATCCGCCCCCGGGCCGTCGGGACTGGGGCGCGGTCCGGGCCGCCGGGCACTATGGCACGGCTTGAGGCCGACGGGTACCGAAGCGCGGAGCGCGGCCGGGCGCGCGGGCGGGCGGGATCCAGCTCGTGGGCGGAGGGATCCCGCCCAGGGCCTGAGTCGCGGTCGCGGCCGCCCGGCCCGTCGGCCCAGGGGATACGGGCCGGGGCCCGGGGACCCGTGAGGTCCCGTACCCCGTCGGGGATACTGGCGCCATGACGGAGACGACGGTCGGCATCGGCGGCGCGGCGGAAAGCACCGACATGGTGCTCAACATCGGCCCGCAGCACCCCTCCACGCATGGCGTCCTCCGCCTCCGCCTCGTTCTCGACGGCGAACGCATCCAGCACGCCGAACCGGTCATCGGCTATATGCACCGCGGCGCCGAGAAGCTCTTCGAGGCCCGCGACTACCGCCAGATCGTGATGCTCGCCAACCGCCACGACTGGCTCTCCGCCTTCTCCAACGAGCTCGGCGTCGTCATGGCCGTCGAGCGCATGCTCGGCATGGAGGTCCCCGAGCGCGCCGTGTGGACCCGTACGCTCCTCGCCGAACTCAACCGGGTCCTCAACCACCTGATGTTCCTCGGCTCGTACCCGCTCGAACTCGGCGGCATCACACCGGTCTTCCACGCGTTCCGTGAGCGCGAGGAGCTCCAGACCGTGATGGAGGAGGTCTCCGGCGGCCGGATGCACTACATGTTCAACCGGGTTGGCGGCCTCAAGGAGGACCTCCCGGCGGGGTGGCTCGGCCGCGCCCGGCACGCCGTCGCCGACGTCCGCTCGCGCATGGACATCTACGACAACCTGGTCCTCGGCAACGAGATCTTCCGCGGCCGCACCCGCAGGGTGGGCGTCCTGTCCCCCGAAGCGGTCCACGCGTACGGCGTGAGCGGTCCGATCGCCCGCGCGTCCGGCGTCGACTTCGACCTGCGCCGCGACGAGCCCTATCTGGCGTACGGGGAGTTGCAGGACACCCTGAAGGTGGTCACCCGGAGCGAGGGCGACTGCCTGGCCCGCTTCGAGGTGCTGCTGGAGCAGACGCACAACGCGCTGGCCCTGGCGGACGCCTGCCTGGACCGCATCGAGACCCTCCCGCCGGGACCGATCAACCAGCGGCTGCCCAAGGTGCTGAAGGCGCCCGAGGGGCACACCTACGCCTGGACCGAGAACCCGCTGGGCATCAACGGCTACTACCTCGTCTCCAAGGGCGAGAAGACGCCGTACCGCCTCAAGCTCCGCTCGGCGTCGTACAACAACATCCAGGCGCTCACCGAGCTGCTGCCGGGCACGCTGGTCGCGGACATGGTCGCGATCCTCGGCTCGCTGTTCTTCGTCGTCGGCGACATCGACAAATGAGACGGGCGGCCGGCGGAAACCGCCGACCGCCCGTGACGCTCAGGACCGCGCGTCAGGAACTGACGGCCTTCCGGAGCTTCGTGATGTCCACCTGTTCCGTCTCGTCGTGCTCGGTCAGGTCGATGACCTTGCCCACCGCGCGGGAGCCGTCCGTGCGCTGCGCGGCGAGGGCCTCCTCGCCCACCACATCGGCGAGGTCCTCCTGCTGCGCGGCCTCGATCGCCTTTTGCGTGTCCTCGCCGTCGGTCCCGTCGGCCGGCGTGGCCGCGATGGCGTTCCCGAAGAAGTCGAAGCCTCCCTCGGGGCGGCGCTTGCCGGGACGGCGCCTCGGGCCGTACGGCACGATCGCCGCCGCCACCGGAACAGGGCGCCTGGCGGGGAGGGCGGACGTCGGACGGGAGTGCTGCTCCCCGCCGGCGGCCGCCGCGTGCTTCCCCTGCGGCTCGTCCGCCTCACGGGCCCGTTCCGCGAGATCCCGCTTGCGGGCCTCCTCGACGGTGCGCTTCGCCTCCTGGGCGGCGGCGTTGCGGGAGAGGTTGTCCAGCGCCATGGAGGCGCGCAGATAGGTCGAGGGGGTGGGCGTGGAGCCGGCCGGCATCAGCGCCTTGGGCGAGGACGCCTCGATCGCGAGCCGGCGACGGTCCTCCAGAACGCCTGCCCGCTCGGTCTCGGCGGTGGCGTAGCGGCGCAGCAGGGCCGCGTGCTCCCCGCGCAGGGCGGCGAGCTCGACGCGTTTGGCGCG
The DNA here is from genome assembly GCF_036169555.1 of Streptomyces sp. NBC_00306. Taxonomy (GTDB): domain Bacteria; phylum Actinomycetota; class Actinomycetes; order Streptomycetales; family Streptomycetaceae; genus Streptomyces; species Streptomyces achmelvichensis. The sequence goes on along the minus strand of NZ_CP108032.1, from coordinate 4,518,719 downwards.
CAGCCGCGCGTCCAGCTTGGTGCGCAGATCGCGTGATTCCTCGAGGTCCGCCTCGAGTTCGGCTATCTGTTCCTCGGTCTTCCAGGCGTCGCTGGCGCGGCCGCGGGTGAGGTCGGCGACCTGTCGGCCGGCCGCGCGGTCCCAACTGCGCATCAGCACCGCACCGGTGATCGCGGCGGCCGTCGCCGCCGTGACCAGGGTGCGGAGCACGACGGGCTCCGTCAGAAACCACGCGCCGGCGGCACACAGCACCGACGCTCCGGCGACCGCCGACGGCGGCAGCAGCCTGTGAAGGGGCGGGGAATGGCGGTGGCGTCCACGTGGCATGGCCTGAAATTTACCGTGCGTAGACGCCGAATGGGGTGTCGGCCCGGCAAATCTCTCGTTCGAGAATGCCGGGCCGTCCACGGCCTACTTCGTGAGGAGTCCCTTGGACTCCAGATACTCCTTCGCGGCGTCCTGCGGCTTGGCCCGCTCGGCGTCCACCTTGCGGTTCAACTCCGCGAGATCCTCGGTGGTCAGCGCCTTGGTGAGCTTGTCGAGAGCGGCCGCCACCTCCGGTGCGCCGGCGTCCTTGGCATTGACCACGGGCAGGACGTTGTCGGCGTTCTGGAGCTTCTTGTCGTCCTCGAGGAAGACCAGTCCGTCCAGTACGGCGTCGGTCGTCGTGGTCAGCACCAGCTGGTCGGTGCCGTCCTTGACCGCCTGCTTGGCCTGCGGGGTGCCGACGCCCTTGGGGTCGATACCGGTGACGTCGATGCCGTACGTCTTCTTCAGACCCGGCGCGCAGAACGGGCGGACCTCGCACTCGTCGCCCGCCGCGATCTTCACCTTCAGCTTCGACTTCCCGAGATCGGAAAGGGTCTTGAGCTTGTTCTTCTCGGCGAATTCCTTGCTGACCGCGAAGGCGTTCTGGTCGACGGCATCGCCGGCGGGGAGCACCTTCAGACCGCGCGGCTCGGCGAGCTTGGTGAGCGCGGCGACGGTGGCCGTGACATCGCTGGAGGCGACGGGCTTCTCGTCGGGCGCCTTCGGCCCGTTCACCTTCGCGTTGAGGAATTCGGCGATCGTCGCCGCGTATTCGGGTACGACGTCTATCTCGCCCTTCTCCAGCGAGGGCTGATACAGCTCACGGTTCTTCACCGTGGTGACCGAGGTCTTGTATCCGGCGTCCGCCAGGATCTGCGCATAGAGCTCGGCGAGGACCTTGGACTCGGTGAAGGCCGCGGCGCCGACGACGAGCGTGCCCTTCGCGCCCGAACCGCCCGGTTTCGAGCCGGATTCGTCCGACTTCTCTAGGCTGTCTCCGCCGCACGCGACGAGGGAACCCGTCAGCGCCGCAACCGCCAGTACTGCTCCCGCGATGCGCGAGGTCTTGCTCATCAGGTTCTCCGTCCAGGGGTTCAAAGAATTCACGGTGAGGAAGGCACCGCTGTCACAGGGGCGACACGGTCGACACGGACTTGCGGAGCGGGTCGATCAGCCGGTCGGCCACCACGAGAGCCCCTTCCACCAGCAGGGCCAGCAGCGCCGCGAGCAGTGCGCCGGCCACCACTTGCGGGGTGTTGTACGTGTTGAATCCCGCGGTGATGATGCGGCCGAGGCCGCCCTGGCCGACCATCGAGGCGATGGTGGCCGTGGCGACGACCTGCACCGCGGCGGACCGCAGCCCGGTCATGAGCAGCGGATAGGCGAGGGGCAGTTCGACGCGGAGGAACAGCTGGCCGCCGGACATTCCCATGCCCCGCGCGGCCTCCACGACCGCGCGGTCCACCTCTCGCATACCCACATAGGCGTTGGTGAGCAGCGGCGGCACGGCGAACAGCACCAGGGCGATGATCGTCGGTGCGTAACCGGCGCTGCGCAGCGGTGTGAGCATGAAGAGGGCGAGGACGGCGAAGACGGGGATGGCGCGGCCCGCGTTGGAGATGTTGACCGCGAGCGCACCGCCCTTGCCCAGGTGCCCGAGCCACAGCGCGATGGGCAGGGCTATCGCGCAGGCGAGGGCGAGGGCCACCCCGCTGACGTACACATGCTCACCCAGCCGGTGCCAGGCACCGCTCTCGCCGGACCAGTTGGCTCCGGTGGTGAGCCAGGTCCACGCATCCGCCATGACCCCCATCAGACGGCCTCCTTCGCCGTGCCCTGCCGGGCCGTGACCGCATGCACCGGGCCGGGACCGGAAGTGCCCGTGGGCGCCGAGCCGGGCGGCTTCGAGCCCGGAGGCACGGTGCCCGGCTGCGCCGTGCGTATGCGGGTCCAGGGCGTCAGCAGCCGCTGGACGCCGAGCAGCAGCAGATCGGCGACGGCCGCGAGGAGCACGCACAGCACGGAGGCGGTGAGCACCTGCGGCTTGAAGGTGGTCTGCACGCCGTCGTCTATGAGATTGCCCAGGCCGCCCTTGCCGACCAGCGCGCCGACCGTCGTCAGGGCGATGGTCGAGACCGTGGCGATGCGCAGGCCGGCCATCAACGCGGGGAGCGCGAGGGGCAGTTCGACCTCCCACAGCAGCCGGCCCGGTCCGTATCCCATGCCGCGGGCGGCCTCCCGCGCCTCGGCCGGCACCGCTTCCAGACCGGCCATGATGTTCCGCACGAGAATGGTCAGTGAATAGAGCACGAGACCGGTGACGACCAGCGCGGCCGACAGTCCGAAGACCGGCAGCAGCAGCGAGAACATCGCCAGCGACGGAATCGTGTAGAGCAGGGTCGTCAGACCGAGCACCGGACCGGCGAATGCCGGTTTCGCGCGGGCGAGCAGCGCCAGCGGAAAGGCGACGGCGAGACCGATCAGGACCGATGCCACGGTGATCCAGATGTGCTCGACCGTCGCGTCGGTCAACTCCTGGCTGCGGGTGCGGAGGTATTCCCCGCAGATCCAGTCATTGGCCTCCAGACAGCTCCGCGCGGCCTGCTGCATGCTCATGCACCCCCACCTCCCCACCTCTGCCGAACGTATGTCTGGCGACCATATCCCTGACCACTGACAATCGCCGAGGGCCGCCACATTGCAGCAACATGGCTTTCACACAACACCCGTCACAATGGGGAACCATGATCCGTTTCGAGCACGTAGCCAAGCGATACCCGGACGGGACGACAGCCGTCGACGACCTGTCGTTCGAGGTGGCCGAGGGTGAACTGGTCACGCTCGTCGGACCGTCCGGCTGCGGCAAGACCACCACCATGAAGATGGTCAACCGCCTCATCGAGCCCAGCAGTGGCCGGATATTTCTGGACGGGGAGGACATATCGACCATCGATCCCGTCCAACTCCGCCGCCGTATCGGCTATGTCATCCAGCAGGTCGGCCTCTTCCCGCACAAAACGGTCCTGGAGAACACCGCGACCGTCCCCCATCTCCTCGGCTGGCAGCGCTCCAAGGCCAGGGCCCGCGCCGCCGAACTCCTCGATCTGGTGGGCCTGGACCCCACGACGTACGGCGGGCGCTACCCGGAGCAGCTGTCCGGCGGCCAGCGCCAGCGCGTCGGCGTGGCACGCGCCCTGGCCGCCGATCCGCCCGTGCTGCTGATGGACGAGCCGTTCGGCGCGGTCGACCCGGTGGTCCGTGAACATCTCCAGAACGAGTTCCTGAGACTCCAGTCCCAGGTGCGCAAGACCGTGCTGTTCGTCACGCACGACATCGAGGAGGCCGTCCGCCTCGGCGACCGTATCGCCGTCTACGGGCAGGGCCGGATCGAGCAGTTCGACGCCCCGGCCGCGGTGCTCGGCACGCCCGCGACGCCCTATGTCGCCGACTTCGTGGGCGCCGACCGCGGCCTCAAGCGCCTCTCGGTGACCCCCATCGAGGAGGGGGACCTGGAGCAGCCCCCCGTCGTCCACCTCGACGACTCACTGCCCCGGGAACTCGGTTCACGCTGGGCCGTCGTCCTGGACGGCGACGACAACCTGCACGGCTGGCTGTCCGCCGAGGGGGCGCTCAGGAAGGGCTCCGTCCGCGAGCACGCGCGCCGGATGGAGGCATGGCTGCCGGTCGGCGCCTCCCTCAAGCAGGCGTTCTCCACCATGCTCCAGCACGACGCGGGCTGGATCGCGGTGATCGACAAGGAGGAGACGGGCCGCTTCCTCGGGGTGCTGACGCCGGCCCGGCTGCACGAGGCGCTGCGCCGCTCGATCGACGCGGACGCGCAGGCCATTCCCCGTACGGAGGTCGACCTGGAGTCGATCGCGACGATCACGGAAGCCGCCAGGAGCTGACCGGAACGCGCGTCGCGGCGACCCGCGCAGGTCCGCCGTGGCGCGCACCCCGAGCACAAGGCACCGCCGACGCGCGATCCCGGCCTCACGAAGCCTGGAGCCGCCCCGACATCCACACCAGCGCGGGCGCGATCTCGCGCCGCCACGTATTGAAGTTGTGCCCGCCGCTGTCGAGCGTGATCGACGAGACCCGCGCGGGCGCCTTCACCTTCTTGATGAAGTGCCCGGTCGGCTTGAGATTGCCCTCGCCCGACTTCGACGTCGTCACCAGGAACGACGACGCGCCCTGTGGCAGGTGGTCAAGGCTCCACAGCAGATTGGCCCGGTTCTTCGCCTTCTTGTCGCCGTGGAAGAGGTCGCCGGTCGTCGGGTCGTCGGCGGCCTTGTAGTACGCCGAGAGGCCGGCGCCCACGGAGAACTGCCCCGGGTGGTGCAGCGCGATCTTCAAGGCGCAGTAACCGCCGGTCGAATTCCCGATGAGGCCCCAGTTCCTGGGCTTGGCCCCGACCCGGTACGTCTCGGAGACGGCCTTCGGCAGGTCCTTCGCGAAGAACGTCTCCGTCTGCGGACCACCGGGAACGTCCACGCACTCGGTGTCCCTCGGCGGGGCGACGGTCGGTCGCAGCATGACGAGAACCGTCGGCTGCATCCGGCCGCTCTTCGCCTCCTGCCAGGCGGTCTGCGGATACTTCAGCCCTTTGAGCAGGTTCTCCGCGGTACCCGGATATCCGGTCAGCACAATCGTCGCGGGAAAGGTCTTCCTGCGGAATTCGGGCTGGAAGTACTCCGGCGGCAGATAGACGTACGCCGGGCTGTCGATCTTCGACTTCTCGCCGGAGACGACGATCTTCTGGATCTGTCCGCCGACCGCCGGCCGCGCGCCGCCCGGCACGTCCAGCCGCTTCCGTTCGACCACCTTGATGCGCTTCGCGCCGGCCGAGTGGTCGACCACCACGCCCATGTCCTGCTCCCGGCCGAAGAGATCGGACCACGAGCCGTAGAAGAGGAAGGAGTTGTTCGCGGCGAGCCCCACCGCCGCGAACAGGGCGAGCTGGGTCACCAGCAGCATGCCGACCCTTCCCGTGACGGCACGCCAGTTGCGGCCGGCCAGCCGCGGCCACAGCCAGATGGTGGCGGCGAACAGCAGAACGGCCACGAGGACGGCCAAGGCCAGAACTTTGTTACTGGTCAGACCCATGAGTCGCGTGAGCTTTCTTCCGTGAGAATTTCCTGTGAGTGAGTGAACCCGCCCCCTTGAAGTCCCGTCCTAGAGAGCGCAAATCGTCCGGAGCCCACCGACCTGCGGCCCTCGGACACAGGATCTCTCGCGGAGTCACGGGAAGCGATGTCTGCAACGGTAGATGGGGACAAATCAGGATTGGTTCCGAATCGGGTACGCCGCCTCCTGCGCGGTCCCCGACCGGAGGCGGTCCCTTCGCTGGTCGGTACGGCCTGCACACTCGTCGGCCTGATCGACATTGCCGCCGGGGTGTTCCCCCGGTTCCGGCACAGCCGCATGCACACGCTGGCCGAAGTGCTCCCCGGAGCCACGGGCCCGTTCGCCGCCGCGCTCTCGCTGAGCGCCGGCGTCCTGCTCCTGCTGCTCGCCCACGGGCTCAAGCGGCACAAGCGCCGGGCCTGGCGGGCCGCGGTGATCCTGCTGCCCGTGGGGGCGGTCAGCCAGTTCGTCTACCGGCACTCGGTCATCGGCGCACTGGTCTCGCTGCTCCTGCTGACCCTGCTGCTGCGCCACCGGGGCGAGTTCGCCGCGCTGCCCGACCCGCGCAGCCGCTGGAAGGCGCTCGCCAACTTCGTCCTGATGGGCGCCGGCTCCCTCGGCCTCGGTCTGGTCATCGTCAGCGCGCACCCCGGCAGGACCGTCGGCAGCCCTGGCCTGGTGGACCGTCTGGAGCACGTGCTCTACGGGCTCTTCGGCTTCGAGGGCCCCGTCGACTACTCCGGCAGCGTGTCCTGGACCGTCGGCTATTCGCTCGGCGCCCTCGGCCTGCTGACCGCCGTGACCACGATCTACCTCGCCTTCCGGCCCGAGCACCCGGCGGCCCGGCTCACCGAGGACGACGAGCGCCGGCTGCGCGACCTGCTCACCCGGCACGGCGGCCGCGACTCGCTCGGCCACTTCGCGCTCCGGCGCGACAAGGGCGTCGTCTTCTCGCCCAGCGGCAAGGCCGCGGTCTGCTACCGGGTGGTGTCCGGCGTGATGCTCGCCAGCGGCGACCCGATCGGTGACGTCGAGGCCTGGCCGGGCGCCATCGAACGCTTCATGGACGAGGCCAAGGCGCACTCCTGGACCCCGGCCGTGATGGGCTGCTCGGAGACCGGCGGCGAGGTCTGGACCCGTGAGACGGGCCTGGACGCCCTGGAGCTGGGCGACGAGGCGGTGGTGGACGTCGCGGATTTCTCGCTCACCGGGCGCGCGATGCGCAACGTTCGCCAGATGGTGAAGCGCATCGAGCGCAATGGCTACACCACCCGCGTCCGGCGCGCCCGTGACATCTCCACCGAGGAGCTGGAGCAGATCCGCCGGGCCGCGGAGGCCTGGCGGGGCACCGACACCGAGCGGGGCTTCTCGATGGCCCTGGGCCGCATCGGCGACCCGGACGACGGCGACGCGGTGATAGCCACGGCGCACAAGACGGACGACGAGCCGGGGACCTCCCCCTACGGCGACCTCAAGGCGATCATCCACTTCGTCCCGTGGGGCACCGACGGCATGTCCCTGGAACTGATGCGGCGCGACCGCTCCGCCGACCCGGGCATGAACGAACTGCTCATCGTCGCGGCGCTCCAGGCCTCCCCCGCACTCAAGATCGAACGGGTCTCCCTGAACTTCGCGATGTTCCGCTCGGCACTCGCCCGCGGCGAGAAGATCGGCGCCGGCCCGGTGCTGCGGCTGTGGCGCGGACTGCTGGTGTTCCTCTCCCGCTGGTTCCAGATCGAGTCGCTGTACAAGTTCAACGCCAAGTTCCGGCCGCGCTGGGAACCGCGCTTCGTGGTCTTCCGCAACACCCGCGACCTGCCCAGGATCGGCTTCGCCGCGATGCAGGCGGAGGGCTTCGTCACCCTGGCGCTCCCCCGCCTCTTCCCCCGGCGCAGGGCCCCGCGCCCGCCCCGCCCGTGCGCGCACATCACACCGATGACGCAGGAACGGGAGATCCGCGCAGCATGAGGGGCCCGCGGCGGGCCCCGGCCGGTGCCCCGCGGCACGGCCGCGCGGGGCGAGCCGTCGGCCCGCGGCCCTAGGCTGGGCGTATGAGTACGTTGCGCGGGCTGCCGGAGTGGGATCGCTGTGCCGTCATGGGGGTCGTGAATGTGACGCCCGACTCCTTCTCCGACGGCGGCCGCTGGTTCGACACGACCGCCGCCGTCAAACGCGGCCTCGACCTCGTCACCGCGGGCGCCGACCTCGTCGACGTCGGCGGTGAGTCCACCCGGCCCGGCGCCAGCCGGGTCGACGAGGACGAGGAGCTGCGCCGCGTCATCCCCGTCGTCCGTGGCCTCGCCGCCGAAGGGGTCACCGTCTCCGTCGACACCATGCGTGCCTCCGTCGCCGAGCGGGCCGTCGCCGCCGGGGCCGTCCTCGTCAACGATGTCAGCGGCGGTCTCGCCGACCCGGCGATGGTCCCGGCCGTCGCCGCCGCCGGTGTCCCCTTCGTGGTCATGCACTGGCGCGGCTTCAGCGAGGACATGAACAGCCGCGCCGTCTACGCCGACGTGGTCGCCGAGGTCGTCACGGAGCTCAGGGAGCGCATGGACGCCGTCGTCTCCGGCGGCGTCGCCCCCGAGCAGATCGTCATCGACCCCGGCCTCGGCTTCGCCAAGCAGGCCGAGCACGACCTCGCCCTCGTCGCTCACCTCGCCGACCTGCGCGCACTGGGCCGTCCGCTGCTCGTCGCCGCGTCCCGCAAACGATTCCTCGGCCGGGTCCTCGCCCGGGACGGCGACGCCCCGCCACCCGCGCGGGAACGGGACGCCGCCACCGCCGCGATCTCCGCGATCGCCGCCTACGAGGGCGCCTGGGCCGTGCGCGTCCACGAGGTGCGGGCCACGGCCGACGCCGTCCGCGTCGCGCGCGCCGTCGGGGCCGCCCGGTGAGCCGTACCGACATCGAGCTGGTCGAAGAGGCCAACACGACGTTCTACGAGACCATGGAGCGCGGCGACTTCGAGAAGCTCTCCGGCCTCTGGCTGGACGACGAGATCTCGTGCATCCACCCGGGCTGGCCGGTCCTGTCGGGCCGCGGCGAGGTACTGCGCTCGTACGCCCTGATCATGGCGAACACCGAGTACATCCAGTTCTTCCTGACCGACGTCAAGGTCAACCTGGCCGGCGACACCGCCCTCGTCACCTGTACGGAGAACATCCTCAGCGGCGGCCCGGCCGAGGACGGCGGCGAGCTCGGTCCCCTCGTCGGGCAGCTCGTGGTCGCCACGAATGTGTTCCGTCGCACAGACGAGGGATGGAGGATCTGGTCACATCATGGATCACCCGTCCTGACGGAAAGCGACGACGCGGAGGACGAGGAGTCCCCCTCGTAACGGGGTAGGCGCACCGTTGGAGGCGGGGAACCGGACGCTCCGGCCAGGAGCGGGCCGCCCGGGCCTCCGCAGCTCCGTGCGGCCCCATGGGCGAGTGGGGCCGGTGCTCGCAGGTAGATTCGCATGGGCACCCGGCCCGCCCGCACGCGGCGCCGGTGCCCGCATCCCGCCAAGTACAGGAAGCAGGAGTGATTCGCGTGGATCGTGTCGCGCTGCGCGGCCTCAAGGCCCGCGGGCACCATGGCGTCTTCCCCCGGGAGCGCGAGGAGGGCCAGACCTTCATCGTGGACCTGGTGCTCGGCCTCGACACCCGGCCCGCCGCGGAGGCCGACGACCTGGCGAAGACCGTGCACTACGGCGTGGTGGCGGAGGAGGTCGTCGCGGTCGTCGAGGGAGACCCGGTCGACCTGATCGAGACGCTGGCGGAGCGCATCGCCCAACAGTGCCTCAAGCACGACGGTGTCGAGGAGGTCGAGGTGGTCCTGCACAAGCCGGACGCCCCGATCACCGTGCCGTTCGACGACGTGACCATCACGATCACCCGGAGCCGAGTATGACCGCGTTCTTCCCGCACGGGACGCAGAGCGACCCGACCGTGCAGCCGGTGCCCGCCTCCGTCGTGGAGCAGGTCGACGCGGCGGACGTCACCCTGTCCAACCCCAAACGCGCCGTGATCTCCATCGGGTCCAACCTGGGGAACCGGCTGGAGACGCTCCAGGGCGCGATCGACGCCCTGGAGGACACGCCGGGCCTGCGGGTCAAGGCCGTGTCCCCGGTGTACGAGACGGAGCCGTGGGGTGTGGACCCCGGCTCGCAGCCCTCGTACTTCAACGCCGTGGTCCTCGTGAAGACCACCCTCCCGCCGTCCTCCCTGCTGGAGCGCGGCCAGGCCATCGAAGAGGCCTTCGACCGGGTACGGGAGGAGCGCTGGGGCCCGCGGACGATCGACGTCGACATCGTGGCGTACGCGGACGTGGTCTCCGACGACCCGGTACTCACGCTGCCGCACCCGCGGGCGCATCAGCGCGCGTTCGTCCTCGTGCCGTGGCACGACGTGGAGCCGCAGGCCCAGCTGCCCGGCCGCGGGCCGGTCGCCGAGCTTCTGCACGGTATCGGCCAGGACGGTGTGCTTCCCCGCGCCGACCTGGAACTCCGTCTGCCCGAGTAGTCGTTAGGCTCTGCGGAGCGGTGCACGGTGTGATGCGACAGGCGCGATGCAGCAGGACGGAAGGGCGGCCCACTCGGTGAAGCAACTACGGCTCGGTGTACTGGCCGGTCTCTTCGCCGCGGCCGGGGTGCTGTCCTGGGGCGCCGCCCGCCTGTGGGAGTCGTTCGGCACCCTGCCGAGCGTCCCGCTGGCCGCTCCCATCGTGCTGGCGGTGATCGCGGTCGTCCTGACCGCCACCGCCCTCTCCCTGCGGGCCCGCCTCCGCGCCCAGCGCGAGCGCCGCCCCGGCGCGAAGGGCGTCGAGCCGCTGATGGCGGCCCGTGCGGTGGTGTTCGGCCAGGCGAGCGCACTGGTGGCGGCGCTGGTGAGCGGGATGTACGGCGGCACGGGAGTGTTCCTGCTGAGCTCCCTGGACATCCCGGCCCGCCGTGACCAGGCGGTCTACGCGGGCTTCTCGGTCGTCGCGGGCATCGCGGTGATCGCGGCGGCTTTCTTCCTGGAGCGGGTCTGCAAACTCCCCGAGGACGACGACGAGGGCCCGGCCCCGGCGTAGAGCCGTCGGCGCGGGCCGGGAGCTGCCGCGGCACCTGGTCGGTGACGGGCACGTGGAGCGCGCCGGGGTTCTCGCGGCGCGGCGCCTGGTCCGGTGGCGAGCACATGGACCGCGCCGGGGTTCTCACGGCGCGGCGCCTGATCCGGTGGCGCCGGGAGCCCTCCCGGCTCGACCCTCCGGTCGACTCCTCGGGGTCGGCGGCATAAAGGCACCTGACTTGATCACCCGGAACCTGCCGCCGATCCCCCGCGGGGCGACTCAGCACACCCCTCCCCCGAGCCGGAAAAGGGCCCGCGTTGCGGGGGCCACGGGACCAGCCCGGCGCGGGCGGACTGTCAGCGCGCCATGATCAGGCTCATCGCCTCGTTGCGCGTCGCCGCGTGACGCAGCTGCCCCCGGACCGCGGACGTGATCGTCTTCGCGCCCGGCTTCCGGACCCCGCGCATCGTCATGCACATGTGCTCGCACTCCACGACCACGATCACTCCGCGCGGCTCCAGGATCTCCATCAGCGAGTCGGCGATCTGTGTCGTCAGCCGCTCCTGCACCTGCGGCCGGCGGGCGAAGACGTCGACGAGACGGGCGATCTTCGACAGTCCGGTGATCTTCCCGTCGACGGAGGGGATGTAGCCGACGTGCGCGACGCCGACGAAGGGCACCAGGTGGTGCTCGCAGGAGCTCATCACCTCGATGTCCTTCACCAGGACCATCTCGTCGTGACCGAGGTCGAACGTCGTCGTCAGCACGTCCTCGGGCTGCTGCCACAGTCCGGCGAATATCTCCCGGTACGCCCGCGCCACGCGCGTCGGTGTCTCCCGCAGGCCCTCGCGGTCCGGGTCCTCGCCGACCGCGATGAGCAGTTCGCGTACGGCGTTCTCTGCACGCTTCTCGTCGAATTCGCCGATCGTGCCCTCGCCGTCCAGCGTCACCGGGTCGGTCATCTGTGCCTCGTTCCTCTTGCTCTGGCCTGCGGTCATACGAATGCCGCGCCCCCCAGGCTAGAACCTGGTGGGCGCGGCATCCATTCCGGGCTTCGTACCCCCGGCGGGTCAGCTCTCCGGGCGCTCCTCCGGGACCGCCTCCACGGAGGAGGAGTCCGCCGGGATCGCGCCGTTGGCACCGACCGCGCCGTTGGTCAGCGCCAGCTCCTTCGGTGAGAGCACCGGCGGCCGCGTGGACGGCGTGCGGCGGGTGGAACCCGTCCACGCCGGGCGGGCCGGGCGCCTCACGATCGGGGCGAAGATCTCGGCGATCTGCTCCTTGCCGAGGGTCTCCTTCTCCAGCAGCTGGAGCACCAGATTGTCGAGGACGTCGCGATTCTCGACGAGGATCTCCCACGCTTCGTTGTGGGCGGTCTCGATGAGCTTCTTGACCTCTTCGTCGACCAGGGCCGCGACCTCTTCCGAGTAGTCGCGCTGGTGACCCATCTCACGGCCCAGGAAGGGCTCGGAGTTGTCGCCACCGAACTTGATCGCGCCGAGACGCTCGGTCATGCCGTACTGCGTGACCATGGCGCGAGCCGTGGCCGTGGCCTTCTCGATGTCGTTCGCCGCGCCCGTGGTCGGGTCGTGGAAGACGAGCTCCTCGGCCGCGCGCCCGCCCAGCATGTAAGCCAGCTGGTCGAGCATTTCGTTGCGCGTGGTCGAGTACTTGTCCTCGTCCGGCAGGACCATCGTGTAACCCAGGGCTCTGCCGCGGGACAGGATGGTGATCTTGTGGACCGGGTCGGAGTTCGGTGAGGCCGCCGCGACCAGGGCGTGTCCGCCCTCGTGGTACGCGGTGATCTTCTTCTCCTTGTCCGACATGATCCGGGTCCGCTTCTGCGGGCCCGCGACCACACGGTCGATCGCCTCGTCCAGCGCGTTGTTGTCGACGAGCTTCTTGTTGCCGCGCGCCGTGAGGAGCGCCGCTTCGTTCAGCACGTTCGACAGGTCCGCACCGGTGAAGCCCGGCGTACGACGGGCGACAGCACCCAGGTCGACGTCCGGAGCGACCGGCTTGCCCTTCTGGTGGACCTTGAGGATCTCGAGACGGCCCTGCATGTCGGGACGGTCGACCGCGATCTGCCGGTCGAACCGGCCCGGGCGCAGCAGCGCCGGGTCGAGGATGTCCGGCCGGTTGGTGGCGGCGATCAGGATGACGCCGCCCTTCACGTCGAAGCCGTCCATCTCGACGAGCAGCTGGTTGAGCGTCTGCTCGCGCTCGTCGTGGCCACCGCCGAGACCCGCACCGCGGTGCCGGCCGACGGCGTCGATCTCATCGACGAAGACGATCGCCGGAGCGTTCGCCTTGGCCTGCTCGAAGAGGTCACGGACTCGGGAGGCACCGACACCGACGAACATCTCGACGAAGTCGGAACCGGAGATCGAGTAGAACGGGACGCCCGCCTCGCCCGCGACAGCGCGAGCGAGCAGCGTCTTGCCCGTACCGGGCGGGCCGTAGAGCAGCACACCCTTCGGGATCTTGGCGCCGACGGCCTGGAACTTGGCCGGCTCCTGCAGGAACTCCTTGATCTCGTGGAGTTCCTCGACGGCTTCGTCGGACCCCGCCACATCGGCGAAGGTCGTCTTCGGAGTGTCCTTGGTGATCAGCTTGGCCTTGGACTTCCCGAAGTTCATGACTCGGGAGCCGCCGCCCTGCATCTGATTCATCAGGAACAGGAAGACCACGACGATGAGGACGAAGGGCAGCAGCGAGAGCAGCACCGAGACGAACGGGCTCTGCTTCGACGGCGAGACGGTGTAACCCTTCTCGATGTCGCCGGCCTCGAACTTCGTCTGCAGCGTCTGCGCCAGATCGGCACCCTGGGTGCCGATGTAGCTCGCCTGGATCTTGTCGCTGCCCTTGACCTTCTGGCCGTCCTTCAGATCGACCTTGATGATCTGTTCGTCGCCAGTGGTCAGCTTGACCTGGTCGACCTGGTTCTTGTCGATCGCCTGGACGACCTCGCCGGTGTCCACCGTCTTGTAGCCGCCGGACGAGCCGACGACCTGCATCAACACGACCACGGCGAGGACGGCCAGCACGATCCACATGACCGGCCCACGGAAGTATCGCTTCACGTCCATCCATACGGAGCGAATTCGCTCCGTCCCTCCTGCCCGTAGTGAATGCTGCTGTGAGAGTGCTCTGTATTTAAAGCTAACTGTTCTTCGGACGGTACCCCAGCATCGTCACCGTGACCGCACGGTACGGCTGACACACCCGCCCTCCCATGCTCCAACGCCGGGAGGGGGGTAAGGGTTCCCGGTGGCGTCAGCCGCCGTAGACGTGCGGTGCGAGCGTGCCGACGAACGGCACGTTGCGGTACTTCTCCGCGTAGTCCAGCCCGTACCCGACGACGAACTCGTTCGGGATGTCGAAGCCGATCCACTTCACGTCGATCGCCACCTTTGCGGCATCCGGCTTACGCAGCAGCGTGCAGACCTCGAGGGAGGCCGGCTCGCGCGATCCGAGGTTCGAGAGCAGCCACGAGAGCGTGAGGCCGGAGTCGATGATGTCCTCGACGATCAGGACGTGCTTGCCCTTGATGTCGGTGTCCAGGTCCTTGAGGATCCGGACGACACCCGACGACTGGGTGCCCGCGCCGTAGGACGACACCGCCATCCAGTCCATGGTGACGGGCGTGGACAGCGCGCGCGCCAGATCCGCCATCACCATCACGGCGCCCTTGAGCACACCGACGAGGAGCAGATCCTTGCCCGCGTACTCCGCGTCGATCTTCGCGGCGAGCTCCGCCAGCTTCGCGTCGATCTCTTCCTTGGTGATGAGCACCGACTGAAGGTCGGTGCCCAAGTCCTTCTCGTTCACGCGGTCGCTTTCTGTCTGCCGGGGTCCCGGGGTCGCCCCCGGGGTGACACAGCCGTGGTGCTTGCGCCGCTGCGTCAGCCTTGCCGAATGACCAGTCTGCCACCCTGCCGTCGCGCCTCGACGCGGCCGGGCAGATTGATGGCCCCCTGGCCGCGCCAGCCGGTGATCAGCCGGTCGACCTCTTCGACGTGACGGGCGAACAGCGAACCCGCGGGCGCACCGGCCTCGATGACGGCCCGGCGCAGCACCCGGCGGCGTACGGCGGGCGGCAGGGCGTAGAGCTTGGCGCACTCCAGCCGGCCCGAGTCGTCACGGACGGAGGCGTCCGCGTCGGCGGCCCAGGTGTCGAGGGCGTCGGCGTCGTCGCGGGAGAGCTGCGCGGTACGGGCCAGGGCCTCGACGACGCCCTTGCCGAGCGCCTTCTCCAGGGCGGGCAGGCCCTCGTGGCGCAGCCGGGAGCGGGTGTAGGCCGGGTCGGCGTTGTGCGGGTCGTCCCAGACGGGCAGCGACTGGACCATGCAGGCCTTGCGGGCGGTCTGCCGGTCGAGCTGGAGGAAGGGTCTGCGGTAACGGCCGGCCGCCCCCGAGACGGCCGCCATTCCGGACAGCGAGCGGGTCCCGGAGCCGCGCGCGAGGCCCAGCAGGACGGTTTCGGCCTGGTCGTCACGGGTGTGGCCGAGGAGCACGGCGGCAGCGCCGTGGCGTTCGGCCGCGTCGTCCAGCGCCGCATAGCGCGCGTCGCGGGCCGCGGCCTCGGGTCCGCCTTCGCGGCCCACGTGGACGGTGATGGACTCGACGGGATCGAGACCCAGCGAGCCGAGGCGGGCGGCGACTTCGGCCGCGCGGAGGTCGGAGCCGTCCTGGAGGCCGTGGTCGACGGTGACGCCACCGGCCCGGACGGAGAGCTTGCGTGCCTCGAAGGCGAGCGCGGAGGCGAGGGCCATCGAGTCGGCGCCGCCGGAGCAGGCCACGAGCACGAGGGGCTCGTCGACGGGCAGGGCGGACCGGCCGGGCAGGTGGGACCCGGAGGGCGCGGCGGCCGCATGGCTCAGGGTGCGCTCGAGCCGGGCTGAGTGTTCGTTTGTCTCGGTGTGCTCGGTGAGTACGTCGTGGAGTACGCGGCGGACCGCCAGGCGTATCGCCGCGACCGCAGGATGGGGACCCATGTCCGGTGCCCTTCGTGGAATTGGGGGGTGCCTCGGTCGGAGTCGGGAGGAGGTTCAGTCACTCAGAGTGCGTCGATGGTGACAGAACCGAGCCGTTCTCCGAGCATTGCACGCCTGCCAACGGCCCACGGTCCCTCGGATGGGTGATTACCAGGGCGTGCGGCTGCCTCCGGTTCAGGACTCTGCTTTACGGTGCACCCGCGCGACCCAGTCCGCCGGTTTGGCGATCTCCGCCTTGGTCGGGAGAGTGTTCGGGGACGTCCATACCCGGTTGAACCCGTCCATACCGACCTCCTCCACGACAGCCCGGACGAAACGCTCGCCGTCGCGGTACTGACGCAGCTTGGCATCGAGTCCGAGGAGCTTGCGCAGCGCCTGGTCCAGCCGGCTCGCGCCACGCGCCCTGCGCTGCTGGAACTTCTCGCGGATCTCCGCCACGGAGGGCACGACGTCGGGACCCACGCCGTCCATCACGAAGTCGGCATGACCCTCCAGGAGGGACATCACGGCGGTCAGCCGGCCGAGGATCTCCCGCTGGGCCGGGGTCTGCACCAGCTCCACGATGGAGCGGCCCTCGTCCTCCTCGCCCTCGGGACGGGCCCCGGACAGGGACTGGGCCGCCTCGCGCAGACGCTCCAGGACGGTCATCGGGTCGACCTCGGTCTCGCCGAGAAATGACTGGATCTCGCCCTCGAGGTGGTCACGGAGCCACGGCACGCCGGTGAACTGCGTGCGATGGGTCTCCTCGTGGAGACAGACCCAGAGCCGGAAGTCGTGCGGATCGACCTCGAGCTCGCGCTCCACATGGACGATGTTCGGCGCGACCAGCAGGAGGCGTCCGCCGCCGTTGGAGCCCGCGGGCAGATCACGGGTGGCGGGGGCGAAGGTCTCGTACTGGCCGAGGACCCGCGAGGCCAGGAAGGAGAGCAGCATGCCCAGCTCGACGCCGGTGACCTTGCCGCCGACCGCGCCCAGGACCGCACCGCCGGGCCCGCCGGGGCGGCGCTCCTGCATCTTCTCCAGCAGGGGCTTGAGCAGTTCGCGGAAGCCCGCGACGTTCGCCCGCACCCAGCCCGCCCGGTCCACGACCAGGACCGGGGTGTCCTCGGGCTGATGGCTTTCGGGAATCATTTGCGTGAAGCCGCGCACATGCTCTTCCGAGGCCTTGGCATGCCGTCGCAGCTCGGCGACGACGGCCCGCGCCTCCTCCCGGGTCACTTCGGGCCCGGGCCGCACGAAGCGGGTCGCGGTCGCCACGGCGAGGTTCCAGTCGACCATCTCGGCACCACCGATGCTCGTCATGCGTCAACCGTACGTGGTGGGCCCGCGGGACGGTGAGGTGTCGGAAGGCGCCGGTCGGCCACGGACCTCACGTGGCGAGTGCCGCCGCGAGCCGGTCCAGGGCCGGTTGGGCGGATCCCGCGTCCGCTGTGCCGCCCGCCATGAAGGCGAACGCGAGGAGTCGTCCGTCCGGGGCAACGACCGTTCCCGCCAGGGAGTTCACCTGGCTCAGGGTGCCTGTCTTGGCGCGGATGAGGCCGGTGCCCGGCGAGGTGGCGCCGTAGCGGCCCGACAGGGTTCCGGTGAAGCCGGCGACCGGGAGACCCGTGAGAACCGGCCGCAGTCCGGGACGGTCCGGGTCGGCAGCGAGAGCCAACAGGGCGGTGAGCTGCCCCGCGGAGAGCCGGTCGGCGCGGTTCAGCCCGCTGCCGTCGGCGAAGCGGGCCCCCGCCAACGGCAGCTTCAGCTTCTTGAGTTGCGCGGTCACGGCCGCCTCGGCGCCCACGAAGCTCGCCGGCCGGCCGGTGGCCAGAGCGGTCTGACGGGCGACGGCCTCCGCGAGGTCGTTGTTGCTCTCCGTCAACAGCCGCTCGACGAGGGCGGAGAGGGGATCCGAGAGCACCTTGGCGACGGGCGTCGACCCCGCCGCGGGCCGGCCGGGCGTGGGCTCGGCCGCGACCGTGAGGCCGCGGTCCTTCAGCAATTGCGCGAAGACGCGGGCCGCCTCGCGCGCGGGGTCGTCGAAGCGTTCGGCGTCCTTCGTGCTCCGCTCGTCGACGCGGCCCTCGTGGAGCATCAGCGGGGTGACCGGCGCGAGGTTGCCGTTCCGGCCGATGGGGTGGCGCACCGGGCCCTTGTAGAGCGAGACGTCGTAGGCGAGACGCACCGCGGTGGTGCCGCGCGCCTTCAGCGCGCTCGCCGCGCGCTGGGCGAGCACGCCCAGACGTGCCCGGTCCAGACTGGCGTCCCCGCCGCCGACCAGGGTGAGCACCTTGCCGTCCTTGGAGGCGGTGGCCGTGGTGGGGATGCGGTGGTCGGGGCCGAGCGCGCCGAGGGCGGCGACCGAGGTGGCGATCTTGATCGTGGAGGCCGGGGTCATCTGGGTGGCGGCCCCCTTGCCGTACAGCGCGCGGCCGGTGGCGAGGTCGACGACGGAGGCCGTCTGCACCGTGCCGAGGCCGGGGTCGCCGAGCAGCGGGAGGAGCTCCTCGGCGAGGTCGGCCGGAGCGGCCGCCGGCGCGGTGGCGGGAGCCGTCCCGGGGATGCCGAGCGCGGTGAGGACGCCGGGTGCGCTGGGTGCGGGCTGCGGGCGTCCCGGCACCGGCCTGGGGTGATGTACGCCACCACCCGGGCTCCGGGCGGCCGCCCACTCCCTCTCGGCCTTACGCTGACCGGAGTCCCAGGGGCCGGCCGCGGCCACCGCCCCGGCAGCCAGGGCGAGCCCGACCACGGCCGCGCCCGCGGTCAGCTGCCATGTCCTGACCACTGGCACCTCGCACCAGCCCCTTTCGCGATCACACACATGCGTGAGGGACACTTAACCACCAGACCTATGTGTTGATCATGGAGGAGCCACCCGTGGAGTTCGACGTCACCATCGAGATCCCGAAGGGTTCGAGGAACAAGTACGAGGTGGACCACGAGACCGGTCGTATCCGCCTTGACCGTCGACTCTTCACCTCGACCAGCTACCCGGCCGACTACGGGTTCGTGGAGAACACCCTCGGCGAGGACGGTGACCCGCTGGACGCCCTGGTCATCCTCGACGAGCCGACCTTCCCCGGCTGTCTCATCAAGTGCCGTGCGATCGGCATGTTCCGGATGACCGACGAGGCGGGCGGCGACGACAAGCTGCTGTGCGTCCCGGCCTCCGACCCGCGGGTCGAGCACCTGCGCGACATCCACCACGTCTCCGAGTTCGACCGCCTGGAGATCCAGCACTTCTTCGAGGTCTACAAGGACCTGGAGCCCGGCAAGTCCGTGGAGGGCGCGAACTGGGTCGGCCGTACCGAGGCCGAGGCCGAGATCGAGGCCTCCTACAAGCGCCTCGAGGCGCAGGGCGGCGCGCACTGATCATCCGGCGCGCATAACGCCGCCGACAGCGGTCACAAGACGGCGGGCGGGACACCACGGGGTGTCCCGCCCGCCGTGCGTGTGCCCGGGGGTCCGTGCACATACTGGGTGACAAGCCGGAACAAGAGGGAGCGAGGGCAGCACGTGGTGGCGGAGCCGGAGGGTCCGGAAGACCGGAAGCCTCAGTCCGACGAGGCGCACAGCGCCTTTGCCCCACCTACGGGACTGGGCCAGCCCGATACGGCCGACGAGGATCCGACCACCACATCGGAGTTCGCGGTTCCGGCAGGGTTCGCCCCGGATGCTCCGGCCGAACCGGAAGGTTCCGCCTTCGCTCCGCCGCGGACCTACAGGGCCCGGCACTCACCGCCCGCCTTCACGCCCGCGCAGGGCATCCCGATGGTGAGGCTGACCAAGGATCTTCCGTGGCAGGACCGCATGCGGGCCATGCTGAAGATCCCGGTGGGCGAGCGCCCGGTCCCGGACGCGGTGCAGAAGCAGGACGACGCGGGCCCGGCCGTGCCGAGGGTGCTCGACCTGACGCTGCGTATCGGCGAGCTGCTGCTGGCGGGCGGCGAGGGCGCCGAGGACGTCGAGGCGGCGATGTTCGCCATCTCGCGTTCGTACGGTCTCGACCGCTGCGAGCCCACGGTCACCTTCACGCTGCTCTCGATCACGTATCAGCCCTCACTGGTCGACGACCCGGTGACGGCGAACCGGACCGTACGCCGGCGGGGCACCGACTACACCCGTCTCGCGGCCGTCTACCGGCTGATCCACGAGATCAGCTCGGAGGAGAGCGACGTCTCCCTGGAGGAGGCGTACCGGACGCTCGCGGAAATCCGCAGGAACCGGCACCCCTTTCCCGGCTGGGCGCTGACGCTGTCCGGCGGACTGCTGGCCGGAGCGGCATCCGTGCTGGTCGGCGGCAATGTTCTGGTGTTCCTGGCGGCGGCGATCAGTGCCATGCTCGGCGACCGGCTGGCGTGGCTGTGCGCGGGCCGCGGGCTGCCGGAGTTCTACCAGTTCGTGGCGGCGGCGATGCCCCCGGCCGCGATGGGGGTCGCGCTGACCCTGTCACCGCTGGAGGTCCGGGCGTCGGCGGTGATCACCGGTGGACTGTTCGCCCTGATCCCCGGGCGGGCGCTGGTCGCCGGCGTCCAGGACGGCCTGACCGGCTTCTACATCACCGCGGCCGCCCGCCTCCTGGAGGTCGGCTACCTCGTCGTCGGCATCGTCGTCGGGGTGCTCAGCGTGCTCTACCTGGGGCTGGCCCTGGACGCGGCGCTCAACCCCGAGACGGCCATCCACAGCGTGGAGCGGCCGGTGATCCAGACGCTGGCGGCGATGGCGCTGTCGTTGTGCTTCGCCGTGATGCTCCAGCAGGAGCGCGACACCGTGCTGCTGGTGACGCTCAACGGCGGTGTCGCCTGGGTGGTCTACGGCGCGCTCGCGGACACCGCGAACGTCCCGCCGGTCGCCGCCACGGCCGCCGCGGCCGGGCTGGTGGGTCTGTTCGGGCAGGTGCTGTCGCGCTACCGCTTCGCCTCGGCGCTGCCGTACGTCACCGCCGCGATCGGGCCGCTGCTGCCCGGTAGCGCGACGTACTTCGGGCTGCTGGAGATCGCGCGGGGTGATCTGAACGCGGGCCTCGCCTCGCTGTCCAAGGCGGCGGCGCTGGCCCTGGCCATCGCGATCGGGGTGAACCTCGGAGGCGAGGTCTCCCGGCTGTTCTTCCGGCTCCCGGGTGTCGCGGAACCGTCGGAGCGCCGCGCGGCCAAGCGGACACGCGGCTTCTAGTCCGTACGACAGGGGATGCGCGGCCGGTCCGTACATCTCTGCGCGGCCGGCCCTCGTCGCCGGCCGCGCTTTCGGAGCTCAGCGCTTGGCGTGGCGGCCGCCGCGGGCCGGCGGGATGTCCGAGTCGGGCGCGGAGACCGCGGCCTTCTTGTTCTTCGAGCGGGCCCGCAGGAACTCGATCGCGATCGGCAGCACCGAGACGAGCACGATGAGGATCAGGATCGCCTCGATGTGCTGGTGCACGAACTCGACCTTGCCCAGTGCGGCACCGAGCAGCGTCACGCCCGCACCCCACAGGGTGCCGCCGATGATGTTGAAGGTGATGAACGAGCGGTAGTTCATCCGGCTCACACCGGCGATGATCGGCGTGAACGTCCGCACGATGGGCACGAAGCGCGCGAGGACCAGCGACTTGGGGCCGTACTTCTCGAAGAAGTCGTGCGCCTTCTCGACGTTCTCCTGCTTGAAGAGCTTGGAGTCCGGGCGCTTGAAGAGCGAGGGGCCGACCTTGCGGCCGAAGAGATAGCCGACCTGGTCACCGATCACGGCCGCCAGCACGATGAGCAGACAGACCAGCCAGAGCGGATAGTCGAGCTTGTTCGTCGTCACCAGCAGACCGGTGGTGAACAGCAGCGAGTCGCCCGGCAGGAAGAAGCCGATGAGCAGTCCGGACTCGGCGAAGACGATGACCAGCACGCCGATCAGGCCGAAGGTCCCGATCAGATAGTCCGGGTCCAGCCAGCTCGGTCCGAGCGCAAGGGTAGTCACGAGGTCCGGGCTCCTGAGTAGGTAGTCGTCGATCGGCTATCGGCATGTCGCCCGCACAAAACTATCAACGCATCGGGCAGGTTCCGCGTTCCGCCGGTGCGCTCAGGATGCACTGTGCCCCGGCTGGGACAAAGCTGTGCGTCATAGCTCCCGTCACCGGCTCACGAAAGGTGGACAAGATGGGCATCGAGGACTACGGCGGCGGTCAGCGCCCGCAGGCGGACGTCATCGTCGTGACCACGAACGACGTACCCGGGTACCAGGTGCAGGAGATCATCGGCGAGGTCTTCGGCCTCACCGTGCGTTCGCGTCACCTCGGCAGCCAGATCGGCGCCGGCCTCAAGTCGATGATCGGCGGTGAGCTGAAGGGTCTCACCAAGACCCTCGTCGAGACCCGCAACCAGGCGATGGAGCGACTGACCGAGCAGGCGCGGGCCCGCGGTGCCAACGCCGTGCTGATGTTCCGCTTCGACGTCTCGGAGGCGGCGGACGTGGGCACGGAGGTCTGCGCGTACGGCACGGCCGCGGTGATCGCGCGCCTGTGACGCGCGGGTCAGGGGGGTGTCCGGGCCCGGGCACGACCGCCGGGCCGGGAGTGCCGGGTCCGGAAGCCGGGGTCGTGACCGCCGGGCCGCGCGACCGTCGCCCCGGGGCCTTCCCTCACGCATCCGTACCGCCTCCTCACGTTGCGTGAGTGGGTCGCCCGTATGAGCCTGGAATCCGAGCGCACTGGGCGCGAGACACGAAGGGCGGCGAGCGCATGGCACTCCACAAGGGTGCGGACGAGTCCTCCGACAAGGGCGAGGAACACCGCAGGCTCTCGCTGAACCCGTTCTACGGGACGGCCGACCCGGTCAGTGGCATGACGACGGCTCCACCCACGCACCGGCTGCCGGACGGCCCTCTGCCGTCCATGACGGCCTACCGTCTGGTGCACGACGAGCTGATGCTCGACGGCAACTCCCGGCTCAACCTCGCCACCTTCGTCACCACCTGGATGGAACCGCAGGCCGGTGTGCTGATGAGCGAGTGCCGGGACAAGAACATGATCGACAAGGACGAGTACCCGCGGACGGCCGAGCTGGAGCGGCGCTGTGTGGCCATGCTCGCCGATCTGTGGAACGCGCCGGATCCCGCCAACACGGTGGGCTGCTCGACGACCGGGTCCAGCGAGGCCTGCATGCTCGCCGGCATGGCGCTCAAGCGCCGCTGGATGAAGCGGAACGCCGATCGCTATCCCGGCGCGCGTCCGAACCTGGTGATGGGCATCAACGTCCAGGTCTGCTGGGACAAGTTCTGCAACTTCTGGGAGATCGAACCGCGTCTGGTGCCGATGGAGGGAGATCGTTTCCACCTCGACCCGCAGGCCGCCGCCGATCTGTGCGACGAGAACACCATCGGTGTGGTGGCGGTCCTCGGCTCGACCTTCGACGGGTCCTACGAGCCGGTCGCCGAGGTCTGCGCTGCCCTGGACGCGCTCCAGGAACGCACGGGCCTGGACGTGCCGGTCCATGTCGACGGGGCGTCCGGCGCGATGGTCGCACCGTTCGTCGACGAGGACCTGGTGTGGGACTTCCGGCTGCCGCGGGTGGCCTCGATCAACACCTCGGGCCACAAGTACGGGCTCGTCTACCCGGGCGTGGGCTGGGCGCTGTGGCGCTCGCCGGAACTGCTGCCCGAGGAGCTGGTGTTCCGGGTCAACTACCTGGGCGGCGACATGCCGACCTTCGCCCTCAACTTCTCCCGGCCCGGCGCCCAGGTCGTGGCGCAGTACTACACCTTCCTCAGGCTCGGGCGGGCAGGCTACCGAGCGGTGCAGCAGACGACCCGCGACGTGGCGCGCCTGCTGGCGGACCAGTTCGAGGCCATCGACGACTTCCGGCTCCTGACCCGGGGCGACCAGTTGCCGGTGTTCGCCCTCACGACAGCGCCGGACGTGAAGAACTTCGACGTCTTCGACGTCTCCCGCCGACTGCGCGAGCGCGGCTGGCTGGTGCCCGCGTACACCTTCCCCAAGAACCGTGAGGACCTGTCCGTCCTGCGCATCGTCTGCCGCAACGGCTTCTCGTCGGACCTGGGCGCACTGCTGATGGAGTCCGTGCACGACCTGCTGCCCGAACTGCGCCGTCAGTCGCACCCCCTGGAGAGGGACACGACGACGGCGACAGCCTTCCATCACTGAGCCGGATCTCGCGGTCGGGGTCAGTGGCTGAGCCGGCGGAACCTCCGTACGGCCAGCGGGAAGAAGACCCCGACCAGCAGCACCGGCCACAGCACGGCGAGGAGTTGGGCGTGCTCGGCCGCCCACCCGCCGTCGACGGGGATGCCGGACAGGTCACGTACGGCGGTGGCCGTCGCGGACATGGGGTTCCACTGGACCGCCGCGCCCAGCCAGCCCGGCATCGACTCCGGTGCCGC
Source organism: Streptomyces sp. NBC_00306 (assembly GCF_036169555.1). Taxonomy (GTDB): domain Bacteria; phylum Actinomycetota; class Actinomycetes; order Streptomycetales; family Streptomycetaceae; genus Streptomyces; species Streptomyces achmelvichensis. The sequence goes on along the minus strand of NZ_CP108032.1, from coordinate 4,494,909 downwards.
GAAGGCGTTGGAGAGGAAGCCGACCGGCCACACCAGGATCTGCACGGCCTGCACCATCTCGGGTTTTCCGGCGACCATCGCCAGATGGATGCCGATCCACAGCATCGCGAAGCGCAGCAGCAGGAGCAGTCCCAGTGCCCCGAGGAACGCGACGAACGAGCCGTGCCAGCGCCAGCCGATCGCGTACCCGACGCCGACCATTACCAGCAGGCTGAGCGCCGACTGGAGCATGTCCGCCGTGCTGCGGCCGACCAGCACCGCCGAGTCGGCCATCGGCATCGAGCGGAACCGGTCGATCACGCCCTTGTTGAGGTCCTGCGTGACCGCGAGCATCGTCGCCTCGAGACCGAAGGCCATGGTCAGCGCGAGCATGCCGGGGACGAGGTAGTTGACGTAGGCGCCCTCGACGCCGCGTCCGCCGCCGATGAGATAGCCGAACATCAGCAGGAGCATCACCGGGAAGACCAGGCCGACGACGACCTGCACCGGTTGCCGCGCCCAGTGCGCGAGTTCGCGCCGGGTCATGGTCCAGGAGTCGGTGAGGGCATAGGTGCTCATGCCGAAGCCTCCTTCGTCAGATGCAGAAAGACCTCGTCGAGGGTGGGCCGGCGCAGCGCGACGTCCTCGGCGTCGACGCCGGCCGCCTCCAGCGCCCGTACGGTCTCGGTCAGTGCGGCCATCCGGTCGCTGACGGGGGCGCTGATCAGCCGCCGGTCCTCGTCGATGGTGGTCTCGCCGGGCAGCAGCGGCGCGACCCGGGCCAGGTCTGCCGCGTCGTGCAGGACCACGTCGATGCGGTCGCCGCCGAGCTTGGCCTTGAGCTGGTCGGCGGTGCCGTCCGCGACGACCCGTCCGGCGTCGATGACCGAGATCCGGTCGGCCAGTTGGTCGGCCTCCTCCAGATACTGCGTGGTCAGCAGAACGGTGGTGCCGCCGCCGACCAACGAGCGGACCGCGCTCCACACCTCGGCCCGGCCACGGGGGTCGAGCCCGGTCGTCGGCTCGTCGAGGAACAGCACCTGCGGGTCCGTGATCAGTGAGGCGGCCAGGTCGAGCCGCCGGCGCATACCGCCGCTGTACTGCTTGACCGCCTTGCGCCCGGTGTCGGCGAGCCCGAACCGCTCCAGCAGCTCGTCGGCCCGCACGCCCGCCCTGCGCGCGCCCAGATGATGCAGCCGCCCGAACATCTCCAGGTTCTGCCGGCCACCGAGTTCCTCGTCGACCGCGGCGTGCTGCCCGAGCAGTCCGATCCGCCGCCGGACGGCTGCCGCATCGGTCCGTACGTCGTGCCCCGCGACCCGCACCGTGCCCTCGTCGTGGCGCAGCAGCGTCGCCATGATGCGCACGGCGGTGGTCTTGCCCGCGCCGTTGGGCCCCAGCACGCCGTGCACCGTGCCGCCGGCCACCGTCAGGTCCAGTCCGTCCAGTGCCTTCTTCTCCCCGTACCGCTTGCGCGCGCCCTCGACGACGATCGCGTCCGTCATGCGTCTCCTCCAGCACCCTCAACATCAGTAGTCAAACTTGACTACAGGAGGGAAGGTATCCCCGGATCCGCAATTGGTCAAACTTGATTAGCCGACGAATCCCACCGGCCGGGACCGTCAGCCCAGATCGCCCTCGTGCGGCTCGCCCGTCGCATACGGGTTCTTCTCGCCCTCGGCAAGCACCCCGACGAACGGCTCGCCCTCACCGGCGAAGGAGTACGCACCGGCCTCGATCCGCCGGATCAGACCGCGCGTCCACTCGGCACCGAAGTCGGCCGAGGCGACCCAGAGGTTCATGATCTCGCCGATGTGACCGAGCGACTCGGGCCCCTCCTCAGGGGTGTAGTACTCGGTCACCGCCGAGCGCCACTCCTCCATGCCGCGCACTCGCTCCTCCAGGAGGGCCACGGCCTCCGCACGCTCCAGATCGACGATGAAGCCGACCGCCGCCGACAGGACGTCCATCTTCTGGTCGTACGAGGTCAGGGACTCCCGCAGCAGCTGAAGGAACTCCTCGGTGCCCTTCTCGGTGATCTCGTACTCGGTGCGCGGCGGACCGCCCGCCGTGGACGGCGCGATCTCATGGGCGTGCAGCAGCCCTTGCTTCGCCATCTGCTTGAGCGCGTGATAGATCGAGCCGGGCTTGGCGTTGGACCACTCGTGCGCGCCCCAGTACTCCAGGTCGTTGCGGACCTGGTAGCCGTGCGCCCGCCCGTGCTGACGTACCGCACCGAGGACCAGCAGACGGATTGCTGACATCAGCAGGGACTCCCTTCTATTCAACTTTGACTAGACTACGCGGCATGACCGAGAAGACCATCCCGCTCCTCCCGTGCCGGACGATCCAGCCGGTGGTCGACTTCTACACCGCCCTGGGTTTCGAGACGACTTTCCTTCAGAAGAGCCCCTACGCCTACGCGGTCGTCGAGCGCGGGCCCGTCGAGCTCCAGTTCTTCGGCATGAAGGCGTACGACCCGAAGGAGTCCTACTCCGGCTGCTACATCCTCACCGACGACGTCGACACACTGCACACGACCTTCCGCGCCGGCCTCAAGGCGGCCTACGGAAAGATCCCGCTGCGCGGGCTGCCGCGCATCGGGCCGCTCAAGGACATGTCGTACGGGGTGCGGCAGTTCCTGATGACCGACCCCGGCGGCAACTCCATCCGGGTCGGCCAGAAGATCGACGAGGACCAGAGCCATCGGCCGGCCCCCAAGGAGACGTTCGCCCGGGCCCTGCACATGGCGGACCTGTTCGCCGACTCCAAGGAGGACCTGCCGGGCGCGGCGAAGATCATCGACCGGGTGCTCGGGCTGGACGACGAACGGCCCACTCCCGTGCAGCTGTTGCGGCTGCTCGTCCTGCGCGGCGACATCGCCCTGCGGCTCGGGGACGAGGAGACCGCGCGGTCGCTGCTGGAGCGGGCGGCGGCGGTCCGGCTCACCGACGAGGAGAGCGCGTCGGCGCGCGACAGCCTGGAACGGCTGGCGGAGCTGCGGGCCTGACGCTGCACGCTCCCGAGGAGCTGCGGTCCTCAACCGTCCCGGCCGCAGCTCCGGCCCGCCTCGGCCCCGTGCGGGCTCAGCCCCAGCTCTGGCCGCTCTCCAGCGCCACCAGGTCGAACGCGCCCTTGCCGTCCAGCGATTCGCGGATGATGTCCGCGTGGCCCGCGTGCCGCGCGATCTCCTCCACGAGGTGCACCAGCAGCCAGCGCATCGAGACCCTTCCGTCCGCGGGGAACCAGGGCGCCTCGGGCAGCGGGAAGGTGTCGTCCAGGCTCGGGACCGAGCGGATGAACTCCTCGGTCTCCTTGGCGACCTGTTCCCAGAAGGCCAGCGTCCCCGGGATCGTCTCGTCGCCGACCAGACGGAAGCTGTCGTCCCACGTCTCCTCGGTGCGCGCCTTCTCGTTCGGGCGCTCCTGCGCCATGCGCAGCCAGTTCAGCTCCATCTCGGCGACGTGCTTGAGCAGCCCGGAGAGCGTGAGCCCGCTGGCGCTCGGGCGGCTCGCGGCCTGCTCCTCCGTCAGCCCGAGGACCGACCGGCGGATCGCGCCGCGCTGTGCCTCGACAAAGGAGAGGAGCGCACCGCGCTCGTCTCCACGGGCCTCCGCGGGAACGTGAGTGACCATGGTGTCCGCCTTTCCGGCTGATGCGAGGAGACGAGGGGCGACAGCTTCCGCCTCCTTCCGACACGACAGACACTACGGACCCTTGCGGACAGCTTCTGTCCTCAAGGGTCCGCGGCGAAGAAGTGATGCGTACCGGATCATCCGGGCGGGAGTACGCGACCCGCGCCCGGGCCCATACCCGCCTAGAACGGGAAGCGCGAGCGCCCGTGCTGCACCGAGATCCACTTCTGAGTGGTGAAGGCCTCGATCATCGACTCGCCGTTCAGCCGTCCGCTGCCGGAGTGCTTCTCGCCGCCGAAGGGCACGATCGGCTCGTCGTGCACGGTGCCGTCGTTGATGTGGATCATGCCGGTCTCAATGCGTTTGGCGATCCGCACACCCCGCTCGATGTCCGCGGTGTGCACGGCGCCCGACAGCCCGTACGGGGTGTCGTTGGCGATCCTGACCGCCTCGTCCTCCCCGTCGAACGGCACGATCAGCGCGACCGGGCCGAAGATCTCCTGGCCCAGGATCGGCGAGTCGGTGGCGATGCCGGTGAGCACGGACGGCGAGACCAGATTGCCCTCGGTGCCGCCGTACAGCAGGGCGGTCGCGCCGGCCTCGACCGTCTGGTCGACGAGCGCCGTCACCGCGTCGGCCTGCTGGGAGTTGATGAGCGGACCGATGTGCGTCGCCGGGTCCGACGGGTCGCCGACCTTCAGCGTTCGCACCTTGGCGACGAACTTCTCGGTGAACTCCTTCTCCACCGAGCGGTCCACCAGCACCCGGTTCGCGGCCATGCAGACCTGGCCCTGGTGCACGTACCGGCTGAAGACCGCCGCGTCGACCGCGTAGTCGATGTCCGCGTCGTCGAGCACGATCAGCGCGCTGTTGCCGCCGAGTTCGAGGATGGCGCGCTTGAAACTGGCCGCACAGACGGTGGCGACATGACGCCCCACCTTGTCCGAACCGGTGAAGGAGATGGCCCTCGGCACCGGGTGCTCGAGGAGCGCGTCACCGATCTCGGCTATGTCGGTGATGACGACGTTCAGCACGCCGGGCGGCAGACCCGCGTCCTCGAAGAGCTTGCCCACCAGCGAGCCACCGCAGATCGGCGTGTTCTGGTGAGGCTTGAGGACCACCGCGTTGCCGAGCGCGAGCGCGGGGGCGACCGACTTGATCGACAGCAGGAAGGGGAAGTTGAAGGGGCTGATCACACCGACGACGCCGACCGGGAGGCGGTAGACGCGGTTCTCCTTGCCGTCGACCGGCGAGGGGAGGATCCGACCCTCGGGCCGGAGCGCCAGCTGCATCGCCTCGCGCAGGAACTCCTTGGCGAGGTGGAGTTCGAAGGCCGCCTTGACATGGGTGCCGCCGAGCTCGGCGATGATCGTCTCGGTGATCTCCTGCTCACGGTCCTCGATGACGCGCAGCGCCTTCTCGAACACCGTCCGCCGGGCGTAGGGGTTGGTCTCGCCCCAGGGCACCTGCGCACGCTCGGCCGCGCGGTAGGCCTGGTCGACCTCGACAGCTGTGGCGACGGGTATCGAGGCGAGCTTCTCGCCGTCGTACGGATTGAAATCGATGATGTCCCAGGAGCCGCTGCCAGGCCTCCACTCGCCATCGATGTACTGGTGGGCCAGCTCGGTGAAGAAGGACATGTGATCCGATTCCCATCGCAGAAGCAGATGCCTGACGTCACGTCATCGTACTGTCGTTTCAGATCAGTTGGAGTAGACCACGCAGAACGTCACGGCTCTCGGCCGAATCCGGGCTGTCCTCCTGCAGACGCTTCATGACCCGCTCGTACTGGGCGACTTCCTCGCGCTTGTCGAGATACAGGGCGCTGGTCAGCTGCTCCAGATAGACGATGTCCGAGAGGTCCGACTCGGGGAACCGCAGCAGGGTGAACGCACCGCTCTCGCCCGCGTGCCCGCCGAAGCTGAACGGCATCACCTGAAGGGTGACGTTCGGGTTCTCGGAGATCTCGATCAGATGCCTCAACTGGCCCTGCATGACCTCGCGGTCGCCGTACGGCCGGCGCAGCGCCGCCTCGTCGAGCACCGCATGCAGATGTGGGGCGCGCTCCGAGACCAGCACCTTCTGGCGCTCCAGGCGCAGGGCCACCCGGCGGTCGATCTCCGCCCGCGGTGCGTTCGGGATGCCACGGGCGACGACGGCGTGGGCGTACGCCTCGGTCTGCAGCAGGCCGTGGACGAACTGGACCTCGTAGATCCGGATGTGCGAGGCCGCTCCCTCCAGTCCCACATATGTCTGGAACCAGCCGGGCAGCACGTCGCCGTAACTGTGCCACCACCCGGCGACGTTGGCCTCCTTCGCGAGGCCGAGCAGGGGTCCGCGTTCGGATTCGTCGGCGACTCCGTAGAGCGTGAGCAGGTCCTCGACGTCCCTCGCCTTGAAGCTCACCCGTCCCAACTCCATGCGGCTGATCTTTGACTCCGATGCGCGGATCGAGTAGCCGGCTGCCTCACGGGTGATGCCGCGCGATTCGCGCAGCCTCCTCAGCTGCGAGCCCAACAGGATGCGCCGCACCACGGAACCGCCACCTGGCCCTTCGGCCCACGACTCACCTGCGGTCACGACTCCAACCCTCCCCATCCATCGCCGTTCATCGCGTTCCGTCCCCTACAGCCTGGAGCACCCCCGAACCCCAAGTGCCGGATTCTGCCACCAAAACGCTTCAGCCCGTACTCATTCGATTACGGAAATGAGAAGCCCTTGGGAAGGCCGTGGGAGAGATCCGTGGAAGATATGGTCAAGAAACGGCACGGGGTCGGACAGGTCCGGCGCGTGCACGTGCATCTGCCCTTGCATCTGCCGTACGCATTCGGAACCATGGTCCTCGCGCACCTGCGTGCTCGTTCGTGTTGAAGCGTCACAGCCGCGATTCCCGGGAGTGCCTCGCATGGGGACGAATGGATCGACCATGCTCGAGCCGTTACGGCAGGGGCTTCCCCCTTTCGATCCCGCGGCAGTCTCCAGCAGCGCCTCGTGCTCCCTGCCCGCCCGCTACGAAGCGGTGCGCGGGGCACGCCAGTTCACGAAGGCGACGCTCGGGCAGTGGGAGCTGGCGGACCGTTTCGACGATGTCGCGCTGGTCGTCTCCGAACTTGTCACCAACGCCCTGCGGCACGCCCTGCCCGATGAGGCGCCGCGCGAGGTCCAGGGCCCGCCGGTGCGGCTGCACTTGATGCGCTGGACGAGCCGCCTGGTGTGTGCGGTGCGCGACCCGAGCCACGAGGGTCCCGGCGCGCGCGCCGGCGACGATGCCTCGTTCCCCGATCCATGCGGCGCCGCCGAGTCCGGCCGCGGCCTCTTCCTGGTGGACTCCTTCAGCGACAGCTGGGGCTGGCACCCGCTCGCCGGAGCACTGCACGGCAAGGTCGTGTGGGCGCTGTTCCGGCTGGGATGACGCGCGTGGACCCGCGAGACCGGGGGCGGACCCGCATCGGGGGGCGGGCCCGCCCCTCTTTTCTGATCCTCGAAGATCGCCCGGACAGGACCTACGCGGGTGCGATCAGGTGGTCGAACTCGCCGTCCTTCACACCGAGAAGCAACGCTTCTATCTCGGCGGGCGTATAGACGAGTGCGGGTCCATCGGGATGCCGTGAGTTACGCATCGCCACATTTCCCCCGGGCAGCTTGGCGAACTCGACACAGGAGCCCTGCGAGTTGCTGTGTCTGCTCTTCTGCCAGACGACCCCGCGGAGCTCCGTGGCCGCCATGCCGTTGTACGCGTGGTGCACGTGTCGCTCCCGGGGTACAAGGTGCATGTGTCAACTGTCCCGGATCATAGCTCTGTTCATATGCACTTGCATGAGCGCCCGCACGGGCAGATGCACGTGCACGCGGGGTGGCGTTTCGGTTACAGCTCCGAGGACGTCCTCCCCCGGGCCGAACACCCGCGCACAGGGAAGAGACGCAATCCGCGCCCTTCCGGCTCCGGCGAAACGCCGCCAGTCTCATGAGGTGTGCGTCACGCCCCCGCCGCGGCAGGACTACCCACGCGTCGGACCGCCGGATTGCCTCCGGAGGCGCGGCAGTTGTGCCTGGTAGCTTGGCGCGGTCTTGCAACCGACAAGGGGGAAGTCACGTGCACCAGCGAGTACGCATGTCGATGGCCGCCGCCGGCCTCGTCGCCGCAGCAGCTCTCGTACTGACCGGATGCGGCAGCGACGACGGCGGCGACTCGGGCGACAAGACGTCGTCCAGCGCGCCGACGCCGTCGGGCGGCGGCGACAAGCCGAGCGGTGACATCGAGGGCGCGTGGACCGGCAAGACCGACGGCAAGTCCGTCGACCTCGCCGTCACCGGCAAGAAGGCGGTCCTGGTGGCGGACGGACGCGCCTGCACCGGTGACCTGGCGGACATGGGCGGCGAGCCGATGCTGTCCCTCAAGTGCTCCGACGGCAACACCGACCGGACCATGGGATCGATCGAGTCCAACGATGGCAAGACCCTCGTCATCGCGTGGGACGCCGGCAAGAAGGACACGCTCACCAAGTCCGCCAGCGGCAAGCTGCCCGAGGGACTGCCCAGCACGCTCCCGACGGGCATTCCGACTCCCTGATCTCTCGCGTCACCGCCACGGGCCGCGGTCCCCGGCCTCACCGGTCACGGGTTCGCGGCCCGGCCCCTCCTCGTACCCCCTCGTCCTCCGGTTCCAGCGCCTCGGTCAGATCGTCCAGCGCCTCCGCCACCAGCCCGGCGCCGGTGTGCAGGACCGTGTCGGGTGCGCTCTCGCGGTCCCAGTGGTCGAGGGCCTCGTGCACCGCGTCCCACTGCGGGACCCTGCGCTCGCGCACCGCCGCGGCCGCCCGCTCGGTGTCGCGGCGCAGCGCTTCGGCCAGGTCCGCCGCCGCGGGTACGGGGGCGGCGTCGCTGTCGGGCAGATGCGCCTCCATCAGCAGGGCACCACGGCCGAGTTGGGAGATCGCCTCCCCTGCTCTCTCCGCGGCGTCGCGGGAGAGCCCCCGGTTCCGCACGGGCTCGTGCTCAGCCCTCTTCACCGACTCCCGCCAGGCGATACGGGCGTCGCGCGCGTCGAGCAGGGCCTGACGGATGTCCCCGCCCGCCCGGCCCGCCGGGTCGGCGTAGTGGTCCACGACGGCTGCCGCGTAGTCGCCGTTGGCGTGCAGCCAGTCCGCGAGACGATGACGCAGCCGTGGTGTCTCCCATGCCGGGTAGACCGCGTAGGCGATCATCGCGAGCACTCCGCCCGCGAGGGTGAGCAGGACCCGTTCGCGAACGGTCTGGTTCCAGTCCTCGCCTCCCATGCCCAGCAGGAGGACGACATAGGCGGAGATGAAGACGCTGGAGGCGATGTATCCGGTGCTCAGGACGAGGAAGACGCAGAAGGCGCACAGGACGGCCAGACCGCCGGAGAGATAGGTGCCCGGGCCGGCCCCCTGGACGACGGCGGTGGCCGCGCCGACCCCGATCAGCGTGCCGCCGAACCGGGCGACGGAACGGGCGTACGTCTGCGAGAAGTCCGGGCGCATCACCATCACGCAGGTCATCGGCGCCCAGTAGCCGTGACCGAGAGGCAGCGCGGTGCCGACGATGTAGCCGACCGCCGTGACGGCCGAGACCCGGCAGGCATGCCGCAGGACCGGGGAGTCCCGGTGGAGTTCCTCGCGCAGGATGCGCAGCGATCCCGGGACGAGCCGGATCAGCGGCGGGCGGTCGCGGTGCGGGCCCTCGGTGGTGCCGGCACCGCGGGCCGTCTCCGTCACGTCGTCGAGCAGGGCGGCGAGCCGGCGGGCCGCGCGGCGCGCGGGTCCGGTGAGAACCGCGGCGGTGTCGGGGGTCTTGAGCGCGGCCACCGCGGACGGCGGCAGTCGCAGCGGCTTGTTGTGCCGGACCGCGCGGGCGGCCTCGGTCAGTACGGAAGCGGCGGCGGTGAGGAGTTCGTGCACCCGGTCGCGTTCGGGGCCTTCGGCGGGGACCCCGACGGCCGGGTCGGCGAGGGCGGCGAGCACCGGGCGGATCCGCTCGGCGACGCCGCGCATCCCGTGCAGTTCGGCCGGGCGCCGGCGGGCCTGGCGAGGGGTGACGGCAGCGGCACGGCGGGCCTGCATGAGAGGGGCGGGGTCGAAGGGGGCGGTCGGGTCGTGGCGCAGCCGCCGTGCGTAGTCGGCCTCCGCGGCGAGGGCGTCGGCGAGCGCGTCGCGTTGGGCACCCCAGCGGCGTACGGGCAACAGGACGACGAGCGCGGCCTGGACGACCCCACCGGCCGCGATCACGGCGGCGTGGCCCGCCGCGGCCGCGACGGAGGTCGGGAGGGTGACCGTGACCAGCATGATCGCGACGTTGGAGGTGGCGATGATGCCGACGGTGGGCCCGAGGGCCCAGGCGAGTCCGGCGAGGAAGGTCCACAGCGCGAGCATCGCGACGAAGAACACGAGGTGGAAGGCGGTGAGATAGCTGATGAAGGTGGACACGGCGAGGCTCGCGCCGGACGCGAGGGCGAGCACCGGACGCGGCCGCCAGCTGCGCTGATAGGTGGCGATGGCGGCCTGGAATGCTCCGAAGGCCGCGCTGACGGCGACGACGGACCCGAAGAGCGAGAGCGCGCCCGCGACGACGAGGGCGAGTCCGAGTGCGCCCCGCAGCGCGACGAGGGGCTCGAGCCGCTGCCGTTCGAGGGTGAGCCCGGAGCGTGCGGTCTCCTTCAGGGCCCGGAGCCAGGACATGGGGCGAGAGTAGCGGCATGACGGGATGATGCGGACGATTCGGGCGGGGTCGGGGCGGCAAGGCCAAGGCGGTCGGCGGTGTGGCGGGACCTGCGCGGTCCTGCTGGTGCGTGGCCCCGGCGGCCGCGGTTGTCAGTGGTGCTGCGGGACCTGCGCGGTCCTGCTGGTGCGTGGCCCCGGCGGCCGCGGTTGTCAGTGGTGCTGCGGGACCTGCGCGGTCCTGCTGGTGCCTGGCCCCGGCGGCCGCGGTTCAGCGGTGCGGCCGCATCTGCGCGCTCCTCGTTGCGCCTTGTGCCCGGCAGCCGTGGCCGTCAGCGGTCCTGCGGGACCCGCGCGGTCCTGCGTGTACCTGGCGCCCGGCGGCCGGTTGTCAGCGGTCCTGCGGGACCTGCGCGGTCCTGCTGGTGCCTGGCCGCGGCGGCCTCGGTTGTCAGCGCATCTGCGCGCTCCTCGTTGCGCCTTGCGCCGGGTGCCCGGTGGCCGGTAGCCGGTGGCCGTGGCCGTCAGCGGTCCTGCGGAACCCGCGCGGGCCTCGTTGCACCCGGCCGACCGAGGCTGTCAGCGATCCTGCCTGCGTCTCACGCCGCACGACCGAAGCCGCACCAACGGTGCGCCCGCGCCTCGCGCGTCACGGCCTCCGGCCGTCAGCAGTCTCGCAACGCGCCTCACAGCGGAAGCCGTCCTGGTCCCGCGGGACCCGCGCCCGGTCCGCCCTCGCCTCGCGCCCACCCCGCGAGACCCGCGCCCGGCCCGCCCTCGCCTCGCGCCCAACCGCCCCAGCCGCCCCCGGTCGCCCGACCGCGGTTACGCCCGGCCGCGAAACCCGCCTCCGGCCCGCCCGTGCCTCGTGCCCTCACGGCCGCAGCTGACCCCGCTCCCGCGACACCTGCGCCCGGTCCGCCGCCGCCCTGCCGTCGAGCCAGCCCGCCTCGTCCGTCACACCCCGCACCCGTGTGGTCGTCGTCCGCGGGAACATCTCCTCCGTCCTGCCGGCCACCGCCACGTCGCGGGAGGCCAGCACCGGCAGGAGGTCCTCCGGGGCGGCGACGCTCTCGGCGGCCGCGGCGAGGCGTTCGCCGACGCGGCTCGCGTACGACATCAGGAAGGACTGCCGGAACGTCTTCGTACGCTTCCGGCCGCCCGCCCGCTGGGACGCCTCCGCGCGGGTCATCGCCGCGTGGCCCTGGACCAGCAGTGAGGTGTGGAGCAGCTCGACCGACTCCAGGTCGCTGTCGAAGCCGACCACCGTGGAGAAGCCGAACGCGCCGTTCCAGACGGCCCGGCAGCGGTTCGCCGTGGCCACCGCGTCCAGCAGGATCGCCTTCGCCGTCTCGTAGGGAGCGTCCACCCCGATACGGCAGGCGGTCGGAGCGTCCTTCGCATGGGTGCGGTGCGACACGGCGGCCTCGTCCACGCTGTGACGCGCCATCAGCTCCTGAGCCTTGGCGGTGAGCGCCTCCGCCTCCTCCGGGAAGCCCGTGGCCTCCGCCTTGGCGAGGAGGGCGCGGATACGGCCGAGCATCCGCGGCTCGTGCGGCGAGGGCGGCGCCGTGAAGGGCGTGCCCGGCACCGGGCCGACCGCCTCGATCGCGGGCAGCCCGACCAGCAGGCGGTAGAGCTCCAGCACCGCCGTGGCGTACGAGAAGCGGTCCGCGCGCCACTCGGGGCCCGCGAGCTCCGCGAGCTGTGCGGACCAGCGCGGGGGAAGGCGGTCGTAGCGGTGCGACTCTCCGGCGATGAGCCCCGACACCAGCCGCACATGGTGCTCGTCGAGGTCGCGCCGCACCAGGCGTACGACATCGGCCGGCTGCCAGCCGCGCTCCCAAGCACGCCGGACGAACTCCTCGCCGCGCCGGGTCACTTCACCGTCCACGCCGGGGTCCGCGGCGAGCAGCGACGCACCCGTGTCCAGCCCCGCGTCGCCCTGTGCGTACAGGGCGGCCGCGAACGCCTCGTCCACCGTGCCCACCGGTCCGCCTCCTTCGTCTCCCGTCGGCGTCCTCGCCGTCCGTGCTCCGACCGGTCGACCGCCTGCTCACCGATGATCCCAGGTAGGGCAGGCACTACCTCCAGGACGCCCCTCAGTGGTCGTGAACCCCTGGCCGCGCCCCGGAAGCCTGGACGCATGACGACGACCTCTTCCGGCGCGGCCGTACGGCTGACCGCCCTGCGCCGCGTCCACCGCGATGTGACCGCTCTCGACGGTGTGGACCTCGCCTTTCCCGCCGGCTCCTTCACCGCTGTCATGGGGCCGTCCGGCTCCGGGAAGTCCACGCTGCTCCAGTGTGCCGCCGGGCTCGACCGGCCGACATCGGGGAGCGTGGTGATCGGCGGCACGGTGCTCGACGGACTGAGCGAGCGGCGGCTGACGCTGCTGCGGCGGGAGCGCGTCGGGTTCGTGTTCCAGCAGTTCAACCTCGTCCCGTCGCTGACCGCCGCGCAGAACGTCGCCCTCCCCCTGCGGCTGGCGGGCCGCCGGCCGTCCCGTGCGGAGATCGGCGAGGCGTTGCGCCGCGTCGGTCTTACCGACCGGGCGCGGCACCGGCCCGGGCGGCTGTCCGGCGGCCAGCAGCAGCGGGTTGCGATCGCCCGGGCGCTGATCACCCGGCCCGCCGTGCTCTTCGGCGACGAACCGACCGGCGCGCTGGACACGTCGACCGGCCACGATGTGCTGCGCCTGCTGCGGGAAGTGACCGACCGGGACGGCCGGACCGTGGTGATGGTCACCCATGACCCGGTGGCCGCCTCGTACGCGGACCGGGTCGTCTTCCTCGTCGACGGCCGCCTCGCCGGCGAACTGGCCGCGCCGACCGCCGAGCGGGTCGCCGCGCACCTGACGGGACTGGAGGCCGTGGCGTGCTGACCGTCGCGCTGAGCGCCCTGCGCACCCACTGGGTCTCCTTCGCCGGCAGCTTCGTCGCCCTCGCGCTGGGCGTCGGGCTGCTGGCCACCATGGGTCTGGGGCTCGCCTCGACCGTCGGGGCGCCGGAACAGCCGCCCCGGCGCTTCGCCGCCTCGCCGGTGGTGGTGGCGGGCACGGACACCGTCACCGTCGACGGCGCCGGGCCGAAGAAGCTCGACCGTCCCCACCCTGTGGACTCCGGACTGCTGCGCGATCTGCAAGCGCTGGGCCCGGTGACGGCGGACGGCACCCCGAACGCCGTCGGCATCGACGCCCCTGCGGCCGCCGTGCGCAAGGTCGTCGGCGACCGGGCCCGCGTCCTCACCGGCGCCGGCCGACGGCAGTCCGACCCGGAGGCCGAACGGGACGCGGAGGCCCTGACGACCGCCAACGCCCTGCTCGGCACCGCGGGTGGCGTCACCGCCTTCGTCTCGGTCTTCGTCGTCGCATCGACCTTCGCCTTCGCGGTGGCCCTGCGCGCACGGGAGTTCGGGCTTCTCAGGACCACGGGCGCGACACCCGGCCAGATCCGCCGGCTGCTGCTGACCGAGGCCGCCGGGGTCGGCGTGCTCGCGTCCGCCGCGGGGTGCGCGCTCGGCGCGTGGGGGGCGCCACGGCTGGCGGAGGTACTGGTGCGGGGAGACGCCGCGCCACCGTGGTTCACCATCGGGGACGGGATCGTCTGGCCGTACTGGACGGCCTTCTCGACCGGCCTGCTGGTCGCGCTCTGCGGCGCGTGGGCCGCGTCCCGCCGCGCGGGGCACATCGGACCCATGGCCGCCCTGCGCGAGTCGGACGTCGACAGCGGTGTGCTGACTCCGGTCCGCCGCATCGCGGGGTGCACGCTGCTTATCGTGGGCGCGGGCCTGCTCGTGTGGACCCTCGCCACCGACCCGTCCGGCCTGCTGAAGCGCAAGACGTACACCACCCGGCCGATGGTCCTGATCACGGCCGTCGCCCTGCTCGCCCCGCTGCTCGTACGTCCGTTGGCGCGGGCGCTGCCCCTGCCCGGAGCCACCGGGCTGCTCGTACGGGAGAACACCGCCGCCGCCCTGCGCCGTACGGCCGCCGTCGCCGCACCCGTTCTGGTCACGGTGGGCCTGGCGGGCTCGCTCCTCGGCACGGCGGAGACGGTCACCGCGGCCAAGGCAGCGGAGGCACGACGGCAGACCTCGGCCCATCTCGTCGTCACAGGTGAGGAGTTGCGGCCCGTGCGGGTGCCGGGAGCGACGGTCTCCGCGAGCGCGTCGACCGCCGTGTTCGTACGGGAGGACGGCGCCGCGCTGATCCGGTCCGACGCGCGCGCGGTCTCGGACCCGGCCGCCTTCGCCCGCATCGCGCGGCTGCCGGTCGTCGCGGGCGATCCGCACACCCTCGACGACTCCTCGATCATCGTGAACGAGGAGTGGGAGCGGCACACCGTCGGCGAGCGGGTGACCGTCCGTCTCGGCGACGGGCGGCCCGCGTCGCTGCGCATCGCGGCGGTGATGGCGACGGGCACGGGCAACAACGGGGTGTATATCACCGCGGCCAACGCGACCGCGGCACGCACCGACCGCATCGACGTACGGCTGGGGTCCGGCGCCGCAGAACCGGCGGCGGTCCGGGAGGCGTTGCGGGCGAGCGGCGGCGAGGTGCGCACCGCGGATGCCTGGGCCGCGGCGACGCATCCTCGCACCAGCCCGAAGACCCGCCTCGGGCTGCTGGTGGTGCTCGGCATCGCCGTCCTCTACACGGTGATCGCCCTCGGCAACACCCTGCTGATGGCGACGGCGGTCCGCTCCCGCGAGTTCGGCTCCCTGCGGTCGGCGGGCGCGACGCGGGCGCAGATCCTGCGGGTCGTGGCGGGCGAGTCGCTGCTCGCCGTCGGGATCGGCGCGTTGCTCGGAGCCGCTGTCACCGCGGTGAACCTCGTAGGGCTCGGGGCGGCACTGGCGTCCCTGTCCGCACCCGTCACGGTGACGATTCCCTGGGGCACGGCCGGTGCGGCGGCAGGCGTGTGTGCGGTCGTCGCGTTGGCCGCGGCGCTTCTGCCCGCGTGGGGGGCAACGCGCCGGTGACGCACCGGGCGTGGGGCGTGGGGGTGGGGCACGTGACGGCCGACCGCGCTTCACACCCGGACAGGAACGAGCGCGGTCCTGCGCCGGTGGTACGCGACCGCCACGTACACCAGGAGCGGGGGCCAGGCGATCAACGGGAGGTAGCAGACCAGCAGCAGGGCGTTCTGCGCCGGTGAGCCGATGGACCCTTCGCCCAGTCCGGCCACGGAGGCGTAGACCGCCCAGCCGAGCACCGCGACCAGCCCGGCCGCCCCCGCCAGCGCGGCGGTCACCGCCGCCGCCGGCCGCACGCGGCGCCCCCCCAGCACGGGGACCCAGGCCGGCACGACCTCGCCCCACGACCGCACCAGTCCGAGCGTCAGCAGAGCAAGCGCCTCGGAAACGACGCTCAGCATGACGACGTAGAGCCCCTGACCCCAATGGGGCACGGAGTCCTCGGCCACCGGCAGCCCGGCGGCGAGGGCCAGCCGCCACAGACCGGACGGCAGGGTGATCAACGGTACGGCGTGGGCGGCGACGGCGACGCGGTACGGAACATTCGGCAGAGCTCGCATTCTCGGCATGTGTCGAGACTCGCCGCGGGGACCGGTCCGTCGCGTCGGCGCCGAGGAGAGTCCTGGTCCGCCGTGCGGGGGAGGCGGGGCGGTACCGGAGTCGGGGAGGGCATTGCGCGCGACCCGACGACGAGCCGAGCGCGGAGGCAGGCGCTCTGCCCGGCAACCCGCCCCGGTCGCCCGCCCGTTCAGACCCCGTGCACGCTCTTCTTCGCCAGCTCGTACGCCGGCAGCATCTGCTCGTGCTCCTCGCTGTCCATCCCGCCCAGGTGCAGCACGACCAGACCCCGCGGGGCGGCGAAGGCGAGCGCTCGTTCCTTCTTCGGTGCGTCGAGGAACTCGTCGGTGTTGAGGTAGGTCACCTCGGCCGCCGCGAAGCCGCCCACCGTGGTCTTCGTATACGCGACGTCCTTCTTGCTCTTGGACTCCTCGGCCACGAAGGCCTCCAGCGCCGCGCGCGGATCGGTGGCCCCCGCACCGCCGGTCCACACCCGCAGATAGCCGATGTTCCCGGCCGGCTTGGCGTCGATCTCACAGACGAGGGTCACCGGGCCGTGCTTCAGCGCACCGAACTCGGCGTCGATCCTGACCGCTTCCGGCGACCAGCCGGAGGCGAGGTCGAAGGCGACGGGCAGCACACACGCCGAGCCCTTGCCTCCGATCGAGCCGCCCTTCGCGACGGCGCCCGCCGGGGAGCCTGCCGGGGCACCTGCCGGGGCACCTGCCGTGCTCTTCCCCGTCGCCGTGCTCTTCGCCCCGGCCGCTGGCTCCTTCGGCTCCTGCTCCGCCGCACACCCCGTCACCACACCCAGCAGCAGCGCTGCCGGGAGCGCTCTCGCTCCCATGCGCCGCACCACACCTCGTACCACGAATCCCCACCCCTGGTTCCGTTCGGACCGACATGATCGATCCTAGAGATGCCGTCGGACCGTACGGGATCCGGGAGGCCGGGAAGCCGGGAGGAGCTGACGTGGGCGAGAACAAGGACCGCATGCTGGCCGGAGAGTGGTACCTCCCGGACGACCCCGAGCTGGGGGCGGACACCGAGCGGCGCTTCGCGCTGTGCGCCGCCTACAACGCGAACGGCGGCGCGGCACCCGCCGACCGGGCGCGGATCCTGGCCGAACTGCTGGGCTCCGTGGGCGAGAACGTGAACATCCGCCCGCCGTTCCAGTGCGACTACGGCCACCACATCTCCATCGGGGACCGGACGTTCATCAACGTCAACGCGGTCTTCCTGGACCCGGCGCCGATCACCGTCGGCGCGGACGTGCAGATCGGCCCGAACGTCCAGCTCCTCACCGCGACCCATGAACTGGACACCGAGCGCCGCCGCGCGGGCTGGGAGAAGGCCGAGCCGGTGACCATCGGCGACAACGTCTGGCTCGGCGGCGGGGTGATCGTCTGCCCCGGTGTGACGGTCGGCGAGAACACCGTCGTCGGGGCCGGGTCCGTGGTCACCCGGGATCTCCCGGCCGGGGTGCTCGCGGTCGGCAGCCCGGCCCGGGTGATCCGCACCCTCACGGACGCTACGGAGTGATCACGATCTTCCCGGGCGCATGGCCCGTCTCGCTCAGCGTCTGCGCCTTGGCCGCCTCCGCCAGTGGGAAGGTCTCCACGATCGTGACGCGCAGGGTGCCGTCGGCCGCCAGCCGGGCGTGCTCGAAGAGCGCGGGCTCGGGTGCCTCGACGGTGTTCGCGGAGAACGTCACCCCGTAGGTCCCCGCCTCCGGATCGGCGATGGTGACGATCCGCTCGGCCGTGCCGCCACGCAGCTCGATCGAGTCGGGCAGCGCGCCCTTGCCTGCCGCGTCGAACACGGCGTCCACACCCCGGGGCGCCACCGCGCGTACCCGTCCGACGAGCCCCTCGCCGTACGCCACCGGAGTCGCACCGAGGCTTCTGACGTAGTCGTGGTTGGCCGGGGACGCCGTGCCGACGACCTCCGCACCGGCCGCCACCGCGAGCTGCACGGCCGTCGCGCCGACCACGCCCGCGGCCCCGTGCACCAGCAGGGTCTCGCCGGACCGCACCCCGAGCAGGGCCAGTACCCGTGCGGCGGTCTCGGTCGCGACGGGCAGGGCGGCCGCGGCCGTCCAGTCCAGACCGGCCGGCTTCGGCGCATAGGACGAGCTCAGGGCGTACTGCGCATACGCGCCGGTCGCGGTCCACCCCAGGACCTCGTCACCGACCGCCGTGTCCGTGACGCCCTCACCGACCGCGTCGACGGTCCCGGCGAACTCCGCGCCCGGGGTCGCGGGGAGCGGGGTGGGGAACACCGCCTGCATCCAGCCGTTGCGGATCTTGTGGTCGAGCGGGTTGACGCCCGCCGCCGCGACCCGTACCCGCACCTGGCCCGGTCCGGGCTGCGGCTTCGCGGTCTCCACGAGACGCAGCACCTCGGGTCCGCCGAACTCCTCGAAGACGATCGCTTCCATGTCTGGCTCCTTCCGCCGTAACCAAGCCTTGCTCGCGGGACGGCCGGGTCCGGCCCGCCCTTGGGACGGTTGGACCTGGCCGAAAGGACAGCCGGCCCGGCCGGCCCCGGTCGTACGCTGGCACCCATGGAACTCACCGGGTCCACGTCAGCCGTGCCCGCGCTGGCCGCCGCCTACGACGTGGTCCGGCAGCCGCTCGGGCAGATCCTGCCCCGGCTGTCCCGGGCGCTGGGCGGTGTCGTCCCCCATGTGGCCGCGGCCGAACTGTCCACGCACTGCGCGCACTCCCCCTTCAAGACGGCCGGCGACAGTGCGCAGGCCGGGCGGATCACCGTGGCCGAACTGCATCCACTGGCCGCCTCCGTGACCGCGGGCGAGCCCTGGCAGGGCACGGTCCCCATCGGCGGGGCCGAGCACCCGGTGCTGGCCGTGACGAGCGACGCGACCCCGCGCGGGGCGCTGCTCGTCCTCGTACGCGCCGACGACAGCCCGGTGGCGGAGCAGGACTCCGCCGTCGTCCAGGCCATGTGGGACCTGGTGACCAGCCACTTCGACCGGCTCGCCACCGAGGCGGTGCCCGGGCCGCTGGCCCAGTCGCGGGCGGCCGCGGGTGAGCGGGCACGCGTGATCGCCGAGCTGACGGAGGCGCACGCGACCGCACTGTCCGGACTGCTCGGGATCCTGCGCAGCCGCGGCCTGGACGATGCCGCGGCCCGCGCGGCCGCCGTCGACCTGGCGGTCAACGCCCTCGTCGATCTGCGCTCGGCGCGCGAACTCGACCAGGCCGTCGCCGAGGAGCCCGCCGGTCAGGCCTTCGCCCGCCTCGCCGACTCGCTGCGGCCGATGCTCCGCTACAGCCCGGTCCGGCTGGAGCTGGGCGCGCCCGACTCGGCGCGGCCGCTGGCCAACGACGTGGCCCACGCGGCACGCGCCGTCGTCCGGGCCGTGGTGCTGACCGTGCTGGAACAGGACGGGTTGAGCCGGATGCACGTCGGCTGGACCCTCACCGACAACGAACTGCGGGCGACGGTACGGGACGACGGCCCGGGCAGGATCTCGTCGTGCACGCTCGAACCGCACCGGGTCACCGAACGTCTGGAGGCGCTGGGCGGTCGGCTCGACACGGACGCCGTACCGGGCTGGGGCACGACGGTCACGGCGACGATCCCGCTGGGGACACCCCAGTCGTCCCCCGAGGATCCGCTGGGCGCGCTCGGGGCGAGGGAGCTGGAGGTGCTGACGCATCTGGCCCGGGGGCACCGCAACCGGGTGATCGCGCAGGAGCTGCACATCAGCGAGTCGACGGTGAAGTTCCACGTCGCGAACATCCTGACGAAGCTGGGAGTGGCCTCGCGCGGAGAGGCGTCGGCGCTGTTCCACGCGGTGGCGTAGGGCAGTCGGGGCAACCGCGCCCGAGGGCCGCGGCGGCCCGAAGGGTCTCCAGGGGGACTGGTGCGGGCGGCGGTCGGTCCGGCGCGTGGTGATGCGAGGGGTTCCACTCGGCGGGCCGGGGGGGCCGGTTCGCGCGACGGCCCGTCCCGGGCCGCGGGTCGATCCGGTCCGGGCCACGGGCCGATCCGGGTCCGGCCGCTCGGCGAGCCCGGGGGGCCTGTTCGCGCAACGGCACGTCCCGGGCCAGAGGTCGACCCGGTCCGGGCCGCAGGTCGATCCGGTCCGGACGCTCGGCGGGTCCGCCGCCGTTGTCACACCCGCCTGCCACACTCGAATCCATGAGCGACCGATGGGCTCTGGCGGCTGCGGAGGGCGGTGGGGCGCAGCTCGTGCCCCTCGGCCCCGACGGCCTGCCCGCCGGGCCCGTCATCACGGAGCCCGACCTCGCAGAGGCCGTCCGCTCCCGGCCGGAGGTCGGGCGCTGGGTGTGGCGCTCGACCGCCGACATCTATCCCCTTCTGCTGTCGGCCGGCGTCAGGGTCGAGCGGTGCTACGACATCGAGGACGCTGAGCTGCTGCTGCTCGGCCATGAGGGACGGCTCGGGGAGCCCCACTCGGCAGCGGCGGCCCTGGCCCGGCTGCACAACGGCCCCGTACCCCCCGATCCGCCCCCGCGCGCCGCCGAACCGGGCTCGCAGTCCTCGCTGTTCGAACCCCAGCCGGTTCCCGTACCGCTGGAGTCCCTGCTGGAGGTGTACGCCGACCAGCTGCGCCGGCACGACGCCGCCGAACACCCCGGGCGGATGCGGCTGCTCACCGCCGCCGAGTCGGCGGGCATGCTCGTCGCGGCCGAGATGAACCTCGCCGGGCTGCCGTGGCGGGCGGACGTCCACCGCGGCGTCCTGCATGAACTGCTGGGCGAGCGGTACGCGGGCGGCGGCGAGCCGCGCCGGCTGGCCGAGCTGGCGGACGAGGTGTCGGCCGCGTTCGGCCGGCGGGTGCGCCCCGATCTGCCCGCGGATGTCATCAAGGCCTTCGCCCAGGCGGGCATCAGGCTGCGGTCGACGCGCCGCTGGGAACTGGAGGAGATCGACCACCCGGCCGTGAAGCCGCTGGTCCAGTACAAGAAGCTGTACCGGATCTGGGTCGCGCACGGCTGGAGCTGGCTCCAGGACTGGGTGCGGGACGGCCGCTTCCGGCCCGGGTATCTGCCGGGCGGCTCCGTCTCCGGCCGCTGGACGACCAACGGCGGCGGCGCCCTGCAGATCCCGAAGGTGATCCGGCGGGCGGTGGTCGCGGACGAGGGCTGGCGGCTCGTCGTCGCGGACGCCGACCAGATGGAGCCGCGCGTGCTGGCCGCCATCTCTCGCGACCCGGGTCTGATGGACGTCGCCGGCCACGACGGCGATCTGTACTCGGTCCTGTCCGACCGCGCCTTCTCCGGCGACCGCGACCACGCCAAGGTGGCACTCCTGGGCGCGATCTACGGCCAGACGTCGGGCGACGGACTGAAGAACCTGGCGGCCCTGCGGCGCAGATTCCCGCTGGCGGTGGCGTATGTGGACGATGCGGCCCGGGCCGGCGAGGAGGGCCGCCTCGTCCGCACCTGGCTCGGCCGCACCAGCCCGCGCGCGGCCGGCGCGGCCGAGGCCGACGAGGCGGGCATCCCGCAGGAGACCGCGGAACAACCGTCCCAGGACGGCGAGTTCACCCCGGGCTACGCCTCGTCCAATGCCAGGGCGCGCGGCCGGTTCACCCGTAACTTCGTGGTGCAGGGCAGCGCGGCGGACTGGGCACTCCTGCTGCTCGCGGCCCTGCGGCAGGCGACCGCCGGCATGCGCGCGGAGCTGGTCTTCTTCCAGCACGACGAGGTGATCGTGCACTGCCCCGCGGAGGAGGCGGAGGCGGTGGCGAAGGCGATCCGCGAGTCCGGAGAGCTGGCGGGGCGGATCGCCTTCGGGCAGACGCCGGTGCGGTTCCCCTTCAGCACGGCGGTGGTGGAGTGCTACGCGGACGCGAAGTGACTCCTCACCGCGACCGCGCCGACGGACCGGCGGCCGGACGACCGAGGACGGGGACCCGCGCCCCGACGGACCCGCGCCCCGACGGACCGGCCGCCGGGCGACCGAGGACCCGCGCCCCGACGGACCGGCAGCAGGACGACCGAGGACGGGGAGCCGCTACTTGAGCGTCTGCCACACCTCGTCGGTGGCGATCGCGGACAGTTGGGCCTTGGTGAACGGAGGCGCGGAGAGCACAGGCGGCTTGTGCGGATACTCCGCGTTGTAGGACGTGACCGTCACCCGCAGGCCCTTCGCGGTCACGGTTTCGGCCGTCCACCCCACGGTGCCCGCGTGCTTGCCTGCCTCGTCCCGGGTGACGACCCTGCCGCCGTCCGCCGTGCCGTGGCCCAGCCGCACCCGCAGGAACGTCTTGGTGTTCGTCTGCTTGTCGCGCACGATCACATAGCCTTCGTCACCGCCGCCGCCCAGGCCGGCCGACGCGTACCCGGCCGGCACCAGGCCGCTGAGCGTCTCGAAGACCTCCCAGCTGTTCTGGACGGGGCGCGGGCTGGTGAACGCCTCGGCGTTCATGACGCCGTACTTGGTGAACGCCCCCTCCACGCTCGCCGCCAGCTCATCCAGTTGAAGAGGACTCAGCGGGGGTTCGTTCCGGGTGGGAGTGCCCGTCGGTGAGGGCGCGTTGTACTCGACCGCCTGGAGCAGAAAGCCGTCCGCCGAGATCCGGGTGGACTTCCAGACCTTCACCCCGGCGGATCCGCCGCCCACATGGCCCTGCTCGTTCTTCTCACCGAAGGCACCGACCTTGCACACGGAACCGGGCGTGGCCTTCGGGCACTTCAGCGACTGCCGGACCTTCGGATCCTTGGGGTCGACGCGCCGGGCGGAGATGGAGACGAGTGAGGCCCCGTAACTGTCGTCGTAGACGAGCGAGGCGTCGGCCGCGCCGGGACCGCCCATGTTGCTGGTGCCCCGCTGCTTGCTGAACTCCCCCTTCGGGAGGACCGGGAGACTGATCTCGAGCAGCTTGATCATCTGGTCGGCGTGCGCCCGCATGAAGGACGTGGGGTCCTCCTTCGGGCCGCTTCCGCCGGAGAGGCCGGGGGTGCGGGATGCGCCGTCCCGCGGGACAGAGGAGTGTGTCCGGGTCGGTGTCGCGTCCGCCACCGACGCACTGTCCTCCCCGGATCCGCCGGTGACGTACACCCCGGCCGTCCCCAGCGCGGCCAGCGTCAGCACGCCTCCGGTCAGGACCGTGGCACAGCGGCGGGCAGCCTTGCGGCGGCCCCGGAGTGCCCCCGCGGTGAGCAGGCCCCGCCCGTCGGCGACGAACGTGCCGCCGGTGCGCCGCATGATCTCACCGAGGTCGTTCTCGAAGCGGGTGTCGGGGGTCTCTTCGGTGTCGTTGTCGAGGGGCATGGCGGTTCACCATCTCCAGTCGGCGCAGGTGGGCCGGAGTTGAGGGAGGTCTTGGCTGGTAGGGATACGGCGGTGGGATCGTGGCTGCGGTGCGGACGGAACACCTGGCCGAGGCATCGGCGGCGAAGGCTCAGGTGACGGCGACGAGTTCGGCGAGACTGCCGCCGAGCTGGGCCCGTAGCCGTGCCAGCGCCCGCGACGCCCGGGTGCGTACGGCGGCCGAGCTGACGTTCATGGCGTCGGCCGTCTCCTCGATGCTGCGGTCCTCCCAGTAACGGAGCACCACCACGGCCCGGTCCTTCGGCGGCAGTTGCCCGAGCGCCTGGAGCAGCGCCAGCCGCAACAGCGGATCGCTTCCGGTGATGACCGGGGCGTCGGGCAGATCCGCCACCGGCCGTTCGTCCGCGGAACGCCTGCGCCGGTAGGTGAGGAAGGTCCGCACCAGAACGGTCTGGGCGTACGCGGCGGGGTTGTCCACCTGGGAGATCCGCCCCCACTTCAGATACATCCGGCCCAGCGTCTCCTGCACCAGATCCTCGGCGAGGTAGGTGTCACCACTGGTGAGGAGGCACGCGGAACGAAACAGATGTCCCGTGAGCCCGCCTGCGAACTCCATGAACCCGTCCTCGCGGGACTGTCTCATGCCTCCCCGTCCCCCCTGTTTCCCACCGCGACCGAAGGGCTCCGGCCCCCCACCTCATCGACGCGCCACCCTGGGCGAAATGTTGCACCGCCTTCTTCCCGGGTGGTGGCGGGGGTGCCTCCACCTGCGGTTCACCCCTCCAGATACGCCTCCGTCACCGCCAGCGCCGCCGCCATGATGCTCAGCTGCGGATTGACCTCCGGGCAGCCCGGCAGCACCGAGGCGTCGGCGATCAGCACGCCCGTCACGCCCCGCAGCATCCCGGTCTCGTCCGCCGGGGCGCGCTCCGGGCTGCTTCCCGCCGCGACCGTCCCCGTCGGGTGGTACGCCGACAGATGCAGCTGCCGCGCCGTGACCCCGGCGAGGACGGTGTCCAGCTGCGCCAGGTCACGGGCCCGGGGCGCGGCGGGAATGCCCGTGAGGACCTCCTCCGCACCCGCCGCGAACAGAAGCCGGCCCATCGCCCGTACCGAGCGCATGAGGCGGCCCGCGTCCCGCCGGTCCAGGTTGTAGCGGATCAGCGTGCGGTCGCGGCCGACGACCCGGCCCGAGGGGCGGTCGGCGATCATCGCGCCCAGGGTGGCGAGACGGTCGGTGGCCTCCAGTTCGCGGCGCAGTTCGCCGCCGAGGCCCGGGAGGACGAAGGAGCCCATCCCCGGCGGGGTCGCGGTCGCCTCGATCAGGACGCCGCCGTCGTGGAGTTCCTCGACGCCGACGCTCTGGAGGACCCCCTCCCAGGCGGTGACCGCTTCGGCGAAGCGCCCGGCCACGCTGGTGGCGGGGTGAACGCTCAGGTTCCGGCCGAGGCGCGGATGCCCGCCGAGTCCCGAGCGCCGCAGCAGGGGCGGTGACTGCAGGGCGCCCGCCGCGACGACCACCAGCGGGGCGAGGATCTCCAGCTCGCCGCCGTCCTCGCGGCGTACGAGAACTCCCGCGGCCCGCGCACCGCCCGGACGGTCGGCGTCCACCAGGATCCGGCGGACCCGGGCGCCCGTGACGATCCGCGCGCCCGCGGCGCACGCGTCGGGCAGCACGGACAGCTGCACGCTCTGCTTCGCGCCGGTGGGACAGCCCACCACGCACTGGCAGGAGCCCTTGCAGCCGGGAGCGTTGCGCCGCAGCGGCGAGGCCGCCCAGCCGAGGGCCTCGGCTCCGGCGAGTGCGAGCCGGCCGTTGTTGCCGAGGACGTCGAGGGGCTGCGGCGCGACCCGCAGTGTGCGTTCGGCCTCGTCGAGACAGGGGCCGAAGCGCTCCGCGGGCGAGAAGCCGAACTCGCTCGTCCAGCGGTCGAGGACATGGTCCGGAGTGCGGTAGCAGGTACCGGAGTTGACGACCGTCGTACCGCCGACGGCGCGGCCCACCGGCAGCAGCAGCGGCGGGTTGCCGAGCGCGACCGTGGCGCCGCCGTCGCGGTAGAGCTCGGCGAACCGGTCGAGCGGTGTGCGGCGGCCGAAGGAGGCCGTGGAGTGGTGGTGCCCCTCCTCCAGGACGACGACGTCGAGACCCGCGCGGGCGAGCGTCCGTGCGGCGGTCGCGCCGCCCGCACCCGAACCGATCACCACCGCGTCGGCGGTCGATCGGGCCGGCCACTCCCCGGCGGGGGTGCAGTCCAGCGGCGGATCCTCGGGTGCCGGGAAGAGCGGGCGGGGGCCCTGGTGCAGCATCCGCTCGGTGCCCGCGGCCAGCAGGACCGGCACCTTCAGGACATCGAGCAGCGGCAGCAGCGCGGGCCGGGCGCCGAGCGATCCCAGCACCGATTCCCGTTCGCCCGGGGTGAGTTCGGCGAGCCTGCGCCCGTCCCGTGCCAGGGCGTACGCGTCGAGGGCGCCGGCCGCCGCCCGCAGTCCGGCGCGCGCGGGCAGGGGCATCGAACCGAGGACGGTCTCCAGCCGCCGGGGCACCCGCGCGGGCCACCGCTCGGTGCCGTCGTCGGCGATGAGCGCGGCCACCAGACCGTCGAGGCTCATCGGGTGCCCACCTCGGCGTGCGCCGTGCCGTCGAGATGCCACTCCCGCTCCGTACGCCAGCCGCCCCACCACCGCTCCAACAGGACGTGGGCATCGGCGCGTTCACTGTTGCGGCAGACGGCCTGCGCACCGTCCGGGTCGGTGTAGCCGAGCGCGAGGGTGCGCTCGTCGGGCTGGGTGACCTCGACCCGGATACGCCGCAGCCCTGCGCGGCCGGTGACCGTCCAGGTGGGCAGGCCGATCTGCGAGCGGAAGCGCCACAGCCCGCCCCACCCGACCGCCGAGCGCTCCGCCCGCCGCGGCCAGGTCCGGCCGGAGCGGCGCAGCCTCAGAAAGACCAGCGGCGGCAGCCGGCGCAGACCGGGGCGCCGGGATACGGCGGTGACGATCTCCAGGACGTCCCCGCCGCCGAGGTCGGCATGCAGCCAGGCCCAGCGGTGCGCGTTGCCGTGGCCGTAGATCCGGGCGGACGCCCCGGGGGCGCCGGCCAGTCGCAGGGTCGTGCTCCCGTACGAGACGGTGCCGCCGTACAAGGCGCGCGCGGCCGGGAGGATCTGCGCGGCGGGCAGCAGCGGGCGGCGCCAGGACCAGCGGGGAAAGGTGAACAGGGGTGTGTCGGCCGCCTGTTCCGTCAGGTCCCAGCGCAGCTCACCTGCCGAACCGGTCAGCTGTCCGGGCACGGCCGAGATGCCGTCGGCGCTGAACCCGTGCTCGCCGCCCGCCCACTTCTCGGGGCCGAAGCGGGCGTGCCGCACCGGCTCGTCCTTGGGGAAGACCGCGGCCCAGCCGTGGGCGTACGGCTCCGATCCGTCGGCGGGCGCGGTGAGTTCGTGATGGAGCCACAGTCCGGTGCCGGTGGCCGGGTCGGTCGCCGTGGTGTACCAGACCTCGGTACGGCCGGGCTCGCCCCGCCACCGCGGCGCCATCAGACCGCCTCCGTCCACCGCGCGGGGGAAGCGGAAACCGGCGAGGAAGGGCAGCAGGCCGGTCGCCACGGGGAAGCGGAGCGTTCCTTCGCCGACCGGGGCCCCGTCCTCGTGGAGCGTGAAGGGCAGGACGGTCATCGACTTCACCGGGTGGCGCGGATTCACGGACTTCCAGCCGTCGAGGGTGAGGCGCCGGCCGTCGGCGGTGAAGGAGAGCCGGTAGCGGATGCGCCGCCTGGCCAGCGGCGATATCTCCAACTCCCCTGCGGCGGAAGAGTCGTCGGCCCGCCCGGCGATGCGGACACGGCCCGAGGCGTGTGCTTCGGTCGTGCCCAGGGGGCGCAGCACATGGTCGGCCGTGACACGCAGATCGAGCCGGATCGGGCGGCTGCGGTCCTCGCCGTCGAGGCGGACCGTGCCGAGCATGGTCTCGCTGAACGACGTTCCCCGTGCGCTCGTGCTTGCGCTGGTACGAGGTGGGCGCGTGCTCGTGCGGGGTGTATTCCTGCGCGGTGTCCTCATGCGAGCCCCTCCAGCATGATCCGTTCGGTGGCCGTCAGATACGCCTCGGCCGCCCGCCTCGCGGCACTCTCGTCACCGGCCGCGACGGCCTCGACCACCGGTGCCAGCCGGCGGTGCGCCGCCTGCGGATCGGTGAACGGGCCCACCAGGGCGGCCCGTACGGGCACGTAGGCGTTGAACAGGGTGTTGGTGAGCAGCACATAGACACGGTTGCCGGTGGCGCGGGCGAGCGCCCGATGCACGTCGATGTCGGCGAGCTGGACCGGGTCGCCGCCCTCGGCCGTCCGCAGCGCCTCCAGCAGCTCCCGCAGTTCGGCCCGCTGCCTCACTCCGGCTCTCCCCGCGGCACGTTCGGCGATCAACGCGCCGATGCTGCGCCGGACTTCGAAGATCTCACCGATCCAGTCGGGGCTGTGCCGCACCAGCATCGGCAGCAGATCGGCGCCGCCGAGCCGTGCGTAGTCGCGCACCCGGGTGCCGACCCCGTGCCGGGTCTCCAGCAGCCCGGCCTGGACGAGCCGGCCGAAAGCGTGCTTGAGGGTGGTGCGGGTGACGCCGTATCCGTCGGCGAGCTGCCGCTCGGGCGGCAGATAGCTGCCGGCGGGGTGCCGTCCGTCGAGGATGTCCTCGCGCAGCCGGGACTCCAGGACGTCGACGATGGTTTCGCGGGGCAGTGCCTCCACGCGTTCCCTCCCCGGGATTGAGTGGCTCAGTGGATGAGCCACTCAACCAATGCCGGGTCGCCGCCGTCAATGGCCCGGACAGCACCTGCCGTTGAGGAGCCCTCGGCGCAATCCCCGAATCGGGTACGGATGACCGCCCGGGTGATTCGAACTGCGCATCACGGCCGCCTCGCCCGGACCCTGCGGGCACACCGGCCGCGTGATCGAACTTTTGCTCGGCATGCACCCCGTTACGCCTCGCTGATCAGCAGCGTTGTTCAGACTCCAGCGCAGCACCCGACAGCCGAGGAGAGTTGATGCATCCCTCTACCCCTGTGATCGGCGTTCACCTGGCGTTCGAGTGGGACGGAAAGGAACTTCTGGGAGCGGGGTGGCGCGCATGAGGCGCCGCTCGCCCCGCACGATGGACACATCGGCGAACACATCGACCGACGCGTCGGACACCACGGGCACCACCGACTCGACGGACGGTTCATCGGACACCTCGACAGACGCATCGGCGGCGGGCGCGGAGGACGTGTCGGAGTCCGAACGCCTCCTCTTCGGCGGCCCCCTCCGCTACGACATGGGCTGGAACCAGCATCACGGCTCCTTCCTGGAACTCGACCTGCGCACGATGGTGGCGCGCATGCCCCGGCTGATCGCCTCCACGATCCGGCTGGCGCACCGCGCCGACCCGCGCGCGCTGCGCTGGGTCGCCGGCGCGGAACTCGGCGGCGGCATCGCCCAGGCCGTCGGGCTCGTCGCCGTCAGCCAGGTCCTCACGCACGTCCTGAACGGCGGCAGGACCAGCGAACGGCTCACCGAGGCCCTGCCCGCGTTCCTCGCGGTCGCGGTCACGGCCCTGATCGGCGCGCTGCTGCGGTCCGCCTCCACCGCCGGCACGGGCCGGCTGGAGCCCAAGGTCTACCGGGTGGCCACCGAGGAGTACCTGGAGCGGGTGGCGCGCGTCGAACTGGCCGCCGTCGAGGACGAGGAGTTCCACAAACTGCTGGACTCGGCGCAGTGGGGCGCCGAGTCGGCCCGCCGGATGATCAAGTTCTGTACGTCGGTGGTCACCGCGGCCATCTCGTTCATCGCCGCGGCGGGCGTACTGACCGTGCTCCACCCGGTCCTGCTCCCCCTCCTCGCCCTCATGACCCTGCCCAGCGCCTGGAGTTCACTGACGATCGCGCGCCGGCGCTATGTCTCCTTCCACACCTGGATCCAGCACGCCCGCGCCGGCCAGCTCCTCGGACGTCTGCTCATCGACGCCCAGGCCGCGGCCGAGGTACGCGTCCACAACATCGGCCCGTTCCTGCTCAGGCACTTCCGGACGATGGCCGAGACGGGTGAGAAGGAACAGACCCGCCTGGCCTCTCTCGCGGCCCGCACCGGCCTGGTCGCCTCCGGCTGGACGGGCATCACCACCGCGGCGACGTACGCCACCCTCGGCGCACTGCTGTGGACCGGAGCCATGGACCTGGCCGTCGCCGGCACCGCGGTCATCGCCGTCCGCACGGGCTCCGCCAACCTCGAAGGGCTGGTCGTGCAGCTCAATTTCCTCTACGAGGAAAGCCTGTTCGTCGCCGACCTCGACCGCCTGTGCCGGGAGGCCGACCGCCGTCTGATCCCCGCGTCCGGAGTCCCGCTGCCGGAGAAGGTCCGCACGATCCGCTTCGAGAACGTCTCCTTCACCTATCCGGGCACCACCGACGACAAGCCGGCGCTCATCGGCGTGGACGTCACGATCCCCGCCGGCCGGATCGTCGCCCTGGTCGGCAACAACGGCAGCGGCAAGTCCACCCTGGCCAAACTGCTCTGCGGCCTGTACGCCCCGGACTCGGGCCGCATCCTGTGGGACGACGTGGACACCACCGAGGCCGACCGGACCGCGCTGTTCGACCGTGTGGCCGTGGTGGCCCAGGACTTCTACCGCTGGCCCTTCACCGCCCGTATCAACGTGGCCATCGGCCGCCCCGAAGCCCCGCACGACGAACCGCTGCTGGACGCCGCGGCCGAATACGCGGGCGCCGACGAGACGGTGGCCTCGCTCCCCCGCGGCTGGGACACCCTGCTCGCCCGCGGCTACAAGGGCGGCCACCAGATCTCGGGCGGTCAGTGGCAACGCCTCGGCATCGCCCGCGCCCGCCACCGCGACGCCCAGATCCTGGTGGTCGACGAACCGACGAGCGCACTGGACGCGGAGGCGGAACAACGGGCCTTCGACCAGATCCGCGCGCTGTCGGCGGAGGGCCAGACGGTCATCCTGATCACCCACCGCCTGCACAGCGTCCGGCACGCGGACGAGATCTATGTCCTGGACGAGGGCAGCGTGACGGAACACGGCTCGTTCGACGAGCTGATGGCTGTGGAGGAGGGGGCGTTCCGCAAGATGTACCTGATCCAGTCGAGGCAGTACGTGCACGAGGGACCGGCACGGGTTCCGGGGCAGCGGGGGGAGGGTGTGCGGGAGGCGCCGGGGCGGGGGGGACTGAGCCGGCGTCGTCCGGGGTGACGGGGCGATGCACGGCCGCCGACCGTGCGTCGCGCCCTCGCGGAGATGTGGACGAGACGCCCGTACGGAAGAGCACGGGGAGCAGCGCTCGCCAAGCCGCTTCAGACGCTCGCGGGCTGTTCCAGCGCGACCACGACCATGACCGGGAGGTCGGCGTCCTGCTGTACGACACCGGCGGTGAGGACCTGGCCGTCCAGGGCCCACTTCCGCACGTCGATGAACTCGTCCCGGTCCTCCGCTGTCTGCTCGGCCGGAACGAGGTGCCCGGCGAGGGGGGATGCCTCGATCTCGGGGAGGAACCCGGACAGCACCTGCTCGCCCTCCTCGTAAACGGCGTCCAGGTCGTCGAAGTAGCCCGAGGCGTCGACATCACGGATCCACACGGCGAACGAGACGCTGACC
This sequence comes from Streptomyces sp. NBC_00306, assembly GCF_036169555.1. Taxonomy (GTDB): domain Bacteria; phylum Actinomycetota; class Actinomycetes; order Streptomycetales; family Streptomycetaceae; genus Streptomyces; species Streptomyces achmelvichensis. The sequence goes on along the minus strand of NZ_CP108032.1, from coordinate 4,464,174 downwards.
GCCCCACCGCCGAACGTCTGGATCCAGCCCCCGACGCCGTCCTTGTCCCACGACGTCTCCACGCCGTCACGGGGCTTGCCCCCGGGCGTCCACTCCTGGGCCGAGAACCGCGCCGCCGCACCCTCGGCGGTCAGCGGGACGAGGGCCCGGAGTTCTTCCAGCATCGCGGTCACTGCGGCCATGGGCTGAGCGTGAGCGGGCTGGTCGTAGTAGTGCTCGCCCGCGACCAGCACCGAGGTGACGCGGACCGGAAGCCCTTGTGCGGTGCGGGGCACCTCTTGGCCGGTCTGGCGGGTGAAGCCGAGGGAGACGCCGGCAACGAACGGGTACTCGGCCTCGGAGGTGTTGACGGTCCAGCCACGCTCGGCCGCCCGGCGGAACAGGTCCTCGGCGGGGGTGGCGAAGACGTCGTCACCGTCGAGCAGGACCCGCACGTCCGCCTCCCGGCGCTCGCCCGGCCACCACAACTCGACTGCGGTGACTGCCTTGCCCGACTCCTCCAGCAGGATGTTGACGCGCACGTTCCCGCAGGAGGTGTAGATCGTCCTCTCGTCGTCGTCCTGCTCGACCTCGTGGGGCCCCCACGGGGACACCGCCGCGACGGCTTCGTCGAGGGACATGCCCAGCCGTACGGGGCCGGCGCCGTGGGGCGGGTCAAGAACGATGTCCACAGGTACTCCTTCTGCGCTTTGTTGGAGAATGTCGCACGCCCATCACCGATGACAACGCCGAGATCCTGGACCGGAACGCCCAGCGGCGAGCGACGGTCGAGGAGTTGGCGATCGTGCCGCGGAAGGGACACGGGGAACCGGCGTCGCCGCAAGGCGCTGAACGGGGGCGATCGACGCGATGCCGGCGACCCCTCACACCCCCGTCGGTACGGCTCTACCATCACCACCACCCTCGAGGTGTCGGCGTCCGGCTCCTTCCCGCCTGATCGTCAATCACCTCGAGCCGCCGCCCCCGACCCAGGACAGGTCGGTGCGGTTCCATCAGGTCCGCGCGGTCGACGCGGCTGACTGACCCGGCGTCGCGATGCAGCCTCGCCGCTGGCGGCCTAGCGTGGAAGCATGGCCGATATACCAGCGACGGCCCGTCTCGTGGGAACGGTCCGCACACGCGAGCCCTCATTGATGCAGAAGCTGCTGCTGAAGCCCCTCGATTTCGGCTGCCGACCGGTGGTGACCGAGGAGCCGGACGGCGCGTTGTCGGTTGGTGTCATTGCCAGCAGCGAGCAGATGCAATCGCTGAGACAGGACGGATACGACGTCTCGGTCCACGTGGCGCAGTCCGCGGACGAGCCACCGGCAGACGTCGGGAAGGGCGACAGGTTCGCGGAAGGGCGAATTGCGCTGGAAGGCCTCGGGGAGAAGGTCCGCGACGATGAGGAGTCGGCGCCATGACCCACCTGGCACTTGACCGGTATCTCAACGTCGGCGAAGTGGATTCCGCCCTCTCAGGACTGGCTGCCGAGTACCCCGACCTGTCGCGCCGCGTCACGCTGCCGTACACGACCTTCGAGGGACGCCGGTGCCGCGCTCTGGTCATTGGGGACAGCAGCTTCCTGGGCAACCTCCTGAACCGGCCGCGTAAGCCATGCGTGTTCTTCACCGCCTGTGCACACGCGCGTGAATGGGGCGGTGCCGAGATCTGCCTGTCGTTCGCCGCGGACCTGCTGGAGGCGTACAAGACGGGTGCCGGCCTCCGCTACGGAGGAGCCTTCTACGACAAGGACACCATCAGACGCATCATCGATGAGCTGTATGTCGTCGTCCTTCCGTGCGTGAACCCCGACGGGCGCAATTTTTCGCAGACTTACCACGCGGAAGCGACCCCAGAAGCCCGCTACAACCGCGAGATGTGGCGCAAGAACCGCTCGCCCCGAGGAAATGGCGTCGGGGTGGACATCAACCGCAACCACTCGTTCCTCTGGGACTTCCGCCGGTACTTCTCCCCGTACGCGAACAAGAGCTCTCTGGCGTCGGACAACCCCGGGAACGACCTCTTCCACGGCCACACTCCGAATTCTGAACCAGAGACGCGGAACATCCACTGGCTGTTCGACCGGATCGACAAGTGGCCCCCGCTGGTGTGGTCGACTCCGTTCGGCAGCCTGGCACCGCATTGGTACGTCGACATCCACAGCTTCAGCAACACGGTGATGCACGTGTGGGGGCACGACGAAAACCAGATGCGGGACCCCTTCACGACCTTCGCGACGTCTCGGTACGACGGCAAGCGAGGCACCTCGTGCAGGCAGAACGAGCCGGCCGCAGGGCCGCAGGGCTGCTCGTACGCGGAGTTCATCGAAGCTGAGGACGAGGCAGTGGTGTCGGGCGGCGCCGCGATCATGGCGGAGGCCATCGGCAAGGTCCGGGGTGTGACCTACGACGACATCCAGTCGTTCTGGCTGAAGGCTCCCAGCATCTCCAACGACAAAATGCCCTACCCGACGTCCGGTACCGTCACGGACTACGCCTACAGTCGCCACCTGACCAGCAACGCCGTCAAGGCGCACGCGCTCGTCGTCGAGTTCGGCAGGTATTACACGGACGACTTCCCCAGGAGTTTCCACCCTCCGTGGCAGGAGATGGCAGAGATCATCAAGGAAGTCAGTTCAGGCATGACGGCCCTCTGCCACAACGCCCTCACGCACCCGACGAGCCCCGGCCCTCTCGGGCCGGTCCAGAAGCCGTGGGACTGGCCTTGGAAGATCTGGGTGCACCGGATCGAGAAGATCCCGGACATGCTCAAGCCACTGGCCAAAGAGGCGGTGCGGTTCACCGCGGCGGCGGTTCAGAAGAACCTGAGGAACATGTGAGCACGGCTCATTCCTGTCACCCTTCGCAGAAGAGCCGGCACGCCGTCCCGATCACGCCTGTCCTGCCCGTTCCTGCCTGACCAAAGGGCCGGACAAGATGCGCGCAAGCCGCCGCCGCGGAGCGATGACATGAGCATCACGTCGTGCTCTCACGGCCGACGAGCGCGCCGACCACGAGGAGTTCAGGAACTGCTCGCCGAGGCGGGAATCGAGGACCAGGACTCAGACCGGGGACCGCAGGGCGGCCTGTCACCGCATTCGGTAAAAGCAAAAGCCCCAGGTCACGGCGAGTGAGTCCTGAGGCTTCCACAGAGCCGCCTTCGGGATTCGAACCCGAGACCTACGCATTACGAGTGCGTTGCTCTGGCCAACTGAGCTAAGGCGGCAAGCTACCTGCGGCGATACCCGTCCTCGCGAGAACACGTTCGCATCAGCAGCGGCGCCAAGTCTACAGGGTTGTTTCGGGTGCCCCGAACCACCCCCGGGAGCCCCCGCCGCGGCCCCCGGGTCACCCCGCCCCGCGTCAGCTGCAGGTCTTGTTCTTCGGCGGGGTGGTGCCCTCCAGCAGGTAGGTGTTGATCGCCGTGTCCACGCAGTCGCTGCCCCGCCCGTATGCCGTGTGTCCGTCGCCCTCGTACGTCAGCAGCGTGCCCGACGAGAGCTGGCCGGCCAGGCCCTGCGCCCACTTGTAGGGGGTCGCGGGGTCGCGCGTCGTGCCGACGACCACGATCGGGGCCGCTCCCTTCGCCTCGATGCGGTGCGGCTTGCCCGTGGCGGGGACCGGCCAGTAGGCGCAGTTCAGCGAGGCCCAGGCGAAGCCACGGCCGAAGACCGGGGACGCCTTCTCGAACTCCGGAAGGGCCGACTGGACCGCCGACGGGCCGCCGAAGGCCGGGGGCAGGTCCACGCAGTTCACGGCGGCGTTGGCGTACATCAGGTTCGCGTACGAGCCGTCGCCCTCGCGCTCGTAGTAGCTGTCCGCCAGGGACAGGAGCGGCGCGCCCTGGCCCGCCATCGCGTCGGTGAGGGCCTGGCGGAGCTGCGGCCAGGCCGCCTCGTCGTACATCGCGGCGATCACTCCCGTCGTCGCCAGCGACTCCCCCAGCGCGCGGCTCTCGCCGGTCGGGACGGGCTGGGCGTCGAGCTCGGTGAAGAAGGCCTTGAGCCGGGTGGACGCGTCCGCCGCGGACGTGTTGCCGAGCGGGCAGTCCGGCTGCTTGACGCAGTCGGCGGCGAAGGACTGGAACGCCGTCTCGAACCCGGCGGTCTGGTCGCGGTTCATCTGTCGCGACGGCAGCGACGGGTCCATCGCACCGTCGAGGACGAGGCGGCCTGTGCGGTCGGGGAAAAGCTCGGCGTACGTGGCGCCGAGGAAGGTGCCGTACGAAGCGCCGACGTACGAGAGCTTCTTGTCGCCCAGCACGGACCGCAGGATGTCCATGTCACGCGCCGCGTCCACCGTGGACACATGCGGAAGGATCTTGCCGGAACGCTGCTCGCAGCCCGCCGCGAAGTTCTTGAGCGCCCCGGACAGCTTGGTGGCCTCGGCGGCGTCGTCGGGGGTCTGGTCGACCTGCGTGTACGCGTCCATCTCCTTGCCCGTGAGGCATTCGACGGGTTCGCTGCGGGCGACCCCGCGGGGGTCGATGGCGACCATGTCGTACTGGGCGCGCACCGGCGCCGGGTAGCCGACGCCCGCGTAGCTCTGGAGATAGCCGATCGCCGAGCCGCCGGGCCCGCCCGGGTTGACCTGGAGCGAGCCGAGGCGCTTGCCCGGGCCCGTGGCCTTCTTGCGGGCGACGGCCAGTTTCACGGAGTCGCCGTCCGGCTTCGCGTAGTCGAGGGGGGCCTTCATCGTGGAGCACTCGAAGCCCTCGACTCCGCAGGCCCGCCACTTCAGCTTCTGCGCGTAGTACGGCTGGAGAGCGGCGCTCGGGGCCGGGCCGCCGCTCGGTGTGGACCCGGCGGCGCTGGAGGACGAATTCCCGTCCGTACAGCCGGAGATCAGCAGGCCGGCGGTCGCCAGCGTGAGGGCGGACTTGCGGAACCAGCGCCTTGTGTCCATGCCCGGAGCGTAGGCGACGAGACCGGAAGATGCCCGTCCGCGCGCGTACGAGTGAGCCGGTCAACCACGGACGGCCCCACCGTCCGGGAGCCGTCGTCGGTGCGATGAAAGGCCGCCGCCCCGCCCGGTCAGCCCGCCCGCAGCGCCATCGTCATCGCCTCGACCGCCAGCAGAGGCGCCACATTCGCCTCCAGCGCCTCTCGGCACGCGGTGATCGCCTCTATCCGGCGCAGGGTGCGCTCGGGGGTGGACGATCCGACGATCCGGTCCAGCGCGTCCTGTACGTCTCCGTTGGCGATCGCGATGCCGGAGCCGAGCTGGAGCGCGAGGACGTCGCGGTAGAAACCGGTCAGGTCGCTGAGGGCGAGGTCCAGGGTGTCGCGCTGCGTCCGTGTCTTGCGGCGCTTCTGCCGGTCCTCCAGGTCCTTCATGACGCCCGCGGTCCCCCGCGGCATCCGGCCGCCCTGTGCCGCGCCGAGTGCCGCCTTCAGCTCCTCGGTCTCCTTGGTGTCGACCTCGTCCGCGACCTGCTTGGCGTCCTCGGCCGCGGCGTCGATCAGTTCCTGCGCGGCCTTCAGACAGCCTCCGACGTCGTCCACACGCAGCGGCAGCTTGAGCACGGTGGCCCTGCGCGCTCGGGCCTTCTCGTCGGTCGCGAGGCGGCGCGCTCGCCCGATGTGGCCCTGCGTGGCCCGCGCGGCCGCGGCCGCCACGCCGGGCTCGATGCCGTCCCGCCGGATCAGCACATCGGCGACGGCGTCGACCGGCGGTGTACGCAGGGTGAGGTGCCGGCAGCGCGAGCGGATGGTCGGCAGCACGTCTTCCAGCGACGGCGCGCACAGCAGCCACACGGTGCGGGGTGCGGGCTCCTCCACGGCCTTCAGCAGGACGTTGCCGGCGCCCTCGGTGAGCCGGTCGGCGTCCTCCAGGATGATCACCTGCCAGCGGCCGACGGCAGGGGAGAGCTGGGCGCGGCGGACGAGCTCGCGGGTCTCCTTGACGCCGATGGACAGCATGTCGGTGCGGACGACGTCGACGTCGGCATGTGTCCCCACGAGGGCGGTGTGACAGCCGTCGCAGAATCCGCATCCGGGCGCCGCGCCGAGGGCCCGGTCGGGGCTGACGCACTGGAGCGCGGCGGCGAACGCACGCGCCGCGGTGGACCGTCCCGATCCCGGCGGACCGGTGAACAGCCAGGCATGGGTCATCTTCGAAGCCTCGGGGGCGGCTTCACCGCGGGACTCGGCGGTGACCAGGGTGTCGGCGTCCTGCGCGGCGGCACCGAGCTGCACCTGCACCCGGTCCTGTCCGACCAGTTCGTCCCACACGGTCATGCGCCGTCACCTGCCTTTGTCCTGGGGCTCCCATTGTGGGGCAGGGGTCCGACACTCAGCGCACGCGCTCGATCGCATGAGTGCACGAAAGCGAGCTTGGAGGGAGCCAAAATCCCTGAGCACCGGGCCGTCCCGGGGCCGGGCCGAGCCCGGCCCCCGGACGGAGGTGGCGACAACACGCCTCAGCGGCCGCCGCGCCCCCGGCGCCCGTTGTCGTCCTCGTCGTGCGGACCCAGCAGTTCGTCCGCCAGCGTCGGCAGATCGTCCAGCGGGGTCTCCTCCGCCCAGTCCGAGCGCCGCCGCGGGCGGCCCGTCGCCGGGTCGACCTGCGGGAGTTCACGCGTGCGGTCCGAGCCGCCCTCCTGCGCCGGCCCGCGATCCTGCACCGGCTCCTGGTCCCGCACCGGCGGAAGAACGGCCGTCTCGTCCGCGTCCCGCACCTGGGGGATCACCGCGGTTTCGTCCGCGTCCCGCACCGGCGGAACCGGCGGAATCACCGCGGTCTCCTCCGCGTCCCGCACCGGCCGCAGCACAGCCGTCTCGTCGTTGTTCCGCACCGGCGGGAGAACCGCCGTCTCGTCCGCCGCGGCCGTCGGAGGCTGTGGCACTTCCTGCGTCACCTCGTCCGGCCGCACGACGGGCGTGGGAGCCGTCACCTCGGCGGCAGGCGCGGCAGCCGCTGCCGCCGCCTCCGCCAGCCGGCGCGCCTCCTCCGCCCGCAGCAGGGCCTCCTCGGCCTTGCGCTGCTTCTCCAGACGACGCTCGTCGGCCTCGGCCCGCAGCCGGGCCTCCTCCTCCGCCTGCTTGCGCCGGCGCTCTTCCTCCTCGCGGCGGGTCTTCTCCTCGGCCTCGCGGCGCTTGCGCTCCTCCTCCGCGAGGCGTCGCGCCTCCTCGGCCCGCTGCCGGGCCTCCTCCGCCTGCCGTTCGGCCTCGCGCTGCCGCGCCTCCTCCAGCTCGCGGCGCTTGCGCTCCTCCTCCTCGGCACGGAGCTTGGCCAGCTGTTCCTGGCGCTCGCGCTCGAGACGCTCCTCCTCCGCCTTGCGCGCGGCCTCTTCCTCGGCCTTGCGGCGGGCTTCCTCCTCGGCCGCCTTGCGGGCCTCCTCCTGCGCCTTGATCTCGGCGTCGGACAGGGGCAGCAGCTGGTCGAGGCGGTGGCGTACGACGGTGGTGACGGCCTCCGGCTCCTGGCCCGCGTCCACCACCAGGTAGCGCCCCGGGTCGGCGGCGGCGAGCGTCAGGAAGCCCGACCGCACCCGCTGGTGGAACTCCGCCGGCTCGGACTCCAGCCGGTCGGGCGCTTCCGTGAAGCGTTCCCGCGCGGCCTCCGGCGAGACGTCGAGCAGCACCGTCAGATGCGGTACGAGCCCGTCCGTGGCCCAGCGCGAGATCCGTGCGATCTCGGTGGGCGACAGGTCGCGGCCGGCGCCCTGGTAGGCGACGGAGGAGTCGATGTAGCGGTCGGAGATGACGATGGCGCCGCGTTCCAGCGCGGGCCGGACGACCGATCCGACGTGTTCGGCGCGGTCCGCGGCGTAGAGCAGTGCCTCGGCGCGGTTCGACAGACCGGCGGACGAGACGTCGAGCAGGATGGACCGCAGCCGCTTGCCGACCGGCGTCGCGCCCGGCTCGCGGGTGACGACGACCTCGTGGCCCTTGGCGCGGATCCACTGGGCGAGGGCCTCGACCTGGGTGGACTTCCCGGCTCCGTCACCGCCCTCTATCGCGATGAAGAACCCGGTGCCGGCGGGTGCCACGGCCGGGTCGGCCCCGCCGCGCAGCGCGTCACGCAGATCGCGGCGCAACGGAACGCCTGAGCGGTCGTCGGTCTTGGCGAGGACGATCGCGGCGACGGGCAGCAGGAGCGCGCCCACCAGCATCAGGGTGAATCCGGCGCCGCCATGGGCGAAGACGAAGTCTCCGCTCGCCAGCCGGTGCGGCCCGATGGCCGCGGCGAGCAGGGGGGCCGCGACCGCGCCGACGGCGATGGCGACCCGGACGACGGCCTGGAGGTGGTCGGTGATCCGGGCCCGGCGGAAGTCCTCCGCTTCCTGGTCGATGAGCGTGTGGCCGATGTTCGCGGCAACTCCGGCCGAGAAGCCCGCGAGCAGCGCGAGCAGCAGCACGGTCGCCGTGTCCGGCACGAGCCCCATCGCGAGCAGCGCCACTCCGGTGACCGTGAGGGCCAGGACCAGGAGGCGGCGGCGCGAGAGCGACGGCAGGACCGACGCGGCACCCCGGATGCCGAGCCCCGTGCCGCCGGTCAGCACGAGGACCAGCAGGGCGAACGCGGCGGGTCCGCCACCGAGGTCGACCGCGTGCAGGACGGCGACGGCGACGGCCGACGAGATCGCCGCGGCGACCGCGGCACAGGCGAGGACGAACAGCGGTATGGCTCCGGTGCGCCCCTTGTCGAGGGTGCCCCCGGTGGACGGCCGTCGCAGCCCTTCGAGCGGCGAGCGCGGCCTCGCCGTCGAGGAGCCGGGCAGCTCGATGAAGTACAGCGTCGACACGGAGGCGGCGAAGAGTCCGGCGGCGACGTACGACCCGAGGGCCGCCTGGTGCAGCGAGAACCAGTCCAGGCCGGTGGCGAGGAGGTTGCCGATCAGGGTCGCGACCAGCAGCACCGCGGCGCCGAGGGGAATGACGGCGAAACCGGTGCGCAGCCAGAGCCGGCGCAGCGCGTCGAGGTGGTCGGGCAGCGGGCGTACCGCCGCGCCCTCCGGCGGCGGGGCGGGCAGCAGCGCGGGCGCGGCACCGTCGCGGGCGACGGTCCAGAAGCGCTCGGCGACTCCCGCGACGAACACGGTGATCAGCAGGATCGCCGCCGCGTTGTCGAGGGTCCAGTCCACCCACAGCGGGGCGACGATCAGCAGAACGGCCCGCAGTCCGTCCGCCCCGATCATGGTCCAGCGGCGGTCGAGCGGGCCCTTGGGCGAGGTGAGGGTCGTCAGCGGACCCAGCAGAACGGCTCCGAAGAGCAGCGTGGCGAGGACGCGGGCGCCGAGAACGGCGGCGACGGCGAACGCCGCGCCCCGATAACCGTCGCCGAACGTGCCCGCCAGCACCGCCGCCTGAAGGGTCAGCAGCAGAAGGACGAACACGGAAAGGGCGTCGCCGATACCGCCCACGATCTGCGCGTTCCAGAGTCTCCTCAACGGAGGGAAGCGCAGGAGAGCGCGCACTGCGCGCTCACGGGAGTCTGCGGCAAGGGTGTCGGAGTCTGAGGCAGTCTCTGAGGCGGTGCTCACGACCGCCTGCTGCTCGGCTGGCTGCTCGGCTCGCGTCATCCGCCCAGCCTATCCGGAGCGTACGACTCCCCGGAGGCCCGTCCGAACAAACGGGCGCTTTGTACGGAGGGGTCGGCATCCACCTGCCGCACCCCCGCACAAAGCGCCCCTGCGAATCCGTACGGAAAGCGTACGAAGCCGAGCGAACCGGACCGGACAGGCCGTCGACCCGCGGACCGACGGCCTGCTTGTCCTACTCGTCCGAGGACGCGGCCGGCGTGGACGTGGTCCTCGCCGTCGCCGCCGACTTCTTGGCGACCGTCTTCTTCGCCGCCGTCTTCTTCGCGGTGGTCGTCTTCTTGGCCGCCGTCTTCTTCGCGGCCGCCTTCTTCGCCGGCGCCTTCTTGGCCGGAGCCTTCTTCGCCGTCTTCTTGGCGGGACCCTTGGCACGCTTCTCGGCGAGGAGCTCGTAACCGCGCTCCGGCGTGATCTCCTCGACGCTGTCGCCGGTCCGCAGGGTCGCGTTCGTCTCGCCGTCGGTGACGTACGGGCCGAAGCGGCCGTCCTTGACCACCACGGGACGCTCGCTCACCGGGTCGGTACCCAGCTCCTTGAGCGGCGGCTTGGCGGCGGCGCGGCCACGCTGCTTCGGCTGCGCGTAGATCGCGAGAGCCTCCTCCAGCGTGATGTTGAAGAGCTGGTCCTCGGTCTCCAGGGAGCGCGAGTCCGTGCCCTTCTTCAGATACGGGCCGTACCGGCCGTTCTGCGCGGTGATCTCCACGCCCTCGCTGTCGGCGCCGACGATCCTCGGCAGCGACATCAGCTTCAGCGCGTCCTCGAGGGTCACGGTGTCCAGCGACATCGACTTGAAGAGCGAGGCGGTGCGCGGCTTGACCGCGTTCTTGCCGGTCTTCGGGGTGCCCTCGGGCAGGACCTCCGTGACGTACGGGCCGTAGCGCCCGTCCTTCGCCACGATCTCGTGACCCGTCGACGGGTCGGTGCCGAGCGCGAAGTCACCGCTCGGCTTGGCCAGCAGCTCCTCCGCGTACTCGACGGTGAGCTCGTCCGGCGCGAGGTCGTCGGGGACGTCGGCGCGCTGGTGGCCCTCGGAGTCCTTCTCGCCGCGCTCGATGTACGGGCCGTAGCGGCCGACACGCAGCACGATCGCGCTGCCGACCGGGAAGCTGGAGATCTCCCGGGCGTCGATGGCGCCGAGGTCGGTCACCAGTTGCTTGAGGCCGCCGAGGTGGTCGCCGTCGCCGTTGCCCGCGGCGGACGCGGCACCCTTGTCGTCGCCCTCGCCGAAGTAGAAGCGCCGCAGCCACGGCACGGCCTGGGCCTCGCCCCGCGCGATGCGGTCGAGGTCGTCCTCCATGCGGGCGGTGAAGTCGTAGTCGACGAGCCGGCCGAAGTGCTTCTCCAGCAGGTTGACCACGGCGAAGCTCAGGAACGACGGCACGAGCGCCGTCCCCTTCTTGAACACATAGCCGCGGTCGAGGATGGTGCCGATGATCGAGGCGTACGTCGACGGGCGGCCGATCTCGCGCTCTTCCAGCTCCTTGACCAGCGAGGCCTCGGTGTAGCGGGCGGGCGGCTTGGTGGCGTGGCCGTCGACCGAGATCTCCTCGGACGTGAGCGCGTCACCCTCGGCGACCTGCGGCAGCCTGCGCTCGCGGTCGTCGAGCTCGGCGTTCGGGTCGTCGGCCCCTTCCACGTACGCCTTCATGAAGCCGTGGAAGGTGATCGTCTTGCCGGACGCGGTGAACTCGGCGTCCCGGCCGTCGGCGGCGACCCCGCCGATCTTCACGGTGACGGAATTACCGGTCGCGTCCTTCATCTGGGAGGCGACGGTCCGCTTCCAGATCAGCTCGTAGAGCTTGAACTGGTCGCCCGTCAGGCCGGTCTCGGCCGGGGTGCGGAAACGGTCGCCCGAGGGGCGAATCGCCTCGTGCGCCTCCTGCGCGTTCTTGACCTTGCCGGCGTACACGCGCGGCTTGTCGGGCAGGTAGTTGGCGCCGTACAGCTGTGTGACCTGCGCCCGCGCCGCCGAGACGGCCGTGTCCGAGAGCGTGGTGGAGTCCGTACGCATATAGGTGATGAAGCCGTTCTCGTACAGCTTCTGCGCGACCTGCATGGTGGCCTTGGCCCCGAAGCCGAGCTTGCGGGACGCCTCCTGCTGCAGCGTCGTCGTACGGAAGGGGGCGTACGGAGACCGGCGGTACGGCTTGGACTCGACCGAGCGGACCGCGAACGTGGCGTTCTCGAGGGCGGCGGCCAGCGAGCGGGCGTTCGCCTCGTCGAGGTGGAGCACCTGCGCCGACTTGAGCCGGCCGTCCGAACCGAAGTCACGGCCCTGGGCGACGCGCTGCCCGTCGACCGTGTTCAGGCGGGCGGTGAGCGTCGAGGGGTCGGAGGCGTCACCGGCGCGGCCGGTGGAGAACGTACCCGTCAGATCCCAGTACTCGGCGGAACGGAAGGCGATGCGCTCACGCTCCCGCTCGACGACGAGGCGGGTGGCGACGGACTGCACACGGCCGGCCGACAGCCGGGGCATGACCTTCTTCCACAGGACCGGCGAGACCTCGTAGCCGTAGAGGCGGTCGAGGATGCGGCGGGTCTCCTGGGCGTCGACCATGCGCTGGTTGAGTTCGCGCGGGTTGGCGACGGCGTCGCGGATCGCGTCCTTGGTGATCTCGTGGAAGACCATCCGGTGGACGGGGACCTTGGGCTTGAGGACTTCCAGCAGGTGCCAGGCGATGGCCTCGCCCTCGCGGTCCTCATCGGTGGCGAGGTAGAGCTCGTCGGATTCGGCGAGCTGCTCCTTGAGCTTTCTGACCTGGGCCTTCTTGTCGGCGTTGACGACATAGATCGGCTGGAAGTCGTGTTCGACGTCGACTCCGAGGCGACGCACTTCGCCGGTGTACTTCTCGGGGACCTCGGCCGCGCCGTTCGGGAGGTCGCGGATGTGCCCGACACTCGCCTCGACGACATAGCCGGGGCCGAGATAGCCCTTGATCGTCTTCGCCTTGGCAGGCGACTCGACGATCACGAGTCGGCGGCCGCCCTGTGCGGTCTCGCTGGTCGGGGACAACTTCGCTCTTCTCTCCGGTCGACGCTCGATGGGCGCTCACGGCGGTACGGCACGGTCGGCGCACTGCTGTGGCGCTGCTGTCGCTGCGGAGTGTGACGGTACAACCCGCCCCCGTGTCAAACGGCAAAAGCCCGCAACGGCCACTCGAACGGTAACCCGACTCCGGCCATTCCTGCCGCCCGGACCGGCACGAGGTCGCCAGGGGCCCCCGGTCAGACGCGGCCGAAGCACCAGACCCCGAGGGCCAGGGAGAGGGCCCCGAAGAGTGTTGCGAGGGTGGCTGCCGTGGCGGGACTCACTCCGTGTGCGACCGGTGCGCGGTGCATCACACGCATTCCCGTCCACACCAGGAGTCCGGCTCCGAACAGCGTGAACGCCGCTCCGGCGAAGATCGCCGGCCCATTCTCCATATCCGTGCCCCGCCCTTCCCTGACGCCGAACCGGTGCGGCGTCGCTCCCGGAGGCCGAGGCTGGCACCTCCGGGAGTCAGTGGGGCGAATTCCGGGTGAACGCGGCGTGGGTTCACCCGGCCGGTGGCATTGGCCGATTTCACCTCATGGCGCGGCCGGGAAGTCCGCTTCCGGCCGCCGGGCGGGGCGGCCGGATGCACGGCTGCGGTCGATCGCCCCGGGGGCACCGGCTCCCGCCAGGCAGGCGGCGGCCTGGGCTCGTGTCGGGCGGCCGGGGGTGCGGGCTGCCCCAGGCGGGCCGCGGCCTGGGCGTGTCGGGCGGCCGGGGGTGCGGGCTGCCCCAGGCGGGCCGCGGCCTGGGCGTGTCGGGCGGCCGGGGGTGCGGGCTGCCCCAGGCGGGCCGCGGCCTGGGCGTGTCGGGCGGCCGGGGGTGCGGGCTGCCCCAGGCGGGCCGCGGCCTGGGCGTGTCGGGCGGCCGGCAGCACGCCCTCCCCTGGGGGCCGGGCCGTCCCGTCAGGCGACCGGCGGCACGGCCTCTTGCGGCACCGGCTCCAGGAAGCCCTCCTCCACCAGCAGCCGCAGCGCCTGCGGTGTGCGGTCCCGCAGCAGCACCGGGTCCTCCTCGATCAGCTGGGCGATCGCGTCGAGGATCCGCCCGGCGCTCAGCGTGCCGTCGCAGGCCCCGGCGAATCCGGCTCCGACGGTGTCGACCTTGGTGGCCCGCCGCATCCCTCGGTGCTGGCGCAGCACCACATGCTCGGGGTCCTCCGCTCCCGGCAGACCCACCTGTTCCTGGACGACTTCCTGAGCGAGCGTGAAGTGGTCGGCGAGGAGGGCCGCGTCGTCGTGCGTCCGCAGGTAGTCCTGGCGGGCGAAGTGCGCCCGCACCGTCGCGCCGAGCGGCTGCTCCACGGGGTGCGGCCACTCCTCGGTGACGATCGAGGGGGCAGCGGACCCGGACTTGTGGAGCGTGATCCAGCCGAAGCCGATCGCCTGCGTCTTGCGCGCCTCGAACTCGTCCAGCCACGCCTCGTACAGCTCGGCGTACTTCTCGGGATCGCCGCGGTGGTCACCGCTGTCGCGCAGCCACAGCTCTGCGTACTGGGTGACGTCCTGCACCTCGCGCTGCACGATCCAGGCGTCGCACCCGCGCGGCACCCAGGAGCGCAGCCGCTGCTGCCATTCCTCACCCTCCACGTGCTGCCAGTTGGCGAGGAAGTGGGCATAGCCGCCGTCGTTCAGCCTCTCCCCCGCCTGCAGAACCAGCGAGCGGCACAGATCGTCCCCGCCCATCCCGCCGTCGCGGTAGGTCAGTCGCGCACCGGGAGAGATGACGAAGGGCGGGTTCGACACGATCAGGTCGTACGTGTCGTCACCCACCGGCTCGAAGAGCGATCCCTCCCGCAGATCGGCCTCCGGAGCCGCAGAGAGCGCGAGCGTGAGCCGCGTGAAGTGCAGGGCGCGTGGATTCAGATCGGTGGCGGTGACCCGGGTGGCGTGCTGTGCCGCGTGCAGCGCCTGGATGCCGGAGCCGGTGCCGAGGTCCAGCGCGGAGGACACCGGCGTACGGACCGTGATGCCGGCCAGCGTGGTGGACGCGCCGCCGACACCGAGGACGACTTCCTCGGCCCGGCCGGCCGCTCCGCCCGCGCCGCCGACCGCACACCCGAGGTCGGAGACGACGAACCAGTCCTGTCCATCGGGCCCGCCGTAGGGCCGTACGTCGACGGTGGCACGGACATCGTCGCCCTCACGCACCACCCAGCCGTCGGCGAGGCACTCCTCCAGCGGCAGGGCGGCCAGGGCCCGTTCGTACGCCACGGGCCGCTGCAGCAGGAACAGCCGCACCAGCGCGGCCAGATCGCCGTCCCCGCGGGTGGCCCGGAGCGCGGGGACGGTCTCGCTGCGGGCGAGCGCGGCATAGGCGGACGCGCCGAGGAGGTCGAGCAGGCCGTCGACGGTGAAGGCGCGGGCCAGCAGCGCCTCGCGCAGCGGGAGCGCACGGTCGGGCGACGGGAGGCCTGGGGCAACGCTGGTCGTACTCACCCGTCCATTGTGGCGGCCGCCACTGACAACCGCCGCTCCCGGCCCGTACGGGCGAGGCGCGGCGGCTCGGCCAGGAGCTGCCGGGAGGGACGGGGTGCGGCTCAGGCGGCCGAACCGCCGGACGGGGCAGGTGCCTTCAGCGGCTTGCAGCCCGGCTGCTTCGCCATGGCGTTACCCGTCTCCGCCTTCCGCAGCTTGTTCCGCGCGGTCTGGTTCTTCTCGATCTTCTCCAGACCGGCGGCGACGGGCTGGAGGCCGTCCGCGAACTTCTGCTGGTCCTTGGCGTTCAGCGCGTCGATCTGCTTCTTCAGATCGAGGTAGGACTTGGAGTTGGCGTCGAGCTCGGCGGCGGCGTCCTTGACGAGCTGCTCACCGGCGTCGACGGGCGGCGTCCCGGCGCCTCTGAACGCCGTCGCCAGGGCCTTGTTCACGTCCGCGAGGTCCTGGAAGGCCTTCGAGTCGGCGGCCTGGATGTCGGCGGGCTTGCCGTCCGAGGCGGTCGAGCGGATGAGCTGTTCCGCGTCGAACTGCTTCTTGATCTGCGGCTGCGCCTGGTCGCAGTACTTCTTGGCCCAGTCGTCGACCGAGAATTTGTCCGCGTCGCCTTCGCCGGAGCATCCCGACAGCGCGAGTACGAGCACCGCACCACCGGACAGTGCGGCCGCAAGCTTCTTGTTCACCGGTTTGGTCCCTTCCAAGGCTTCTCGGCCCCGGAACATACACGGCACGTGGTCGACATTCGCGAGCCTTGCGTCCGGTTCATATTCTTTTTTCACTATTTGCACCAGAGAGAGATGGCTCACGACAGACGTCACGACCGACGTCACGGCAGACGAACGGGCGGGCAGCACGCCACTGCGCGCCGCCCGCCCGTCGATGTGACCAGTACTACGAAACCACCGCGGGGTCGGGTGACTTCGAACTCCGCTCCGCCGTCCCCGGGTCGTCCCCGACGGCGATGCCTCGCCGCTTGGAGATGTACACGGCACCGACGATGACGAGGATCGCGAGGACCGCGATCACCGCCCGGATCCCGGCGCTCGCGTCGTCCCCGTAGCTGAACTGGACCACCGCGGGTGCGATGAGCAGTGCCACCAGGTTCATGACCTTCAGCAGCGGGTTGATGGCAGGACCGGCGGTGTCCTTGAACGGGTCGCCGACGGTGTCGCCGATGACGGTCGCGGCATGGGCCTCACTGCCCTTGCCGCCGTGATGACCGTCCTCGACGAGCTTCTTGGCGTTGTCCCACGCACCACCGGAGTTGGCGAGGAAGACCGCCATCAGCGTGCCGGTGCCGATCGCACCCGCGAGGAACGAGCCGAGAGCCCCGACTCCGAGCGAGAATCCGACCGCGATCGGGGTCAGCACCGCGAGCAGGCCCGGGGTGGTGAGCTCCCGCAGCGCGTCCTTGGTGCAGATGTCGACGACGCGCCCGTACTCCGGCTTCTCGGTGTAGTCCATGATCCCGGGGTGCTCGCGGAACTGCCGCCGCACCTCGTAGACCACCGCTCCCGCCGACCGGGAGACCGCGTTGATCGCGAGCCCCGAGAAGAGGAAGACGACCGCCGCGCCGAGGATGAGGCCCACCAGGTTGTTGGGCTGGGAGATGTCCATCACGAGGTTCGCCGGAGCGCCGTCGCCGAGTTTCGCGCCGACGTCCGCTGCCGCGGTCGCGATGGCGTCGCGATACGAGCCGAAGAGCGCTGCCGCCGCGAGTACCGCGGTGGCGATGGCGATGCCCTTGGTGATGGCCTTGGTGGTGTTGCCCACGGCGTCCAGGTCGGTGAGGACCTGCGCGCCCGCGCCCGTGACGTCGCCGGACATCTCGGCGATGCCCTGGGCGTTGTCGGAGACGGGACCGAAGGTGTCCATGGCGACGATGACGCCGACGGTCGTGAGCAGGCCGGTGCCGGCCAGCGCGACCGCGAAGAGGGCGAGCATGATCGACGTACCGCCGAGCAGGAACGCCCCGTACACGCCCAGACCGATCAGCAGCGCCGTGTAGACGGCGGACTCCAGACCGATGGAGATGCCGGCCAGCACGACGGTCGCGGGCCCGGTCAGCGAGGACTTGCCGATGTCCTTCACAGGACGCCTGGTTGTCTCGGTGAAGTACCCGGTCAGCTGCTGGATCAGAGCCGCCAGCACGATGCCGATGGCGACGGCCACGACCGCGAGGACCCGGGGGTCTCCGCCGTGCGACCGGATCGCCGCCTCCGTGACGCCGTCCAACTTGGCGTAGGACGACGGCAGATAGACGTAGACCGCGACGGCCACGAGCGCGAGCGAGATCAGCGCGGAGATGAAGAATCCACGGTTGATGGCGGTCATCCCGCTGCGATCGGCGCGCCGCGGGGCGACCGCGAAGATACCGATCATCGCGGTGACCACGCCGATCGCCGGAACGATCAGCGGAAAAGCGAGTCCGGCGTCGCCGAATGCCGCCTTGCCGAGGATGAGCGCCGCGACGAGCGTGACCGCGTACGACTCGAAGAGGTCGGCGGCCATGCCGGCGCAGTCGCCGACGTTGTCGCCCACGTTGTCGGCGATGGTCGCGGCATTGCGCGGGTCATCCTCCGGGATGCCCTGCTCGACCTTGCCGACGAGGTCGGCGCCGACGTCGGCCGCCTTGGTGAAGATGCCGCCGCCGACACGCATGAACATGGCGATCAGTGCGGCGCCGAGACCGAAGCCCTCCAGGACCTTGGGGGCGTCGGCCGCGTAGACGAGTACGACGCAGGAGGCACCGAGCAGGCCGAGGCCCACCGTGAACATGCCGACCACGCCTCCCGTCCGGAAAGCGATCTTCATGGCCTTGTGCGAGACGGCCGTCAGATCCTTTTCGGGCTCGCCCTCGGCCGGTGTCGCTTCACGCGCGGCCGCCGCCACGCGCACATTGGCCCGTACGGCAAGACGCATACCGATGTATCCGGTGGCTGCCGAGAAAAGCGCACCCACCAGGAAGAACACCGAGCGTCCTGCTCGCTGTGACCAGTCGTCGGCCGGAAGAAGCAACAGCAGGAAGAACACCACGACGGCGAAGATGCCGAGGGTGCGCAACTGCCGGGCCAGGTAGGCATTCGCGCCTTCCTGGACCGCTGCCGCGATCTTCTTCATGGAATCGGTGCCCTCGCCGGCGGCCAGTACCTGGCGCACCAGCAGCTGGGCGACGACGAGTGCCGCCAACGCCACGACGGCGATGACAATAACGATCACTCGGTTGTCGTCTGTCAGTACTGCGGCTGCAAGGGAAGTGGGGTGGTTGGACAGTTCTGGGTTGACGAGCCCCGCCATTCGTCCTCCTTGACGCTCAGAGCTCAAGATGTGGACGGATTGTAGGGAGCGGAACCTGATCAAAACAGAGCGCGACAACTGGATTTGACCTTCAGTTGCTACTCAGCAAATGATCCGGTTCCGAAAATGCCACCGAAAGAGGTAATGGGGCAAAACCATTGACCCTTGATCAATGATCTAGAAAAAAGAAAAGAGGCCCTGCTCAGCAGGACCTCTTTTCACGATCATGACCGGCTGACGATCAATGGACCGGCGGACCGGAACCCCTGATCGTCGTACCGCGTCAGGGCAGGACGGAGACCGGCGCCGACGGCCAACTCATCCGGATCACGCCCCCGTGATCGGTGGAACTGACCTCCACGTCGTCCACGAGGCCGCTGATGACGGCGAGACCCATCTCGTCCTCTCCGTCGGCGTCCGCGTCCTCGTCGGAGCCGCCTCGCGCGCCGGGAACGGCATGTGCGCCGTTCGCCCCCGCGCTCGGAACCTCGTCGATGACCTCGATGGAGAAAGTCTTCTCCTCCTCGGCGAGCACCACGGTGACGGGCTCGGTGATGCCGTGACTGCGGTGCAGCCCGACAGCACGACTGCATGCCTCGCCGACCGCGAGCCGGACCTCGTCCAGCACGGCCTCGTCGACCCCCGCCCTGCGCGCCACGGCAGCCGCCACCAACCGGGCGGTCCTGACATGCTCGGGCTGGGCACTGAATCGAAGCTCGACGGTGGCCATGTGCTCCCCCTCGGACGTACGGGCATGCATCTCAGAGGCCCGGGCTGGATGCCCGGTACCCCTCACTTCTTCCGGCGTGTCCGGCCGACCGTCAGTCGGTCGCCGCAACCGCTTCCTCGACCGTGGTGTGGATGGGGAACACCTTGGTCAGTCCTGTGATCCGGAAGATCTTGAGAATGCGCTCCTGGTTGCAGACCAGGCGCAGCGACCCTTCATGCGCGCGCACGCGCTTCAGGCCGCCCACCAGCACTCCGAGCCCGGTGGAGTCGAGAAAGTCCACGCCCTCCATGTCGACAACCAGGTGGTAGTTGCCGTCGTTCACCAACTCGACCAACTGCTCGCGCAGCTTGGGCGCGGTATACACATCAATCTCGCCACCGACCTCGACGACCGTACGGTCGCCACCAGGGCCGGACACATTGCGAGTCGACAGGGACAGGTCCACGGATCCTCCAGCACCTTGCTATCGAGCGGCCGCCCAGCAGGTCTCCCCGGCGGAGCCGGAGGACGGTCGCCAGCCGCGATGGCATTCAATCACTTACCAGCAGCCATGCACGACGCCTTGAGACCATTGTCCGCCACGCCGGTGACACACTCGGTGCCGATGGCCAAGAATCTCCGTCCCAGACGACCTCCCGAGAGCGGGGACACCCGCCCCTCCCCCGGTACGGTCCTCGACCGGCTCACCGCAGGGGCGAACCGGGCTGCGCGCATCACTCATACGGAGCACTTGCCCCCCAGGCCGGGCCGCCATGCCGTCTGGCCCGACCGCATCCGGCCGGAAGTGATCAACGCCATTCAGCAGGCCGGCATCGAACACCCCTGGGCCCACCAGGCAGCCGCCGCCGAGTACGCCCTCGACGGCGAGTCGGTGGTGATCGCCACCGGCACCGCATCGGGGAAGTCGCTGGCCTATCTCGCGCCGGTGCTGAGCGCCCAGCTCGACGGGTCCGAGGCCCCGAACGGCCGCGGCGCCACGGCCCTGTATCTCGCCCCCACCAAGGCCCTCGCCGCCGACCAGTGCCGCGCCGTGAAAGAACTCGCGGCGCCATTGGGCCATCGGGTGCGCCCGGCCGTCTACGACGGCGACACCCCCGTCGAGGAACGCGAGTGGGTCCGGCAGTACGCGACGTACGTGCTGACCAACCCGGACATGCTCCACCGCGGGATACTCCCCTCCCACCCCCGCTGGGCCTCCTTCCTGCGCTCCCTGCGCTATGTCGTGATCGACGAGTGCCACACCTACCGGGGAGTCTTCGGCTCCCATGTCGCCCAGGTGCTGCGCCGCCTTCGCCGGCTGTGCGCCCGCTACGGTGCGAATCCGGTCTTCCTCCTCGCCTCCGCCACCGCGGCGGAACCGTCCGTGGCAGCAGGCCGGCTCACCGGCCTGCCCGTCCAGGAGGTCTCCGACGACGCCTCCCCGCGCGGCGAGCTCGTCTTCGCCCTCTGGGAGCCTCCGCTCACCGAGCTCCACGGCGAGAAGGGTGCACCCGTCCGCCGCACCGCCACCGCCGAGACCGCCGACCTCCTCACCGATCTGACCGTGCAGGGCGTCCGCACGGTCGCCTTCGTACGCTCCCGGCGCGGCGCCGAGCTGATCTCCGTGATCACCAAGGAACGCCTGGCCGAGGTGGACCGCTCCCTGCCCCAGCGGGTCGCCGCCTACCGCGGCGGCTACCTCCCTGAGGAGCGCCGCGCCCTGGAGCGGGCGCTGCACTCCGGCGAGCTGCTGGGACTCGCCGCCACCACGGCCCTGGAGCTGGGTGTCGACGTGTCCGGTCTGGACGCCGTCGTCATCGCCGGCTACCCGGGCACCCGGGCGTCGCTGTGGCAGCAGGCGGGCCGGGCCGGGCGGTCCGGCCAGGGCGCCTTGGCCGTCCTCGTCGCACGCGACGACCCGCTGGACACGTTCCTCGTCCACCATCCCGAGGCGCTGTTCCACCAGCCGGTGGAGTCCACCGTCCTCGACCCCGACAATCCCTATGTCCTCGCCCCGCATCTGTGCGCGGCAGCCGCCGAGCTGCCCCTCACGGAGGCCGACCTGGACCTGTTCGGCCCGGCGACCGGCGAACTGATGCCCCAGCTGGAGTCCGCGCGGCTGCTGCGCCGCCGGTCCTCCGGCTGGCACTGGACCCGACGGGAGCGAGCCGCCGACCTCACCGACATCCGGGGCGAGGGCGGCCGGCCGGTCCAGATCGTGGAAGCGGCCACCGGACGGCTGCTGGGCACGGTCGACGAGTCCGCCGCGCACTCCGCCGTCCACGACGGAGCCGTCCACCTCCACCAGGGCCGCACGTACCTGGTGAAGCACCTGGACCTGGAGGACTCCGCCGCACTCGTGGAGGAGGCGAACCCGCCGTACTCCACGACCGCACGTGACACCACCGCCGTCTCCGTGCTGGAGACCGACATCGAGATCCCGTGGGGCGACGGCCGCCTCTGCTACGGCTCCGTCGAGGTCACCAATCAGGTCGTCTCCTTCCTGCGCCGCAAACTGATCACCGGTGAGGTGCTCGGCGAGACCAAACTCGACCTGCCACCGCGCACCCTGCGCACCCGGGCCGTGTGGTGGACGGTCACCGAGGACCAGCTGGACGCGGCACGGGTGAACCCCGAGCAGCTGGGCGGGGCCCTGCACGCCGCGGAACACGCCTCCATCGGGATGCTGCCGCTGTTCGCCACCTGCGACCGCTGGGACATCGGCGGGGTCTCCGTGCCGCTGCACCCGGACACCCTGCTGCCGACGGTCTTCGTGTACGACGGCCACCCAGGAGGCGCCGGCTTCGCCGAGCGCGCCTTCCACACCGCCCGCGAGTGGCTCACTGCCACGCGTGAGGCGATCGCCTCCTGCGAGTGCGAGGCGGGCTGCCCGTCCTGCATCCAGTCCCCCAAGTGCGGCAACGGCAATGACCCGCTCCACAAGCGCGGCGCGGTCCGCCTGCTCACCGAACTGCTCAGGGGGGCGCCGGAGGGTCCGGCGGCGACGGGGACGGCGTCGGAGGGTGCCTCGTCAGGCCGGGAGGGGGCCCAGCGGCCCGGCGAGGGGCCGGACCTGGGCTCCCGGCCCCAAGGGCCTCAGAGCGCCACCTCTGCCCCTCGTCGGGCAGCTGAGGCGCCCGCACCGGGTGGGCCCCCGGAGGTGGCTGAGGCGGCTGCACTGGAGATGCCGCTTCCGGAGGACCGGCCCTCGACCTGACCGTCGGGCCGTACGGTCCGAAGCGGACCTGCGCGGTCACGTCCGCGATCTCGCCCTCAACGGCGCACCGCACCACGGCCGCGCCCTGAGCCCGGGCCACGGTCGCAGCCTTCTCGCAGGCGGGGCCGGCCCCTTGGAGGGCATGGTCAGCCGCGGCCAGCGCCGCCAGATCGGCTGCCGAGCCTGCCCGGTGCCGAGCCACGACGGCCTGCCCCATGGCCAGCACAGCGGCGAACACGACGCACAGCACGGTGGCTGCCATGGCGACCCAGACGGTGGCCGAGCCCCGGTCGCGAGTCGCCCTCATGGGACGACCCCCTCAGGACCACCGAGCGGGCCCGGGACCGGGACCGGCCCCACGAAGGCTGGGCCCTCACGAGCGGCCCGGCCCCCGGCCGGAGCGCCGACCGAGCCGGCGCGGGCTTGGGCCTGGGCTTGGGCTTGGGCTTGGGCACGCGAGCCGAAGACCACCGCCGCGGCCGGACCCAAGGCCGGGCTCGATGCAGAGGCCGGGCCCTCGCGAGTGGCCCCGTCCAGCGCCGGAGCCCCGACCGACGCGGTGGCTGCCGTCTGGCTGGAGCCCGAGCCGCCACCCGCGCCCGAACCGGCAGCCGGCTCCGAGTCTCCGGCCTGCGTCGCATCGGAGCCGGGACCACCCACCGCGTCCTCCGCGAACGCCGCTGCCTCCGCGCTGAGCGTCAGCCCCAGCGCGCCCGGCCCCGGTGCCGCCGCCTCCACGCGCACCCGCCACAGATCCCCGGCCCGTCCCACCGTGACCCGGGCGCCGTCCGGAGCCGCCGAGCGGGCGGCGGCCTCCGCCGCCGCAGGCGGTTCGGACCGGGCCGCCGCCCGTGCCCCGGCCCGTGCGGCGTCCACGCACTGGATCTGGGCCGAGGCCGCCATCAGCGCCCAGACCAGAGCCATCGCGAACACCACCAGGGCCGGTACGGCGACGGCTGCCTCCGCCGTCACGGATCCCCGGTCGCCCTCGCCGTACCTCCCACGCCGGGCCTCAGAACTGCGCATTGAGCGCTTTTCCGATCACTGCTTCGAGCGCGCCCGAGACCGTCCCGCTCGTGACGACCTTGTAGAGCACCGCCGCAAACGCACACGCGGCGATCGTCCCCATCGCGTACTCGGATGTCGTCATTCCCGAGTCTTTGCGCATCCTGCGCGCCATTGCGCGCCGCCATGCCCGCATCGGATTCCACATGCCAAACCCCCATTGATCGACCCACAAGAGATCTCGTTCAGTTCGGTCAGTTGCTGTTGAGCAGTCCGTCGGCGAGCCCGATCACCACCGGCGCCACCCCGACGGCGAGGAACGCGGGCAGGAAGCACAGCCCCACGGGGGCCGTGATCATGACCTGGGCCCTGCGGCCCTCCGCCGCGGTCTTGCGTGACCGGTCGGCCCTCAGGCGTCCGGCCAGACGGGACACCGGCTCCGCCGCGGGAGCGCCGGTGGAGTCGGCCCGCTCCAGACAGCGGGCCAGCTCCTGAGCGCCCGGTATCTGCGCGAACGCCCCCCACGCGCGGGCCGGTTCACCGCCGAGCCTCAGCTCGGCCGCCGCACGTACGAGCCGCTCGCCGACAGGCCCGCCGATTGATTCGCCGACCGCCTCGGCCGCCTCACGTGGCCCCGCTCCGGCCGAGATGCACGCGGCCAGCAAGTCGGCCGCCAGCGGCAGTTGCCGCACATCGCGCAGGCCCGCGGCGTCCCCGGCATCAGGGCCCGGTGCGCGGTTCAGTTGTACGCGCCGTACGCCGTACGCGGCTGCCAATCCGACCGCGCCGCCGAGCCATCCGCCGACGAGGACGTATCCAATGATCAGCGCACCCAGGGGAGCCGCCCAACGTCTCGCCCACAGAGTGTCCTTCGGCCACCGGCGCCGACGTTCGCGTTCCAGAGCCAGCAGCCCTGCGACCCGCCGGTGCGTCCTGCGCTCCTGGCGTCGGCCCGCCACCGTGAATCCGAGGAACGCAGCTGCGGAGAGAACGCACAACACTGCCCCCAGCCTGTGGACAACCTCCGCGGTCATGCGCCCTGCCCCTTCCGCACGATCCGCGCGGCCCACCAGAGCCCGGCCGCCTCCAGCAGCCCGCCGACGAGCAGGCACATCAGACCGGCCGGGGTGTGGAGCAGCACCCGCAGCGGATCGGCACCCAGCGCCCAGCCCATGGCCAGGCCCACGACGGGAAGCAGCGCCAGCAGCCCGATGGTCGACCGAGCGCCAGCCAACTGAGTACGCACGTCCTCCCGTTGGCCCCGATCCGCCCGCAGAGCCGCCTCCAGCCGGTCGAGGCCCGCCGCAAGGCCCGCACCGCTGTCCACAGCCACGCGCCAGCAGGCAGCGACCCCTGCCAGCCCGTCCGCACCAGGCTCACGCGCCGCTTCCCGCAGGGCCTGCGGCACATCACCGCCGAATCGCGCCGCTGCCACCACCGCGCCCTCCGAAGCACCCAAGGCGTCCGTGGACCTCGTACCGAACAGCAGCGCCTGCCCCGGCTGCATACCGGCCCGCAGTTCCCCTGCCACTGCGCCGCACAGCGTGATCACTCCCTCGGCCCGCAGCTCCCGCGCCCTCACCCGCTCTCTGGCCGCCAGTTGCCTCTTCACCAGCGGCACGGCCGCCGCGCCTGCCATCAGCGGCAGCACCGACTCCCCCAGCACGGCCAGCAGCATCGCCACCGGCAGACACAGCCACTCACGTCGCAACCGCAGTACAGGCAGCAGCCGTTGCCACGTCCACCACGGCTCCGGCGCGCCGCCACCGGCGAAGAGCAGCTTTGCTCGTGTCAGACCCCGCTCCCGGCCCGCCGTGAGCCAGGCTGCCGCCCCGACGCACACCGCTGCCGCATACATCGGCTCGCCCGCGTTCACACTGCACCCCCGATCAGCGGCCGCAGCCGCTCCCAGCCCCGGTCGTACGCGAACGCCTCCGCACCCCACCGCAACGCGGGCACCGTCCTCACCAGACCCGCGGCATCCCGCTCCAGCACATGCACCTCGGCGATCCGCCGCAGCCCGCCGCGGTCCCGCACGAGATGGATCACCACCGAGAGAGCGGCGGCCAACTGGCTGTGCAGGGCCGCCCGGTCGAGCCCCGCAGCCGTGCCGAGCGCCTCCAGCCGGGCCGGCACATCCGATGCCGCATTCGCGTGGACAGTGCCGCAGCCGCCTTCGTGTCCGGTGTTCAAGGCCGCCAGCAGCTCGGTGACCTCCGCTCCGCGGACCTCCCCCACCACCAACCGGTCCGGCCGCATGCGCAGGGCCTGGCGCACCAGGTCCCGCAACGTGACCAGGCCCGCGCCCTCCTGGTTCGCCGTACGGGATTCGAGCCGCACGACGTGCGGATGGTCGGGCCGCAGTTCGGCCGAGTCCTCGGCCAGCACGATCCGCTCCCGCTCCCCCACCAGTCCGAGAAGGCTGGACAGCAGCGTGGTTTTCCCTGTGCCCGTACCGCCGCTGATCAGGAAGGACAGTCGGGCGTCGATCAGGGCCCGCAGCAGCCGGTCACCTCCCGGCGGCACGGTCCCCGCGGCGACCAGCTCTTCCACCGAGAACGCCCGCGGACGCACCACACGCAGTGCCAGACACGTCGAACCCACCGCCACCGGCGGGATCACCGCATGCATCCGCGTCCCGTCGGGAAGCCGGGCATCGACCCACGGCCGGGCGTCGTCCAGTCGCCGCTCCGCCACCGCCGCGAGCCGCTGGGCCAGCCGGCGCACCGATGCGGCGTCCGCGAACGTCACACCGGTGAGTTCGAGACCGCACCCCCGGTCCACCCACACCCGATCGGGGGCGGACACCAGCACATCCGTCACGGCCGGGTCCGCCAGCAAGGGCTCCAAGGGCCCGGTCCCCACCAGCTCACAGCGCAATGTCTCGGTGCCGCCGAGCACTTCGGTGTCTCCCAGCAGCCGCCCCTGCGCCCGCAGCGCTGCCGCGACCCTGGCCGGGGTGGGCTCGGCGCCGCTCTCCGCGAGCCGCTGTCGTACGGCATCCAGCAGTCCGGTGCTCATGAGACACCCCCCGCCAGCGCCCGGTCCCAGAAGGCCGCGCAGAACCGCGACAGCGGGCCACGCCCACCGCCGGGCGGTGCGCCCTGGTCCTGGGCGGCAAACAGTCCCGCGTCCAGCGGCAGTTCACCCGCGAGAGGCAGGCCGAGCGCGTCGGCCACCCACTGGTCGTCCAGTCCCGAGGCGTACGGCCCGCGCACCACGACCCTCAGGTCCTGGAGCACCATGCCCACCGCCGACGCCACGCGGTTCGCCGCGGCGACCGCCCGCAGCTCGCCCGGAACGACCAACAGCCCGAGATCCAGCTGGGCCAGCGCTTCCGCCACTGCTTCGTCCACCCGGCGCGGGAGATCCACGACCACCACACCGCCCCGCCTGCGGGCCGCGGCAAGAACGGAGCGCATCGCCTCCGGCGGAACCACCACGGAATCGCCACGATCCCAGCTCAGAACCCGGAGCTGGTGGAGCTCCGGAAGGGACTCCTCCAGCGCGCCGCCGGCGACCCGTCCCTTGGACGCGGCGAAATCCGGCCACCTTCTCCCTTCCGCCTGCTCCCCGCCGAGCAGCACATCGACGCCTCCTCCGAGCGGATCGCCGTCGACGAGCATGGTCCGCCGGCCCGTCCTGGCCGCGGACACCGCCAGCGCACAGGCCAGCGTGGACGCCCCCGCGCCTCCCCGGCCGCCCATGACGCCGACGGTCAGCGCCTGCTCCCCGACGCCCTCGACGACGTCCGCGATCCGGTCCAGGAGCCAGCTCTCGGCGTCCGGCAGCCGCAGCACACAGTCGGCTCCGATCTCCACCGCCCGCCGCCAGACGTCCGGGTCGTCCTGGTCACGCCCGACGAGCAGCACACCCTGCCGTCGGGTGGCGCCCCGGCAGCGTGCCGCCGCGTCGTCGCCGACCAGGACCAGCGGGGCGCCTTCCCAGCCGCCCCCGCGCTCCGGCACCGAGTGGTGGACGTCGGGCTCGGCGCCGGCCGCTGCGCACAGCCGCAGCAGATCGTCCAGCAGTTCGAGGTCCTCGGTGACGATCAGGGGCCCGTCCCGCCGGCCTTCGGCACCGGGCATCCTCTGCGATGTGATGGATCCAGCCACGATCTCCAACCCCTTCTTACTTTCGATCTCGCTTGCTTACGAGATCTGTGATTCCGGCCACCCACGAAGAGCGCGGGTGGAATCACAGTGGAGCGCGCTGGAAAAACGTGTGGATCTCGCTGAAAAACTGTGGACAACTAGCCACTTGTGAATATCCCCGTCGCTCATACCGGTGACTCCCGGGAGCAGCTCTTCCGCTACGCACAGTGACGATTCAGAGTGGTGTGAGGCCGCCGCAAGCGAAGCCGTCAGGAAGGGAGAAGGATCATCATGAGCTCTGTCCGAGAGCCGAAAATGCGTCCGGACATGCGACGACCCCCGCCGGGGGGGAGAGCGGGGGTCGTCTCTCCGGCCGACTCGGGGGGGGAGGAGCCGGACCGGGTTAGCACGGTCGCGAACGATCCGTGACTTCCATGGTGTACCCGAGAGCCTTCTCAGGCAAACCCACACGCCCGAGCGTACGCCGAATGGCGGGCACCTATGCTCTGCTCGTGGAAAACCACTCCTTGCCTCGCGCAGCTGCCTTCTTTGATCTGGACAAGACGGTCATTGCGAAGTCGTCGACGCTGACCTTCAGCAAGTCCTTCTACCAAGGCGGCCTGATCAACCGACGGGCCGTACTGCGGACCGCCTATGCCCAGTTCGTTTTTCTCGCCGGTGGCGCCGACCACGACCAGATGGAGCGGATGCGGCAGTACCTGTCCGCCCTCTGCAAGGGGTGGAACGTGCAGCTGGTGAAGGAGATCGTCGCGGAGACCCTCCATGACCTGATCGACCCGATCATCTACGACGAAGCGGCGTCCCTCATCGAGGAACACCACACCGCCGGCCGTGACGTCGTGATCGTGTCCACTTCGGGCGCGGAGGTGGTCGAACCGATCGGCGAGCTGCTCGGTGCGGACCGGGTGGTGGCCACCCGCATGGTGGTCGGAGACGACGGCTGCTTCACCGGCGAAGTGGAGTACTACGCCTATGGGCCGACCAAGGCGGAGGCCGTCAAGGAACTCGCCGCCTCCGAGGGCTACGACCTCGACCGTTGCTACGCCTACAGCGACTCGATCACCGATGTACCGATGCTGTCGTCCGTCGGCCACCCGTACGCCGTGAACCCGGACCGGGCGCTGCGGCGTGAAGCCGTCAGTCGCGGCTGGCCTGTTCTCGTCTTCAACCGGCCGGTCCGGCTGAAGCAGCGGATCCCCGCCTTCTCCCTGCCGCCGCGTCCCGCGCTCGTCGCCGCGGCGGCGGTGGGTGCGGCGGCTGCGACCGCCGGCCTCGTCTGGTACGCCAGCCGGCGCCGCAGTGCGGCAGCCGCAGCTGCCGAGTCGGCCGCGGCCGGTGTGATGGAACGGGTCATCGACCGCGCCGCGGAACGCTTCGCCCGTATTTGAACCCAAAAGTAAAGAACCGCAGCTGGGGGTTCCGCTTCCTTGCGGGCAGGAGTAGAAAGGACTCAACGGCCCGCGAGACCTAGGACATCCGAGAGGATCACCTATCAACGCATAAAGGCCCCACGGACCGAGCATGAAAACTGAGCACCCACGCGACGTCGACCCGTCGATTACGGGCCAGCCGCACCAGGTGACGGGCAAAAGTTCCCGACCTGATGGGCACTATCTCGAGGACGCTTGGTAACTCGGTGGACATGCCAGCGGCGGTACCCATACCGGTACCGCCGCAACCCTGTTCAGGGTCTTTCGGGCCCGCGCCCAGGACGCCGTAGCATCCGGGATCGCTCAAGCCCCGCCGCACTCAAGCACTCAAGCGCTCGAGCCCCGCCTCGCTGCAGCACGTGAGCCGTGCCCCACTGAAGCGCTCGAGCTCTGCCCCGCTCCATCAAGCCGCGCCTCGCTGAAGCGCCTCGCACACCGCAGTGGACTCCCTGACGCCCAGCTCCACGGACCGCCCGCAGTGGGCAATCCATGCCGCCATGCCCTCCGGCGTACCGGAGCGATAGCCGTCGAAGGCCGCGACATAGGCCGCGCGCCCCTGTTCGGCATGCCCGACCTCCGCCGGGCAGATCGACTTGGGGTCAAGACCGCTGCCGATCAGCACGATCCGCTCGGCGGTGCGAGCCACCAGACCGTTGAAGGAGCCGAAGGGGCGCAGCGCCAAGAGCTCGCCGTGCACGACGGCGGCGGTCACCAGGGCCGGTGCCGAGCTGCCGGCGATGATCAGTTCGGCAAGGCCGTCCAGCCGGCCGTTCACCTCGCCCGCGTCCGGCAGCGGCGCCTCGATCAGCGGCTCGTCGACCGGTTCGCCGGCCAGCCGGGGCCGCCCCACGGCCTCGTCGTCACCGGCACCACTCGCCGCGACCAGATGCAGCCGGGCCAGCACCCGCAGCGGCGACTGCCGCCATACAGAAAGGAGTTGCCCCGCCTCGGCGGTCAGCCGCAGTGCGGCGCCGACCGTTCGCGCCTCGGGCTCGACACCGAAGTCGGTGCGCCTGCGGACCTCTTCGAGCGCCCAGTCGGCGCCGGAGAGCGCCGCCGAAGCACGCGCGCCGCGCAGCGCCGCCTCCGAGGTGACCTCGGTGCTGCGCCGCCGCATGACCCGGTGACCGTAGACCCGGTCGACCGCCTTGCGCACGGAATCAACGGCGTCGGGGACACCCGGCAGAGAGCCGAGAGCGGCAAGGGGGTCGACCGACGAGGCATTCGTACTCATAAGTAGCGAGGCTACGCGCCATCGGCGTACGCCCCCACCTTGGAGTGGTCTTCTTCACGCACTTCGACCACAGCGCGCAATGGACCCACTACGGTAGGTGAACATGAAGATCGCTTTCGTAGGGAAGGGCGGCAGCGGAAAGACCACGCTGTCCTCGCTGTTCATCCGCCATCTGGCCGCCAACGAGGCTCATGTGGTGGCCGTCGACGCCGATATCAATCAGCATCTGGGGGCCGCGCTCGGTCTCGACGAGGCGGAGGCGGCCGCCCTGCCCGCCATGGGCGCGCACCTCCCCTTGATCAAGGAATACCTGAGGGGCTCCAACCCCCGCATCGCCTCGGCGGAGACGATGATCAAGACCACGCCGCCGGGAGAGGGCTCGCGTCTGCTGCGCGTGGACGAGGACAACCCCGTCTACGACGCCTGTGCGCGGGTCGTGCATCTCGACGACGGGGACATCCGGCTGATGGCGACCGGGCCGTTCACGGAGTCGGATCTCGGGGTGTCCTGCTACCACTCCAAGGTCGGCGCGGTGGAGCTGTGCCTCAATCACCTCGTCGACGGCCGCGACGACTACGTGGTGGTCGACATGACGGCCGGGTCGGACTCCTTCGCGTCCGGGATGTTCACCCGTTTCGACATGACGTTCCTGGTGGCCGAGCCCACCCGCAAGGGGGTGTCCGTGTATCGCCAGTACAAGGAGTACGCACGGGACTTCGGCATCGAGCTGAAGGTCGTGGGCAACAAGGTGCAGGGCCCGGACGATGTGGACTTCCTGCGGGACGAGGTGGGCGACGACCTGCTGATCACCGTCGGCCACTCCAACTGGGTGCGCGGGATGGAGAAGGGCCGGCCGTCCCCCTTCGAGCTGCTCGAGGCGGACAACCGCATGTCCCTGCAAGCCCTGCAGAACGCCGCGGAGGACACGTACGACAACCGCGACTGGGAGCGCTACACGCGCCAGATGGTGCACTTCCATCTCAAGAACGCGGAGAGCTGGGGGAACGCGAAGACGGGGGCCGACCTGGCGGCTCAGGTCGACCCCGCCTTCGTGCTCCATGAGCATGCGGCTGACGTCAGCTCTGCCCTGCCTGCTTGACCTTGACGACGGGTGAGGCCGGGGCGGAGGGCTGGGTGGCCAGGAAGGCCGCCCAGCCGTTCTTCGGCTTCTGGCCGACCTTGAGGGTCCGCATCTTCTCCAGCACCTCGGGGTCCTGGACGTCCAGCCAGTCCGCGAGCTGGCGGAAGGACACACACCTCACGTTCTTCTTCACACAGACCGTGGCGATCGTGTCCTCGACGGCGCGCATGTAGGTGCCGCCGTTCCAGGACTCGAAGTGGTTGCCGATGATCAACGGGGCCCGGTTGCCGTCGTAGGCGCGATCGAAGGCCTTGACCAGGCCGTCACGCATCTGCTTGCCCCAGTACTCGTGCATGGCGGGGTCGCCCTTGGATGTCGTCCCCGACTGGTTGACCATGAAGTTGTAGTCCATGGCCAGCGTCTCGAAGGCGCGACCGGGGACCGGGACCATCTGGAGCGAGAGGTCCCACAGACCGAGTTCCTTCTTGGGCCAGATCTGGTCGTTGATCCCGCTGGTGTCGTAGCGCATGCCCAACTGGCTGGCGGCGCGGACGAAGTTCTTCCGGCCCTCCAGGCAGGGGGTGCGGGCGCCGATGAGTTCCTTGTCGTAGTCGAAGGGAAGCGGCGGCTCGTTCTTCAGGCCCGCGTTGGTCCTCCAGTTCTTCACGAACGCCTTGGCCTGGCTGATTTCGCTCTTCCACTCGGCGACGGACCAATTGCCCACACCGCCGTCCTTGCCGCAGAAGTGGCCGTTGAAGTGGGTGCCCACCTCATTGCCCTCCTGCCAGGCGCCGCGCAGTTCACGCACGGTGTCCTTGATGCCCTCGACGTCATTGAAGCCGATGTCGGAGCGCCCGGCCGCGTGTTGCGGCGGGTCGTACATCGTCGACTTCTCCTCCGGCAGGAGGTACACGCCGCTGAGGAAGTAGGTCATCGTGGCGTCGTACTTCTTGGCGACACGGCGGAAGTGGGAGAAGAGCTTCTGGCTGTCCTCCCCCGCCCCGTCCCATGAGAACACCACGAACTGCGGCGGCTTCTCGCCGGGCTTCATCCGCTCCGGCTTGAGCAGACCGGGCTGGGTTCCGGTGAAGGCCGTGGAGCCGTCGCCGATCAGGCGCACGGCGCTGTTGGGGGCAGGGGCGGCCTTCTTGGCACCGGGCGCGCCATGGTGCGCGCTCTCGTCGGAGCCGGAGCAGCCCGCGAGTCCCGCGATCAGCGCCGTGACGGCTGCGCCGACGGCGACCCGCTGTGTGGCGGCCTTCATCCGTCCACCCTCTTTCGTATGACTTTGTGTTTTTACGACCGGCGTCGATGGCGCCGACAAAGTCGCATCGGGGTGGCGATGGGGAGGGTGCGACGAGCCGCATTCAAAGGATTAATCACCAGCACGGGTGAAAGATTGCCCTATTTGCCCCGGAAAGAATGCCGCAGTCTTTACTCTCCATTACGATCCATTTACCGAGAGTTGAGAATCCCGCCACTGCACGCCGTGACCCACGGCCGCGTCCCCACATTCCGCGACCGCGCTGCCCCGGAGGAGACGGGAAACCATGTCTGCCTGCGTCCCCACTCGCACCGACGACCCTTCTCGCAAGAAGCCGAAGAACCGCAAGAACAGGAAGTCCCGCACCACACGGGAGAAGCCCGTGTCCCACCAAGCCGTCCAGGGCGGCGGGTCCGCACCCCCCGGCCCCGAGAGCCCGCACAGCCTGCCCCCGCCCGATGAAGGCGGCCGCCGCTTCCGCATCGCGGGCGCCGATCTGTCCGCCTCGGTCTCCGTGTTCCTGATCGCGCTGCCGCTCTCACTCGGCATCGCTCTCGCCACCGGCGCACCACTTCAGGCCGGGCTCGTGGCGGCCGCTGTCGGCGGCCTCGTGGCGGGACGGCTGGGCGGAGCGCCGCTCCAGGTCAGCGGGCCTGCCGCCGGCCTGACCGTCGTCACCGCCGATCTGATCCATCAGTACGGCTGGCGTGTCACCTGCGCCATCACCGTCGTCGCCGGCTTCGCCCAAGTCGGCCTGGCCGCTCTGCGCGTGGCCCGGTCGGCGCTCGCCGTCAGCCCGGCGATCGTGCACGGCATGCTCGCCGGCATCGGCGTCACGATCGCCCTGGCACAGCTGCACATCGTGCTCGGCGGCACACCGCAGAGCTCCGCCATCGCCAATGTCGGTGCGCTGCCGGCCCAGTTGGCCGAGCTCCGTCCGGCCGCGCTCTCCGTGAGCGTCCTGACCGTGGTCATCCTGCTCGCATGGCCACGGATCCCCGGGCGGGCGGGCCGGATCGTCCGCAAGATCCCGGCCGCCCTCGCCGCGGTCGCTGCGGCGACCACCCTCGCCGTGGTGGCGGGGCTGCGCCTGCCGCTGGTGGACCTGCCGTCGTGGAGCAGTCATGCCCTGCCCGCACTGCCGGACGGGCCCGTGCTGGGCCTCATCGCCGCGGTGCTGACCATCACCCTGGTCGGAAGTGTGGAGTCACTGCTCTCCGCCGTGGCGGTGGACAAGCTGGTGGCCGCCCGCAAGCAGCCCACCGTCCGCATTCCGCGCGCCGACCTCGACCGGGAGCTGGCCGGTCAGGGCGCCGCCAATGTCCTGTCCGGTGCGCTCGGCGGGCTGCCGATCACCGGGGTCGCGGTCCGCAGTTCGGCGAATGTGTCCGCAGGCGCCGTCAGCCGCAACTCCACGATGCTGCACGGTCTGTGGATCGTGCTCGCGGCGCTGCTGCTCGTGCCCGTGCTCGACCTGATTCCCCTGGCCGCCCTCGCGGCCCTGGTGATGGTCGTGGGCGTCCAGATGGTCAAGGTCACCCATCTGCGCAGCGTGCGGCAGAACCGCGAAATGCTGGTGTATGCGGCGACGTCTGTCGCGGTCGTCCTCACCGGAGTGCTGGAGGGTGTCGCGATCGGGATCGCCATGGCCGTCACGGTCGCACTGCACCGGCTGACCCGGACCCGTATCACCGTCGAGGAGCAGGGCGAGGAGCATGCGCGCGTGCACCGGGTACGGGTGCGCGGGCAGTTGACCTTCCTCGCCGTGCCCCGGCTGAGCCGGATGCTGGGCCAGGTGCCGCACGGGGCACGCTGTGAGGTCGAGCTGGACGGTTCCTACATGGACCACGCCGCGTACGAGGCACTGCATGACTGGCAGGCCTCCCATGTCGCTCAGGGCGGCTCGGTGGAGTTCACCGGCCGGGCCGGGGGCCGGATCAGCGAAGCCGCCTCCCAGACCCACGGCTGCTGCCGGCCCTGGACACCGTGGCGCAATCACCACTGCGACACCCGCACCCGGCGCGCCTCGATGCACCAACTGGCCCACGGTCTCAGCTCGTTCCAGCGCAACACGGCTCCGCTGGTGCGCGACGAACTGGCCCGGCTGGCGCGCGAGGGCCAGCAGCCCTCGCAGCTCTTCCTGACCTGCGCGGACTCCCGTCTGGTGACCAGCATGATCACGGCCAGCGGGCCGGGTGACCTGTTCACCGTGCGCAATGTCGGAAATCTGGTGCCACTGCCCGGCAAGGAGAGCGGCGACGACTCGGTGGCGGCCGCCATCGAGTACGCCGTGGACGTGCTGAAGGTCAGCTCGATCACGGTCTGCGGGCACTCGGGCTGCGGCGCGATGCAGGCGCTGCTGAGCGCTACGAACGACGGAGGACGCACACCGCTGCGGCGGTGGCTGCGGCACGGTCAGCCGAGCCTGGAGCGGATGCGCAGCCGGCACCGTACCTGGGCGCGGATCTCCGGGCGGCTGCCCGCGGATGCGGTCGAGCAGCTCTGCCTGACCAATGTGGTCCAGCAGTTGGAGCATCTGAAGGCCCATGAAGGCGTGGCGCGGCGCATCGCCGAGGGTTCGCTGGAGCTGCACGGCATGTACTTCCATGTCGGCGAGGCGCAGGCGTATCTCCTCGCCAGCAGTGACGACCATGAGGTCGAGGCGGTCTTCGACCGGGTCGCCCCCACCCCGTCCTCACTGACCGAGACGCGCGCCTGAACCAATCCCCCACCCCGTCCGTGAGAACGTATGGCCCCTCCTTCCCGCCGCCCGGGAGGGAGGGGCCGCTCAATAGGCGCCTCAGGCTCAATAGGTCTAAACCAATCTCCGGAAGGCCCTTGTCACCCGGCCATCTGGCTGATGAGCTATGGCCTGGGACACATAGGCACATAGGACGCCCTGGGAAAGGGAGATGTCGTGAGCAACGAAAGCCTGGCCAACCTGCTCAAGGAAGAGCGGCGGTTCGCGCCGCCGGCCGAGCTGGCCGCGCACGCCAACGTGACGGCGGAGGCGTACGAGCAGGCCGAGGCGGACAGGCTTGGCTTCTGGGCCGAGCAGGCACGGAGGCTGACTTGGGCCACCGAGCCGACCGAGACCCTCGACTGGAGCAACCCGCCCTTCGCGAAGTGGTTCGCGGACGGCAAGCTCAACGTCGCGTACAACTGCGTGGACCGCCATGTCGAAGCCGGCAACGGCGACCGTGTCGCGCTCCACTTCGAGGGCGAGCCCGGCGACAGCCGTTCCGTCACCTACGCGGAGCTCAAGGACGAGGTCTCGCGCGCCGCGAACGCGCTCACCGAGCTCGGAGTGCAGAAGGGCGACCGCGTCGCCGTCTACCTCCCGATGATCCCCGAGGCGGTCGTGGCCATGCTGGCCTGTGCCCGCATCGGCGCGGCGCACTCGGTGGTGTTCGGCGGTTTCTCCGCCGACGCCGTCGCCTCCCGCATCCAGGACGCGGACGCGAAGCTGGTCATCACCTCCGACGGCGGCTACCGCCGGGGCAAGCCGAGCGCGCTCAAGCCCGCCATCGACGACGCCGTCGCCCGGTGCCCGCAGGTCGAGCATGTGCTGGTGGTGCGCCGTACCGGCCAGGACACCGACTTCACCGAGGGCCGGGACGTGTGGTGGCACGACATCGTCGGCCGTCAGTCCGCCGAGCACACCCCGGAGGCGTTCGACGCGGAGCACCCGCTCTTCATCCTTTACACCTCCGGCACGACCGGTAAGCCGAAGGGCATCCTGCACACCTCCGGCGGCTACCTCACCCAGGCCGCGTACACCCACAACGCCGTCTTCGACCTCAAGCCGGAGTCGGACGTCTACTGGTGCACGGCGGACATCGGCTGGGTGACCGGTCACTCGTACATCGTGTACGGGCCGCTGGCCAACGGGGCCACCCAGGTGATGTACGAGGGCACCCCAGACACCCCGCACCAGGGCCGGTTCTGGGAGATCGTGCAGAAGTACGGCGTCACGATCCTCTACACCGCGCCGACCGCGATCCGGACCTTCATGAAGTGGGGCGAGGACATCCCCGCGAAGTTCGACCTGTCCAGCCTGCGTGTCCTCGGATCGGTCGGAGAGCCGATCAACCCGGAGGCATGGATCTGGTACCGGGAGAACATCGGCGCCGGCAAGACCCCCATCGTCGACACCTGGTGGCAGACCGAGACCGGCGCGATGATGATCTCGCCGCTGCCGGGCGTCACCGAGACCAAGCCGGGGTCGGCGCAGCGCGCACTGCCCGGCATCTCCGCGACGGTCGTCGACGACGAAGCCAACGAGGTGCCGAACGGCGGTGGCGGCTATCTCGTCCTCACCGAGCCGTGGCCGTCGATGCTGCGCACCATCTGGGGCGACGACCAGCGGTTCATCGACACGTACTGGTCGCGTTTCGAGGGCAAGTACTTCGCCGGTGACGGTGCCAAGAAGGACGACGACGGCGACATCTGGCTGCTCGGCCGGGTGGACGACGTGATGCTGGTGTCCGGCCACAACATCTCGACGACCGAGGTGGAGTCGGCTCTGGTCTCGCACCCGAAGGTCGCCGAGGCGGCGGTCGTGGGCGCGAAGGACGAGACGACCGGGCAGGCGATCGCGGCGTTCGTGATCCTGCGCGGTACGGCGAGTGTGGACGAGGGCCTGGTCAACGAGCTGCGCAACCACGTCGCCTCGGTGCTCGGCCCGATCGCCAAGCCGAAGCGGATCCTGCCGGTGGCGGAGCTGCCGAAGACCCGTTCGGGCAAGATCATGCGCCGGCTGCTGCGCGATGTCGCCGAGAACCGTCAGCTCGGCGATGTCACGACGCTGACCGACTCGTCGGTCATGGATCTGATCCAGACGCAGCTGCCGAGCGCGCCCTCCGAGGACTGATCCACGCACATCTCCCCTGGCCACCACGCGTACCACCGCGCCACACACCACTGAGCGGCGCGGACCGCACCACGACGGGCACCCGGCAACAACGCACCGGGTGCCCGTTCTGCGCCTAAAGTGCACTTCACCGGATATCACCCCGGAGCCATATGGGTATGGTGATGGACGCGTCAACGACGCGACAAGAAAGACCCAGGTGCGCCGGGAAGTCTGGTCGGCAAGTGATGAGTCCTGCCCGCCCGACCGGAGGTTCCCCACGTGTCCGCGCCCCGCTCCCGCAAGTTTCTCGGTGTGCTCCCCCTGCCCGAGCGCACCTATGTGGCGGACGCGCTGCGAGCCGAGACCGTCGGCGGCGTGCTGCTCCTGGCCGCCGCCGTCGCCGCGCTGATCTGGGCCAACACACCGATCGGCGACAGCTATGAAGCCGTACGGGACTTCCATCTTGGCCCCGCCTCGCTCGGCCTCGATCTGTCCGTCCAGCACTGGGCCGCCGACGGACTTCTCGCGATCTTCTTCTTCGTCGCCGGCATCGAGCTCAAGCGTGAACTCGTGGCAGGCGAACTGCGCGATCCCCGCGCCGCCGCCCTCCCTGTCATCGCCGCGCTGTGCGGAATGGCGGCGCCCGCCGCCGTGTACCTGATCGTCACCACGTCCACCGGCGGATCAACCGACGGCTGGGCGGTGCCCACCGCCACCGACATCGCGTTCGCGCTCGCCGTCCTCGCGGTCATCGGCACCTCTCTGCCCTCCGCGCTGCGCGCCTTCCTGCTGACGCTCGCCGTCGTCGACGACCTGTTCGCCATCCTCATCATCGCGATCTTCTTCACCAGCGATCTCGACTTCGCCGCCCTCGGCGGCGCGGTGCTGGGACTGGCCGTCTTCTGGCTGCTGCTGAGGAAGGGCGTACGGGGCTGGTACGTGTACGTTCCTCTGGCCCTGGTCATCTGGGGGCTGATGTACAACAGCGGCGTCCACGCCACCATCGCCGGTGTGGCCATGGGCCTGATGCTCCGCTGCACCCGGCGCGAGGGGGAGAAGCAGTCTCCCGGCGAGCACATCGAGCACATCGTGCGCCCGCTGTCGGCGGGACTCGCCGTGCCGCTGTTCGCGCTGTTCGCCGCCGGCGTGTCGGTCTCCGGCGGCTCCCTCACGGAGGTCTTCACCCGGCCCGAGACCCTCGGTGTCGTGCTCGGCCTGGTGGTCGGCAAGGCGCTCGGCATCTTCGGCGGCACCTGGCTCGCGGCCCGTTTCACCCGGGCCGAACTCAACGACGACCTCGCCTGGCCGGACGTTTTCGCGGTGTCCGCACTCGCCGGAATCGGCTTCACCGTCTCGCTGCTGATCGGTGAACTCGCCTTCGCCGACGACCCGCTGCTCGCCGACGAGGTCAAGGCCGCGGTCCTGGTCGGCTCCCTGATCGCCGCCGTCCTGGCCGGAGTACTGCTCAAACTGCGGGTACGCCGGTACCAGGAGCTGTACGACGAGGAGGAGCGTGACGAGGACAACGACGGCATCCCCGACATCTACGAACAGGACAATCCGGCGTACCACTTGCGCATGGCCGAGATCTACGAGAAGAAGGCCGCCGAACACCGTCGTCGCGCCGAAGCGGCGGGGGTGTCGCGCGGTGACGGCGACAGTCCGGCATGATCTGTGTCGGACCACAGGAGAGAGGGAGCAGCGATGAGCGACCCCGGCAGCAGTGCCGAGCGCAGTCTCGGCCAGCTGGTCGCCTCGGCGACCGCCGAGATGTCCGCGCTGGTGCACGACGAGATCGCCCTGGCCAAGGCGGAACTGAGGCAGGACGTCAAGCGAGGTGCGGTCGGCGGCGCGGCCATCAGCGTGGCGGGCGTCTTCGCCCTGTTCTCGCTGCCGGTCTTCAGCTTCGCGGCGGCGTACGGGATCCACAACTGGGGGCTCGGCCTTGCCTGGTGCTTCCTGATCGTGGGCGGAGCGTTCCTGCTGCTCGCGGGGATTCTGGCGCTCCTGGCCGTCACCAAGTTCAAGAAGGTCAAGCCGCCGGAGAGGTCGATCGCCTCGGCCAAGCAGACGGCGGCCGTACTCCAGAGCGTCAAGCCGCATCCGCGGGTGTCGCAGGACCAGATCTCCGCCTGATCCGGGCCGTCGCGGGACCGCTCAGCACGGGTCCCGCGGCGGAGCGCGGCGTCGCGGGCGCCGCTCCCGGGGAGGGCATGGCGAACGGGCCGTACCCGGGTATGGGACGCTCGTCTGCATGACGGCCCCTGACACCGGTACGGGCAGCCCCGTACGCATCGACGGTCCCTGGACCCATCGCGACGTGGCAGCCAATGGTGCGCGCTTCCACATCGCCGAGGTCGGCGACGGGCCGCTGGTGATGTTCCTCCACGGCTTTCCGCAGTTCTGGTGGACGTGGCGGCACCAGATGACGGCGCTCGCGGACGCGGGGTACCGGGCCGTGGCCATGGATCTTCGGGGTGTGGGAGGCAGCGACCGTACGCCGCGGGGTTACGACCCCGCGAACCTCGCCCTCGACATCACCGGGGTGGTGCGCTCCCTCGGCGAGCCGGACGCGGCACTGGTCGGGCACGATCTCGGTGGGTACCTCGCATGGACCGCCGCGGTGATGCGGCCGAAGCTGGTGCGCAGGCTCGTCGTCTCCTCGATGCCCCATCCGCGCCGGTGGCGTTCGGCCATGCTCTCCGACTTCTCGCAGAGCCGGGCCGGTTCCTATGTGTGGGGGTTCCAGCGGCCGTGGCTGCCGGAGCGTCAGCTCATCGCGGACGACGCGGCCTTGGTGGGCAACCTGATCCAGGAGTGGTCCGGCCCGCAGCCTCCCGACGCGGACACCCTCGACGTGTACCGCCGGGCGATGAGCATTCCGTCGACGGCGCACTGCGCGGTCGAGCCGTACCGGTGGATGGTGCGCTCGCTCGCACGGCCCGACGGGATCCAGTTCAACCGCCGGATGAAGCGGCCGGTCCGGGTGCCGACCCTGCATCTGCACGGCTCCCTGGACCCGGTGATGCGCACACGCAGCGCGGCGGGCTCGGGCCAGTACGTCGAAGCCCCGTACCGCTGGCGGCTGTTCGACGGCCTCGGCCACTTCCCTCACGAGGAGGACCCAGTGGCCTTCTCCTCCGAACTCATCAACTGGCTGAAGGACCCCGAACCCGACCGGTAGCCCGTCGACTCCTGGACCTCGCGCTTACCGGAACGCTTGTCTGACGAACAGCCAAATGCCTGGCGCATAGGCCAATTGGCCGCTCCTGACACGGTTACCGACCATGGGGCACGGGCAGACGTCCCGGTATGGGCTGGACGCACGACTACGGTGACGCAGCACGCAACCGTCGCTCGGCCAATGGGCCGAACATTCATGACAGGGGTGGCCTGCAAGCTCAGGGCCATGATCACGCGGTACAAGGGATCGGGATTCCCCGTATCCTCCGGCGCCGCGCTCGCTGGATGTCCGCCCGGCTGCGGCATACCCGCGGCTGACGCCGGCTCCACCGACACCGCTCCACCAACACCGCTCCACCGGCATCGCCCGCGGCCAGGGGCGCTTGCGGCTCGCAGCCGCAGCGCCCCGCCGCTACAGGTGCCCGCAGCCACACCGCACGCCGCTACAGCGCGCAGTTCTGGCTGTCGACCTGCTGGTTGGCGGCCAGGCCGGCCCTGACGTCCGCGGCGATCTCGTCCACGGTCAGGGCGTATCCGGTGTTCGGGTCGTCCAGCGACCTGGCGAAGATGACACCGGACACCTTGCCCTCGGGTGTGAGCAGCGGTCCGCCTGAGTTGCCCTGGCGGACGGTGGTGAACAGCGAGTACACATCGCGGTGCACCGTGCCGCGCCGGTAGATGTCGGGGCCGTTGGCGTTGATCCGGCCGCGGACGCGGGCCGAGCGGACGTCGTACGCACCGTTCTCGGGGAAGCCGGCGACGATCGCGCTGTCCCCGCTGCGCGCGTCGGCGTCGGCGAACTGCAGCGGCTTGGCCTTCAGATCGGGCACGTCCAGGACCGCGATGTCGCGCTCCCAGTCGTAGAGCACGACGCGCGCGTCGTAGAGCCGGCCCTCGCCGCCTATCTGCACGGTCGGCTCGTCCACGCCGCCGACGACATGGGCGTTGGTCATGACCCGTCGCTGGCCGAAGACGAAGCCGGTGCCTTCGAGCACCTTGCCGCAGCTCTGTGCCGTACCGACGACCTTGACGATGGACTGCTGGGCGCGTGCGGCGACCGGGCTGCCCGCGAGCGCCGGGTCCGGCGGACGGACCTCGGTGATGGGCTCGTTGGCGAACGGGCTGAAGACCTGCGGGAAGCCGTTCTGCGCGAGGACGGAGGAGAAGTCCGTGAACCAGGTGGACGCCTGCGTCGGCATCACGCGGGACACACCGAGCAGCACCTTGGAGCTGCGGACCTCCTTGCCGAGTGTGGGCAGGGAGGTCCCGGCGAGCGCGGAACCGATCAGCCAGGCGACCAGCAGCATCGCGACCACGTTGACCAGTGCGCCGCCGGTGGCGTCCAGAGCCCGGGCGGGTGACCAGGTGATGTACCGGCGCAGCTTGTTGCCGAGGTGAGTGGTGAAGGCCTGACCGACCGAGGCGCAGACGATCACGATGATGATCGCGACGATCGCCGCGGTGGTGGACACCTCGGAGTCGTTCGTCAGCTCACCCCAGATCACGGGCAGCAGATACACCGCCACGAGTCCGCCGCCGAGGAAGCCGATCACGGACAGGATGCCGACGACGAAGCCCTGGCGATACCCGACGATTGCGAACCATACGGCGGCGACCAGCAACAAGATGTCGAGCACGTTCACCGTCATTAGCCTCGCAATGTCGTCGCCGGGTGGTCCGTCCCGGCACTGATGTCCCAGGGTCAGCCTGTCATGAGCGCCAGTCCAGAGGGACCTGCTTGCCGCGGTCCCACGGTCGTTCCCAGCCGGCGAAGTGCAGGATGCGGTCGATCACGCCGGCCGTGAAACCCCAGACCAGGGCCCCTTCGACCAGAAATGCCGGACCTCGGTGCCCGCTGGGGTGCATCGTCGTCACGCGGTTCGCCGGATCCGTGAGATCCGCCACCGGCACGGTGAAGACGCGGGCTGTCTCCGCGGGATCGACCGCACCGACGGGACTCGGGGTGCGCCACCAGCCCAGTACGGGCGTGACGACGAAACTGCTCACCGGGATGTAGAGCCTCGGCAGCACGCCGAAGATCTGGACACCCGACGGATCGAGCCCGGTCTCCTCCTCGGCCTCGCGCAGGGCCGCCCACAGCGGGCCGGTGGTCGCCGGGTCGCCGTCCGCCGCGTCCAGGGCCCCGCCGGGGAAGGAAGGCTGTCCCGCGTGCGAGCGCAGGCTGCCCGCCCGCTCCATCAGCAGCAGCTCGGGGCCCGCCGGGCCCTCGCCGAAGAGGATGAGGACGGCGGACTGCCGCCCGCTGCCGCTCTCTGGCGGCAGAAACCTGCTGAGCTGCTCGGGCCGGACGGTCTCGGCGGCGCGCGCGACGGGGTCCAGCCACGTGGGCAGGCCGTCACTGGTGACGGTCACATCGCCGCCGGACACACCGCTCTCGTACACGTCCTGGCCCCGGGTCCTGTCGTACGTCTCTTCTCCTGCGCGCATGCGCCGCACCCCCTCGCTCACAACGCGCCGGGGCGCTCGGATCGTTCCGCCGGGTGCCCGGCGGAACGGACGGGCGGTGGCGTCACCCGCTCGCCCCCAGCGGCGGGGCCGGCATACCCGGGTAGTCGGCCGGCGGACTCAGCCGCTGGCCGGGCTGACCGCCCATCTCGTACTTCAGAAGCTTCTTCGCCTTCTCCGGGTCGGTCTCGCCCTCCCCGTACGACGGGCACAGATGGGCGATCGGGCAGGCGCCGCAGGCCGGCTTGCGGGAGTGACAGATACGGCGGCCGTGGAAGATCACCCGGTGCGAGAGCATGGTCCACTCGGACTTCGGGAAGATCTCGGCGATCTCCGCCTCGACCTTCTCGGGGTCCTCCTGCTCGGTCCACTTCCAGCGGCGCACGAGACGGCCGAAGTGGGTGTCGACGGTGATGCCGGGGACGCCGAAGGCATTGCCCAGGACCACGAACGCGGTCTTGCGGCCGACGCCGGGGAGGCTGACCAGATCCTTGAGGTTGCCCGGGACCTCTCCGCCGAAGTTGTCCCGGAGCGCCACGGACAGGCCCAGCAGGGCCTTGGTCTTGGCCCGGAAGAAGCCGGTGGGCCGGAGGATCTCCTCGAGCGCCGCCGGCTCGGCCGCCGCCACGTCCTCGGGGGTCGGGTACTTCGCGAAGAGCGCGGGCGTCGTCTGGTTCACCCGCAGGTCCGTCGTCTGCGCGGACAGGACCGTGGCGACCAGCAGTTCGAAGGGATTGCGGAAGTCCAGCTCCGGATGGGCGTACGGATAGACGTCGGCGAGCTCACGGTTGATCCGGCGCGCGCGGCGGACCATGGCCAGCCGCGATTCCGGTTTGGGCGGCTTTACGGCTTTCCGGGTGCCGCTCCGCGACTGTTCGCCCACAGCGGAATTTTGCTTTCCGGACACTCTTCAAGCCCCCTTGGCCTGCGCTCTCACCGGCGAATTGGACACCCGGCCAGCCTACGGGCCACCACTGACATCCGCCCCGCTCCCCGGTAATCAGACCCAATCGGGCCCCTGCCGCACGAACAGACGCTCCAGTGCGTCAAACTTGTTGTGACTGATCGCACGAATATTTACTTGCCAGGGGCCGGTCGCGACGACGCCGTCGTACGCGGGTGTCCCCCGGGTAGGTGGAGTGCGGTCCGGCATCATGGGGGCCACGGTC
Source organism: Streptomyces sp. NBC_00306 (assembly GCF_036169555.1). Lineage (GTDB taxonomy): Bacteria > Actinomycetota > Actinomycetes > Streptomycetales > Streptomycetaceae > Streptomyces > Streptomyces achmelvichensis. Next base: position 4,420,158 of record NZ_CP108032.1, on the reverse strand, counting down.
CCTGAGCAGGTCGACAAGGAGAGAACTCGTGGACGACGTTCTGCGGCGCGCCCCGCTCTTCGCGGCGCTCGATGACGAGCAGGCCGCGGAGCTCCGCGCCTCGATGAGTGAGGTGACGCTCGCCCGGAGCGACGCCCTCTTCCACGAGGGCGACCCCGGCGACCGCCTGTACGTGGTCACCGAGGGGAAGGTCAAGCTCCACCGCACATCCCCCGACGGCCGCGAGAACATGCTCGCCGTCCTCGGCCCGGGCGAGCTCATCGGCGAGCTGTCGCTGTTCGACCCGGGACCGCGCACCGCGACCGCCAGCGCGCTGACCGAGGTGAAGCTCCTCGGCCTCGGTCACGGCGATCTCCAGCCCTGGCTGAACGTCCGGCCGGAGGTGGCCACCGCGCTGCTGCGCGCCGTGGCCCGCCGGCTGCGTAAGACCAACGACCAGATGTCCGACCTCGTCTTCTCCGACGTGCCGGGTCGTGTGGCCCGCGCGCTCCTCGATCTGTCGCGCCGCTTCGGTGTGCAGTCGGAGGAGGGCATCCACGTCGTGCACGACCTGACCCAGGAAGAGCTGGCCCAGCTGGTCGGCGCCTCCCGCGAGACGGTGAACAAGGCGCTGGCCGACTTCGCCCAGCGCGGCTGGCTGCGGCTCGAGGCCCGCGCGGTGATCCTGCTGGACGTGGAGCGGCTCGCCAAGCGCTCGCGCTGACGCCGGCGGTACGCAGTACAGACACACAGCAGCCGAAGGGCCGCCCCTGCACGATGCGGGGGCGGCCCTTCGCGTACGTCGGTCCCGACGAACCGGGGGCGGCCCTGCATGTCCGCCGCCCGCCGAGGAGGACGCGGGCGGGCGCGCACATCCGCCGCCCCCGCACTCGTCAGTTCTTCGTGCCGTCCACGATCAGCGGGTTGCCCGTCCCTCCGCCGCAGGGCACGGCGTACACCGGGTGCTTGGCCGCCGCGTCCTTGAACGCCTCGATGCACTGGTTCATCAGGACCTTGTCGCTGAGCGAGTTGTTGAGGATCTTGTTGGCCCGGGCGATGCCCTCGGCCTCGATCCTGCGGCGCTCGGACTCGGCCTTCGCCGTACGGGCCGCCTCGGTGGCCCGCTCGGTGGCCTGCTGCTGCTGGATCTTGCGGTCGATCTGGTCCTGCAGCCGGTCGGACGGCTTCACATTGCGCAGATTGACCGTGGTGACGTCGATGCCGCGCGGGGCCAGCCGTTCCTTGATCAGGTCGCCGATCTCGGTGTTGATCTGCTCGCGGGCCGAGGTGTAGCCCTCCTCGCTGGTGTGCCGGGCGAAGACATTGCGGATGATCTCCCGGCTGTCCGGGAAGACCAGCCGCTGCTGGATGGCGTCCTCGCTGCCGGCCAGCCGGTACAGCTCGACGGCCTTGGCCGGGGTCACCGCCCACTTCACGGTGAGCTCCACGTACATCACGCCGCCCTGCGAGGACCGCACCTCGACGACGTCCTTGTCGGAGAGGTTGAGGTCGACGGGACGGGTCGAGAAGGTGGTGACGTTGGTGAACGGCGAGGTGATGTTCAGTCCCGGTGTCATCGGCGAGCCGACCTTGCCGAAGGTGACCGGGACGCCCACCTCGTAGGCGCTGACGATGTGCACACAGCTTGCTGTGCCGGCGAACAGACCGGCCAGCAGCGCACCCAGCGCGCCGAGGCGGAGCCCGGTGCGGTCCTGGCTGCGGCCGACGAAGAACAGGACTGCGGCAGCGATGACGAGCAGCACGAAGAGCACGAACACGTCGGTTCCCCCCAGGAACGGATGTCAGAAGTAAGCGGAGCGTAAGACACAGGTCAACGCCTCCGACGCCTGGGGGCACGCCGGCGGTTTCCGTTCAGGGGCGCGGGTGCCCCGGGCCGTCAGATCAGGCCGTGTTCGCGCAGATACTCCATCTGCGCGCGTACCGACAGCTCGGCCGCCGGCCACAGGGACCGGTCGACGTCCGCGTACACATGCGCCACCACCTCGGCGGGGGTGCGGTGGCCGCCCTCGACCGCCGTCTCCACCTGGGCGAGCCGGTTGGCACGGTGGGCGAGATAGAACTCGACCACGCCCTGGGCGTCCTCCAGCACGGGGCCGTGGCCCGGCAGGACGGTGTGCACCCCGTCGTCGACGGTCAGCGAACGCAGCCTGCGCAGCGAGTCGAGATAGTCGCCGAGCCGTCCGTCGGGGTGCGCCACCACCGTCGTGCCGCGCCCGAGGACCGTGTCCCCGGTCAGCACGGCCCGGTCGGCCGGCAGATGGAAGCAGAGCGAGTCCGCGGTGTGCCCGGGGGCGGCGACGACCAGCATCTCCAGGCCGCCGACGCGGATGACGTTCCCCGGCGTCAGGCCCTCGTCGCCGAGCCGCAGCGCCGGGTCGAGCGCCCGGACGTTCGTGCCCGTGAGCTCCGCGAAGCGCCCGGCCCCCTCGGCGTGGTCGGGGTGGCCGTGGGTGAGGAGGGTCAGCGCGATCCGCTTGCCGGCCTTCTCCGCGGTGTCGACGACATGCCTCAGATGGGTGTCGTCGAGCGGTCCGGGGTCGATGACGACCGCGAGCTCGGAGTCCGGCTCGGAGACGATCCAGGTGTTGGTGCCGTCGAGTGTCATCGCGGAGGCATTGGGCGCGAGGACGTTGACGGCCCGTGCGGTGGCGGGCCCGGAGAGCACACCGCCGCGGGGCTGCCCGGGCAGCGCGGCTGCGTCGGTCATCGCGGGCCCCCGGGTGCGATGCGCTTGGTGAACTCGCCGTGGCCGGGCCAGCTCAGCACCAGCTCGCCGTCCACCAGCTCGGCCGTCGCGATGACGGGCGTCATGTCCTGCTGCCGGGCCGCCGCGAGGGCGTCGGCGGCGCTGCCGCACGGCTCCAGGGCACGCAGGGTCGATACGGTCGGCGGCATCATCAGCAGCTCGCCGCGGTCGTAGCCCGCGGCTGCCTCGGCGGGCCGGATCCACACCGTACGGTCCGCCTCCGTCGAGGCGTTCCGGGTCCGCTGGCCCTCGGGCAGGGCGGCCACGAAGAACCAGGTGTCGTAGCGGCGCGGCTCGAACTCCGGGGTGATCCAGCGCGCCCACGCGGCCAGCAGGTCGGAGCGCAGCACCAGGCCGCGCCGGTCCAGGAAGTCCGCGAAGGACAGCTCACGGTCGACCAGCGCCTGCCGGTCGGCCTCCCAGTCGTCGCCCGTGGTGTCGCTGACGACGGTGTCCGGGGTGGGGCCGGCGAGCAGCACGCCCGCCTCCTCGTACGTCTCCCTGACGGCCGCGCACACGACGGCCTGCGCGGACGCCTCGTCGAGACCGAGCCGGCCGGCCCAGTCCCGCAATGAGGGCCCCGTCCAGCGGACCGGCCGGGAGTCGCGGGCGTCGACACCGCCACCCGGATAGGCGTACGCGCCGCCGGCGAAGGCCATGGAGACGCGCCGGCGCAGCATGTGCACGGCAGGGCCGTCCGCCCCGTCGCGCAGCAGCATGACGGTCGCGGCCCGCTTCGGCGGCACGACGGTGAGCTCACCGCTCGCGAGCGCGCGAATGCGGTCCGGCCACTCCGGCGGGTACCACTGACCATTGGACATGGGCGGATGCTATGCGTTCGCGCGCGGATGTTCGAGGGGCGGCCGGTGATCACCGGCCGCCCCTCGCCCCCCGTCCGCCGCCGTCCGGGTTGTCTACGTTCCGGCGTTCGAGCTGCCGCGCGGCCTCCCGTTCGCCGTGCTCGCGTTCTTGATCGCCGTGTCGATCCGGGCCATCGGCGAGCCGGAGGTGCGTCCCGGCACGGTCGCCGCGTCCACCGTGGTCGCGTTGTCGCGGAACGCGCCGCCGGTCAGCTCGAACTCACCGGGCTGCGACCCGCCCGAGTACACGATGTCGATCAGCAGGATCCGGTCGTTGTTGCTGGTGCCGTCCTTGTCGGTCGACGTGGTGAGCCAGATGTCGCCGTCGTGGTCGACCTCGACCGTGCGCAGCCGGTTGTAGGTGCTCTGGAAGTACGTCTTCTGCTCGACCAGGTTGGACGCGGCGTCGATCCGCAGGCGGTAGACGCGCTGCCCGACGGTCGTCGCGACGAAGGCGTGGTCGTTGATGATCGTCAGCCCGCTCGGAGAGGCCTGGTTGGTCGGCCAGGTCTTCTTGGGCGCGATGAAGCCGGAGCAGCTGCCGCTCGTGCCCTCACAGTTGGGCCAGCCGTAGTTGCCGCCCCGCTGGATGAGGTTGACCTCGTCCATGATGCTGTTGCCGAACTCGGCCTGCCACAGACGGCCCTGGGAGTCGAAGTCCAGTCCCTGCGGGTTGCGGTGGCCCATCGACCAGACGGCGTTGCCGAAGGGGTTGTCCGACGGGATGCTGCCGTCCTGGTTGATGCGCAGGATCTTGCCGTTGAGCGAGTTCTTGTCCTGTGCCCGGCTGCTGCTCTGGGCGTCGCCCATGGACGCGTAGAGCTTGCCGTCGGGGCCGAACCGCAGCCGTCCGCCGTTGTGGAAGCGGCTCTCCTCCATGCCGTCGAGCAGCACGGTGTAGCCGCTGAGCGCGTTGTTCTCGAGCTTCATGCGCGCGATGCGGTTGCCGTCGGTCGAGGTGTGCAGGAAATACACGAAGTGGTCGGTCGCGAAGGTCGGGCTCACCTCGACGCCCATCAGGCCGCCCTCGCCGCCCGTGGTCTGCGAGTTGGGGACCTTTCCGAGCAGGGTCTTCTGGCCGGACTTGGTGAGCCGGTGGACGTTGAAGGTGTTGCGCTCGGTGAAGATGCCCGCGCCGTCCGGCAGGAACGCGACACCCCAGGCCACGTCCACGCCCGAGGCGAGGGTGGAGACGGCGCCCGGGTCGGGGGTGCCGCCCGGCTGGGTGCCGGAGGTGGTGACGGTGATCTCGGGACCGAACGCGGACTTGTTGCCCTTGAGGTCGAAGGCCCTGACCTTGAACCGGTACGCGGTGTCGGCGGCCAGACCGGCGACGGTCGTCGAGGTGGAGTCGGCGGTGCCGGCGAGTGCGCCGTCGCGGTGGATCTCGTACCCGGTGACCTTCACATTGTCCGTGGAGGCGTTCCAGGCGAGATCGACGCTGGTCGCGGTGCGGCCGGTGGAGCGCAGGTTGCCGGGGACGCTGGGTGCCTCGCCGTCCGGCGGTGCGGGCAGTGTGGCGATGGTGACGGCGTTGCTGGCGACCGAGACGTTCGCGCCGGCGTCCCGGGCGAAGACGGTCCAGTCGTACGTGGTCTGGGGGTCGAGGCCGTCCACGGTGGCGGCCAGGGTGTTCCCGTCCACCTGCTTCATCAGCTGGCCGTGCTGGTAGATGTCGTAGCCCACGACGCCGACGTTGTCCGTGGAGGCGTTCCAGGCGAGCGAGACGGTGGAGGCCGTGGGCTCCTTGTCCTTGCGCAGATCGCCGGGCGCACTGGGCTTCACGGTGTCGGCGGGGCCGCTCGCGGTGACGGTGAGTTTGTCCAGGTTGGGCCCGTCACCGGCCGCGGTGGTGGCGCGGATCGTGTTGCTGCCCGCCCTGAGGTTCGCGGTGGCGGTCGCCGTCTTCCAGGTGGTCCAGGCGCCGGTGCCGGGGAAGGCGAGATCGTCGGCGACCGAGGTGCCGTTGACCGTGATGTCGAGGGGCCGGTCCGCCGCGGTGCCGTTGGCGTAGCGGAAGTCGAGCCGGGTGGCGGACGCCTGCGCCGATGCGACGGTGAACTCGACGTACGCGCCCGTCACGGCCTGGTAGTTGACGAAGCCGGTGCCGGAGTGGCCGGCGTGGTTGGACTCGACGGCGCCCTGGGAGATCGTCCCGGCCTCCGCCTCGTGGTCCGTGCCGGCGGGGCCGTCGGCCGGTGTGACCTCGATGTAGTCGAGGTTCGGGCCGCCCTCGGGTGCGGTGGCCGTGGCCCGGAGGGTGTTGACGCCCGCTTTCAGGGTCACCGTGGTGGTCACGGCGGACCAGGTGGTCCAGGCGCCGGTGGGCTGGAAGGCGAGGCCGGTGGGAGCGGCGCCGTTGACGGAGACGGCCAGCGGGCGGTTGCCGGTGGTGCCGTTGGCGAAGCCGAGGGCCAGGGTGGCGCTCCCGGCGGCGGGGGCGTTCACCGTGAACTCCACATAGCCGCCGGCGACGTTGGCGTAGTTGACGAAGCCGGTGCCGGAGTACCCGGCGTGGTTGGACTCGGCCAGGCCCTGCGAGATGGTCGCGGACTCGGCCTCGTACCGGACGGGGTCGGCCTTGACGGCCCCTGGCAGCGCCGCGGAGCCGGTGACGGGCTGGGCGGTGCTCGGGGTCGGCAGGGCCACGGTTAACGCTGCTGTGGCCGCGGCCACGAGGACGCCGATCGCTCCGCGCGAGCGGCGGCGGGGGGTTGGTGCCACGGATCCCTCCCACGTTCAGATCGTTAGGAAACGTTCCTAACCGCGGACAGATCACACCCGTCGACGCGTTCACGTCAAGAGCGGTGCAAGCGTTTGCCGCGCATGAGTCAGGCCCCGGCCCGCCGACGAATCGGCAGGCGCGGGGCCATCTGCGCGCTGACCGGCGGTTCAGTCCCGGAGGGGGCCGCCGGTACGCGTGAAACGTGCGGGACGAAGAGACGTACGGAAACGGGAGGCGGGCCGGACGTGAAGCCGGAGCATGAAGCGCCTGGGACCTCACCCGCGGGGCACAGTCACCCCGCCGGTCCCGGACCTCTGCCGGCGGCGTCAGCTCTGGAGAAGCTCCACCTGGAGCTCGACCTCGACCGGTGCGTCCAGCGGCAGCACCGCGACGCCCACCGCGCTGCGCGCGTGCACGCCCTTGTCGCCGAACACCTCGCCCAGCAGCTCGCTCGCGCCGTTCAGCACGGCGGGCTGCCCGGTGAAGTCCGCGGCGGAGGCCACGAAGCCGACCACCTTCACCACGCGGGCGACCCGGTCCAGATCGCCGACGACGGACTTCACGGCCGCCAGGGCGTTCAGGGCACAGGTGCGCGCGAGCTCCTTGGCCTCCTCGGGGGTGACCTCACCGCCCACCTTGCCGGTGACGGGGAGCTTGCCCTCGACCATCGGCAGCTGGCCGGCGGTGTAGACGTACGCACCCGTGATCACGGCCGGCTGGTAGGCGGCCAGCGGCGGTACGACGTCCGGGAGCGTCAGGCCGAGCTCCGCCAGGCGCGCCTCGACGACGCCCGTCATGAGCTCTTCTCCCGCTTCAGGTACGCCACGAGCTGCTCGGGGTTGTTCGGCCCGGGAACGACCTGGACGAGCTCCCACCCGTCCTCGCCCCAGGTGTCCAGAATCTGCTTGGTCGCGTGCACGAGAAGGGGCACGGTCGCGTATTCCCACTTGGTCATGGGCCGACTGTAGCCGCACCCGCCCCTCGCCCCGTGACGCAGCCCGCACACCGCCTCGTGCGTAGCCCGGGGCCTTACTGGTTAGGCTCGAATACGTGAGCAGGCTCCAGGTCGTCAGCGGCAAGGGCGGTACCGGTAAGACGACGGTCGCCGCCGCCCTCGCGCTCGCCCTCGCGACGGAGGGAAAGCGAACCCTCCTCGTCGAGGTGGAGGGCAGGCAGGGCATCGCGCAACTCTTCGAGACGGAGGCGCTTCCGTACGAGGAACGGAAGATCGCCGTCGCATCCGGCGGCGGGGAGGTGTACGCCCTGGCCATCGACGCCGAGCGCGCCCTCCTCGACTACCTCCAGATGTTCTACAAACTCGGCAGCGCCGGCCGCGCCCTCAAGAAGCTCGGCGCGATCGACTTCGCGACCACCATCGCCCCCGGGGTGCGGGACGTCCTGCTGACCGGCAAGGCCTGCGAGGCCGTGCGCCGCAGGACGAAGCAGGGTGACTACACCTATGACTACGTGGTGATGGACGCCCCGCCCACCGGACGCATCACCCGCTTCCTCAATGTGAACGACGAGGTGGCCGGCCTGGCGAAGTTCGGCCCGATACACAATCAGGCCCAGGCCGTCATGCGGGTGCTGAAGTCCCCCGAGACGGCGGTCCACCTGGTGACCCTGCTCGAGGAGATGCCGGTCCAGGAGACCGCGGACGGCGTCGCCGAGCTGCGCGCCGCCGAGCTGCCCGTCGGCAGGGTGATCGTGAACATGGTGCGCCCGCACCTCCTCGACGAGGACGCGGTCCGCCACGCGGCGGACGACCGTCGCGCGGAGATCGCCAGGACCCTCACCGCGGCCGGGGTGAGCGGCGGTACGAAGCTTGTCGCTCCCCTGCTGGAACAGGCGGCCGACCACGCTCAGCGCGTCGAGCTGGAGCGCGAGCAGCGGTCCCTGCTGAGCGGGCTGGGGCTGCCCTCGTACGAACTGCCCCTGCTCAGCGAAGGGGTCGACCTCGCCGGGCTCTACCGACTGTCGAAGGAACTGCGGAAGCAAGGGACCGGCTCATGACCCTGGACGCGTCGGCGCCTCTCGAAGTCGACCCGCTCATCGACGACCCGGCCACCCGCATCATCGTGTGCTGCGGCTCGGGCGGTGTCGGCAAGACGACCACCGCCGCGGCCCTCGGCGTACGCGCGGCGGAGCGCGGCCGCCGGGTCGTCGTCCTCACCATCGACCCGGCGCGCAGGCTGGCCCAGTCCATGGGCATCGACTCCCTGGACAACGTGCCGCGCCGGGTGAAGGGCATCGACGACAGCGCCGGCGGCGAACTGCACGCCATGATGCTCGACATGAAGCGGACCTTCGACGAGATCGTCGAGGCTCACGCGGACTCCGAGCGCGCCAGGGCCATCCTGGAGAACCCTTTCTACCAGTCCCTGTCGGCCGGTTTCGCCGGTACGCAGGAGTACATGGCGATGGAGAAGCTGGGGCAGCTACGGGCCCGCGAGGACTGGGACCTCATCGTCGTCGACACCCCGCCTTCCCGCTCCGCGCTGGACTTCCTGGATGCGCCGAAGCGGCTCGGGTCGTTCCTGGACGGCAAGTTCATCAAGCTGCTGATGGCTCCGGCGAAGATGGGCGGCCGGGCGGGGATGAAGTTCCTCAATGTCGGCATGTCGATGATGACCGGGACGCTGGGCAAGCTGCTGGGGGGTCAGCTGCTGCGCGACGTGCAGACGTTCGTGGCCGCGATGGACACGATGTTCGGGGGTTTCCGCACCCGGGCCGATGCCACCTACCGGCTCCTCCAGGCGCCCGGGACCGCCTTCCTCGTGGTGGCGGCGCCCGAGCGCGACGCCCTGCGGGAGGCCGCGTACTTCGTGGAGCGGCTGGCCGCGGAGGAGATGCCGCTGGCCGGGCTGGTCCTCAACCGGGTCCATGAGAGCGGCGCCGCCCGGCTGTCGGCCGAGCGGGCGCTTGCCGCCGCAGAAAATCTTGACGAGGGGCGCATTGTGGATCAGACGTCCGGGAAGACTGGTGTTCGTGACGCCACGGGCGCCTCTCCCGAATCCCCGTCCGTGGACCACTCTCCCGAGAATCGCGACCCCGCGGAGCACACCGAACCGACGGATCACGCCGGCGCCACGGACGGTACCGACCCCGCAGAACAGTCCGGATCCGCGGACCGCACCGGCTCGACCGAGCACACCACCGAACAGCTGACAGCCGGACTGCTGCGCCTGCATGCCGAACGGATGCAGGTCCTCGCGCGTGAACAGCGAACGCGCGACCGTTTCACAGCACTCCACCCCGAGGTGGCGGTGACCCAGGTCGCCGCCCTGCCCGGCGATGTCCACGACCTCGCGGGGCTGCGGGCCATCGGCGACCGGCTCGCGACCGGAGGCGCGGCCGGAGCTCGGTGAACGGCGGCGGGCGTCCCGCCGCCGCGGTGGCCGTCCCACCTCGGCACATCCAACTGCGGCTGTCCCACCTCGGTTGTCGCCCGGCGGCTATCCCACCGCCGCGTACGTCTCGTACGTCTCGTCGTCGTCGAGGCCCACGGGCAGGATGCCCGCGCTGCGCTCGTACTCGGTGCGAGCGGTCTCGAGCAGTCTGCGCCAGGACGTGACCGTTGGTCGTCGGCGCAGCAGTGCACGCCGTTCCCGTTCGGTCATTCCGCCCCACACACCGAACTCCACGCGGTTGTCGAGCGCATCGGCCAGGCACTCGGTCCGCACCGGACATCCGGTGCACACCGCCTTGGCCCTGTTCTGCGCTGCCCCTTGTACGAACAGTTCATCCGGATCGGTAGTGCGGCAGGCTGCCTGCGCACTCCAGTCGGTTACCCAGCCCATGCCGGCGCCGTCCTCTCCCGAATCGAGGCTCCCCCACGGCGGCAGCGGCATATTCACCGCTGCCAGTTGAGGACGTTACGGAAGGTGGGCACAGCGCAACACCCCCTTCGGGCCCAATCTTGAATGGCCCGAACGGACTATGCGTACGCGGCAGATCACCCAGGGGAGTGAGCTGGGGGCATACGTGATCATCCCGGGCAAACCGGGGTATTCCAGGGGAGTCACAACGGGCGCCGAATGACGCATGAGGTGGAATCGGACACGGACTACCAGATTCCGGTACTGCGGGATTCTGAGGAGGACTTGATGCGAAACCACACTGCTGTGACAGTTGAGAGCAGCTTAGGCCAAGGCCTGTCCGCGTGTCCGGCGAATGACGACGTAGGCCATGCCTGCTGCTGTGCCGCCACGTTCCCGGGGGTAACGGCGTCCACCGCGCGGCCGTAGAGCCGGGCCGTGACGAGCCGGCAGCGGTCGAGCCGGACGATCATGCGGTCGACGAGGCTGTGCCAGCGCGGCCGGGTGCCGGTCCCCTTGCGTGGATGTCACGGTCCGGTACGAGTACGCCCCGGGAAGCCCCTGCTCCTACGGAACACCCGTACCAACGGATTAGGCTGCCCTCATGCCAAAGAAGCGCTCGGGCGGAGGTCTGACCGGGACCCAGCAGGCCGCCAAGTTCCTCGGTGTCAGTGTGCTCGCGGGAGCCGTGCTGGCGGGCATCGCCCTGCCCGCCGCCGGAGCGCTGGGACTTGCGGCCAAGGGAACGGTCAAGGGATTCGACGAGATCCCCGCCAATCTGAAGACGCCCCCGCTCAGCCAGCGCACCACGATCCTGGACGCGAAGGGCGGCCAGATCGCCACGGTGTACTCGCGCGACCGCACGGTCGTGTCGCTGAAGGACATCTCGCCGTACATGCAGAAGGCGATCGTCGCCATCGAGGACTCGCGCTTCTACGAGCACGGCGCGATCGACCTCAAGGGTGTCCTGCGCGCGCTCAACCGAAACGCCCAGTCCGGCGGGGTCGCCCAGGGCGCTTCGACGCTGACCCAGCAGTACGTGAAGAACGTCTTCGTGGAGGAGGCCGGTGACGACCCCGACAAGGTCGCCCAGGCCACCCAGCAGACGATCGGCCGCAAGATCCAGGAACTGAAGTACGCGATCCAGGTCGAGGAAGAGCTCGGCAAGAAGAAGATCCTGGAGAACTACCTCAACATCACCTTCTTCGGTCAGCAGGCGTACGGCATCGAGGCCGCCTCGCAGCGCTACTTCTCCAAGCAGGCCAAGGACCTGAAGCTGGAGGAGGCGGCGATGCTCGCGGGCATCGTGCAGTCCCCCAGCCGCTACGACCCGGTCAACGACACGGAAGAGGCGACGAAGCGCCGCAACACCGTGCTCCAGCGCATGGCCGAGGTGCACGACATCTCGCAGGCCGAGGCGGACCGGGCGAAGGCCGTCCCCGTCAAGCTCAAGGTCAGCAAGCCGAAGAACGGCTGCATCACCGCGGTCAGCGGCGCCGGCTTCTTCTGTGACTACGTGCGCGAGGTCTTCCTGTCCGACCCGGTCTTCGGCAAGACCAAGGAGGCACGGGCCAAGGTCTGGAACCAGGGCGGCCTCACCATCAGGACGACCCTCGACCCGCGCGCCCAGGAGTCGACGCAGGAGTCGATCAAGGACCACGTCTACCAGACGGACGACGTCGCCACCGCCGTGACGATGGTCCAGCCGGGCACGGGCAAGATCCTGGCGATGGGCCAGTCGCGGCCGTACGGCTTCGGCAAGCACGAGACGCAGATCAACTACTCGGTCAACCAGAAGATGGGCGGCTCGAACTACGGCTTCCCGGTCGGTTCGACCTTCAAGCCGTTCGTGGCGGCCGCGGCCATAGAGCAGGGCAAGCCGCCGACGCAGTCGTACCCGGCGCCGTACAGGATGCCGTACCCCGACTCGATCCCCACGTGCACCGACAAGCCGTGGCGGAACCAGGGCTTCAACCTGGAGAACGAGAACGAGTCCGAGGTCGGCCCGTACGCCCTCAAGGACGCGATGGCGAAGTCGGTCAACACCTACTTCGTGCAGATGATCGGGGACATCGGGCTCTGCCCCGTCGTGGAGATGACCGACAAGCTCGGTGTCGTCCAGGGCAACGGAGCGAAGCTGCCGGTCTCGCCGTCGCCGCTCACCCTGGGCTCGACCGGTATCTCCCCGCTGGTGATGGCGAGCGCGTACGCGACCTTCGCCAACCGCGGCACGTACTGCACGCCGACCGCGATCGAGTCGATCCGCACGGCCGACAACAAGAGCCTGGAGGTGCCCAAGAGCACCTGTGAGAAGGCGATGACCGAGCGGACGGCCGACACGATCAACGAGCTGCTGCGCGGTGTGATCGACTCCGGTACGGGCCAGGAGGCCGGCCTGCAGAGCCGTGACAACGCGGGCAAGACCGGTACGACGGACGAGCGGCGGAACGCCTGGTTCGTCGGCTACACGCCGAACCTCTCCGGAGCCGTCTGGGTCGGCAGTCCCAGCCAGCAGGTGAAGATGGAGAACATCCGCATCGGCGGCACCACTTACGGCAAGGTCTTCGGCGGTCAGGTCCCCGGACCGATCTGGCGGGACGCGATGACGGGTGCGCTGGACGGGCAGGAAGCACCGCCCTTCAACCGAGTGCCGATCCCGGACGCGCCGAAGGAGACGGACAAGCCCGAGAAGCCGGGCAGGCCCGACAACAAGCCCGGCAACCAGCGCGGCCAGGACAACGGCGGCAACCACGGCCAGCCCTTCCCCGGTATCTCGATCCCGCCGGACCTGATCGGCGGCGGCAACAACCGCGGTCAGAGCAACGGTGGGAACAACGGGAACGGCGGCGGAGGCTTCCCGTAGGCCGCCTGCAGCACTGCTCCATGGGAGAGGGGCCCGGCGTATACGCCGGGCCCCTCTCCCATCTCCATGTCCGCCTGCGGTGCCTCAGCCCGCGAGCAGCTGCTTCACCACGGTGGCCACCCGGCCGCCCTCGGCGCGGCCCGCCACCTTCGGGTTCACGATCTTCATGACGGCCCCCATCGCCCGCGGCCCCTCGGCCCCTGCGGCCTTCGCCTCGTCGACGGCCTGCGTCACGATCTGCGCGAGCTCGTCGTCGCTCAGCTGCTTCGGCAGGTAGGCGTCGAGCAGAACGCCCTCCGCCTTCTCCCGCTCGGCCTGCTCGGCACGGCCACCCTGCGCGAAGGCGTCGGCGGCCTCGCGGCGCTTCTTCGCCTCCTTGGCGATCACCTTCTGCACCTCGTCGTCGGAGAGTTCACGGGCGGTCTTGCCCGAAACCTCCTCCTTGGTGATGGCGGAGAGCGTCAGCCGGAGAGTGGAGGAGCGCAGCTCGTCGCGCGCCCGGATCGCCGCGGTGAGATCTTCCTTCAGCTTGGACTTGAGCGTGGTCATAACGTCTTCATAGCCTTTTCTCATGGACCCGGTCAACGCAGATTCGCAGGTCAGCACTGACTCGGAACGGCTCCGCAGGCTGGCCCGTAGCGCCGGGGCACAGCGGTACAAGCGCAGTCGTACCGACTGAACACGGCCATCATCCCCCGGGGGGACCCGGGACCAAGCCCGGAAGCGGCACGGCCACCGCACGGCGCCGGGCCGATGCCGGTTCGCGCCCCACCCGTCCGCCGATGGCCGCCCGGATCCACGGCCGCTGCACCGAGCGCGTCCCTGAGCGCATTTCCGACCGCATTTCCAAGGCGAAGTGACCAGCCGGCCGACGGACCCTAGGACCGCACCGTCAGCACCAGCTTCCCCGCGACCCGGCCCGTCTCACCCTCCGCGTGCGCCTTCGCCGCCTCGGCCAGCGGGTAGGTGGTGGCGACGTGCGGGCGCAGCTGCCCGGACTCCACCAGCGCCGCGACGCCCGTCATGCCCGTGTGGTCGTATTCGACCTGCATGGCCGTGGCGCGCACCCCCGACTCGGCCGCGCGCGCCTCCACCTGCGCGAACTCCAGGGGCAGGATCGAGACCAGCAGGCCGCCCGGCTTCAGGGTCTCGAGCGAGCGCAGCCGGTCCTCGCCGAGGAACGGATCGAGGACCACGTCCATGTCACGCGCCTCTGCCACGAAGTCCTGGGTGCGGTAGTCGATGACCTCATCGGCGCCCAGGCCCAACACCAGGTCGTGCTTGGCGGCGGACGCCGTGCCGATGACGTACGCACCGCGTGCCTTGGCGATCTGCACGGCGAGATGCCCCACGCCGCCGGCCGCCGCGTGCACCAGTACCCGCTGCCCCGGGCGCACATCGGCCGTGTCGACGAGCACCTGCCAAGCGGTCATCGACGCCAACGGCAGCGCGGCCGCCTCGATGTGGCTCAGGGTGGACGGCTTGGGGACGAAGGCACGGGCGGGAGCGGTCACGTACTCGGCGTGCGCGCCGTGCCCGTTCGGGTAGGGCAGCATCCCGAACACCTCGTCGCCCGGCTGGTGCAGCGTGACGCCCGCGCCGACCGCCTCGACCACGCCGGACACGTCCCAGCCCAGCGTGAACGGCGGCTCACCGACGCGCATCATTCCCGCGCGGTGCTTCCAGTCGGTGGGGTTCAGCCCCGCGGCATGGACGGCGACGAGGATCTCGTTGCCTATGGGCTCGGGCCGCTCGACCTCCACTTCCTCGAGGACCTCAGGTCCGCCGTAGGTGTTCTGGCCGAGGGCACGCATCGTGTTCTTGTTCATGGCACCAGCGTGTGGCCCCGCCCCAGAGCTCACCAACGGCAGAAACGTCAATAGGCGATAGAATTCTGCCATGGTCCCTCCACAGCCGGTCCAGCCACAGCCGCACAGAGTCGTCGTCCTCGCGCTGGACGGCGCCTATCCCTTCGAACTGGGGATCCCTGCACGCGTCCTGGGAGCGGCCGACGACCGGTACGAGGTCGTCGTGTGTTCCTGCGACGGCGGGCCGGTCGAGACCAACGCCGGCTTCTCCGTCGTCCCGCAGCACGGTCCCGAGGCACTCGCATCGGCAGACACGGTGATCATCGCCCCGCTCGAGAAGGCACGGCTCACCCGCGAGCTGCCCGCAGCCGTCGCCGACGCCCTCGCCCGGATCCGACCGGGCACCCGGATCGCCTCCATCTGCAGCGGAGGCTTCATCCTGGCCGCGGCCGGCCTGCTCGACGGGCGGGTGGCAACCAACCACTGGGAGAGCGCGGAACTGTTCCGCCGCTGGTATCCGCACATCCGCCTCGACGAAGGCGTGCTCTTCGTCGACGACGGCGACGTGCTCACCTCCGCCGGCGCCGCGTCCGGGGTGGATCTGTGCCTCCACCTGATCCGCAACGACCACGGCTCGCACCTGGCCAATCACGCCGCACGGCGTTGCGTGGTGGCGCCCTTCCGCGATGGCGGGCAGGCCCAGTACATCGAACGCCCCATCCCCGACGACCCGGCCGAATCCACCTCCGCCACCCGCCAGTGGGCCCTTGAGCGGCTCGGCGACAAGCTCACCGTGGAACAGATGGCCGAGCGCTCCCACATGAGCGTGCGTACTTTCGTCCGCCGCTTCCGTGCCGAGACGGGCCTGCCCCCCGGCCAGTGGCTGACCAAACAGCGCCTCGCCCGCGCCAGGAACCTGCTGGAGTCGACCGATCTGACCGTTGATCAGGTCGCGTTCGAGATCGGCTTCGCCACCGCCGCCTCGCTGCGCCAGCATCTGCACGCCGAGCTGGGCGTCTCCCCCCTGGCCTATCGCCGCACCTTCCGGGCCGCCGACTCCCCTGCGGGCATGGCGCTGTGACGGGGCAGGACGGAGCCATGCGGACAGGGCCGGTACTCGTCTACGACGGCGACTGCGCCTTCTGCACGAGCTCCGTGGCCTTCATCGAGCGCCATATGCGGCCCCGCTGCTCGATCACGCCGTGGCAGTTCGCGGATCTGCGCTCGCTCGGCACGACGCAGCGGCGCGCCGAGCACGAGCTGCTGTGGATCACGCCGACCGGCGCCACGTACGGCGGCAGTCAGGCTGTCGCCAAGCTCCTGCTGAGAGCGGGCAAGGGGTGGGCCGTCCTGGGCGCACTCCTCACCCTGCCCCCGCTGCGCTGGATCGCTCGCGGCGTCTACCGGGTCGTTGCGGACAACCGCGACCGCATGCCGGGCGGAACACCGGCCTGCGCCCTTCCGGCGAACCGCCGGCCGGGGCAGCTGCCGTCCGACTGACAGGCACCGTCCCGCCTGCCCGTACTCGGCCGTCACCTCCCTCACGAGCGGCCCTCCGATAGCGTTTCGCCATGTCCGCGTTCCTACAGCAACTCCCCGCCCTGATCGGTGTGGTGGTCGGTGCCCTGGGCTCGTACCTGGCCATCACGCGAGGGGATCAGGCCCGCTTCCGCCGCGAGCAGGAGGCCCGCTGGGAGGAACGGCGGCTGGAGACCTACGCCGAGTACGCCAGGTCGCTGAAGAAGTCGGTGACCCTGACGTACCGGATCGCCGCCCACCTCGGGAACGATCCCCACCCGCACCCCCTGTCACCCGAGGAGGCGGCGCCCCACCTGGCAGCGGCGAACGACGGCCGGGACCCGGCCGGGGAGGCCCTGCTGATGCTCGGCACCCGGGACGTGGTGGACAAGGCGCGGGTGTGGGTCGTCACCGTCCTGGAGATGGAGCAGTTCCTGCGCGAGCGGACCCATGACCCGCAGGCGTGGTCGGTCCTGCTGGAGAAACAGCGGACGGCGCGCGAGGGGTACTACGCGGCGGTCCGGCGGGATCTCGCACTTCCGCCGGGTCACTCGGGGCAGTGGCAGCTGGCGCCGCCGCCGGGGTCGTCGTCGTAGCGGTTCCTCGTGGTGCGGGTGCGGGTTCGTGGTGGTGCGGGTGCGCCGCCACGGTCGTCGTATCGAGCCGTCGTACCGAGTGGGCCGTCGATGTCTCGTCTCGGCGGGCCGCCGTACGGGGTGCGCAGGTCGTACGCGTACGGGCGTACCGCCACGCCGTACTCCGTACCCCGTACCCCGTTCGCCGTCATACGGCCGACACGCTGCGGCCGCTCCGCGGCGAGGACACCGTCGCTTCTCGGACACCGCCCGTTGACACTCTGACCGAATGCCGCTCGTCCCCGCCCCCCTCGACACCCGCCGCTGCCAACTCCTCGGACTGGTGGGCTCGGCGGCGCTCGCAGCGGGAGGCGTGACCGCGGGCGCGCTGCCCGTACGCGACGCCCTCGCGCCGGAGTCGGGCCGCGCCGCGATCGGGCTCGTCGGGGCGTACTTCGGGCTCGTCCTGCTGGTCGCAGCCTGGGCGATGCTGGGGCAGGCGGTGCGCGGCCCGCAGCCGCCCGACCGCCGGACCCTGCTGCTCACCCTCGGCCTGTGGGCCGTGCCGCTCCTGATCGCGCCACCGCTGTTCAGCCGTGACGTCTACAGCTATCTCGCCCAGGGCGCGATGGTCGACGCCCAGATAGACGTGTACACGCACGGGCCCTCCCGCCTCGGCGGTCCGCTGAACGACGAGGTGGCGCCGCTGTGGCAGCACACCCCGACGCCGTACGGCCCGCTGTTCCTGGCCTGCGCGACGGTGATCAACAACCTTTCGCACACCGAGGTGTCGGCCGGCGTGATCGGTATGCGCCTCGTCGCGCTGCTGGGGGTCGCGGGGATGGTCTTCTGTCTGCCGGTCCTGGCCCGGCACTGCGGCGCCGACCCCGCGACCGCGATCTGGCTCGGCGCGCTCAACCCGCTCGTCCTCCTCCACCTCGTGGGCGGCGCCCACAACGACGCGATCATGCTGGGCCTGCTGGGCGCCGGTCTCGTGGCCGCCCTGGGCAGATGGCCCGTACTCGCCGTCGTCCTGGTCACGCTGGCCGCCCTGGTCAAAGCACCCGCGGCGATGGGGCTGCTCGCCGTCGCGCTCCTGTGGGCCCGACAGCTCGGCAGCAGTACGCCACCGGCTCGCACATCACCGGTTCGTCCGCGATCGCTGCGTGCGCCACCCATACCTTGGCCGGTCCGAGCGCCACGGCTCACCGCCGCACTCGCCGTGCTCGGGATCAGCGCCGCCACCACGGCCGCGACGACCGCCGTCACCGGCACCGGCTACGGGTGGATCGGCGCACTCGACACCCCGGTCTCCCCGCAGAACTGGTCGATCACCTCCTCGCTGGGCCGGATGACCGGCGCCCTGCTGGAGAGCGCGGGCATCGGACTCGCTCAATTCGCCACTCCTGCCTGGCACTTGGCCGGTCTCGCCGCCACCGCTCTCGCGATACTGCTCGCCTGGCGCCGCCACCACCTGCGCCGGCCGGTCTACGCCCTCGGCCTCAGCCTGACCGCCGTGGCCGTGCTCGGACCGGCGATCCGGCCCTGGTACGTGCTGTGGGGGCTGTTCCTGATAGCCGCGGCCGGCCCCGACCGGTCCGTACGCCGTGCGGTCGCCGCCGCCAGCGCGGTCCTCGCCCTCGCGGTACTGCCCAACGGGTTCGCGCCGCAGGGCCCGCAGGTGGCGCTCGCGACCTTCGGCGGCGTGCTCGCCGTGCTGGCGCTGTGGTGCGCCCACCGCGTCGCGCAGCGCACCGCCTCCCGTACCGACGCCCTGGGGAGCACCGCATGACACTGGTCCAGCAGAGAACCAGCGGCATCAAGTGGCCCACGAGCACCCGCGGCCGGGTGCTGCTGGTGGCCGGCCTGGCGGCGGCCGTGGCGCTGTTCCTCACCACCGTGCCCCTGCACCGAGACTGGTTCGACCTCGGCGTCTACTACGGCACGGTCGAGCACTGGAGAGACAGCGGCCGTATCTACGACTACCTGGTGCCGGGGACGCACTACGGCTTCACCTATCCCCCGTTCGCCGCCGTGTGCATGCTGCCGATGACCCTGGTCGCCTGGCCCGGAGCGGTCGCGCTCAGCGTGCTCGGCAACGTCGCTGCCGGGCTCGTCGTCCTGTACTGGTGCGCCGGTGCGCTCGTAGACCGCCAGGGCTGGAGCCGTTGGTACACCTTCGCCGTCGCCTTCTGCCTGTTCGCGCTGCTCGAACCGGTCCGCGACACCTTCAGCTTCGGCCAGGTCAATCTGCTGCTGCTGGCGCTCGTGCTCACCGACGCCTGGCTGCTGTCGACGGGCCGCGCCCGCTGGGCGGGCCTTGGCATCGGGCTCGCCGCCGCGATCAAACTCACCCCCGCCGTCTTCATCGGCTACCTCCTCATCACCCGCCGCTGGCGCGCGGCCGCCACCGCGACGGGCGTCGCCGCCGCCGCCACGATCCTCGCCGTGTGGGTCGCGCCCGACGCCTCCCGCGTCTACTGGACCGAGGCGATGTGGAACACCGACCGCGTCGGCTCGCTCGCGTATGTCTCCAACCAGTCCTGGCAGGGCGTCCTCGCCCGGCTCTCGGCACCGGACGACCCCAGCCGAGCGGTGTGGGCGATCGGTGTCGTGGTGATCCTCGCGATCTGGGCCCGCCGGTCCACCCGCGCGGCCGCCGCCGGAAACGAACTCGCCGGCTTCGCCCTGACCGGCCTCACCGCCTGCCTGATCAGCCCCGTGACCTGGGTGCACCACCTGGTGTGGGTGTTCCCGGCCCTTGCCGTACTGGCCACCGCCGGCCTCGACCACGACCGCGACGACCCGCGACGACGCCGGCTGCTGCGCCGGGCGGCCGTGATCTACGTGGTGCTCTGCAGCAGCGTCGTCTGGCTGTGGAGCTGGGACGCCACCGGCATCGACGGGTTCATCGGCAGCAACACGTACGTCTGGATATCGCTGGGCCTGCTGCTGACGCTGCCGGTGCGGGGAGTGAGGGCCGAGGTACCCACCGCCCACCCGTCTCTGCAACCGTCAGGGTCTGCCACCATGGGCAGATGCGCGCACGATACGGGATCCCCCTGAAAATCACGGCAGGAATCGCGGCGGTCGGCGCTGCCGGCGTCGCCTACGCGGCGGGCTTCGAGGCCCGGTCCTTCCGTCTCCGACGCATCACGGTCCCCGTGCTGCCGAAGGGCATGCGACCGCTGCGCGTCCTCCAGGTCTCCGACATCCACATGGTGAGCGGCCAGCACAAGAAGCGCGCCTGGCTCCAGTCGCTGGCGGGCCTCCGCCCGGACTTCGTCGTCAACACAGGCGACAACCTCTCGGACCCCCAGGGCGTCCCCGAGGTCCTGGACGCGCTCGGCCCGCTGATGGAGTTCCCCGGCGTCTACGTCTTCGGCTCCAACGACTACTACGGCCCCACGCTGCGCAACCCGGTGCGCTACCTCTTCGAGAAGGCGCAGGGCCGGCACGGCCTCAACGGCAACCCGCCGGCGGTCGGCGTGGTGCACAACCCTTGGGAGGACCTGCGCGACGCGTTCGACACGGCGGGCTGGGTGGGCCTGAGCAACAGCCGCGGCCGCCTGAAGCTGGAGGGCTTCGAGCTGGCCTTCACCGGCCTGGACGACCCGCACATCAAGCGCGACCGCTACGCGAAGGTCGCGGGCGGCCCGGAGAAGGACGCGGACCTCTCCCTGGCGATCGTGCACGCGCCGTACCTGCGCACCCTGGACGCGTTCACGGCGGACGGCTACCCCCTGATCCTGGCGGGCCACACGCACGGCGGCCAGGTGTGCATCCCCTTCTACGGCGCCCTGGTCACGAACTGCGACCTGGACACGGACCGCGTGAAGGGCCTGTCCACCCACGAGTCGTCGGGCAACACCTCCTTCCTCCACGTCTCGGCGGGCTGCGGCGCGAGCCGCTACACCCCGGTGCGCTTCGCGTGCCCGCCGGAGGCGACGCTGCTGACGCTGGTGGAGCGGGAGGAGTAGCCCTGCGGGGCGCGCCCGCGCCCCGGCCGCCGGGCCCGTGTGGCAGACCCGCTCGCGTGGCCGGAGGCCGGGAAAACCGGATTTCGTCTGGGAGCGCGGGTGGGCTAAAGTAATCGATGTCGCCGCGACGCCGGTGACATCGGGGTGTAGCGCAGCTTGGCAGCGCGCTTCGTTCGGGACGAAGAGGTCGTGGGTTCAAATCCCGCCACCCCGACAGCTAAATCGCAGGTCAGGCCCGGTGCTGATTAGTCAGCACCGGGCCTGCCTCGTTCTCCAGGGGCTCTCTGGAGAAATCCTGGAGAAGATCTTGAAATTCTTCTCCAGATCACGCCCTACGGGCGGGCCTTCAGCAACGCATCCAGAGCAGCCACGGGCGAGCCGGGAGACATCGCCCGGCGCGCGTCCAACGCCTCCTCCCACATCCCGGTGAGTGCGGCCATCAACGTCTGCCGCATCCCTGGGGTGATGTGGTCGTAGCGCGACTGAACGGAGCCGTCCTCATGGCCCATGCGTTCGTCCATGAGCTTTGGCGGGGTCCCCACTTCCCGCATCAGGGTCTTGTGCGTGTGGCGCAACCCGTGCGGGGTGAGCCCGGGGGCGATCGGTACCCAGCACGCCTCAGCCCGCTTGGACGCTCCTCGCCCGCGTGCCGGGATGCCGGGCCAGGGCTCGGCAACGACAGGCACCGGCCGCTCTTCCTGACTGCCTCGCCCGGGGTACCGTCCTGTCGCGGCCGGCCGGAAGAGCCATGTGGCGAAACCGGAGCGCCGCCAGTGAGCAGCCAACTCCCCTGATGCGGCGTTGCGGATGTACCCGAGATCACTGACGGCTTCCAGCACCTTCAGGCGGGTCGGCTCCGCGACAGCATCCGGGCGGTTGAGGACGTTGGAGACGGTGCCGGTCGATACGCCACAGCGGCGCGCCACGTCGACCAGCTTCGCCCCGGGGCGGCTTACCGACCCGTTGGCGGTTCCATGGCCGCGGAAGACGTAGGCCAGTCCGTGGCAGTCGCACGGCTTCGGTCTCGTCCGGGCGATGTGGCTAGCAAGCAGCGAGGCGAGAAAAGCCGGAGTGTCGATGTCGCGATATGAGTCGTCCTTGGGCGGGCAGCGGTGCAGTTCGCCGGTGTCCAACTCGTAGAGCTGCCACTCCACGCGGACGCTCTTCGGGCGGACGAACTCGGTCTCAAGACCGACGATTTCGCCCCACCGCATGCCGGTGTAGCCCTTGATGATGCCGGCAACGAATTCATCATCACGGCCGGAGAGCAGCGCCATCCGCTCGGCCAACAGCAGGATGCCAAGTGCTGTCGTGACTGCTTTTTCCGGGCCACGGTTACGTGAGCGGCCGGCGCGCTTTCCTCGCCCGCGGCGCTTGGTTGCCGGGTTGGAGTCGCGCAGCCCCTCGTCCACGGCGTCGGCGAGGATCAGGTGCAGTGTCGCCCTCCATGTCTTGACGCTGGTTGCCGCGTACGGAACGGCGTGTTCGTGCTTCTCCCAAGCAGCGATGTCGGTGCTCAGGATGTCGGCGACGGCGAAATCCTCGAACGCGGGGAGCAGGTGCTCTTCGATGTGTCGGCGGTAGTTCTGCATGGTGGACGCCGCCAAGTCCTGCGCGGCGTACCAGCGGTTGACGTAGGCGCCGAACGTGATCC
Organism: Streptomyces sp. NBC_00306; assembly: GCF_036169555.1. Taxonomy (GTDB): domain Bacteria; phylum Actinomycetota; class Actinomycetes; order Streptomycetales; family Streptomycetaceae; genus Streptomyces; species Streptomyces achmelvichensis. The sequence goes on along the minus strand of NZ_CP108032.1, from coordinate 4,397,611 downwards.
GCTCAGGTGGCGCCTTCTTCGTTCCTGCCAGCAGCTTCGCTTCTTCGGCGTCAGCAGACTTCTTTGCCGCAGCCTTGGTCCGGAAGCGGATGGCATCGCCGTCGGCATCGCGGACAGTGGCGTACTTGCCCGGCGCGAGCTTGTACCGGCCGCGCCAGTAGTTGCCGAGGCTCTCGGCATATCCCACGTTGTTCTCCCATGAACGGGTGTGCCGCCCGGCCGAAGGGCCGGGCGGCACACGGAATCAGGCTGCGCTGGACTGCGGTTGGCTGCCTCGCGCCCTGCGCGGGGGCCGTGCCTTCAGGGAGGTGACGGACGCCGCCGTTGTGGTCGCCCTGCGCCGTGGAGCTTGCTTTGCCGGCGCAGGAGCGACATGGCTTTCGGCAGGGCGGCTCTCGAAGATGCGCATGATCTCGGCGAAGTGCTCGGCCGTGAACCGGTAGCTCCCTGCGGGCTTGGTGAAGGGGATGCGTCCCCGGCGAGCTTGTTCCTTCACCCACCACTCCGAGCAGTGGAGGGCCTTGGCGATGTCGCTCGGGAGGTAGACAGGGGGAAGTGCCGGGGGTTCCAGTCGCGGAGCGGTGCTCATGTAGCGGTGACTCCTCACGAGGAAGCGGGATCCGCTGACAGAACTGACAGAACCTCCCCGATAAGCCGTTGACCTGCGGTTTTGGCGGGTTCTGGATCTTTGACAGAACTGAATTAAAACCTGACAGAACCTCGCCGGGGGAGGTTCTGTCACAGGAGCCCCGGCAGCGCAGCGGGGGTTCTGTCGAGTTTTAATTGGTTCTGTCAAAACCGCGATCATGGTCGTTCGTGCAGGTCAACGGCTTGCGCGGGGGGTTGTGTCAGTTCTGTCGGCGGTCTGGGGGTTGTGTCAGGCTCCGCGCGCGATGCGCGGGTGGGTTTCGTAGCGCGGCGAGGGCGGCCGGCCGCCGCGAGTGGTGCGCGGGGGCGGCGGCTGCTGGCGGATCCAGCCGTGCTCTTCGAGCAGGGTGAGGGCGGGGTCCAGGTCGCTGATGGCGGGGAAGTCGGCCCGGCGCAGCATCCGGAACAGCTCGCGCTTGGTGAACTGTGCGGGGTTGCTGGAGACGAGCTGCGCGAGGACGGTCACCGCGGATTCGTGGGCGGGGTCGGCGCTCATGACGCTGAACACGTCCAGGGCGTGCGCGGTGAAATAGACGCCCAGTTCGGTCGCGGCGGCCATGGTGGAGCCGTCGATGGGCTTGTGCCACCCGTCCTCGGGGTGTGCGGCGAGGTGCAGGAGCCCGGCGATGCGGGCCACGGCGCCGTCCCGCTTGGACGCCCATTTCACGATCGGCGCGAAACTCCCGTCCGGCCCGAGACGCGACTCGGTGACCTTCTGAAAGGCCAGCAGGACCGCGTCGGCTTCCGGAGTGAGCTGGATGAGGGCGGGGTCGGTCCAGTCCGCCAGGGCGAGCGTCAGGCTGGCCAGGTGCTTGGCGTAGGTGGCGGCCACCTGCTCGTTCAGCAGGGCGGGGGTCAGGCTGCGGGAGCCGACCAGGGACAAGGGCTTGGAGTAGAGGAAGCGGGCGAGGAGCCCGCGCCCGTCAGCCCCGTCGATGCGGCTGAGCGCGTCCAGAACTTCCGGCTGAACTGCCAGACCGATCGTGACCGCCGGGGAGTCGACGTGCTGGGCGCTGCGGCCCTGCCGGTTGACGCGGAGCATGTCTCCTGCGTGGCCTTTGAGGAACATGCCCATGTTGGGCTTGCCGGTGTAGCGGCCGGCGATGATGTCGAACAGTTCCCCCTCTGCGCTGAGGCAGGAGATGCGCCCGCCCTGCTCGTCCAGGAGCGTGCCGACGTTTTCCGGCGTGACGTCGTCCGCGACGAGTTGCGGTTCGGTGGGGATCCTCATCTTGTCGGCTTCCTGGGCCAGTTGGACGGCTTCGGCGGTCAGGGTGTCGCGGTGTTCGGGCTCCGCGTTGGCCGCCTTGCCAGCAGCCTTCTCGGCTGCCGCCTTAGCCAGCCTCGCCAAGGTCTCGGCCTCCGCCCTCACGGGTCCGGAGAGTTCGATCAGAGCCTTCTCCGCATCGAGCAGCGGCTTGACCATGAGGTCGAATACGGCGGACTTGCGATTGCCCGGGGGCAGTGCGATGGCGGTGTAGATGTTCACGGGCTCACGCCAGTGACCGCGCACGCACACCTTGACCCGCCCGCCGGCGGCGGTGGCGAGGACCGCTAGGGCCAGGCATCCGGCGAGGTCCGCCGGGGTCTGGGTCTCCTCGGCTACACCGCGCACCATGCTGCCCAACCAGGCAGGCAGGACGTCCACAGGGAAGTCCGGGAGCGGCGGGCGGGCACGCAGGGGGACGGGTTCGTCCCAGGCGGGGCCGGTGATCTGCTCGGGTTCGATGTGCTCGAACCCTTCCCACAGATCCGCGCGTACGTCGTTGGTCGTCATGCGGCGGTCCTGCCTTCCGAGTCGGGGTTCAACAGCGGGCATGAGGTGCGGTGTTCGCCATGAGCGGCGACCAGTTGCAGCACGGCGGCACGGCCCATGGCGCGCCGCTCGTAGCCGCAGGCACACCAGGAGCGAGCGGAGGGGGTGACGCTCCAAGACGGCGGCGCCACGATGTGGAGCCAGGCCACGGGGCGGCGCCCGTCGCCCGGCCACGAGTCAGGGCGAACAGCAGAGGGGACGCCTTCGGCGACGCCCTTTCGCTCGCCCACGGCCGGACCGTCCACAGGCTGTGGAGCGGCGTGCGGACCGTCCGGGGTGGTGGTGATGCTCTTCAGAGGGGGATGGCGGTGGGCGCTCATGCCGCACCCCGGCGGTTCTGGTTGTGGGCGATGGACCAATCGAGGGCGCTGCGCAGGGTGGAGCGGCACTCGGACGCGGACAGTCCGGCCGCCTCGCCTCCCTCTTGAAGAGCCTGTTCAACCACGTGCCGGGGGAGGTCGCCCCATGCGACGAACCGCCCCATGGCGCGTGCGGCGCGGAACAACTTCGCTTCCCGTTCCCCGACTTGGGCCGCCGCGACGTTCCGCGTCTCAGTGGCGAGCGCTACATCCGCGTATCGACGTGATTGCCCCGCTACGGCCATAGAAGGGGCCTGAGGGTGCTTGGGGGCGGGTTGCAGGATGCTGTGGAGCCACGAGGGCAGACAGGCGACCACAGGGCCGCACAGCGGCTCATAGGCTCCTGCCGGGGTGGTGCTGCCGGCGGCGACCACGTATCCGCCCCATGCGCGGGTGTCGACCGAATCGGCAACGGTGCCCGCCGTGTTGGCCATCCGGGCCACCGGCGGGGCGGTGAAGTACAGGTGCGTTCCACCGCTCGCAGTCCGCACCCGGTAGGTATCGGGGACGGCGTGCCCGGCGCGCTCGCAGAGCGCACCGAAAGTCGCCGCGCCGTCAGGCGCGTCCGAACTGCCCTTGTGCTCTGGCGTGTCCAGGTCGACAACCAGCAGCCCGGAGGGACCGGTAGCGATACCGACGTTGAACGGTCCGTGCGACCAGGTGGCACGGATGCGGTCGGTGTCGGTCGTGGCACGCTGCTCCCACTTCCGGTGCCCGCTCTCGCACACCCCGGTGCGCGGACACGAAGCCTCCCCGTGCAACGCAGGTCGCTTGGTTCCGGGGCGCAGGGGGAAGACGTGCCAGCCGCGTTCAGCGGCGGACAGAGCTGCGACGAGTAAGGCCTCTCGCCGGTTGTCGGTCGGTTGGGTCATGCTGGTTGTCTCCAGTTCCGTGCAGGGATGCTGGTTGGTCAGGGCGGCCCGGTTCTTTGGCGAGATGCGGGGCCGCCCTTGGCATAGCTAGCTGTGGAAGTGGTTGCGCTTGATCACGGCTTTGCGGATGTTCACCGTCGTCCCGCCCTGGTGGCCGTTCGAGCTGAAGATCTGCACGGCGATCCATCCGCCGAAGATCACGGCAGCGAGGGTGATCAGTTGGGTGATGAGCGCGGTGAGCGCGGCGATGAACGTCGTCAGGACGAGGAGCCCGCCGCAGACGGCGGCGAACCCGATCCCTCCGAGGGCGACGTTCACGGCGGCGCGGGAGACGGGCGGCTTGGCCGCGACCGGTTCCGGGCGGGCAGGTTCGATGGCGTATCCGGTGACGACCCGTCCGTCGGGAAGGACGATGCTCGCCACGCTCGGAACGGTGCCCGGCTGCATGGCCGCGAGGGGCGCCGGCGTCACCGCGGCGGGCGGGAAGGTGGTGGGCTGGTGGACTTCTACGGCGGTCACGGGCCTGCTCGTGGTGGGGTGTTCGGGGTACATGCGGAATCCCTTCCAGTGCACGGTCAGGGAGGCGGAGCCACCCCCTTGGGGATGGACTGTGGAGGGGTTTTCGGGGGTCTGACCTGCGGGCCTCCCTGACTCCCTGATGGATCATTTGTGCAGCTCAGGGCCAGGGAGGCGGGTCAGGGAGGGGGTCAGGGAGTTCTCCCTGCCTCCCTGACCCGCCGAGGGTCGGCTCCCTGTCATCCGTCGGCGGAAGCGGAACCGTCCGTGTCGCGGTTGGCGAGGGCGCGGGCGACGCGGTCGCGGCTGACGACCATGCGGCCGTCGGACTTGTAGGGCTCCGCGCCGGCGTCCTCCAGCACGCGCTTGAGGTCGAGGAACGACCAGCCGCCGTAGGCGTCCTCGTTGAGCGTGGCGAGCCGCTTGAGAACGTCTTGCGTCTTCAGTCGCGGCTTGTCTCCGAGGACGGTGGCGATGTCGGCGAGCGGGTCCCGCTCCTCCCCGCGGTCGATCACGGTGAGGGTGGTGACCCCGTCCCGTAGTGCCTTGGCGCGGTCGGCGATGGCGACCGCTTCGGGGTCGTCGATGTAGTGGGTGCGGATCGTGATGGAGGCCTGTCCGGCGGGGATGGCGATGCCGTCGGAGGCGACGACCAGCGTTCCCTTGTCCAGTCCCTGGCGCAGCAGGTGCGGGGCGGCGCCGCCTTCCACGGCCTTGTCACCGAGCGCCATCTTGGCCTGTGACTCGGTGCCGAGGACCAGGGAGGCGCGGGTGTGGGCGCCCTCGCGGACCAGCTTGGGCAGGTTCTGGTCGGTCGGGTCCTGCGTGCCCTCCCACAGCGTCACGTTCACGGCGCGGCCCTGGTTGTGGACCTTGCGGACGGCCATGAAGTACCGGGAGATGGCCTTGGATCCGCCGTAGGGGTTCTTGTCGGTGTCCTTGACCGGGCACATGAACGCCACCTGTGCTTCGTCCACGATGCCGACCAGCGGCGGGAACAGGGTCCCGGTCGGCGCTTGGAGACGACGTTCCATCTCGGTGACCAGGCCTTCTACCATCTCGGTTGCCTGGATGACGTGGTCGTCGGTCGGGCCCTGGATGAGCATGGTGGCGAGGCCGTCGAACATGGCCCAGTCGCCGGCGCCCTTGAGGTCGGCGATCCGGAACTCGACGGTGCGGTCCAGCGCGAGCCACAGAGCGAGCGCCCGCAGGGCTGCGGTCTTGCCCTGGTTGGACAGGCCCGTGATCAGAAGGTGGCGCTGGTAGACGGACAGGGCGGCAGCGTCGCCGCGCAGGTCCTGACCCCACGGAGCCTTACCGGTCTTGTAGTTGGCGGTCATCGTCTCGTCGGTGACCAGCGGGGACGGCCCGATCGGCTCATCCAAGGCTCCGGAGTCGGCGACCCACAGGCGCACGGTGCGGGCCGCTTGCGGGATGGTGATGAACACTTCGTGCTCGTGCCGGGTCAGATTCTCCGCGAGCTTCCGGCGCCGGTTCTGCACCTCGATCGTCGAGACCCCGGAGGGGAGAGTGACGTCGACTTCCACGCCGCATCCAGCAATCCGGATCGGCCCCAACATCGAGGCGCCGGCGTCGCCCATCTCCTTGATGGCGTTCCGCAGCGCGGGCACTCCGAGGTCGCGCAGGGCCTTGACCACGATCGACGGCGTGATCGGCTCACCCTCACCGTTACGGACGTTCGCAGGCAGCGCCCACTGGGGTGCTGCCTGCTGGCTTCGGCCGACAGCCCACAGCGAGAGCAGGACGAGCAGCGGACCAACCGTGAGAAGCGGGCCCCAGACCACTTGCACGATGGTGACCATGAGACGGATGAACTCGATCACCGCCATCAGCGGCGTGACGACGTCCGCCACGTCCTTATTGGCGATGGCCAGGACGACTCCGAGGGCGACCAGGGACCCAATGCCCATCCCCGTTCCGACCAGCGCGCTTTTGGCCGCGTCGATGGGTGAGGTGAGCAGGTCCATGCGGCGCTGGTGGCGGGCCTGGCGGTAGCGCTGCCCGCGCTCTTCCCACTCCGCAGCGACCTCGTAGTTCCCCGCGGCTTCGGCCGCGCGGAGCATCCGCTCGTAGCGTGCCGCGGTGCGCCCGTCCCACGTGCGCTTCGCCGCGATGCGGGCGCCGCCGGCGACGTAGAGGGTGTGCCGGGCAACCGCGCGAGCAGCGGTCACGGTGTGCTCGTGCGTCACGGCCGTACGGACGGCCCGCCCGGAGCGCACCCACAGCGGCACAGGCTTGGCCGGAGCCGGTTCGGGGACCACCGTCAACGTGGTCACGGGCACCGGATCGGTGTTCTTGTGCAGGTGAACGACATTCTCAGACACGAGATCTCCTGTACTGCCCTCAGCGGAGGGGCGTGTGGTGAGGGGTGGTCAGGCGGCGTTGGCGCCGGGAACGATCTGGTCGGCGAGGTACTCGCGGCTGTAGGCCTCGCGCTCTTCGTCGGCGAGGCCCCGCTCGTGTTCGCGGGCGTGACGGCGGGACTGGCGCTCGACCTTGAAGGCGTCGCGGCGATCACGGATGATCCGCTCGCGGACGCCCTTGCGGGAGAACTGCATGGCGTGGACCAGCTCGTGAACGAGGGTGATGGCGAACTCACCGGGGCTGGCGTTCTGGTCGACGTTGATCAGGACCAGGACCGAGCCATCCATGAGCGGGACCGCGCGTCCGGCGACGTCACGGGCCTCGCGTGCGGCGTGACGCTCCTCGCGGTCCCTGACGCGCTTGTCGACCCCGCCGGCCAACTCGGCTTCCGCCGTGGTGGCCAGCTCTGCCAGACCGCGCGGGTTCGTGAGGGTGATCTGTACGTCCGGCATCCGGCCCGGCACGGACCGGTTGACCAGCCGCGCCGCCGGTTCCGCGAGCTGCTTCGCGGTACGGAGGGTGGCGCGGTGACCGAACAGCTTGTGCGTGTTGACCGTGATCTTCACTGCTGACACTCCTCGGGGTAGGCGCAGGTCACACACGTTCCGAGCGAGGCAGGGATGACGTATCCGGCATCCGTGCGGCACTGCGGGCAGGTGCGGCGCGCGAGCATCGCTTTGGCGAGCGCGGCCCGCCGGTTCGGGGTCATGGGCCGGACGGGCTTCGCCTTGTCGAGGCGGTAGAGGTAGGCGACCAGCGGGCCGCGCCGGTAGCGCGGGCGCAGGATCTGCGCCGCGATCGGCTGACCACCGGGCCGCAGGCCGCGGGCCCGTAACTGCCGGCGGGTCGCGAACCCGTCCGGGGCGTAGCGCCAGGGGTAGGTGGGGAGGCCGTAGCGGGCGCCGTTCGGGTCGAAGCACTTACCGAACGAGCCGCCCATCACGCCGCCTTGGCGGCACGTTCAGCGAGCAGGGTGTCCCGCAGCATCCGGGCGTTCGCCGGCGACGTGCGGACCGTGCGACGGATGCCCTCCGCCGTGATCTGCCCGTCCGCCCAATCGGCCGTCGCGCTGCGGGTCTCATCGATCAGTTGCTCCGCCGTCCGGCGCGGCTTAGGGGATCGAGCAACTTCCGGAACCCGACCGGTCGCCCGGCGGGGTCGGATCGACTCAGCGGCCACCTGGCGCCGCTCGATCGCGGCGACTGGAACGCGCGCCGGGGTCGGGAGCGGCTTGGCGAGCGGGGTCGACTTCAGGAAGTCGACCGTCACCGGGTCGGGCATCCGCAGCGGGAGCGCCGGGGTCGATACTGCGAGGTCAGCCGTAGACCGATTCCTCAGCGTCTCGGTAGATTCCTCCACATTCGCGTCCGGCCCCGGAATCGAGGCGGGGCGGTGGTGGAGAACCTTGGCGACCAGATCGGAACCGAAGTAGATCGACCCGACCGGAAGCGACGTCGCCAGCAGGACCAGGGCCCAGTTGGCGGGGTCCCAGTCGGCGAGGCGCGTCCAGTCCAGTTCCGTGTCGTGCAGCTTGGGGACCAGGCCGTGCACGTAGTTGAGGACCAGCGAGGCGAGCGTGTAGGTGCCCAGCACCCGCAGCGCGAACGTCCGATCCTTACCCGCAAGCACGAGGGTGGCAACCAGGGCCAGGGCCATCAGGCCATCGACCACGAACGGGTAGAGCGTCGCGGCCGTGTTGTCTGCACCGACCGCGTTCGCGATGTCCCTGAGCGCGTTCCACGAGACCCGGAACGCCATGGCGACCACGGCGACCAGGGCCAGCACGAGGGCGGCCCTGCCTTTGCGGTGGAGGTTCATGCCACACCGCCGGACGTGCTCGCGCCGGCGCGGTTGGCCTGGTCGCGTTCGGCGGCCAGCACCCGGCGGTAGGCCCGGCGGATGCGCCGGATGTCCAGCTCGGTCGGCGTGCGGTCAAGGGTGGTGATCTGCGCGTCGATCAGGTCGACGTCCGCGAGGATCGCGGGCATCTCCTGCTCGATCGCGTCCAGCTCTGCACCCGTCGGCTCCATGAAGTCGGCGAACGCGGTAACAACGTCCTGAACAGTGACGATGTGCTTCATGAGTCGTGTCTCCCTAGCAGGTGGACGGCTCGAAGCGGCCCCGGTGGTAGGACACCGGGGCCGCGCGCCGTTGGGTGGGTCGGTCGTGGGCTACGAGCGACCACGGCGACCCGACACCCGTCTGCCGAAATGGCGTTGGGATGTCGAGCACCGTGAGCACTGGTACAGGGCTCGGACCTCCTGTTTCGCACGGCGCTGCTCGCCCCGGAGAAGTCCGAAATCCCGGGGGTCTTCGCAGTTTCAAGGTGTGCCGTGCGGTTCTTAGAGCCGATGGCGTTCCCGGTTAGGGGTGTGGGCCCGGTTGTGACACGGGCCGTCTCTCGGTCGGCTGGTCTCCACTCGCCTCGGCCGGCGCCCTCACGACCGTGGTGCTGCGGTGGATCACGCTGTTGATTTGTCGGCGCAGGCGCGCACACTCAATGGTGTTGCACCACCTGCTCAACTTGTTGGTACAAGCTGATGACAGTGATGCTGCACCCACGGACAGTGAGACGTCAAGGGGGTTGGGGCCACATGTACCAACAAGTTGCGCGAGTGCGTCATGATGGGTCTATGACCAAGCAGCCGAAGTACCGGCAAGTCGCTGACGCCCTGCGCCGCGAGATCGACAACGGCACCCATGCGCCGGGGGCGCGCCTACCCTCCGAGAACGACTTGCAGCGGCGCTTCGACGCATCAAGGAACACGGTCCGCAACGGGCTAAGCCTGCTGGTCAGCGAGGGCCTGATCACGTCCAGCCAAGGGCTTGGATATGAGGTCAAGTCGCACGAGGTGTTCGAGCTGAACGCCTCGCGGTTCGAGAATCTGACCTTCCCGCAGAACGGGGACGCGTACAGCACCGACGTAACGAACGCTGGCCGGCGGCCCCACCAGACATTTCGCGTGGAGATGCTTCCGGCTTCGAGAGACGTGGCTGAGCGACTCAAGGTTCCGGCAGGTTCGAAGGCAGTCCTGCGGTTCTGTCATCGCTACGTGGACGACGTCCCATGGTCCACACAGGCGACCTACTACCCGTCCTGGCTGGTCGAAGCGTCGCCGCGGTTGGCCGAGCCGGGGGACATCGAGGAGGGAACGACTCGGTACCTCGCTTCGGGCGGTATCGAGCAGGTCGGGTACTTCGATGAGATCGCTGCCCGGATGCCCACGCCGGACGAAGCGCGACTTCTGGAGATCGGAGCTGGCGTTCCCGTCATGCTTTGGACGCGTACCGGCTACTCCGTAGACCGTCCGATCAGGTGCACCATCACGACGTTCCGAGGGGACCTGAATCGCATGAACTATGAGATTGGCGAGCTCTCGGCCCGAAGCGAGAACACGTGATCATCCACCTCGCAGAACCTCACGACGTGACAAAGCTGCTCGCCTTTCGCGAGGAGGCGGCAACCTGGTTGAGGGGTCTGGGGTCCGACCAGTGGAGCCGTCCGTATCCTGCCGACAAGCTGTTGGCCACGATCGACGCGGGCACTGTGTTCATGCTCCGGGACGGGCATACGACGGCCGGCACGATCACGCTCACGCCCGACGCGGAAGCGGGGCTGTGGACGGACGACGAGCTAACCGAACCGTCGCTGTTCGTCAACAAGCTCACCATCGCTCGAGAGTACGCGGGACAGGGCCTCGGGGGCCGGCTTCTCGACTGGGCCGGCGATCGCGCACATCGTGCGGGCGCACAATGGCTCCGCCTAGACGCCTGGACGACGAACGAAGGACTCCAGCGGTACTACCTAGCGCACGGCTTCACGCACGTTCGCACCGTCTGCGAGGGCGAGGCAGTGAACGGCGGGGCCCGGGTCTCTGGTTGGCTCGCGCAGCGATCGGCGCGGTCGGCTGAGCACGGATATACGGACCGCACGCCTGCGCCCAAACGGCTTCGATTCGCGGCTTAGTGAAAGCGGGTTTCGCCAGGCCGCGGACCGCTCGGCGTTCCTGCGGACGCCATCATCGTCGAGATGAGGCTTAAAACACGGGCGAGAACATCCGCTTCTCTAGGACCATGATTGAGGAGCGGCGAGTTCCCATGTCGTCGGTCCCGCTGGCCAGCAAGCAGTATGAGGAGAGGAGGCGTACGCAACGGCACGGAAGCTCTGGTCCGAGGTCGCGTGGGTGAGCGCGTCGATCTCCACGCCCTTTGCTGAGTACACCGATTCGATCCAGGATGCGCGTCTCGTCATCATATGTCGGTCGGGTCTCAGCAGCGCTGATGGTCTACCCGCAACAAGGATTCACGATCGAGCAGCCGATTCCTCACGACGTGACGGTGGCGTACGAGCCGGTTGCGTAGCGACGGATTCACGAGCCGTGTCGGATCAGAAGCGACGCAAGAGGACTTCATCCGAGGGGTCAAGGCCCGCACACACAGCCTCCGATGAGCAAGCATCATGAGTCCAGCCATGTGCTGTCTCTCGTTCGGATGTCCTATCACCCAAGCTTGGGCATTCGAGTAGGGGCACGTCTACCTCACTCGCGTTCAAAGGTCAGGATCACCTCTTCCTTCATTCGCCTATCGAGCGCATTTGCGGAATTCCGTGGAGGCGGTAGGTAGCGTCTGTTTTCTGGAAGCTCTCTTGATACACGCCCTCGGCTAGTTAGACCGTTGCGACTGCCAAGACGTACGAGGATCTCCTCTATTGAGATTTCAACTCCGTTCATCCGCGCATCGGCCATAACGAAGGACACAAGACCAGCCGGTTTCACGACGCGAGCAATTTCCGACATGACGAGATCCAAGTCTTGGACGTAACGACCAATAATTTTCCGGCTTCGGTCTGGTAGTGGCTTGGTGAAGGAAGATCTAGCGATAGAATTCAGAGTTGAATCGACATCCAGGCCGACCTCGGACCCGATATTTCCCGACCTCAACGACCGAAGGTACGGGATGGAGTAGCCCATCCAGACCAAGCTCATACGATGCCCGCGAAGATAATCGATGGCGATCAGGTACGGCGGACTTGTCATCACGGCATCAACTGTCGCTCGACCGAAAGGTAGGCGCCGGGCATCGGCACGCAAAATGCTGGGAGCAGAGCTAGGGGAACCCGTCTCACCTAGCTCAATGCGCGAGTGAGACACTCGATTTGCTACCGCCCTTGCTGAGGAGAAATACCGCTCGATGGGGTCAAATGACGCTGCCTCGCGGACCCTATGAGGACGCGAGTGGGATACGTCTCTCGCCCGCGAAGCGCCAGCGTCCTTGGCAATGATGAGTCGCGAGAAAGCGCACCACAAAGGGTACGAGAGTGGAGCCGGCACCTCTTTGATTGCTGCAGCCAGAGACGACAAGCGTTCTCGCGCAACTGGGTCAAACCAAAAATCAATGAACCTTGATGTCTCGGAGTCAACGCTCATGTCGACTCCTCTTATAGATCTCGCCGTCGATACCACGGACTCCGCAGCCGTGAGGAAATCATCGAGGGAGTAGCTAGCTGCATTAGTGTTGGCAATTACTACAGCCAGGGGATCTGTATCGCAACCGAAAGCCTGATGTCCAGACTTGGCAGCAGCCAAGGGGAAGGTTCCAGAACCCATCATGGGGTCTAGTACCACCGCATTGGGGGCCAGGCTGGAAACTTTCGCTGCTGCGAGCTCTGGCGCCATGCGTGCGGGAAATGGATGTGCAGCAGCCCTATTGGCGGTAATCATTGGTCATCTCCTACGCGTGGCCGCGGAAATGGAATAGCGATCTCATAGGTTTCCGCAAGCCTATTCGGATATTCGTGGAAAGTCTGACGGAGTTCGCCAATGAGTCCTTGCGGTGAAGCATTAAGCGCTACGAGCTGACCATCGAAGTACATCGTAGCGGGCGCGAGAGCAGCCAAGCCCCGCACAATTGCTGAGACCTCTTCGTGGTCGAGATCGATACCGCTCCGTTCGTACACGGCAGTCACGATGGTATCTACGGTTACGGGAGTTCGACGCTCCGAGTACTGGACCAGTAGCTCAATGACCTCAGCCACGGGAGGGGCGACTGGGGGATCCTGGGCCTCGATGGAATCCACAAATGCTCGCGCCTCGCTTGGTTCGTGAGTTGCGAAAAGACCCAGGAGCTTTAGTGGAGATAGGCGCCGCAAAGGGAAAAGTTCAACCAAGCGTGCCAAGTCTTCCACGGTGATCGGGGTGATGCCGTCATTACGACAGATGTCACCGATGAGAGCCTTCTCGTCGCCATCGCCCTGGAAGCCAGGGGCCACCAGAAGCGTGAACTTGGGTGGCACGTCAAGCTTGAATTGCTCTGCCGCTCGCACCCGATGGACTCGCAGCACTGAGGTTCTAGCTGTGCCTGCTTGAATCCGCGGCGCCTTTTCGAGTTGCTTCTTCTTAGCTGGTTCGAGGGCGCGTCGTGCCTCGGATCCACTGGATTTGGCGTCATAGGTGAGCGCATAGCTTTCGCTACCGTCTCCTCCGCGACGCCCGAGTCGGATGGTGGCGATTCCATCCGGTGTGCCACTGCCTCCGATCCTCTGCACGCTGTATCCCATTACAGTGAGGGCGTCGGCGACTGCGTCCTCTAGAGCCTTCTCGTCATTGCTCGCATCGCGCAAACTCTTCGCGATGACGGGAGCAGAGCGGGGATGATAGCTGACGAAGTCGCGCAAGAAGGCGTCCCGCCGTTTCATAATTCGATTTACGGTCGCTGCGTCGATGTTTTCGTCAAGCATGTAGGCCTGGGTCAGCAACTCCGTCAGCCCGAGAATTTGCAGCGCTTCTTGAGTTCCATCTCGATCAATGTAGTTGCTGACGAACGGGTGAGCCTGATTGAGGATAGCCGCGCGTCGCTCTGGGTCATACGAGATCAGACGAGTTTCCTCGCCCGCGGGCTCTACGAGTACCTGCTCAAGGACCTCTCCACCACCCTGCGTCAAGGAGACAGGGAGCATCGTTGCGTCAACCTTAATGCCGAGAGATTCTCTTACTTGTTCGTCTCCCTGAGATGCCCGCCGAAGCATTCTTCTGAGGGGGCCCTGAGTAAGGCCGGGAGGCGGATTTGAAATGCGGCCCTGTTGTGTTAGAAGAGGGATTTCATCCTCGTCGTCACGCTTTTTCAAAACTGAACGCGACCTGTTGAAGATGGCGAGCATATAAGTCTTCAGTTCCCGCACTTCCGGCGAATCCATTAGGCTCTCGCGCGGGCTAGCTACGAGCGCATCAAGTTCATCGGCGTTAATCACCATGTTAAAACGGGAGAACGTGCCGTAGTGGAGATCGACGCCAACGTTGAAAGCGGCGTCGTCAAGGTTGATCAGCCGGCCTCGCACCCTGACGAAGAATCCATGACTCCGACCTAGTTTTCCACTTTGCCCACGATTAAGGGAGTCTTCGAATAGCTGGGCCTGCCCCCAAACCGCTCCGGCAAGAGGGAGTCTATACGCAGGTAAGCGTTCCCCATTTACGTCGACATGGTCTGGCGTGCCAATCCTTGCGTCAGGGGGAAGAGTGTCTTCTGACTGGCCCATGATGAAGCGCCACTGTTCGTCCCCTTGAGCTTTTGACGGCTCGATGGGGTCTCCGTTATATAGGAGGTTGAAAGAAGGGTTCAATGGGATGGCGGTAGACAGAACCCACCTAAGGCGGCCCTGCTGGATACCCTGCGCCGGCTTCTTGAGTCGAGTCATAATGGCGGCTGTCCAATGCTCTGGCCCAGCCGCACCCTCAGGGAAGAGATTTTCCAGAAGGGGTTTCATGCGTTCGCCGTAATCTCGCAGGTTGGACAACAAGGCCTCTCGCGCTTCTTCGCGAGAGAGCTCGGCAACTTCCAAATTGAGGGTATGCGGGTCACTCATGTCGCCTTGGACTAGTTGGTAGTCCATCGTTACTGCGCGATAGGTGCCGTCCTTCAGCACGATATAGGTGAGCTCCTCCGCCAAAACATAAGTAGCTAGCTTACCAATACCGAACTTGCCGATCGGCTCGCGTCGTTTCCCATTGGCGTCGTCTTCACGCTTGCGAGATTTTCCGATTCGCCAGAGATCTTGGAGCCCCTGCACGTCCATCGACTCGCCATCGTCAACAACTAGAATAGATGCGTGCGGAGATGAAAGGTCGCCAGGCATGTAAACCCATACACTCTCAGCTCCGGCATCGTATGAGTTTGAAACTAGCTCTTCGAAGGTCTTGTTAGGTGAACTGTAAAGCCCCTCGGAGAAGCGCTCGATGATCGCCAATGAGATGCGTACAGGGACGAGATCACGAGTGTCTTGCGAAGCCACGACGAACTGAGCAGGACTGATAGTGACGCTCTCGCTGCCGAACGCCAACTGCTCCGGCCCCTCATGCGTGGACTCCACCAGTGCCCCTCTCTCCAGGCACGTTGTGCCTGCGAATCGCCAGCGTGGACAAGCACTGATTGTCCACGCTTGATCCCTCAGAGTCTACGAGGCCTCCATCGCCAGTTGCCTGGTAAGTGTCCCTGAGCTTGACCGAGTTGACGGACGGTCAAGATCGGAACGAGGAGGCGTGGATGGAGTCCAAGCGTGTGGTTTCAGAGGCGCTGCAAGGACCCTAACCAGCCGAGGAAGTGGCTCATCGTAAGTGGACCTTTAATGCCGCACTCCGCACCACGCTGAGACCGTCCGAGGGCTGCCCAAGGTGATCACCAACGGCAAACAATGACCATGATGGCCTGGCATCCTGCCGTCACATCAGCGTGTGTCTGCGCAGCTAGACCCATGCATGCAGCCGTACGCGCGACCGCCACTGATCGATCAGGATGGCCGTGCCCGAGGTCCGAGCAGCGGGACGGGACGTACGGGTGCCCCCGAACGAGCGTGGGAGCGCCCCGGCTGAGGCGTAAGCCTCTGTCTTGGTCCCCCTGGCCGTCAGCCACGACGCAGGTTGGCGCCGCGGATGGCAGACGCAGCGACCCACAACGCAGCATTTCTATGGAGAAGTCTTGGAGACGATCTTGAGTTGCCGGCCCCGAAACACCAACGGAGTCCGACGCATCGCAACACTCTGATCTGCACCTTTGATGCGCCCGCCAAGTCGGTGATCTTACAGGGCCTAATTCGGGACGAAGAGGTCGTGGGTTCAAATCCCGCCACCCCGACGCTGGTCAGAGGCCCATTCGCGTGATCGCGAATGGGCCTCTTTCATGCCCTGGGGGCCAAACAGGGGGCCAAACGCATTTGGTCAGGCCACCGCGTCGCCCTCTTCCTGGCCCTCCGTGTCCTCCCCTTCCTGATCTTCGGCAAAGATGTCGTCCATCGCTTCGGCACCCTGCGTGATCACGGGCCGGAGCTGTTTGCGGTAGACCGCCTCTGTGGTCGCCTGACTGCTGTGACCGACCAAGAGCGCGATCCGCTCCAAGGGGATGCCGTGGTCGGAGAGCAGGGACACGAAGCTGTGCCGGAGCTCCCGCGGGGTCCACTCAGGCTTCAGTCCGGCCTTCTTCACAATGGCCTTGAAGTCGCGCCGGACGTTGGCCGCGTCGAGCGGCTCGCCGCTCCGGGTGGTGAAGACGCGGCCGGTCGGGCTCCACTCCATCCCTCTCGATGCCCGCTCCTGCTTCTGCCATCGCATGTGCTCTTCGAGGACGTCGACCACCTGCTTGGGCAGAGCAATGGTCCGGCGGCTCTTCCTGGTCTTCGTCTCACCGTGCTTGCGCACCGAACGCCACACCGCGACGTGCGGCGGGATGCCGTCCTTCGGCGACAGGTAGACGTGATCCCACGTCAGGGGGCGTGCCTCCTCCGTTCGAACCCCACTGAGGAGCGAGAGCACGAGGTAGGCGTACAGCCGTGACGGGCGAGCGGCAATGAGTACGGCTTTCGCCTCCTCCAAGTTCAGTGCCTTGCTCGGTCGGCCAGGGCGCCCCTCCGGTGCAGTGACGAGAAGGGCCACGTTGCGCGCGGCCTTGTCCCGGCGCTGAGCATGCGCGATGGAGCGGCGCAGGATGGCGAGCAGGTCACGCAGGCTTCGCGTCGCGAGGAATTCGGCCCTGTCGTCCAACCAGTCGTCGACGTCGTCCGCGCTGAGTTCCTTCAGCTTGGCCTTGCCGATGAACGGGATCAGGTGCTTGTTCGCCATCGAGCGGTTCTTGCCGATGGTGCCCTTCTCGTCGCGCCCCTTAAGACCGCGCTCCAACCAGTCGTTCACCGCGTCGGCGACGGTGTAGTTGGCCGGCGCCTTGACGCCGGTCTGCACCTCCTTCTTCAAGTCCCGGATCTTCTGGCGAACTTCGGTCTTCGTCTTGCCGTACACCTTCGGTCGACGGCGCTTGCCGTTCGGGCCGTGTCCCAGAGAGACGGCCCCCACGAAACTCTTCTTGGCCGGGTCCCAATAGATGGTGTCCGCACCATGGCCTGCCCTTTGGGCGCGCTTTGGGGTGTCGGTCATGCTCTGTCGTGCCTCCATGGGACAGGGCCGCGCCTGAAGGGCGCGGCCCTGTGGAAGTCGGGTGATGGGAAGTTCAGGCGGTGGCTTCTGCCTCGCGCTTGAGGAGTTCGACGTACCGCTCGATGTACTCCGGCGGCACGAGACGGCGACGGCCGATGCGGACGGTCTGAAGTCGTCCGAGGCGAATCTCCTCGTAGACCATCGAACGTCCGATCCTGAGAGCCTTGGCCGCCTCTTCGGGGCGGTAGAGGAGCTGTTCGGCAGGTCCAGCAACGGTGGCCATGCGGCGGTGCCTCCTCGGCAGGGCTGAGGGGGCGGTGGCCCCCTTCCTGTCAGGTCCGCTACTTCCGCTACCTCCGCTACCGCCCAGGTCAGGGGCATGATCCAGGTAGCGGATAGGGGTAGCGGTAGCGGATGGGTTCTGCGGTAGCGGATGCCAAGTGGCTTGCCGCTACCCGGAAACCGCCTCTGAGCTGCCCGGTAGCGGAGGTAGCGGAAGTAGCGCACTTTCCGCGGGGGGTGGGCAGTAGCGCTGCCACGCGTCGTGCAGATCGCTCGCGTAGTAGCCCTTCATGACGCTCCCGCCAGCCTTGATGTTGCGGGCCGCGATGGGGGTGTTGTCCGCAGTCATGTACTCCCGCAGCATCCGCGACAGCCCGCGGGCATCGAGCGGCTTGCCGCTCATGTCCGCCCACGGCGCCTCTTCGAGGCTGTGCAGCCTGTCGAGGATGGCGACGGTGGGCAGGCGGTCGATGCCGTTGAACACGTAGTCGCGCAGGTCGGTCAACAGTCGGATACCGACGCTCCCCTTGTCGCTGGTCTTGGCCGCGTTCACCAGCTCAATGCACGCGGTGCGGGCCCGCTCCGGCCACGCGCCTCCCGCCGCATCCGCCACGGCGAGCAGGGGTTCCCACACGTCCGCGGGCCGGTCGCTGATGCCCTCCGGCAGAACCGGGAACACCCCGTCGACCAAGTGGCCGATGGACTGTGCCCAGGTGGCGAGCCGGTCACGCAGCGCGTGGCCTTCCTTCTCGTGGATGCGTTGCCTGAACGGCTCCACCTGCTCATTCGGCGCGCGGCGGCGCATGCGGACGATGACCGAGCGGGTAAGAATCGTGTCCGGCAACGAGCCGAGCCCGGCGACCGCGACACCGCAGAACGACGGGAACTCCTGTACTTGCTGATTGGACCCGTCACCCACACAGCGCCACATGACGCCAGAACGTCGGTGACCGGCGTTCAGAAAGCCGCGGAGTTGTTCGTTCTCTCCGGCCTTGGGGCCAAAGATGGTGTCGATCTCGTCGAACAGGATCGTGGGCCGTCCCTCCATCCCGGACACCGCGCGGAAGAGCGCGGATGCGGATGCATTGACCGCGACCATCGGTTGCGGCACGAGGGTTTCCACGATCTCCAGCGCGCGGGACTTGCCGGAGCCAGGCTCCGGGGAGAGGAACGCGAGCCGCGGGGTGGAGTCGAAGCAGTCGAGCAGGTGCGCGTGCGCGTCCCACAGCGTCACGGCGACGTACGCGGCTTCGAGGGGGAAGATGTTGAAGCGTCGGTGGAAGGCTTCCACCTCATCGAGCAGTGCGGAGCCGTCCATGGCGGGTGCCGGCGGGTTGTCGCTCATGCCGCCTGCCTCCCTTCCTGGTTGGTGCGGAGCGGGCATGCGTCGCGGTGGGCGGTGTGGTCTTCGATCAGGGCGAGCACCTTCGTGTGACCGACGGCGCTGCGGTCCCTGCCGCACAGGCACTTCGAGGTGGCGGTAGGCACGGCGCCGCGCGGTGCGGAGATGCACAGCCACGCAATCGGGTACCGGCCTTCGCCTCGGTGCGGGTTAGGACGAAGAGCAGTTCGGACGCCCTCGCGGGCGGCGCCTTTCGGCTCGCCCACGGCAGGACCCGGCGCGGCTTGTACGGCGACGCCCGGACCGGTCGGGGTGACGGGAGGGCTCTTCAGGGGTGGGCGGGGAAGGGCGCTCATGCCGCCCTCCGCTGACCGTTGCGAGCGATCGACCAGTTCAGACCGCTGCGAATGGTCGCCTCACACGACCGCGGCGAGAGACCGGCCTGCTCCCCCGCCCACTGAAGAGCCTCCTCAACCTGCTCCCTGGGGAGGTCGCCCCAAGCGATGAACCGCCCCAAGGCTCGCGCCGCCCGCAGCAACGTGGCGTTGCGCTCGCCCTCCGGGGCCTGACGTACGGACGCGGTTTCTGCGTTCAAGCCCGATGCGGCGTAGCTGGACGCCCGCACGGACGACAGGGCAGCCGTTATTGCCCGCGAAGTCTGACGAACCGCCAGGCGGGCGTACAGCCATTCCGGCAGCGGTGTGGGCCGCGCGTCGTTGATGACCGCGTAGGCGCCCGTGGGGGTGAGGCTGCCGGGGGCAACGACGTAGCCGCCCCACGCGCGGGTGTCGATGCGCTTACCGAGCCGTCCGGCTGTGTTGCCGAGCCGGACGCACGGCGGGGCAGTGAAGTACAGGTGCACCCCGCCGCTCGCTGTCCGCACCGTGCGGGTGGCGGGCACGGCCTGTCCGGCGCGCTCGCAGAGCGCACGAAAGGTCGTCACGCCGCTAGGCGTGTCCGCACTGCTCTTGCGCTTGGGCATGTCAAGGTCGACGACGACCAGCCCGGACGGGCCGGTCGCGATGCCGACGTTGAACGGCAGGTCGCCCCATGCGCGGCGGATGCGGTCGGAGTCGAGGGTGGCGCGCGCTTCCCACTTGCGGTGACCGCCCGCGCAGTCCCCGATGCCGGGGCAGACGTCTTCACCGTGGAGGGCCGGACGCTTGTCACCGGGGCGCAGCGGGAGGATTGCCCATCCCTGCTCCGCGGCGTCCAGGGCGGCGTAAAGGAGGTGGCGGTTCATGCCGTCACCCCCGACGCGCTCGATGGGGTGGCATGGGCCGGACGGCCCTCGCCGAATGACGCTCGTTGGGTCATGCTGGAGGTCTCCTGCTCTCTTGGAGGGACTGGAGAACCGGGGCGGGCGCAGGCTTGTGGTGAGACGGCGCCCGCCTCGGGCGTAGCTAGCCGTGGAAGTGGTTGCGCTTGAAGACGGCCTTGCGGATGTTGACCGTGGTCCCGCTGCCGTGGCCGCTCGCGCTGAAGACCTGCACGGCGACCCAGCCACCGAAGATGACGGCGGCAAGGGTGATGAGCTGAGTGATGAGCGCGGTCAGCGCGGTGATGAACGCGGTCACCAGGAATAGCCCTCCGCAGACGGCACCGAACCCGATGCCCCCGAGGGCGATGTTCACTGCCACGCGGGAGACAGGCGGCTTGGCCGCGACGGGTTCGGGCTTGGCGGGTTCGAGGGCGTAGCCGGTGACGATGCGGCCGTCCGGCAGGACGACACTCGCCACCGACGGGACGGTGCCCGGCTGTACCGGTACGACCGGCGCCGACGGCACCGGGGCGAGCGGAGTCGACCGGTGGACTTCCACGGTCGCCTCACGACGGCCGGGTACGAGGTTGGCGTGCTCGTGCACAGCGAGCCTCCTTCAGTTGCCAAGGGCGGACAGGGCGTCGGCGGACGCCTGCACGAGGTTGTGGATGGGCTCGTACGCGCCGGTCCCGGCGACGAAGAACCCGAAGAGGAACAACACGATGGCCGAGCCCCCCTCCGGCGGACTTGGTCTTGACGGCAAGGGCAGATGCAGCGCCGAACAGCAACACGGCGGAGATGTTCAGGATCATCGGGAGCCTTCCGGTCAGGGGGTGTCGGTGCCCGCGCGGTAGATGCGGGCCCAACGGTTGTAGAGCCAGCGGCCTACGCGTATGCGCTTGCCGGTGGCCTTGCAGCGGCGGCAGTCCTTGCCGCGCTTCTGGCGGCCCTTGCGGTCGGTCTTCATCTGGAAGCCCCAGCCGTTGCACTTGCGGCAGTTGCCGAACGGCGAGGCGGCACACACGGCGACGTAACACAGCGTTACGCCGAGAATCAGGGTGATAGCGAGCAGGGCAGGGGTCATGACGGGCCCTTCCAGGCGGCTCTCAGGGGTTTCCGCAGGTGGGCCGCTATCCGCTAGCGGCCTGATCAGAGCGGGTTTGGGGCGCTAGCGGAGCCGCTAACGTTAGCGGGGTGTGCCGCTAGCGCTAGCGGCCCCGGACACTCAGCCCGCGTCACGCTTTCCGTCACGCTCCGCAATCACGGCGACGATGTGGGATCGGTCGATGCCGCGCCGGTTGACGACCTTGCCCTTGACCCGGCGGCCCACCTGGATGGTGGAGACGCCGTGCGGCTTCAGGGCCGCGGCCAGTCCCTCGGGGTCCCAGCCGTCGTAGATCTCCTCGCGCAGCTCTGCGAGCCGGGCGACGACGGTCTCGGACCACACCTTGGGTTCATCGGCCGGCACAACGGCGAGGATGTCGCGCAGCAGGTCATACGCGCTGGTGACCGGCTCGGGTGCCTCCCCGAGCGCGTGCCCGGACAGGGTGCCCGCTTCCTCGCGCAGGCGGCGGGCACGAGCGCCGATGGCGTCGGCACCCTGGCCGTCGACGTAGACGGAGCGCACGATCCGGGCGTCTGAGCCTTCACCGACGAAGTAGTGAATGCCCTTGTCACCCCAGGCGAACATGGTGGCGCGCACGCCCCGCTTGTAGGCGGACGTGCCGAGCACCATGTCGTTTTCGAGCTGGCCCATGACCTTCAGGCACCAGCGGGCCGAAGCGTTCGCGCTGATGCCGGTGGGCAGCGCCTTGGCGTCCGGTCGTTGCGTGGCGAGCAGCAGCACGATGCCGGTGGCCGGACCGCGCTTGACCAGGTCGGTTGCGATCTCCTCGAACTCCTTGGCGTGCTCGGGGTGCTCGAACAGCACCTGGCACTCATCCACTCCGATCACGATCGGGTGCAGGCCCAGGGAGCGTTTGTCGGCAAGGACGCTGGTCACCTTCGACTCCGGGCAGACATCCCGCGGAAGCGAGCGGATCACCTTGGTGCGGCGCCGCAGTTCCTCGCGCAGTGCCCGGAAGTCGTTCAGGCAGTAGGTGACGGACTCGTCGTCGTCACCCGCGGCGTGCCGGTGAGAGACAGCGTCGCCGACCGGGTCAAGGTCTCCGGTGCCCTTCATGTCGTAGGTGTGCAGCTCTGCCCGCGGGTCGAGGGCGGCGATGAGCAGCAGCAGACGGAGCAGGAAGGTCTTGCCCATGCGGGGGATGGCGCCGATGACGCCCGCGATGTACATGAGCGTCGCTTCGACCCAGCGTCCGCGCTGGTCGGTGCCGTAGGCGACCGGCTTGAACAGGTCCACCGAACCCGACTTCAGTAGCGGCCACTTGGGCTGCTTGGCGCGAGACATGTCCTGGTCCCCGACCCACAGCACGAGGTGACCGGTGTGCTCATCCGGCACCGCCTCGGGCCACACACACCCGAGCGGGCGGCGCAGGCCGGAAGCGAGCCGGTCGCGACGCTCGATGACGTCGGTCACCGTGACCCCGTACGGGAGGTTGCCCTCCGCACGCCAGCCGGGACCGTCGCGGGTGATCGGGGCGGTGAACTCGAACCCGTCCCGTCCCTTGGCCTGCGCCTGGTTGATGGCGGGGACGCCGAGCGCCCCGAGCGCCCGCAGCACGATGTCACTGGTGAGCTTGACTGCCTTGGGCAGCTCCACCGCGCGGTGGATGACCGGGGCATCTGCCTGCTGTCCGGCGAACCCGAGCGCCATCACAACCGCGCTCACCGACACCGCCTGAAGCCAGCCGGGGGCGAGCACGTACATGGCGAGCGCGGCCCCCAGGCCGACGAACATGGCGAGCACCGCAACGAGGGCGCGCAGTCGGACCCGTCCATCGCGCTGCCGCGACAGCTTCAGGTACTCCGCCGCGTCCTCACGCCGGACCGCGGCGAGTCGGACCGGCTCACCCTCACGGTCGGCCACCCACCGCATCGTGCCGCCCACGAACCGCGCGGCACCGGTCGGGGCTTGCAGGGCGAGCCGGGCGGCGTAGACCGGGGCACGCAGCGCGTGATATCCGGCAGCGTGGGCGTAGTGGCGGGCCACCCATTCAGTAGCGGTCCGCAGCTCCGTGAGCGAGCGCAGCCACTCGGGAACGACCGCCCGGCGGTGCGCGCCAGCGAGCCGACCAAGGTAGCCCGGACCGGTGGCGGTCGGGGCCGGTTGGTCGACCATCACGGGTGCGGTCGGGTCGGGCGACTCGGTACCCGACCGGTCCGCGCCGGAGTCGGCCGACGGGTCGGAGTCGGGTCGGGCAGTCGGGTCGGCCGACTCGGTACGGGCCGACCGTGCTTTGTCGAGGTCGACTACCTCGCCCCCGGAGTCGGCCGACATCTCGGCTTCGAGTCGGTTGAACAGTTCGTTCTCGTCGTCGGGGTGCTTCACTGAAAGTCCTTTCCAAGGGGAGGAAAGCGGGGTCCGGCCGTCGCTGTAGGAGGTGGGCGGACGGACCCCGCCGGATCGTGGTGCGGGGTGTTCAGGCGGCGCGCTGTTCCTCGGGGTAGGCGCAGGGCACGCACATGCCGAGTGAGGTAGGGATGACGTATCCGGCGTCCCGTCGGCAGGCGGGGCAGGTGCGGCGGGCCTGGTTCGCCTTGGCGAGCGCGGCCCACTTGCCCGGCGTCATCGGCCGGACGGGCTTGGCGCGGTCGACGCGGTAGAGGTAGGCGACCAGCGGGCCGCGCCGGTATCGCGGACGCATGATCTGCGCCGCGATGGACTGCCCACCGGGCCGTAAGCCGCGAGCCCGTAACTGCCGTTTGGTGGCGAGTCCGTCGGGGGCGTAGCGCCACGGGTAGGTGGGCAGTCCGTGCCTTGCGCCGGTCGGGTCGAAGCACTTGGCGAACATCAGGCAGCCTCAGCCGTCGTGCCGTCGCCCTCCGGGTCGTCCACGGAGTGCAACGGACGCCCGTTGGCACGCTCTGCCTTCAACTGCTCCCGCAGCTTGCGGGCGTTGGCCTGCGAGACATGAAGCGTGGTGCGCAGACGGTCCGCGGTCAGCTCCGCCTCGGTCCACTCTGTGGTGACCGTGCGCGCCTCGGTCAGCGCCTCCTCGAAGGTGCGCTGCGCCTTGGTCTTGCCCTTGGCGGGGGTCCGGCGGCGCGGGCGCGGCTTGGCGTCGACCGGTGCCGGCGGATTGTCCGCCGGGGGCGGTGCGGGCGTCTCCTGCTCAGCAGCGGGGGCCAGGTCGCCCATGCGCAGCATCACTCGCTCGCGCCGCGGGGTCTTCGAGCGCCACTTACGGCCGTAGCGCTCGCGCAGGTCCGCGCGGGCCAACTGCCGTTCCTTCTCGCGCGCCAGCGCCTCGGAGTAGGAGGTGACCTCCCACAGCGTCATGCGGCGCCACAGCGCGAACGTGGAGGGGAAGGCCAACAGCCAGCGGGAGAAACGGATCTTCTCCATGCGGCGACCGGTGGCCGCGCCGATCCGCACGGCGTAGATGTGCGCGCCGATCTCGGAGAACACCACCCACAGCAGCGGCATCGTGCCATGCGCGACCTTGGCCCACACGCCGTGCCCGGCGGCGACGTTCAGTCCGCAGGTGATCAGGGTGAGCGCCCAGGGCACGAACCGCACCCACGCAAGCGCCATATCCATGCGGATCAACAGCAGGTTGGCCACGGTGAACACCGGAATGGCCACGTCGATACCGACCGGCAGCATCCACGACTCGCCGAACCCCCAGCGAGCCGCGGCAGACGAGACCGCGTCGAAGGAGGAGATCAGACCGAGCGCACCGACGCCGGCCGCGGCGAGCGCGCCGATACCGGCGAGCCCCATTTCCGGGCGGGTCAGCGGTGGCACGGCCGAAGACTCGATGGTCTGCACGGTCGTCATGCCGCACCCCCGGCCAACACCGGGGCGACGATGTCCGCGTAGCCCGCCAGACGGACCACCGCGCCCGCGTAGTCGACGGTCGTGCGCAGGACGCGCGTACGGCCGTCGCTCTGCTCGCGGTAGGTCACGGCGTCCGGGACGATGCCCAGGGCCTCCCGCCACGCCTCGAAGCCCGGCAGGTCGTCGTAGAACGTCAGCTCCAACCGCTCTGGGTAGACGGTGGACACCTGCACCGACGGTGCCGACAGATGCCCGAAGTCCGCGGCCAGCAGGCGCAGCGCGCGCAGCGGCACGGCCAGATCGTCCAGCGTCAGCGCGTCGCTCATGCCGCCACCCCCTTGCGCGCCGTGCGGCGACGGATGGGGAGGGTCAGCGGGACGACGTCGAACAGGTCCGGGTTCTCCTCGATGACCTGCGCGGCCATGCGGATCAGGTCGTCGGGAAGGTCCGGATCGTCAGCGAGGATGTCGCGCGCCGCGTCCAGGCGGGCCGCGCGCTCCTGCTCGTTCTCGCCCTCGACACCCAGCCACAGTTCAACCGGGGTACCGAGCGCGAGTTCCGCGAACTCATCGGTGGTGACGGCCAGGTGGCGGCCGATGTAGGTACGCATGGAAGGCTCCTGATGGGAGGGACAGGGGAGCCGGAGCAGCTGCAGGCGTGTTGGTGAGACGGCGACTACTCCGGGAGAACCCCCGCCGCGAGCGCGGCAGGGGGAAAGCGCCCCGGCCGGGAGTCGAACCCGGCCTACGACCATCGGGGCGGCAGTGCATGTCTCCTTCATCGCGACCGCGCTCCCGTGTCAGGTAGAGCTGTCCGGCCTCGAAGTAGGCGTATGGAGACGTGACCTTTCGGTCTAAGCCCTCCGGTCAATGACAAGGCGCCGGGTCGCCTCCCCCCGTCCGATGCGGGGCTCCTGGTTGTGCGGTCTTGCAGGTCAAGCACTTGCAGACACAGGTGGCGAAGCCCTTGCGGGCTCACCGTGCTGATACGTAACAGCATGTACTAGCACGCACCATCGCGCAAGAGTCCTGCACGGATCTCGTGCTAGGTCGTACTAGGGGTGGGTACGCTCGATGGCGTGATGAGCGCTGATATCTCGAAAGACGACCCCAGACCGGAGTCCGAGCAGGCGGCCGACATCCTGCGGCAGGAGATCTTGAGTGGTGACATCAAGCCCGGAGCCCATGTGGGCTCCGTGCGGGACCTGGCCACGCGCTTCAAGATCTCGGGAATGACCATGCAGCGAGCCCTTGCGATCCTGCGCGAGGATGGGCTCATCATGACCACGCCGCGCGGCAGCTACGCCCGCGACCCGCAGCAAGCCACCGAAGGTAGCGAAGCCGACGTAGGTGTCGACCTTCCTGAAGTCCTGCGCCAGCTCGAACATCTCACCTCCCAAGTCTCGGAACTTCGCGGCAGGCTCGAAGCGCTCGAAAGCCGCTCCGTGCCGGGTGATGCGGGATCTGCAACAACCATGCACGGAACGGGAGTTGAGAAGTAAGTGACAGCCAGGGGACGGCAGAGCGGAGCAGGGGACATGTCCGGTGACACCCCTCTGTCACCTTCCCTGTCCCCCTGGCTTGCGGGCGAGACTCGGAGTAGGCACTCGGAGGAGGGCACATGACCGACGACAGGCCCGCATGGGCGCGGCGCATTGCTGCCGAACGATCGGCACGTGACTGGTCGCAGCGTGAGGCAGTCAGGGCGTTGCGGGCGCACGCTCCCACAGAGCTGCCCGCCGAAGACAGCATGATTCGCCAGTGGAAGCGCTGGGAGTCAGGCCAGATGCCGAACGACTTCTATCAACCGATCATTGCTGCCGTCTTCGGCACCGTGACGCATGCGCTCTTCCCAGCCCCCTCGCGCCGGGATGGACACAAGGAGATATTGGCAGCGAGCGGCATGGAGACGCTGGAAATCGTAAGCCGTCTGAACCGGTCGGACGTCGACAACGCCACGCTTGATGCCCTGCGGATCACGACGGACCGCCTCTCCTCGGAGTACCCCTTCATGGCGAGCGAACAGCTCCTCATCGAGGGGCGCCAGTGGCTTCGCCGCGTCGTCGACCTTCACACGAAGAGCCTCACGCTCGCGCAACACCGCGAAGTACTCGCCCTGTCCGGCTGGCTTGCTCTTCTGGTCGGCTGCGTCGAGTACGACATGGGCGACCGTCACGCCGCCGAGTCGACACGCCGCGCCGCCCTCTCTCTCGCGACCGAAGCCGACCATGCAGAGGTGGCCGGATGGGCACACGAGATGCGAGCATGGTTCGCTCTCACGACCGGCGACTACCGCGGCGTCATCGCCGCAGCGCAGGCCGGAGCGAACACAGCGCAGCACCACGGCGTGGCAGTGCAGCTTGCCGCACAGGAAGCCAAGGCGTGGGCGCGGCTCGGGGACCGCCGGCAGGTTGAGGTAGCCCTCGACAAGGGACGGCGGATGCTCGAAGCCATGCCGCACCCTGAGAACCTGGACAACCACTTTGTGGTGGACCCCGCCAAGTTCGACTTCTACGCGATGGACTGCTACCGCCTGGTCGGTGAGGACAAGCTTGCGCGCACGCTCGCCGAAGAGGTGCTGAGGGCAGGAACGGACTTCGACGGAACCGAGCGCTCGCCGATGCGCAACGCCGAAGCCCGCGTCACGCTGGGCGTCACAGCAGCGCGTGAAGGCGACTTGGAGCAAGCACTCACGATGGGAGCGCGTGCACTGGAAGGGGATCGCCAATCAGTGCCGTCGCTCATCATGACCAGCCG
The DNA here is from genome assembly GCF_036169555.1 of Streptomyces sp. NBC_00306. Taxonomy (GTDB): domain Bacteria; phylum Actinomycetota; class Actinomycetes; order Streptomycetales; family Streptomycetaceae; genus Streptomyces; species Streptomyces achmelvichensis. Next base: position 4,370,059 of record NZ_CP108032.1, on the reverse strand, counting down.
TGAACTCGCTGCCGAGATGAAGCGCCGATACGGGGCGGAGCCCGCCGCAAGGAACTACCTCGAACGATTGAACGCACTCGGGCATCAGAAGCCCGGCTTCTTGCCGCAGTAACCACGAAAGGCATCCTCGCACCAGCCGGAGATCAACGCGCGCCGCAGGCGAGAACAGTGATGTCACCAAGGGTCAGAAACATTTCCATCGAGTTCGAGGCCGAACTTAAGAACCTCTGGCCAGCGCCCCTCTGACCCCTTTTTTCGAGCGAACTCAATGAGTAGATAGCTGTTTCCCTCATCCGCGGCCCGGCGAGCGTACGCCTGAGCTTCGGCAGATAGACCGGCATCCATTAGCGCGTCCACCAGCACGACGGATGGTTCACCCAATTTCTCGATGGTGTATTGAAGAAGTGCATCAGCCCGCTCGCCGCTACCGGCGGATCGCAGGTTTTGCGCGAGTTGAGAAATAGCGAAGTAATTTCCTTGATCTGCCGATTCTTTGGCTAGCATCTCGGCGCGGGCCGCATCGCCGGACCTTTCATACATTCGCACTACGTACCAGACTGCCTCAGTGTCCCCATCCTCCAGCGCCTCGAAGTAAAGACCTTCGGCTTCTTCCAGATTGCCGTTCTCCTCCTCAAGCAGAGCAAGCTCTCTCAGAGCGTATGAGCCAACGGATTCATTCGCTTGTTTGAATAGCTCTTCCGCCTCCTCGCGAAGACCTGCTCGTTTACGCAGCCGACCAATCTCGACAAGTGAATACGCGTCACCCATCTCAGCAGCCAGCGAAAAGAATCGCTCAGCTTCCTCTAGGTCTCCCGCTTCGCGGCACTCCAACCCCAATTGAAAAAGTGAGTCATCGTCTCGCGTTTCCAGAAGAACAGAAATCAGGTCGTCAATGTCGTCGCGATCGCCGAGCTCCCGTTTCACCCTGATCAAATCGGTCACTGCGTCAGGACTTCCCGCTTCGGCAGCAAGCCAAAAGAGGCGCTCAGCCTCGGCTAGATCACCTTCCCTTTGGCGCATTTTGGCAACCTCCCAGAGGGCAGTTGGATATCCGGCGGCAGCAGCTTCCCCAGCAAATCGGATGGCCTCGGCGTGATTTCCCCTACGCTCACACCATCTTGCCAAATCGCGAAGCGCATAAAGGTTTCCCGCCTCCGCCGCAGCCAGTGTAAGCCGGTCTCTGCTTTCGTCGTCCTCCGCTCGCTCGCGCAGAAAAGCCAGCCACCTCAACGCGTCAGTATTACCGAATTCTGATGCCCTGCTATATAGGTCTGCTGCCACCCTGTTCCGCAATCGCTCCCGTGCCGATTCAGCAAGCGCCATCAGCTCTTCGGCCGACTCAAGCGTTTCTCTAGCGGCGCTCCAAAAGCGCAGTGGCGGAACGCAGTGTTTGCGAATCGTCCGACCATAGTGATCCAGGTAGTCTGCTAGACGAACCACACCTAGTTGCGCACCCATGCCGCGGTCGCTCGGTACATCCTGAAGTGCAGCAGCAACACCTTTGATCTCCGTGCGAGCGTATTCCAGAGCGCTAGTGAACCAGGTCGTCGGATCAGCCGATGCGCGCTCCTGAGGCGCCATATACGCGGGAGCAGCAGCCTCTAGGAACTTCAAGGAAAGCGGGCCAGAGACCCCCAGGCGCCGTGCATCCATAGCGGCCGTAATCACGGCCTTTCCGTAAGGCCCGCTTGCCCCGGATGGGTGTTCGTAGTGGTCAACGAGGTTCGGTGCCGCGGCGAGAACTTGTGTGACTCTGCCTGACGCTGTCTTGAGAGCCTCCGACAGCGATGCGTCCTCAGGCGCACGTGCCCTAACTCCCTCTAGCGCTTCATCCGTAAATGAGGCAGGAACATCAATGCGGAATTCCTGGGCAAAAAGCTCACGTGCGTGATGGTACGGGTCTTCTTGACCGGGAGTTGGAGTCGCGGTGAGTTCTCTGTGATACTCGGGCCAAATCGTGGCAATCACCAGCGCCGACCCCGGATCTTCCAAGCGACGGCGCAGCGCTGAGGCAGCCACCTTGCCATACTTTCCATAAAAGAAACTTTGGGCCTCATTAAGCCAGAGAATCGTATCGCGCTCGAATGCATCGGCGGCGAGCACAGCTAAGAGACTGTCTGCATCCTTCGGAAAAACAAGGCCCCACTCCGGGAAGACTCTATTCACTGCCTCATATGCGGTCCTAGTTTTCCCGGTGCATGATTGCCCTCGGATGACAACTAGCCCCGTGATTTCCTTTTCTGCAAGCAATGCGAGATGCCGGCGAGTCTTCGCGTCATGGGGGCGTTCGATATAGGCCGGAAGCACAAAATCGCCAGGCGTTCGTCCAGGAACACCCATCACGGCCGGATGGACACCCAGTTGTTTAGGAGACCAAAGCGCGACAGGACGTGGCTTATCCGGTAGAGCCGCGAACCGTTCTTTAGCGGCGTTGGCCGCGAGGATGTTGTGGGCACGTGCACGGTTGACATCGTCACGAGTACTCTGCGCACGCTGCGCTGCTTCCGCTGCATGAGCGTCACGCCATCGCCGCTCGGCGAGTAGTGACGCCACCTCGCGCTGGTCAAGAAGCCCTCTCATAGCGGCTTCTTCACGCAAGGCGTTGACTACTACCAGTAGCTCATCCACCCGCTGGGGGAAGCGCTGCCCCCGCAACCAGTGCCCGATCGTCGTTGGAGCGACATCCGCTCTCCTGGCCAGTGCCCGGTCGGTGGGCCGCCCGTCCAGCTTGTCCTTCCTGAGGGCTGCAAGGTTCCGCATCCCGCCAAAGAACGCGGAGCCTGCCTCGTCGTTGCGCACCGGCCCCTCCTCGTGCCAGCAGGCTGCCCGTCTCTGTCCAGGTCTGGCCCCCTGGACAGAGGAAGCCTAAGCCTCCCAGCTGCGTCGATGTGGCCTGACTGTCCAAGTCAGTGCGGAAGGCTGCTGGACACTACCGACTTCGGCGACGTTCGGAGTGCCGGGGTGCTCATGAGAGCCCCCTTAGGGAAGGGAGATGCTGGGTGATCACGGATCAGCTGCTGGCGTTGTTGCTGGCCCTGTCAGTGGCCCTCAACGTGGGAGTGGCGGCCGGTCTGCTTGCGTACCGAGCAGGTACGCCATTGCCGAACGCGCTTCTGGTGGGTGGCGGTGCGCTTGGGGGTGTGATGGCGCTCTTCCTCTCGGCAGTCTCCGCCTACCGATAAGGACACGTAGGGGTGTCGTGAGGCTGATAGCTGCCCCATGCACGCCTCCGCGCCGCAGTGCCTCCGTGCGCACACCCCATCCTTGGGCACTCCGCAGGGGCAAATGGCCAGGCCGAGGGAACTGCAGCCGGGGGGCCAAACGGGGGGCCAAACCAACTAGCAACAGCCACACCGTCGCGGACAACCACGGACGGATGCGGAGAGGGGCGGCCCGGTCACCGCGTCCAGAGCGGGGTGGATATAGGGCTAATCGCGTTCGGGACGAAGAGGTCGTGGGTTCAAATCCCGCCACCCCGACAGCCAGGTAGCAGATCAGAGGGCCCTCACCTAATCGGTGAGGGCCCTCTGGCGTTGTTGCGTATCTGTCTGCGTGACTTCGCCGGAGCGTCCACTCGTCGGCGTTGATCCCGGTCAGCCTCCTTGGGCGCCAGGCGGACGTATCCCCGCCACGGCGCACCGATCACCACACCGCGATGTGCGGAGACTGCGCCGGATCGGCGCCCAGCCGGCCGATGAGGCGTGGTCCCAGGCGAGGGCTCGCAGTTTCTCGGTCCGAGCGCCGCAGCAGGGCCTTCGCATGTCCTCAGACGGCTACCGATACCAGTCGCCTTCTCCCAGGAGGGAGCGGTGCAGGTAGTCCTTCAACTCTCGCGCGGCCCAAAGCCGGCTGTCATTCTCGTGGTCCCAGACGAAAATGTCCGGACGCTCGGGCGTGAGCACGAAGGCGAACTGGTCGCCGCCGCCGTTGTCGCCGAAGAACAGCAGTGGATCGAAGGGCATGTACAGGCCCGGAAACGTGTCGGGGGACCAGAACTGAAGGTTGTGCTCCACGACCCGGTCCAGGGACCAGACGATGTCAGTTCCGTACCCGTCGGCTACCCCGTTGGTCTCCTTCAGTAGGGCAGTCAGTTGCCCGGGCAAGCTCCGGCCAAGGCGCCGCTCCGCCTCAGCCAGCGCTGCCGCGTCAACGGGTGCCCGGAACTCGAGGTCGGGCGAGGCTCCAGCAGCAGCTTCCTTCCACATGGGCGCAGCTTAGGCGGGACGACTGACAGCCCCGAGCGCCGCTGCGGTACAGCAGTGCCGTGCCGCAACCCCCAGCACCGTCACCGCAGGCGGGCCGATGATCGGGCAGGCCCCTCGCTCAGATGAGTGCGCGGCCACGCGCCCATGACCAGCCGTCCGCCCCTCAGAGCGTTCGACCTCTTCGCCGTCCGGGACCTTGTAGCAACCGGACACCAGGTCCAGGCTCAGCTTCGGCGGATCATTCTTGGCCATTTTGATGACCTTGACGCTGACCTTCTTCTTGTCGTTGTCGGCGGTCAGGGTGATGCTTCTGTTCTTGCTGGTATTCGGTCCGTATTCGACGATCTCCCATCCCTGCTTGGGCAGTTCTCTCTTGAGCCGGTCCATCGCTTCGTCCAGGTCGCCCGCCGAGGCGGGGGTGAAGCTCCACGGATGGAAGATGCGGAAGTGTGTCTGTGTGTCCTTGCCTGAGCAGTCCGTCACTCCCGGAAGGCTTTCTGACGCCTTTCCCTTCACGCCAATCAGGTCATAGATACCGCCGGAGACCTCTTCCATCGTGTCGGCGGCGTCGAGCGAGGTGCTCGTGCCCACGAACGGGACGCCATCGCTCTCGTCATCGGTCATGCCACATCCGGTCAGGACAGTGAGCACAAGGGGTATTGCGAGCGCGGAGGCACGCGTTCTGGTCTTCACGTCTGAGATCTCCTACTTCGAAACGCACTACGTGGTCGAACGCCACCCGGCGTAACCGGGTTCGCGGTCCTGAGAGATCGAACCTGCCGTGTCCGCTTTGATCGACCACGTGAACAGATGGCCGCACCTCACCCACGCCTACAGCTCCGCAGCCCGGCGCAAGGACGCGCGGCGCCGGGCGGACCGATGTGAGCTGACCGGCCTTCTTCCAGGGCAGGTTGAGGCGATCGCGACCCCGGCTACTGCGCCGGCGTGTGGATGTCCAGGTCGGCGACGAGGCTCCCGCCACCCGCGTCGAGGATTCCGCACAGGCGGTTGACCGGCGTGTACAGGGGTCGGGCGTCGGGTTCGATGCCGTCTTCGTCCTCGAAGTCGAAGAGCCGGTCGAACGGCACGGTGACGAACGGCCACACCGCCGGATCCGCGTCGGCCGAGTCGGGGTGGAACTGCCACTGGGTGCCGCACGTGCGGTTGTGGACCTCACCGACGTACCAGGAAGCCGTCTGGAGGAAGTCGCTGCCGCGTTCGTCCCATGCCTGGTCGCTGCCGGCGTAGCGGGAGCGAACCAGGACCTCCACGCGCTCGAGCGAGGCGGGGGTGAAGTCCCAGTCCCCGTCGTGCCGCTGGGCCCATGCGGGGAACTCTTGCTGCTGGATCTGGAGCCAGGCGTCCAGGACGGGGTTGCCGGCGCGTACGCGGTCCAGCTCAGCCAGTTCCTGGTATTCGTCGTCGGTCATCTCCATACCGGCCGACCCTACCCGGCGCCTCCGACAGGGCAGCAGCGCCTTCTGCAGCGGCGCGACACACCCTCAATTGCCTTGCATGAACGCAGAGTTCGGGCACTAGGCTGCCTCGCTGACGGTGTCATGTCACGGGGGCTCACACCGCTCACACACATGTCCCCAAGCCCCCGCAGGTAAGGGACACAGCACGTGAAATCCATACGTTCCCGCGTGAGGGCACGCCTGGCGTCCGCTGTCGCGGTCGCCGCAGCGGCAACCCTCGCGTTCACCGGCCTTCCGGGCCTGACCTCCAGCGCAGATGCCGCACCGGCAAAGCCACCGAACCCGGGCATGCTCTGCCGCGACTACTTCGATCTCGCCGAAGACCTCGCCGCCATCGTCGAGATGCCCGACGGCGATGCGTCACGAGCGAAGTCCCAGTGGGACACCTACGACTACGAGAACCCCGGCAAGAAGTGGGACGGCCTTCAGGCGCCGTCCGACGCGAACTACAAGCGCCTGGAGCTGGAGGCCAAGGAGCCTCCGAAGTCCCGGCCGGTCGACCGGGTCTGGTGGAAGTGGATCCGGGCCAGCAAGAAGAACCCGAACGCGTACGGGGACTTCACCTACTGGCGCGACATCATCCTGATCAAGAACGCCGGGAACGACCCGCGCGGCAAGGCGTTCGAGAAGAAGATCATCAAGGAGCACGGTCTCGTCGGTGACGACTGGATCTGCCAGAAGGAGTTCGACTACACCGACCCCGACACCGGCAAGACTCACCGGCGTCAGGCGGATGCCTGGAACAAGAGGACCGGACAGGCTCTGGAGATCAAGTCCAACGGGCATCCGGATCCGAAGCAGAAGCCGGGTGACATCGCCTGGTCGAAGCAGAAGGAATCCCCGGTCAAGTCGCTGAAGTACGTCTTCGCCGAGCCGCAGGAGAAGGCCGCCAAGGACCACCTGAACGAGCTGAGGAAGAACGCTCCGGGCAAGGTCACCGAGTACAACTACCGTTCTCGTAGGGTCGAGTTGGCCCCCGGCGGCGGCGTGCGGGACAAGTCGACCACCATGCAGCCCCCTGGGTCCAAGGGGGTGACCGGCGGCGGCGCGCAGGATCTGATCCGTGAGTCGCGGCCGAACCCGAAGGACATGAAGGAGTTCCTGGACCGCAAGAACGCGGCCGACCCCAATCGGCTCCAGCCCAAGGGGCCTGGCGGGGTGGACTTCACCACCCTGGACCTGCGGTACATCGGCAAGCCCGTCAAGGGCAAGGGCGTCGACTACAGCTTCTCCGCCAAGGAGGTCGCCGAGGACACCGCCGGCTGGGGAGGCAAGGAAAAGGCGCAGCTCATCAACGACGCGTTCTTCACCTGGCTCGCCCTGAGCCCGGAGAAGTTCTGGGTCAACCTCAACCCGGACCAGCCCGACAAGATCATGGACAGCGCGTTCGGGAAGACGGACGCCGGACGGGTCCTGCTGGAAGCCGACCTGGAGCTGAAGAGGGACTTCGCCGATGCGATGAACCCGAAGAAGCGTCCGGAGGCCGACCAGTACTGGAAGTCGCTGCCCCGCAACGCCGAGGGCGTTCCCTGCTGGTTCCAGGTCCGCAACTGGATCGAGCCGGGCACCGCGGTCGTCCGCGAGGAGAACGGCGGCATCCACATCCTGGACACGCCGCTGAAGGTCAAGGCCCAGTACCTGAAGATCGACAACATGCCGGGTGACCCGTACCTGTGCGAGTTCAACGAGGCCGAGAAGAAGGCCACCGAGGACCGCATGAACCGGCTGATCATGCCGGAGGTCGAAAGGCGCGTGAACAACGACCCGCGCTACGCCGACCTGCGCCGCACCTACACGGCCCGGGTAGCGGCGGAGTTCATCCGCCAGCAGGATGCCAAGGCTCCCACCGACTACCGCAAGGTCATCAACAGCAACGACGTCTCCTCGTGGCCGCTGCGCGGCGAGAACAAGGACTGGACGCGGGAGAGCGTGTACCAGGCCTACCTGAAGTCGCTGCGTGAGGGCGAGCAGCAGTGGGAGCACGACGCCGGCGGCGGCCTGTACACCATGAGCGTGGGCGGAGTCGACTTCTCCAAGCAGCCCAAGCAGAACATGACCAAGGTCCGCTTCGAGGCCGAGCACCGCTACCTTCCTCGCGAGACGAAGTCATCGGTGCGCACGCTGACGGACAACGCCAAGGACGGGGACGCGAACCTTCTGCTCCTGGGCGGTAACACCGTCTCCTCCGACATCTCCGGCGGCGACGACACCCCGGGCCCGAAGCCGACTCCGACGCCGACGCCGACCAAGCCGGGTGAGCCGACGGACAATCCCACCGGCCCGACCGACCCCGCCACTCCGCCGGCTACCGGTAGCAGCGGCGGCACGGGTGGGAAGGACCCGCAGGGCGACCTCGCCGACACTGGCTCCAGCACGCCGTTCGGACTGATCGCCGGAATCGCCGCGGCTCTCGCAGCCGCCGGTGGCGGCCTGGTGTGGTGGAAGCGCCGCCGCACCGCCACCGGCCAGGAGTAGTCGGCCACGGCGCTCGCATGACTTCGGCCCCGCACCGTACGACTGGGTGCGGGGCCGAAGCGGTCCGGCGGCGGACCACGTGCGGCCCCGGCAGTTGGACAGAACGCCTGAGCCGAGCCGGACCGGCCACTACCGTTGTTCCCCTGCGTTGCATCGTTCTCCGGGGGATACATGGACTGGACACGTCGGCGGGATGTTCAGTACGGCTCCGTGGAGCCGCGATGACCTCCGGTCCTCCCAGTACACCCGCCCTCATCGCCGGAGAGATCCCCCTCAGCCAGGTCATGGCTCGCCTCCGAGAAGACTCGCCCGTATTCCACTCCGAAGCGGATCTTCAGCACAGCTTCGCTCGCGTGCTCTGGGAGTTGGCGCCCTCGATCCGGTCAAGGCTGGAAGTGCGCCAGTACGTGTCGGACACGGACCGCGCCGAGCACCTCGACCTCTTGTGCATCGGTCCGTCCGCGCGTACTGCCATCGAGTTCAAGTACTTCAAGGCCAGGTGGATCGGCGTGGCCGGGCCCCTGAAGGAGCAGTACACGCTCACATCGCACGCAGCCACCGACCTCGGCCGGCTCGGCTTCGTCTCGGACATCGCCAGGCTGGAGCGCTTCGGAAACCGTCCCGACCAGGACGGTCTGGCGCTGCTCATCACGAACGAACGGGCTCTGTGGGCATCGCCGCCCCCTGGGGCTCGGAAGACCCGGGACGAGGACTTCCGCATTCATGACGGCCGTACCCTCGCCGGCGAGTTCCTCTGGGCAGAAGGCGACGACGAACCACACACCCGAATACTGCGCGGCGCATACCCACTCACGTGGGAGCCCTACTCGCAACAAGAGGGTGTTCGAGGAGAGTTCCGGTACCTGGCCGTCCCGGTCGAACCAGTTTTACCGAGCCCGAAGCAGAACACCGCTCAGAGTCACCGGGATCGCCTGCCATGAGACAGGTACGGGCAGACCGTCCCGCCTGAGCGCAGACCGTATCGTCCACCTCGCCTCACCCACGTGGCCGGTCGGACGTCGCCCTTCTGCTTTCATCGACGGCATGACGGACTGGTCCCAGCTCAGCCACGCCTACGGCTCCGCAGACGACATACCCCGCCTGCTCGACGACGCCGAATCCGACCCGGCCGGGCCCGCGTGGGACTCGCTCTGGTCGTGCCTGTGTCACCAGGGCACGGTCTACTCCGCCAGCTTCGCCGCCCTGCCGCGGCTGGCCGCGATGGCCCAGAGGTTCTCCGCCATGGACAGGCAGGCGCCGCTGGTCCTGGCCGGCGCCATCGTGGCCGGTGTGGATCGGCCCCACGGATGCGACGACCCGCACATCAGCCACGCCGCCGACATCGCCACACTGATCAGGCTCACCGAAGAGATCCTGCGACACCCTGAGGTGGACGCTGCCCCGGACACGTATGTCTGTCTGCTGGAGACACTCCTGAGCCTCGAAGGGGTCGAGGTCTGGGGCGGGCAGCTCGATGGGCTCAACTCCGAGGAGTACGAGGTTCCCTGCCCGCGGTGCGAGGCCGAGAACTTCATTGTCTTCGGCGAGTACGGGCACTTCTCCACCCTCGACGACATGTACATGCGCGAGCCGTCTGCCGGGAACAAGCCGCTGATGCCCGCAGAGCCCGGCGCGATGGAGGGGTTGGCAGCGCGGCTGCACGCGCGGGCGGTCGGCGATGGACAGATCGAGGTCGCGAAGAAGCTGACCTATGTGTTCGGCAGCGCCAGTTGCGCGGACTGCGGTGCGGTGTTCCGGGTCGATCAGGCCGTCGTCGCCCGGTGGGGTGCATGACCCTCGGGCAGGCGGCACCACACTTCGACGGTCCCCGTGTCACACCCCCGACTCGCAGCGCGCCTTCAAGCTGCGCAGCTCCGTCTCCATGTAGCGGCGCGTCAGCGATGCGGTGAACAGGCCGACCGGTCCGGCCAGAGGGCCTCGCTGATCGAGGGCGAGCGTCACCTCGACGGGAGCGCCGTCAGTAGCGGGGACGCTCAAGGCATGGCCGGCCTTGGTGGTGACGCCAGGGGCGTGGGCCACCCAGGTGAACGACACGTTCCGGTGCAGCTGGGTGACCTCCCAGACCGCGACCCGCAGCTGGGGCTGCTTGATGCGCACCTTGCTGCCGACCGCGAACTCGCCCTGGTCCAGGCGGTGCAGCGTGGTCACTGTCGGCGTCCATTCCGGCCAGCGTTCGACGTCCGTCAGCACCGACCAGATCCGGTCAGGGGCTGCGTTGATCGGTAATGACGTCGAATACTTCACAGCCGAGCCATACCCAGGACGGACCGCGGGCACGCAGACACGCCGACGCGTGTCAGGTGTACGCCGACCGTTCCGCCCCCTTAGGTGTTCGCCGACGGTTCCGGCGGCTCCGGCGCGTAAGCCTCCGTCGTGGCGCTGACAGCCGCGGCCACCTCATCGGCGGGTGCGCCCGACGCGCGATACGCCACGCCCCAGGCCTCGCTGCTGCGGGTCATGAACTCACGCGCCTCGCCCGTGGCCTGCCAGGCCGACAGATCGTCGATCATGTTGCCCTCCAAGTAGAGGCCGAGACCCAGCAGCCCCAGGTCCCAGCCGACGCCGACCGCTCCCGGGCCGAACCGGTCCCACATCTCCGGCGGTACGACGGCCACATGCTCCAGCTCGAACACGGTGCGTTCATCGGCCTCGGGCGTCAGCCGCACCTGCACCTCGCTGAAGCCGGGGTTCTCGCCGAACAGCCAGCTCACCTTGAGCAGTTCCGGCGGCTCGCAGCGCAGGATCTCGCCGCCCGCGTTGCCTTCCAGCTGGTACCGACCGCCCAGCCGGAGGTCGCCGCTCACCGGCAGGAACCAGCGGCTGATCCGCTCCGGGTCGGTGCAGGCGTCCCACACGTCCTCGACAGCCGCGTCGTACGTGCGCCGCAGCACGACCGTGCGCGCCTCGCCCGACGGCACGGTCCTGGAGCCGACTTCACGGTGGATGTCGTTGATCCGGTCGACGATGTCGCTCATCGCTGCTCCTGACTGGCGGTGTGGTGCGGCTCGGTCACTCGTTTGCTTCTCTGTCCGGCGGCGGGTGGGCCGCTTCTCGCGCGGAGCCACTTCCGCGGCGCTCGCGCCTGCCGCGCGCCAGCTCGGTGCCGAGTGCGTCCAGCCGCTGTTCCCAGAAGCCTCGGAACCGGTCCAGCCACGCGTCCACCTCACGCAGCGGCCCGGCGTCGACGGCGTAGAGCCGGCGGGCGCCCTCGGCGCGTACGGACGCGAAGCCCGCTTCTCTGAGCACCCGCAGATGCTGCGAGACGGCGGGCTGCGAGATCCTGAACTCCTTCTGGATCACCGCGCCGACCGTTCCCGACGACTGCTCCCCCTCGGCGAGGAGCTCCAGGATCCGCCGCCGTACCGGGTCCCCCAGAACATCAAATGCGTGCACGTCATCCACTTTGCAGCCATCGCTTATATAAGTCAAAGCTTATGCGAAGTTTGGGGAACCGACACCCCTGGTCGCTCGTTGCCCTCGTGGGCAAAGGAATCGTCAAGAGAGGCGCGGCCCGCGCCGGATTGCGCAGGGGATTTCCATGGGTGTCAGCCTGTCCAAGGGCGGCAACGTCTCGCTCAGCAAGGAGGCCCCGGGCCTGTCTGCGGTAGTCGTGGGCCTCGGCTGGGACGTACGCAGCACGACCGGCACGGACTTCGACCTGGACGCCAGCGCGCTGCTGGTGGACGCCAACGGCAAGGTCCTCACCGACTCGCACTTCGTCTTCTTCAACAATCTGAAGAGCCCGGACGGCTCCGTGGAGCACACCGGTGACAACCTCACCGGTGAGGGCGAGGGCGACGACGAGCAGATCAAGGTGAACCTGGCGGGCGTGCCCGCCGAGGTCGACAAGATCGTGTTCCCGGTCTCGATCCACGAGGGCGAGAGCCGCCAGCAGTCCTTCGGCCAGGTGCGTAACGCGTTCATCCGCGTCATCAACCAGGCCGGCGGCGCCGAGCTCGCGCGCTACGACCTGAGCGAGGACGCCTCGACGGAGACCGCGATGGTCTTCGGCGAGCTGTACCGCAACGCCGCGGAGTGGAAGTTCCGCGCGGTGGGCCAGGGCTACGCCTCCGGCCTGCGCGGCATCGCGCAGGACTTCGGCGTCAACATCTGAGCCTGAGCCGAACAGCGCCGCGGCTTCCGCGGCAACTGCACGAGCCGAGGGCCCGATCCCCACACGGGGGTCGGGCCCTCGTCGTACGTCGCCGCGCCTTCGTCGTACGTCGCCGGGCCGTCGCCGTACGTCGCCGGGCCGTCGCCGCCGAACCGTCGTCGTCGCCGAGCCGTCGTCGTAGGCCCTGGACCGTCGTCGTAGGCCCTGGACCGTCGTACGCCCATTGACCCCATCACAGGTCCGGGAGGCCTCGTCGTACGTCAGCGAGCGCCGGGGCCGTCCACGACATACGCCCCCGCGCGGGCCGCCGCCTCCGCCGCGGCCGCGGCCCGGTCCGCCGTCGCTTCGTCGAGCGGGTCACCGCTGGCGAGCAGGCGGTAGTAGAGCGGGGCGGACACGGCGCGGATCACTTCCCGCGCGTCGGTGCCCGCCGGGAGTTCACCACGCGACACGGCCGCCTCGACGCACGGCGCCCACTCCTCGATGCGGGTGGCGTAGAAGCGGTTCAGGGCCTGGGTCGTGCGGTCGTCGCAGGTGGCGGCGGCGATCACCGCCTTGAACAGGGAGCCCTGACGGGGATCGGTGAGGGTTCCCACGACGAGGCGGGCGTTGGCACGGAGGTCGTCGGACAGGTTCCCCGTGTCCGTACGGGCCACGGACTGCTCGGCCATGTCCTCCAGCAGATCGGCGACCAGCCCGGTGACCGTGGACCAGCGCCGGTAGACGGTCGTCTTGCCGACGTTCGCCCGCCGGGCCACGTCGGCGAGGTCGAGACCGTGGAACCCGTGCTCGACAAGAGCGTCGCCCGCGGCCTCCAGAACAGCGGTCCGGACGCGGGCGGTGCGGCCACCCGGACGAACGGTCCCCGGGGTCCCGGCCGTCTGAGCGAACGGCGTGCCGCCCCCGTCCGACGGCGCGCCCCCGGTCGCATGGTCGGTCGCCTGCGCGGTGGGCACGGCGGCCGCCTTCGCGGTCGCCCTGTCGGTCGTCATCCCGGGCCCTCCTTCGTTTCGACGGGCCACCTCGATGAAGTGCGGCAATCGGCCGCGGCGATGAACTGCGAAGATCGCTCGCTCCATCCTAACGGCACCGAAAGTCCGTTAGTTCTGGACAATCCCTTGGCTACGCTTACTGGCCTGAGGAAGGGGACTTCATGTCGACGGGGATACCGACCGACCGCGAACCGGTGGCACCGCCCCCAGGCGTGCAGCTGCTGTGGTCCGGCAGGGTCGCCGAGCACACCGAGGACGCTCTCGCCCATCGCCATCTCCTCGACGCCGAGGAGTCCGCACGGCTCGACGGCTTCTTCCGGCCGGCGGACCGGGACGCCTACGCCGTCGCCCATGTGGCCCTGCGCCGCATCCTCGGTGAGCGCCTCGGGCTCGCGCCGGAAGCGGTCACGATGGACCGCGAACCGTGCGCCCACTGCGGCGGCCCGCACGGGCGGCCCGTCGTGCCCGGCGGTGAGGTGCACTTCTCGCTCTCGCACACCAGCGGCATGGTGCTGCTCGCGCTCGCGGCCGCGCCGGTCGGGGTCGACGTCGAGATCGTCCCGAACGACGGCACGATCACCGATGTCGCGACGCAGCTGCACCCGCGGGAGCGTACGGAGCTGGCTGCCCTTCCCGCAGCTGAACGCGCCTTCGGCTTCACGCGCTGCTGGACCCGCAAGGAAGCCGTGCTGAAGGCGGCCGGAGTCGGCCTCACCGAGGACGTGTCCGTCACCTATGTGGGGGCCGGGCCCCGGCCGGCCGAGCTGACCGACTGGCTGCTCACGGACCTGCCGGTCGACGCCGGCTATGCGGCGGCGGTCGCGGTCCGCGCCGGCGGGCCGGACGCCCGACTGCCCTGAGCCACCGGCCTTGTGGCGCACGGGGCTCGTTCAGTAGCGCTCGACCAGGTGCTCGCGGCCCGGCGGGGGCTCGTACGCCTCCGGCCAGAAGTCGGTGACCGTCGTGATCCTGCCGTCGTCGTCACCCGTGAAGAACGTGACCGCGTACATCTCCTCCAGGCCCACCACGGCATGCACCCATGTCGCCACATGGTTGCTCCCGGCGTCGGCGACCAGGCGGTGGACGCTGATGTGCCAGGTGTCCGGGTACTCGCGGTTGAACCGGACGTACGCGTCCTTGCCGCGTATCCGCTCACGGGTCTGCGGCAGCTCGTACACGACGTCGTCGCTGAGGGTGGTCGCGAACGTCGACCAGTCCCGGGCCTCCGCGGCCGACCAGTAGGTCTCGACTGTCCTGCGCAGTTCGGTCATACGGCGAGTGTGCACCGGGGCACTGACATCACCGGGGCACTGACCATCGACCCGAGTCCCCGAACGGGTGGCCCTGCTGTCCACATGCGCCGAGTCGTCCACAGGCTGCGGAGCACGTCGACGGTTTGTGGAGGGTCCGGCGCAGAATGGGGTCATGACTGAGATCACTGACTCGATGCCCGACTGGGAGAAGCGCTTCCGTGCGCCGCGCGTCTCCCTGCCCGACTGGGCCGAGGACGCACCCCACCACGCACTCTTCGTGTCGAACGCCACCGGGACCTACGAGCTGTACGCCTGGGACCGCTCGACCGGCGAGCAGCGGCAGGCGACCGACCGGCCGAACGGCACGACGGACGGTGTGCTGTCGCCCGACGGTGCGTCGCTCTGGTGGTTCTCGGACACCGACGGGGACGAGTTCGGCATATGGATGCGGCAGCCCTTCGCCGGCGGGGAGGACGAGCCCGCGGCGCCGGGTCTCGCGCCCTCCTATCCGGCGGGGCTGGCGATCGGCCGCCACGGCGCCTCGGTGGTCGGCCGGTCGACCGACGAGGACGGTACGACGATCCATGTCGTCCGGGAGGGCGAGGAGCCGGTGGAGATCTACCGGCACCGGGAGTCGGCCGGGGTCGGAGACCTGTCCCACGACGGGACACTCGTCGCGATCGAGCACACCGAACACGGGGACGCGATGCATTCGGCGCTGCGCGTCGTACGCATCGACGGCGGCCCGGTCGCCGAGCTGGACGACACCGAGGGAGGCACGAAGGAGCTCGGCCTCGAAGTCCTCGGCTTCGCTCCGGTGGACGGGGACACCCGGCTGCTCGTGGGGCATCAGCGGCGAGGCCGCTGGGAGCCGATGATCTGGGACGTGGCATCGGGCGAGGAGACCGATCTCGCGATCGACCTGCCGGGCGATGTGAACGCCGAGTGGTATCCGGACGGCTCCGGGCTGCTGGTCGCGCACAGCTTCGAGGCCCGGGGTGAGCTCTGGCGCTACGACCTCGCGACACGCGAGCTGGTACGGATCGAGACCCCGGCGGGTTCGGTCTCCGGCGCGACGGCGCGCCCGGACGGCGAGGCGGAGTACCTGTGGTCGTCCGCCGCGCAGCCGCCGCAGGTGCGTTCCACCGCCGGCGGAGTGGTGCTCGACCCTCCGGGTATGAAGGCGCCCAAGTCGGTGCCGGTGGAGGACGCGTGGGTGGAGGGACCCGGCGGCCGTATCCACGCGCTGGTGCAGCGTCCCGTCGGCACCACGGGCCCGGTGCCGACCGTGTTCGAGATCCACGGCGGCCCGACCTGGCACGACAGCGACGCCTTCGCGGCCGGTCCCGCCGCATGGCTCGACCACGGCTACGCGGTCGTGCGGGTCAACTACCGCGGTTCGACGGGATACGGGCGGGCGTGGACCGACGCGCTCAAGCACCGCGTCGGGCTGATCGAGTTGGAGGACATCGCCGCGGTCCGCGAATGGGCCGTGACCTCCGGGCTCGCCGACCCGGCGAAGCTGATCCTGGCGGGAGGCTCCTGGGGCGGGTATCTCACGCTGCTGGGCCTCGGCGTCCAGCCCGAGGCCTGGGCGGTCGGGCTGGCGGCGGTGCCGGTCGCGGACTATGTCACGGCCTACCACGACGAGATGGAGGCGCTGAAGGCGATGGACCGTACCCTCCTGGGCGGTACGCCGGAGGAGGTGCCCGAGCGGTTCGAGGCGTCGTCCCCTCTGACGTACGTGGACGCGGTCCGGGCTCCGGTCTACATCTCGGCGGGCGTCAACGACCCGCGCTGCCCCATCCGTCAGGTGGAGAACTATGTGGACAGGCTGGCGGCGCGCGGCGCGGTCCACGAGGTGTACCGGTACGACGCCGGGCACGGATCGCTCGTGGTGGAGGAGCGGATCAAGCAGGTCGGCCTGGAGATCGCTTTCGCCGGCGCGCATCTGGGAGACGCGACCGCGCCTCTCGGAGAGGGGGTCGCGACGGAGTAGCCGCGACGGGTTCCGTACCGTGGAGGGGTGTACCGGTTCCTGCTGACTCCCCGCTGGTGGGGCATCAACGTCTTCGTCGTGCTGGCGATCCCTTTCTGCATCTTCATGGGGTCCTGGCAGCTCGGGAAGTTCGAGGACCGGGTCGACACCCATCAGGAGGCCGAAAGCAGGCCCGCCCCCGGTGAACAGGTGGCAGCTCCGCTCGAGCAGCTGCTGCCCGTGGACCAGGAGACGTCGGGGCGGCCCGCCACCGCCACCGGGGTCTACGGCAGCCAGTTCCTGGTGCCGGACCGGGAGTTGGACGGCCGGAACGGCTCGTACGTGCTGACGCTGCTGAAGACCGACGGCGGCCGCACGCTGCCCGTCGTCCGGGGCTGGCTGGCCAGTGGCAAGCCGGCACCGGCGGCACCGGGCGGGCAGGTGACGGTGACCGGCGCGCTCCAGGCGTCCGAGACCTCGGGCACGGACGGGGTGCACACGGCCGGCGGGCTGCCGAGCGGGCAGCTGGGGATGATCAGTGCGGCCTCACTGGTCAACCTCGTCCCGGACGACGTGTACGACGGCTGGGTCACCCTGACCACGGCGGACAGCGGCCTCGTCCCGGTGCCGGCGTCGGTGCCGGAGGGCAGTGGGCTGGACCTGAAGGCGTTCCAGAACCTGGGCTACACCGGGGAGTGGTTCGTGTTCGCGGCCTTCGTGGTGTTCATGTGGTTCCGGCTGCTGCGCCGCGAGGCGGAGGCGGCGAGGGACCGCGCACTGGGCCTGGAGCCCGAGCCGGTCTGACCCACGCCGCCGTCCGGGCCGAGCTGGCCTGACCCACGCCGCGGTCCGAGCCCGAGCCGATCCGAGCGGTCCGAGCCGGTCCGAGCCTCGCCCAACACCAGCCGGTCTGACCCACGCCGATCGGTCTAACCAACGCCGAGCCCGAGCCGTCCAAGCCACGCCGCGCCCGAGCCGGTCCGAGCCCGAGCCCGAGCCCGAGCCCGAGCCCGTCCGAGCCACGCCGAGCCCGAGCCGGCGCTCCCCCGGACACCACCCGGGCGCCTTCCTCCACACCCACCCGGGCGCCTTACCTGCACACCCACCCGGCTGGCCCTCACTGCCCGAAATGCGGCCGACATGGCCGGCGTGGCCGGCACGCTACCGGCGCTCGACATGCCTGTGGGCCCGCTCCCCTGACCGGAACGGGCCCACAGAGTCCATCGGCTGCCGCCCCTGCCCGCAGCGCGGGTCGGCGCACGAGGCGCCGCCCTACGACGCGTTCAGCAGACCCGTCCGGTAGATCGTGCCCGCGCACGCGTTCGGGACCGTCACGCCCGCGCCCGGGGCGCCCGCCTCCGGGACGTGGGTCACCTCGACGCTGCCGTCGGAGACACCGTCCTCGGCGAGGAGCTGCGTCTGGGCATTCTCCGCCGACGCACCCGTACCCGTGGTCGTCGCCCCGGAGCCGCCGTCCGTGGGCGTCGGCTCGGGCGAGCCGGGGGTGGGACAGGTATCGCTCGGGACCCAGGCGAACTTCACCTCGTACGCGGCGGAGGGCGCGAGCAGAATCTCGGGGGCCTCCTGCGAGGGGTCGGGCAGACCGCTCGCCGCGTCGCCGGTGGTGTGCGTCTGGACTGCGATCTTGTCGCGGTCTGCCGCACCCATGGCCTGGTAGCCGACGTTGCCCTGGCCCTTGATCATGCACTCGGTGGTGGAGACGTTCGCGACCCGGAAGGTGCCGTAGACCTTGCCCTCGGCGTCCGGGGCGCCCACGGTCGAGGTGCCGCCGAGCTGGGCGGGGTCACAGACCGGGAGGTCGGAGGCGTCGACGCCCGGCGGTACCGCCGTGTCGCCCGTGCCGCCGTCCCCGGTGCCCGTGCCGGGCCGGGGCCCGACCGCGGGGCTGGAGCCGGGCGCGCTGGACGGCGTGCCGTCCGGTCCGCCGGTGGGCTGGTCCGTGCCCTTCTCGCCTTCGTCATCACCCGTCTCGGCGCCGGTACCGCCCTGCGCCTGCTCGCCGTGTCCGGCGTTGACGGGGTTCGCGCTCTCGCTGCTGCCCGAGCTCGCGACGTGCACGAAGGTGGGGACCGCCGTGCCCATCAGCACGGCCGCGGCGGCCACACCGACAAGGGCCTGCCGCTTGCGCGCACGTCGGGCGGGGACCGCCTTGCGCAGATGGTCGAGGGTGCCCTCGGAAGGCTCGAGGTCCTGCACTGCGCCCTGCATCAGCCGGCGCAGGGCCTGTTCGTCGCCGCCCAGCGCCTCTCCGAGGCCGCCGAGCTCGTTGTCCGGCCCGTTGTTCACAATTCCGTTTCCAGTCCGGTCGTCAAACGGCCCGTCCGGCCCGTACCGCTCAAATCTGTTCCTGTGCCCGCTCATGCCGTCGCCTCCATGGCGACGCGCAGTGCGGCGATGCCGCGCGAACCGTACGCCTTCACCGACCCGAGGGATATGCCCAGCGTCTCGGCGACCTGGGCTTCCGTCATGTCGGCGAAGTACCGCAGCACGAGCACCTCGCGCTGGCGGCGCTGGAGTCCGCGCATCGCCTTGATCAGCGCGTCGCGCTCCAGCTGGTCGTACGCCCCTTCCTCGGCGCTCGCCATGTCCGGCATCGGCTTGGAGAGCAGCTTGAGTCCGAGGATGCGGCGGCGCAGCGCGGAGCGGGAGAGGTTGACGACCGTCTGCCGCAGATAGGCGAGGGTCTTCTCCGGCTCGCGCACACGGTTGCGCGCCGAGTGGACACGGATGAACGCCTCCTGCACGACGTCCTCGCATGAGGCGGTGTCGTCCAGGAGCAGCGCGGCGAGACCCAGCAGCGACCGGTAGTGGGCGCGGTAGGTCTCGGTGAGGTGATCGACGGTCGTACCTGCAGCCATGGCCTCTTCAGCGCTCTCGCGCTGGGACGTGATGCGGCCGGCTCGTGGCGCGGGCATGGGGGCGATCACCGGCATGCCGCCGGACGGGCGGGGTCTGCGGAGCGGGCGCACTGTTGCGCCGCGAACCGGGACCACCCCTGCGATGTCGAGTACCTCTGCCACGCCTGTTGGACACGCTTCCCCCCGTCAGGGTTGTACGCGTACGCCACCGCTTTTGACGGTGATCGATTTGCCCTCATGCGTACTCGCTCTTCCCTTGTGCCCCATTTTTTCGCGGTACCGAACAGGGGCGACCGCAAAGACGCTTCCCACCCAGCTGCCGGTTGCAGGTGGTGGGAAGCGAATAGTCAAACATTCACACACCCCAGAACAAGTGGTACAGACCTTCGACTTGATCACAGGGCGTTCACAGATCCTACAAAGACCCGGAGCGGCCTCGCGCCGGATTACCCGGGGAAGCCGGGGCAGCGAGTTCGGCGGCCACGGCTTCGGCGATCTGCGCGGAGTTCAGCGCGGCGCCCTTGCGGAGGTTGTCGGCGCAGAGGAAGAGGTCCAGCGCACAGGGATCGTCCATCGCGCGGCGCACCCGGCCCACCCAGGTGGGGTCGGTCCCGACCACATCGGCCGGCGTGGGGAAGTCCGCGGCCTCGGGATCGTCGTAGAGCACGACCGCCGGCGAGGTGGCCAGGATGTCGTGCGCCCGTTCCACCGTCACCTCGCTCTCGAAGCGCGCGTGTACCGCGAGGGAGTGTGTGGTGATCACCGGCACGCGGACGAACGTCGCCGACACCCGCAGGGTCGGCAGGCCGAGGATCTTCCGCGTCTCGGCCCGCAGCCCGAGTTCCTCGGACGACCAGCCGCCGTCCTCCACGGTCCCGGACCACGGCACGACGTTCAGCGCGAGCGGTGCCGCGAAGGGGCCGAGTTCGTCGCCGACGGCCCGGCGGACGTCGCCCGGGCCGGTGCCCAGCTCCGTACCGGCGACCAGCGACATCTGCGTACGCAGCGCGGCCACGGCGTCCCGGCCGGCACCGCTGACGGCCTGGTAGGAGGAGACGACCAGTTCGTCGAGCCCGAACTCGGCGTGCAGCGCACCGATCGCCGGGATCATCGCCAGCGTGGTGTCGTGCGGGCTCGCCACGATGCCCCGCGGGCGCACCCGCAGGGCATGGGGGTTGATCTCGGGAACGACCAGCGGGACCTCGGCGTCCGCCCGGAAGGCGGCGGAGCTGTCCACGACCACCGCGCCCTTCGCGGCGGCGATCGGCGCCCACTGTGCGGAGACCTCCGCGGGCACCAGGAAGAGCGCGACGTCGATGCCCTCCAGGGCCTCTTCGCTCAGCGCAACGACCTCGGTCTCCTCCCCGCGCACCGCCAGCTTGCGGCCGGCGGAGCGCGGAGAGGCGACGAGTCGTACGTCGCCCCAGACGTCCTCGTGCTGCGAGACGATCTGGAGCATCACCGCGCCGACGGCTCCGGTCGCTCCGACGACCGCGAGTGCCGGCTTGCGGATCATCGCCCGGTGCCCCCGTAGACGACCGCCTCGTCGGAGTCGGAGTCGAGGCCGAAGGCGGTGTGCACGGCGCGGACGGCTTCGTTCACGTCGTCGGCGCGCGTGACGACCGAGATACGGATCTCGGAGGTCGAGATCAGCTCGATGTTCACGCCCGCGTCGGAGAGCGCCTCGAAGAAGGAGGCCGTGACACCGGGGTTGGTCTTCATCCCGGCGCCGACCAGCGAGATCTTGCCGATCTGGTCGTCGTAGCGCAGGGACTCGAAGCCGATCGCGCTCTTCGCCTTCTCCAGGGCGTCGATGGCCTTGGCGCCATCGGTCTTGGGGAGGGTGAAGGAGATGTCGGTCAGGGCAGTGGTGGCCGCCGAGACGTTCTGCACGACCATGTCGATGTTGATCTCGGAGTTGGCGATCGTGCGGAAGATCGCCGCGGCCTCGCCCGGCTTGTCCGGCACTCCGACGACCGTGACCTTGGCCTCGGAGACGTCGTGGGCGACTCCGGAGATGATGGCGTGCTCCACCTGCTGGTCTCCCTGCGGCTCGTTGCTGACCCAGGTGCCGCGCAGTCCGGAGAAGGACGAGCGGACGTGGATCGGAATGTTGTATCGGCGTGCGTACTCGACGCAGCGGTGCAGCAGCACCTTGGAGCCGGAGGCGGCGAGCTCCAGCATGTCCTCGAAGGCGATCCAGTCGATCTTCCGGGCCTTCTTCACCACACGCGGGTCGGCGGTGAAGACGCCGTCCACGTCGGTGTAGATCTCGCACACCTCGGCGTCCAGCGCCGCGGCGAGGGCCACGGCGGTGGTGTCCGAACCGCCACGGCCGAGGGTGGTGATGTCCTTCTTGTCCTGGGACACACCCTGGAAGCCGGCGACGATGGCGATGTTGCCCTCGTCGAGCGCCGTACGGATACGGCCCGGCGTCACATCGATGATGCGCGCTTTGTTGTGCACCGAGTCGGTGATGACGCCGGCCTGGCTGCCGGTGAACGACTGGGCCTCGTGGCCCAGGTTTTTGATCGCCATGGCCAGCAGGGCCATCGAGATCCGCTCTCCTGCGGTCAGCAGCATGTCGAATTCGCGCCCGGCAGGGATCGGAGATACCTGCTCGGCGAGATCGATCAGCTCGTCCGTCGTGTCGCCCATCGCGGATACCACGACGACCACCTGGTGGCCGTTCTTCTTGGCATCCACGATTCGCTTGGCGACGCGCTTGATGCCTTCGGCATCGGCAACGGAGGAACCTCCGTACTTCTGCACGACAAGGCCCACGTGCGCTCCTCGCTCGGTCTCTGCACCACAGCCATTACTGCGGTCGGCTCAGTTTAACGAGCGGCCGCACTCCGACCCGGGGCAATCACATCGTGAGATGTCCCGCTCACTGTGTGATCACCACGAGGGGGCTGCGGCCGCTCGGATCGACTCCTGCCCGACCGGACGCGGGGTACGCGGGATGTGGGGCGGCTCACACGGGCCGCCCCGCGCTCCCACGACCAGCTGCTCAGGCTCAGGCGCCCGGGGCACCCGGGCGTGTCAGGTGCGCCCGGGCGTCAGGTGCGCCCGGCGCGTCAGGTGACGGTGCGCAGTCCCAGCGGGCCGGCGATCTCCTCGGCCATGACCTTCCCGGCCTCCTCGGCCAGCGCGTCGTCGGCGAGGTCCTCGTCCGTGTCCAGACCGTCCAGCTCGTCCAGCGGCTGGTCGAGGCGGACGTGGGAGACCAGCGACTGGAGGGCGCGCAGGGTCGCGGACGCGGTCGGGCCCCAGTTGGAGAAGTAGGAGAACTGCCACCACCACAGCGCCTCGCTGGTCCGCCCGGCGCGGTAGTGCGCGAGGCCGTGGCGCAGATCGGTGACGACGTCCGCGAGGTTGTCGGAGATCCGGTACGCGACCGGGGCCTTGCGCGGCTCGTACGGGTCGAAGACCTCGGAGAAGACGTCCACCGGGTCGAGCAGCACGGCGAAACGCTCGCGCAGATCGTCCACGTCCAGGTCGGGTCCGGTGTCCGGCTCGTAGCGCTCGTCCGGGACGATGTCCTCGTGCGCGCCCAGCCGCCCACCCGTCAGCAGGAGTTGGGAGACCTCCAGCAGCAGGAAGGGCACAGCGCTGTCGGGCTCGTCGCCCTTGGCGACTTCCGTGGTGGCGACGATGAAGGACTCGATCGAGTCGGCGATCTGGACCGCGAAGGAGTCGGGGTCCTGGCTCGTTGCGTGCAGTGCGGCGTCAGACATCGAGAAGTCGTCTCCCCTCGAAGGCACGCCCCAGCGTGACCTCGTCGGCGTATTCCAAGTCTCCCCCCACGGGCAGACCACTGGCCAGCCGGGTGACCTTCAGGCCCATCGGCTTGATCATGCGCGCCAGATACGTGGCGGTGGCCTCGCCCTCCAGATTGGGGTCCGTGGCCAGGATCAGCTCGGTGATCGTGCCGTCCGCCAGGCGGGTCAGCAGCTCACGGATCCGCAGGTCGTCGGGGCCGACGCCCTCGATGGGGCTGATGGCCCCGCCGAGTACGTGATAGCGGCCCCGGAACTCCCGGGTCCGCTCGATCGCGACGACGTCCTTCGGCTCCTCCACCACGCAGATGACCGACAGGTCACGGCGCGGGTCGCGGCAGATGTTGCACTGCTCCTGCTGTGCGACGTTGCCGCACACCGCGCAGAAGCGGACCTTGTCCTTCACCTCGAGCAGCGCGTGCGCGAGGCGGCGGACATCGGTCGGTTCTGCCTGAAGGATGTGGAAGGCGATCCGCTGCGCGCTCTTGGGACCGACGCCGGGCAGCCTGCCCAGTTCGTCGATGAGGTCCTGAACCACGCCTTCGTACAACGGACGCCTTCCTTCTTCTGTGGCTCTACGTACGGTAGTTGGTGCGCCCCGGCCTTAGAAGCCCAGTCCCGGCATGCCGCCGAGACCCTGGGTGAGCGGGCCGAGCTTCTCCTGCTGGAGCTGCTGCGCGTTCTCGTTGGCCGCCTGGACGGCGGCGACGACGAGGTCGGCCAGGGTCTCGGTGTCCTCGGGGTCGACGGCCTTCGGGTCGATGACCAGGCCCCGCAGCTCGCCGGAGCCGGTGACGGTGGCCTTCACCAGCCCGCCGCCCGCCTGCCCCTCTACCTCAGTCTGCGCCAGCTCTTCCTGCGCCTGTGCGAGGTCCTGCTGCATCTTCTGGGCCTGCTGAAGGAGCTGCTGCATATTGGGCTGGCCACCACCGGGAATCACGGTCACTCCAGGCACTTCGACGACGGTTGTTCGGTAAGCCGAGCCTACGTGGTCACCGGGCGGCGCGCCGCACCCTGTCGTGACAACTCTTTCGAGTGACCGGGGCGTGGCACCCCTAGCTGATCAAGGCCCTCGTAAGGGCGGAAATACCAGGATTTCCGGCGCGCGGCCCACCATTCGGCGGTAGGAAGAGCATGCGCATCGGCGCATCACCGTGCACCGGGTGCACGTGCGCACCGTCCGTCACGAAGTGTCACGCCGCCATCACGTCGTAGAGGAGTGCCCCGGTGAGCCAGCCGGAGATGCAGCCCGGGGGGCCGGCCCGGGAGGAACGCGGCGAGGTACCGCGCGGTGACCTGACCGGCCGGGTGTTTCCGCTCGGCGACTGGGGAGAGCCCGCGGAACGGCTCGACGAGCTGTACCGCTGGGTGGAGACGGGCGCGCTGCGCACGGCGGAGTGGTACCTCCACGACCGGGTCCGCAAGCGGCTCGCGGGACGGGTGCTGCGGATCGGTACGGCGGCGGGGGCCATCACCGGCGCCGCGCTCCCGCTCCTCGACCTCACGGGCGCGCTGCCCGGGGCGGCCGGGTGGGGCTATGTACTGCTGTTACTCGGCGCCGCGTGTCTGGGCTGCGACCGGTACTTCGGGGTGACCTCCGGCTGGATGCGCGACGTGGCGACGGCGCAGGCCGTGCAACGAAGGCTTCAGGTACTTCAGTTCGACTGGGCGTCGGAGTGCGTACGGGAGGTGCTCGGCCCCGCGGAGGGTACGGCCGGTGAGGCGGCGGACCGGTGCCTGGGGGTGCTGCGGCGGTTCTCCGAGGACGTGACGGAGCTGGTGCGCGGCGAGACGGCGGACTGGATGGTGGAGTTCCGCGGGGCGCCGGGGCCGCTGGTGCAGTCGGTGGGGGTGCCGGGGGGCGGCGGGGTCGGAGCGGGGCGGGAGGCGGGTTCGGCGCGAATGCCGTTGCCGCCGGGGACGCGGCCGAACATGCCGCGGCAGCGGCCACCGGAGTCGCCGCGCTGACGCCTGGGGGTTGGCCCCAGGGCCCCGGGCTCGTGTACCCGCGTACCCGTGCAGCTGTACCGCCTGCGGCGGGCGGTGTCCTCAATCGCCGGACGGGCTGAATGCGCCCCCCTTGCGGGGCTCCGCCCCGGACCCCGCGCCTCAATCGCCGGCGGGGCTTGATGTGCGGGCCCATGCCAGGCTCGACCTGATGACCGGAGCCCACGCCTCAAACGCCGGCGGGGCCCGATCGCCCGACCGAGAGCACGAAGTGCGGCCCCACGCTCCGATCGCCCGCCCAGGGGATGGGGTGCAGCCGCATGCCGGCTCAGGCCCTTGCCCCAAGCCCGCGCCTCAATCGCCGGCGAGGCTGGGAGTGCACGAAGTGCGGCCCCCATCCCAGGCTCGACGTGTTGACCGGAGCCCACGCCTCAATCGCCGGCGGGGCTTGGTGTGCGGGCCCATGCTCAGCTCGGCGCGAGGCTCCTGCCCCGCGGCCTGATGTGCGGGGCAACTCAAGCCCGTCCGGCGATTGAGGACATGGCCGCAGGCCGTGCAGGCAAAGACGTGGCCGCACCATCAAGCCCGTCCGGCGATTGAGGACACGGCCGCAGGCCGTGCCGGCAGCGAGCAGACCACACACGCACCCCACCCCGCCGGTGCCAGCCGCACGCGCACCCCCGCGCACCTACGGACGACGCGACGTCAGCGCCCTCGTCACCACCGGCGGCAGCAGGTCCTTCGCCAGGCGGCGGGTCCGGGAAGGGCGGGGGCGGACCGGGAGCGGGGGTGGCGTCACCGGGGGTGGGGTCGGTTCCGGGGGCGGGAGCGGTTCGTGGCGGGACTTCGGGTGGGGCGGGGGCGTCGCCTTGTTGCCCTTGATGCGGATCAGCGGGCGGCCCGCCACCTCCTCCACCCCGTGCCACAGGTCCGTCCGGTCCGCCAGGAAGTCCAGAAGCGTCGCCGTCAGCGGTGCCGGATCGCCCCAGGTGCCGTACAGCTTCGTTCCCGTGATCACGACCGGCTTCAGGCCCGAGGTCGCCACCGCGCCCCACACCGCCGCCGAGACCCCGGGGCAGTGCTCCGCCCGGAAGTCGTCGAAGGACACGATGCCCTCGGGTTGCAGCAGTTCCTTCGCCGCCGCGATGTCCCCGTGGACGTGCTCGTACAGGTGCGACGCGTCGACGTGGACGAAGCGGCAGCTGCCCGGGCGTACCTTCGAGGTGATCACCGACGTCGGTGCCTGCACCATGCGCGGCAACTCGTCGTGGAAGGACAGGTAGTTCGCCTCGAAGGCGCGCCGGGTGAGGGTCGCGTACGACCGGTTCATCTCCGCGCTGTTGGGGTCGTCCGGCGCCGGTGAGTCCCACAGGTCGCAGACCGTGTACTCCTCACCGTCGCGCAGATAGCTCCCAGTGAAGATCGCGCTCTTGCCGAGGTACGCGCCGAGCTCCAGCAGATCCCCCCGGCCGTCGGGGTCCGTGTCGCGCTGATGGCCGAGGAACCAGTCGAAGAGCAGCTGGTCCACCGGCCAGAACCAGCCCTTGACGTCCGCGAAACTCGTCGGGCGGGGGAGAGCTTCGTCCGCGTTCTCCCCCGTCACCGGGGTGCTCGTCTGTGACATGCACCGGTCCTACCGGCCGGAGGTGTCGCGCAGCTTACGGCTGCCCGTTCAGTACATGTGCTGCGGATGTGCGTCGGTGGATGCGTCCCGGCTGACGACCTCGGCCGGGACCCTCAGCTGAAAATGATCATCGAGCCCTGGCCCAGGCTCCGCGTCGCCGCCGCGTGCAGACCCAGCCACACGTGCCGCTCCCGGGCGAAGGGGCTCTCGTCGTACGGAATGGGACCCGCCGGCTCCTCCAGGGACGTCGGGCGGTCCGGTGGCTGCGGCGCGGCCGGCGGGTTCGCCGCGTCGATGCCGATCGCGGGCGCGACGAATTCCAGTTCCCGCAACAGCCCCTGGGTGGAGCCGAGGGGGCCGCCGCCCGCGAGGAGTTCCTCGTTGAACAGCGGGGACGCGAAGTCCACCGGGACGTACGCCCCGGCGTGGTCGTAGTGCCACACCAGGTGCGACTGCTGGGCCGTCGACTCGAACATCTCCAGCAACTGCTCGTAGTCACCGCCCAGTTCGTCGACCGGGGTGACGGCGAGCCCGCACAGCTGGAGCAGGTAGGCGCGCCGCAGGAAGTGCAGCGCGTCGTAGTCGAAGCCGGCGACCGGGGCGACATCGCCCGACAGGCCCGGCATGTAGGCGAAGACGGGCACTGTCGGCAGACCGGAGTCGGTCAGCGCCTTGTCGTACGACGCGATCTCTTCGGCGAAGGGGTTGTCGGGGCTGTGGCACAGCACATCGACGAGGGGGACCAGCCACAGGTCACAGGCCAAGGGAAGGCTCGCTCTCCAGCAGGATCGGGCACGGTCGGCGCGACAGTCGTGCGATGGTCGGGACAGAGTAGTGCCACGGACACGTTCGGCGAAGGGGGCCGGTCACCTGCCGTCACCGCTCCCCTGCGCCAGTGTCCCTGGACGTTCCCACATCCCATACCCATACGCCGCCCACTCGCCTGCCCGGCTTTCCGAGCAGTTTCTCCACCGTCGCATGAAGCGCCTCGGCGTTGTACTGCGGCTGGAGCACCACGACACCCGCCCGCCACGCCTCCAGGTCCGCGCGGGCCTGGGCCTGCCAGTTGGGGCCGATCACCGGGACCTGCCCGGAGTTGCGGACCTCGCTGAAGAGGTTGGAGGTGTGCCGCGGGGTGGCGCCGTAGATGCCGATACGGTCCGGTCCCCAGGGGCCGTTGAAGTAGCCGCCCGCGACCGGGAAGTCCAGCGTGGTGGCCGACTGCCAGTGCAGCGCCTCCGCACCGGCGGGCGACGGCAGCGGCACGGTGACCATGGATTCACCCTCGGCGAGGTACGCGCGGTACATGCCCCGTGTGATGAACTCCGGCACGTCCTGCCGCTCGCGCACCGGGTACGGCGTCGGCAGCACCGGCAGCAGCGCCGCCGCCACCGCCGCGAGGCCCACGACCTGATGGACCCGATCCTTCGTGACGGCCAGCCGGTCGACGGCGAGGGCGACAAGGATGCCGAGCACCGGCGCGCAGATCATCGCGAACCGCGACTCGATGACGGACTCGAAGAGCGGCTGGTGGGCGAGCGCCCGCCAGGGGCCGGTCAGCACGATGTCGGTGTACGGGATGCGGAACGTCGAGCCGAGCGAGAGGAAGGCCGCGGCGAACGCCGTGAACGCCAGCGCCTTCACCGCCGCGAGCCGCCACAGCCGCACCACGATCGCCGTGGTGAGCGCGACGAGCGGCCAGCCGAAGAAGGCGTTCTGCTCGGTGCGGTTCATGGCGAGCCGGTCGGCGCGCTCGTCCGTGCCCATCAGCGAGCGTCCCGCGAACTCCAGGAAGGCACGCGGTCCGTTGGCGGTGTTGTCGCCGTGCAGCACGTTCGTGTAGCTCTGCGGTCCGAAGAACTGCCAGCCGAGCGGGAACGCGACCAGGGGCAGGCACACCGCGAGCGCGACCGTGATCCCGCGCAGCAGCGGCCGCCAGGCCGTCCGGGCCACATCGCGCCGCACGAGCGCGTACGCGAGGGCGAAGAACAGCATGCCCATCGCCGCGAGCAGCAGCGGCTCCTCGCCGAGGAAGATCTGGTACGTCGCGAAGAGGCCGAGGAGCACGCCGTCGCGCACGACCGCGCGGCCCTCGCACAGCCGCAGGGCGCGGTCCACGATCACCGGGATCATGAAGAGCACAAGGAAGTTGGGGTGCGCGTTGCCGTGCGAGATCATCGGCGGCGCGAAGGCGGCGAGGGCCGCGCCGACGGCCGCGGCCCACCGGTTGTCGACGAGCCGGCGGGCGATCAGCCAGTACCAGGACGTGGCGGTCGCGGCGAGGCCGAGCGTGAGCACGAGCGCCCAGGTGACGGTCGGACCCAGCAGCAGGGTCACCGGGGTGAGCGGGACGGAGAGCCCGAGCATCACGGTGTTCGCCATCAGGTTCACGCCGTCGGGATGCCCCTGGAGCGTCGTGAACAGCGGATTGCGCAGATGGATCACGTTGTCGGCGGTGACGGCGAAGAACCACTCCCACTGGTTCTGGTCCTGTCCCGCGTCGTCGAGGTAGCCGTGGCCGAGGTCGGCCCACAGGTTCTTGTAGAGAAAGAGCGCCGCGAGGAGGAAGAGGCCGACGACCAGGAGGTCGGTCCGCCGCACCGCACGGGCCCGCAGATGGACGAGCTCCAGCAGGACCTTGCCGTAGTCCAGCGGTCTGACCTTGGAGCCCTCCTGGTGCGACCAGCGCACCGGGACCTCCGTGACCGGCCAGCCCTCGCGCCGGAAGTGGCGGAGTATCTCGACGTCGATGCCCCACCCGTCGAGTCGTGAGTCGGCGAAGGCGGCGCGCGCCTTGTCGCCGTCGAAGAGCTTGAATCCGCACTGGGTGTCGTGGATCCCGGGGACGGCGACGGTGCGTATGAGCCGGTTGCCCATCCGGCCGAGCCACTCGCGGGTCCGCCGCTGGTGGACCTCGATCGTGGAGTCGGGGTGCGCGCGCGAGCCGATCGCCGCCGCGCTGTCCTCGGCGGCGAGCTGCTTGTCGAGACGGTCCAGTTCCTCGATGGGCGTCGCGAGGTCCGCGTCGGTGACCAGCACCCGCCGGCCGTACGAGGCGAGCACGCCCTGCCGCAGGGCGTTGCCCTTGCCGCGGTTGTCCTCGCTCGCGATCACGTGGATCCGCGGCTCGACGGCCGCGGCCTCCCGGGCGATCTTGGCGGTGGAGTCGGTGGAGCCGTCGTCGACGACGATCAGCTCCCAGTCCCCCCAGCGGCCGGGCTCCGCACGCAGATGGGTGCAGATCGCCTCCAGGGTGGGCCGGAGTCTGCCCTCCTCGTTGTACGCCGGGACGACGACGCTCAGGTCCACGCTCACTGCTCCAGCCGATCCGCCCAGGCGAGCGCATGGTCGTTGTAACTGTCGACGACGGTGCGGGCGGCCGCCAGGTCGCCCGCGCCGATGGCGTCGATGAGGTCCTCGTGGCCGTTCCACAGCCAGTCCCGCAGCTCGGGGTCCGCCCGCAGGAACGGGACGGCGAACACCCAGGCCTGGACGCGCAGCCGGTGCAGGAACTCGGAGATGTAGCTGTTGGCGACGACGGCGCCGAGCTCGTTCCAGAAGCGCAGGTCGTAGCCGATGAGGATGTCGAGGTCGCCGCCGCGGGCGGCGCGTGCGGCCTCCTCGGCACGGCGGCGCACCGACACCAGTGCCTTGCCGGGCACGGTGCTGCGGCCCTGGCGCTCCGCCTGGCGGAAGATGCCGTCGATGACGAGCGAACGGGCATCGACCATGCGGCGGTAGTCGTCGACGGTGAACCGGTGCACGCGGAAGCCGCGGTGCTGGTCCGAGTCGAGCAGACCCTGGGCGGACAGGTCGACGAGCGCCTCGCGCACCGGTGTGGCCGAGACGCCGTACTGGTCGGCGATCAGCTTGACGGTGAACTCCTGACCGGGCTTCAGACGTCCCGCAAGCACCTCGTCACGCAGCGCGTCCGCGATCTGTTGCCGCAGGGTGCTGCGGGTGACAGCGGTACTGCCGGGGCCGCGCATCGATGGCTTCTCCTTCGCCTGGGGTCCCGGACACGATAGGCCAGTGCCGACGAACCGGGTGAGGCACGGGTGAATGACCTGCGACGGGACCAAGCGTCCAGGACGGTCCCGGGGAGCGAGGGGCCGGCAGGATCCGAACGGCGGAGTCACGAGGGAGACGGAAGATGCCCACAGGGAGGCGGACGTGACCGATGTCTTCGAGGCGGCCACGGGAGACGGCCCGGCGGAGCTGCTCGCGGACCGGAACCGGGCCGCGCAGGTGCGGACGGCGTACGAGGGGCTGCTGCAGATACGCCGCCTGACGGGCGCGGCGCCGGCGGAGTGGGAGCTGCGTCAGGCGGTCCGTGCGGTGGCCCTGGCGCTGGAGGCGGGCGGCCTGGCGCCGTCGGCGACGGACGCGGAGGGCGCGCGCACCGCCACGGGGTACCGGGTGCGCACGGCCGACCGGGCGGGCGCGGTGTGCGTGGACTGGCTGGGCCCGCCGGGCAGCGGCGCCGCCCAGGAGGAGGAGCAGCGGCTGTCGCAGTGCGCGCGGGTGCTGACATCGGCGGGCTGGGAGGCGCTGCTCTACAAGGGGCCGCGCAACCGCAGGTTCCTGGAGGTGGAGCCACCGATGGCGCCGCCCGGCGGGTGAGGGAGACATTCCAGCCCCGCCGGCGATTGAGGCGCGGGGTCCGGGGCGGAGCCCTGGGAACGGCCTACGACCGTGTCCTCAAACGCCGGACGGGCTGACCCACCGGGCCTCGCCGCACAGGGCCCGGGGCGGGAGCCCCGCCACAGCCCGAAGCCGTGGCGGGGCTGAACATCCGCCCTCAGGCCACGCGTTCGTCCGCCACCGACAGCGCCACGTCCAGCGCCGCCAGCCCCTCCTTCGCCTCCGCCTCGCTCACATTGCACGGCGGCACCGCGTGCGTCCGGTTCATGTTCACGAAGGGCCACAGGCCGTTCGCCTTGCACGCCGCCGCGAACGCCCCCATCGGCGCCGCCGCCGAACCCGTCGCGTTGTACGGCACCAGCGGCTCACGCGTCTCGCGGTCGCGGACCAGGTCCAGCGCCCAGAACACGCCCGTGCCCCGCACCTCGCCCACGCTCGGGTGGCGTTCGGCCAGGTCGCGCAGGCCCGGGCCGAGGACCGTCTCGCCGATGTGGGCCGCGTGCTCGACGACCTTCTCGTCCTCCATCACCTGGATCGTCGCGACGGCCGCCGCGCAGGCCAGCGGGTGGCCGGAGTAGGTGAGGCCGCCGGGGTAGGGCCGGGTCTCGAAGGTCGCCGCGATCTCCGCGGAGATCGCGACACCGCCCAGCGGCACATACCCGGAGTTGACGCCCTTGGCGAAGGTCAGCAGGTCGGGCACCACGTCGAAGTGGTCCGCGGCGAACCACTTGCCGGTCCGGCCGAAGCCCGCCATCACCTCGTCCAGGACGAACACGATGCCGTGGCGGTCACAGATCTCGCGAACGCCTGCGAGGTAGCCGGGCGGCGGGACCATGATCCCGGCCGTGCCGGGGATCGTCTCCAGGATGATCGCCGCGATCGTCGAGGGGCCCTCGAACGCGATGGTGTCCTCGAGGTGCTGGAGCGCCCGCGCGCACTCCTCGGCCTCGGTCGACGCGTAGAACGGGGAGCGGTAGAGGAAGGGTCCCCAGAAGTGGACGACTCCCGCCGTGCCGTTGTCGTTCGCCCAGCGCCGGGGGTCGCCGGTGACGTTGATCGCGGTCGCGGTGCCGCCGTGGTACGAGCGGTAGGCCGAGAGCACCTTCGGGCGGCCCGTGTGCAGACGGGCCATCCGGATGGCGTTCTCGACGGCCTCGGCGCCGCCGTTGGTGAAGAAGATCTTGTCGAGGTCACCGGGGGTGCGCTCGGCTATCAGCCGGGCCGCCTCGGAGCGCGCCTCGACGGCGAAGGCGGGCGCGAAGGTCGTCAGCCGGCCCGCCTGCTCCTGGATCGCGGCGACGACCTTCGGGTGCTGGTACCCGATGTTGGTGTAGACGAGGCCACTGGTGAAGTCGAGATAGCGGTTCCCGTCGTAGTCCCAGAAGTACGAACCCTCGGCGCCGGAGACGGCGAGCGGGTCGATCAGGCCCTGGGCGGACCACGAGTGGAAGACGTGCGCACGGTCGGCCGCCTTGACGGCGGCGCCGGCCTGGGGATCGGCATCGGCATGAGGGGTCATGCGGCCCAGCGTAAGGACGCGCAGGTGAGGGCCGACATGGCCACCCTGTATGGCCTCGGCCACTTTCATCGGCGTTCTGTCGGGTGCTTCGCCCCCCTGGAAGAATATTGACAGCATCCTGTCGACATGACAGTCTTCTGTCATGTCGAACGAGGAGGGCACCATGACCCGCACCACCGTTCATCTCGCCGTCTACGACACCTTCGCCGACTGGGAGACGGGCCACACCACCGCTCATCTGACCCAGAACGGCTTCACGGTCCGGACCGTCGGCCTCACCACCGACCCCGTCACCACCATGGGCGGCGTCCGTGTCCAGCCCGACCTCGCACTCGCGGACCTCGACCCCGCGGACAGCGCGCTGCTGATCCTCACCGGCGCCCACCTCTGGGACGCCGGCGACGACCTCGCGCCCTTCGCCGCCGCCGCGCGCACCTTCCTCGACGCGGGTGTCCCGGTCGCCGCCATCTGCGGCGCCACCGCCGGACTGGCGCGCGAGGGTCTGCTGGACGACCGCGACCACACCAGCGCCGTCTCGTTCTACCTGGCCGCCACCGGCTACAAGGGCGGCGAGCACTACCGGGAGGCCGACGCCGTCACCGACGGCGACCTGATCACCGCGGGCCCGACCGAGCCCGTCGCCCTCGCCCGCGAGGTCTTCGCCAAGCTCGGCGTGTACGAGGGCGAGAAGCTGGACGCCTGGTACCGGCTGTTCCACGACTCGGACGCCTCCGCCTTCGCGGTCCTCGAATCGTGAGCCGCGAAGAACAGGACCTGCTCACCCGGACGGCGCTCGGCGTCTTCCGGCTGAACGGCCAGTTCCTCACGGTCTCCGACGAGTTGGCGAAGGACGTCGGACTGACCGCGTCCTGGTGGCAGGTCCTCGGAGCGGTGGTGCGGGTGCCGCAGCCGGTCGCCGGGATCGCCCGGGACATGGGCATCACGCGCCAGAGCGTGCAGCGGATCGCCGACCTCCTGGTCGAGCGGGGCCTCGCGGCCTACGAGCCGAACCCCGCGCACCGCCGGGCCAAGCTGCTGCGTCCGACCGACGAAGGCCGCTCGGCGATCACCCGGATCGATCCGGGCCATGCCGAGCTGGCCGGCCGTCTCGCCGAGGCACTGGGGCCCGAGCGGTTCGCCGAGACGGCTCGAGTCCTGGAGGAGCTGTCCAAAGCGCTGGAGGCGATCAGCGGACCCCGGGAAAGAAGTCCGCGCTCGTGACGTAGTCCATCGCCTCGGTGAAGACGGGGTCGCCGAGGCGACGCTCCATCTCCTCCTCGCTCACATCCTCGATGTGCGTCTGGATCCAGTAGAGGTTGCCGAAGGGGTCGCGTACCCGGCCCACCCGGTCGCCGAAGAAGAGGTGCGTCACCTCGGTCACCGACTGTCCGCCGGCCTCGACCGCCCTGCGGTGCACGGCCGCCGCGTCCTCGACGTACAGCCGCAGGAAGGCGGGCGTCGGCGGCCAGTCGGCCCCCGGGGCATCGAAGAGCATCACCACCGCGTCCCCGATCCGCACCTCGGCATGGCCGATGCGGCCGTTCTCGTCCGTCATCCTGCCGAGCTCCACCGCCCCGAACGCCGCCTTCAGGAAGTCGATGACGCCCGCGGTGTCCTGGCCGATGATCCACGGTGTGACGCTGGTGTATCCCTCGGGAACCGGCTTGACGGTCATGGCAGTCTCCTCGCGTACGGGTCGCGCGCACCGGACGTGGTCACCGGGGCGCTCGGGGTGCGCTTGCGCGAGACCGACCGTAGGCGGCATGCAGGTCGGATACTGACCTACTTGCCGTGGCACGGACCGCACTATTCTCGGTCCGTCCAACAGAAGACTTCGGGGGAGGCGCGCGGCGATGGACCAGCTGGCACCAGGGGATCCGCAGCACATCGGTGAGTACAGGCTGCTCGCCCGGCTCGGAGCGGGCGGCATGGGCCAGGTGTACCTCGCGCGCAACGACCGCGGCCGCACGGTCGCCGTGAAGCTCGTACGCCAGGAACTCGCCGAACAGGAGGAGTTCCGGGCGCGCTTCCGCCAGGAGGTCCGGGCCGCCCTGCGGGTCGGCGGGCAGTGGACGGCGCCCGTGCTCGACGCCGACACGGAGGCGCCCGTGCCGTGGGTGGCCACCGGCTATGTCGCGGGTCCCTCGCTGCACTCGGTCGTCTCCGGCGGCCACGGCCCGCTCCCCGTACGGTCGGTCCGCATCCTCGCGTCCGGTCTCGCGCACGCCCTGCGCAGCATCCACGGCGCGGATCTCATCCACCGCGACCTGAAGCCGTCCAACATCCTGATCACCATCGACGGCCCCCGGGTCATCGACTTCGGGATAGCCAGGGCGCTGGAGACGGTCACCGACGGCGGTCTCACCCGGACCGGTGCGCTCGTCGGCTCCCCCGGCTTCATGGCGCCCGAGCAGGTGCGCGGCGACCGGGTCACGGCCGCGTGCGACATCTTCTGCCTCGGCGCGGTCCTCGCCTTCACCGCGACGGGCCGGCTCCCCTTTGGCTCGGCCGACAGCGGCGTGCACGCGCTGATGTTCCGTATCGCGCAGGAGGAACCGGACCTCGAGGGGCTGCCCGAGGACCTCGACGAACTCATCCGGGCCTGCCTGAACAAGGATCCCGAGGCGCGGCCGGGTCTCGACGAGATCCTGGAGCGCACGGTCACCGACGAGGACGACGAGCCCTGGCTGCCGGGTGCGCTGATCGCCCAGCTCGGCCGTCACGCCGTGCAGTTGCTGGAGGTCGAGCAGCCCGCCGACCCGGCGAAGGCGGCACCCGAGCACCCGCCGACGGTCACGGCCCCGCCGAAGGCGCCCACGTCGACCCCGCCGCCCACTCCCCCGCCCCCGCTGCCGTACGGCTACCCGCATCAGCACCCCGGGCCGCAGCAGACACCGCCGTACGCGCACTACCAGCAGACACCGCCGTCCCACCACCACCAGACGCCGCCGTACCAGCAGACCCCGCCTCCGTACGTGCTGACGCCCCCGCCCGCGGCCCCGGCCAGGAGCAATCGCGGGACGGCGGCCCTCATCGTGGTGGCGCTCATCGTCGCGGTCGGCGCCGGCGGGTCCGTCTACGCCTTCATGGGCGACAAGGACAAGAAGACGACCGCGGACCCCAAGCCGGGACCGGCGTCCTCGGGCCCGGAGACCCCCGGCTCGACCACCCCGTCCGGGTCCGACAGCCCGTCGAGCACACCGTCCAACAGCCCGAGCACGGCCGAGGGCGGTGTCCCGGCCGAGTACGTCGGTACCTGGACGTCCTCCTTCGACACCGCCGACGGCACCAACACCCGGACCATGACGATCACCCAGGGCTCCTCGGGCGAACAGGTCATGACCCTCTCCGGCATCGGCCCCACCTACGACTGCCGCTGGTCGGCCAAGCTCCAGGCCTCCGGCCCGCCGCTCGAACTGGGCCCCACCCAGGTCACGTTCGGCGACCGGACGAAGTGCTCACCGGGCCAGTGGAGCCGGCTGGAGCTGTCGAACGGCACGATCGTCCGTGAACTGGTCGGCTCGGGCGGCGCTCCGCTCACGTACCGGAAGACCGGCTGAGCACCACCGTCGCGGAGTGCCACAGCAGCAGGGGATGGACGAACCGTCCGGCCGATGTGGGCGGAAACCGCCAGGACAGCGGCCAGGTGCGGCCCCGTAGTGCGGGCACGGGGATGAAACTGACGTGCGCCGGGCCCGAGCCCAGCCGGGTGACCCCGCGCGGCCACGGCCGGTGCGCGGTGCTGCCCACCGGTACGAGGAAGTACACCGACCGCCGTCCGTAGGCTTCGGCGACCACGGGGCCGGGGTCGCCGTTCGTCATCACCTCCAGCAGATCGGCGAGCCGGCGGCCGTCCTCACCGTCGACGCGGGCCGCGTCGAATTGCACACCTGCTTTGCGGAGTTGGAATCCGGAAGCCGGAATCCAGTCCAGGTTTACTTGGCGACTTTGCGTATCCACGACGACATCCTCGGTGACCACGGATAGCGTTTTCCAGAGCCTGAAGGAGCCGTTGCGTACGTCTTGACCTGCACCAACGCCCCTTGAGGCGGGTTGAATTCGACGAGTTCCGGTTGAGACCGGTTGAGTCCGGTCGAGTCGAAGTGGTGATCAGAAATGGCGCGAGCGGAGAACAAGGAAACGGCGGGTCCGGCGACGCGTTTGGTGGCGAACGTCGCCAAGAACCTGCGTATCCGGCAGGGACTGACGCAGGAACAACTGGGAAGCGAACTCGGCTACTCGGGCGCGGCGGTGAGCGCGATGGAGACCTTCGCGCAGCCGGCGAGCGACGACATGCTGGTGCAGCTGGAGCGGGTGCTGGGCAGCGGGACGGGGATCTTCGAGCAGGCGCGGGAGTACGTGCGGCTGGACAAGTACCCGGCGCAGTTCAAGGACTACGTCCTGCTGGAGCAGAAGGCGGTGGGCCTGTCGCTGTACGCGACGCTGGTGGTCCACGGTCTGTTCCAGACCGAGGCGTACGCACGGGCGCTGATCGGCGGCGGCTACCCGCCCCTGCCCGAGCCCCGCGTCGAGGAACTGGTCGAGGCGCGGCTCGCCCGCAGGGTGCTGTTCAACCGGGAGCCGGTGGCACTGATCGAGCTGATCGTGGAGGAATCGGTGTTACGGAGGGGGATCGGGAACCCGGAGGTGATGCGGGCGCAGTTGCTGCACCTGGCGGAGTGCGCGCGGCGGCGGAATGTGACGTTGCAGGTGCTGCTCATGGACTGCGGTTTCGGGGGCGAGTACGCAGGAGGTCACGGCGGACTGAATCTGGTCGAGACGCCGACCCACGAGCACCTGACCTACCTGGAATCCCAGGAGGAGAGCCTGCTGATCGCCGACCCGGCAAAGGTGAGTACGTACATGCAGCGGTATGCGAAGATCCGGGCACAGGCCCTGGATCCCCGTGAATCGCTGGGCCTCATCGAGAGGTTGGCAGGAGAGCTGAGATGAGCGAGACGCTGCACTGGCACAAGTCCAGCTACAGCAACGCCAGCGGTGGCGACTGCATCGAGGTCGCGTTCGCTTGGCGCAAGTCCAGCTACAGCGACGACAGCGGCGGCAACTGCATCGAGGTCGCCACCTGCCCCGACGCCGTCCACGTCCGCGACTCCAAGAACCCCGAGGGCCCCACCTTCACCGTCGCACCCGACGCCTGGTCGCAGTTCGTCCGCTGGACCGAGTAGAAGAAGACCGGTGCGGACCGGGCCTTGTGCCCGGACCGCACCGGTCCCCGTTTCCTTCGCCGCTACCCCTCCCGCGTCACGTAAGGGGACAGCAGTTCTTCAGCCCTGCGGTCGACCTCGTCCTCGGGTACGAGCGGCCTCAGGTCGGGGTCGAAGAACTCCAGGAGTACCCGGGACTCGGTCCACGGGATACCGACGCCCTCGCCGAGGATCCGCAGCAGATGCAGCGGGGTCAGCCGGAAATCCTCGTCCCGTCTGAGCATCTCGATCATGGCGACGAGTCCCGCGCCTTCCGCCGCCATGCGCCGGATGTCTTCGGCTGCCTTCTCCATTGGTGCTTCCGTTCTACCTTCCGAAGTGGACCTGGACGTTTGTGTAGTGTCCGTGCTCACCTGTGACCTTGATGCCGTAGACCCTGCCGAATCCGTACCGTGCCGAGTTCCTGCCGGTGAAGGTGCCGGCCGCGGCCTCCTCCAGCGTCTTTCCGCTGCGCAAGAGCGCGTTGAACTCGTCCAGATTGCTGGGCATGCTTCGGTTCCAGTTTCCCTGGACCGCCTGAATGCCTTCCGCACCGTAGTGGGCCATCATGTCGTCGAACATCTGATAGCCCTTGGTCTTGCTGTCGTTCCTCTCGACCGCGATGGTCAGCAGGCCGTCCGTGACGTTGGCGGTGATCATCCCGTCCCCGTCGTACCCTCTGGTGAAGTCACCGCACGCCCACTTCGGAGCGGCCGCCGCCATCCGCACGGAGGCCGGCTGCACCGACGAGCGCTGCCCGGAGACCGTGAGCGGCTTGGCCTTCTTGCAGATCTTGTTGACCTTGAAGAGCTTGCGCATCAGGTCGTACGCGGACTCCGCCCACCGCGCCTTCGACTTGACGGTGACGTCCCCCAGGAACTCCCAGCAGTTCGAGATGGTCGGGTCGTCGGCGCACGCCTCCAGCAGTCCGAGATCGGTGAAGATCGACGCGACGTCGTGGAGCTGCTTCATCGCCTCGCCGAACCGGGCCCCGTCCGCGAAGATCGCGCACAGGATCTCGTTCTGCTGGCACCAGCGGGGGTGGTTGCTGCTCGCCAGGTCACAGCCCACGAAGCCGCAGCGGTACATCTCACGGGCCTGAGCGCCCGGGTCGTTCTCCGCCTTCTCCTTCGCGGCGACGGCCGCCTTGCGGCGCGCCTCCTCCTCCGCCTTCAGCTTCTTCAGGGCGACTGAGTAGGCGTCCTTGGCCGCCGTGAGGGCTGCCTTGGCGTCCTTGCCCGCCGCCGTCGCCGACGCCCGTGCCTCGTTCGCCGCCGACCATGCGCTCGACGCCGACGCCTGCGCCATCTCCGAGGAGACGGTCGCCGTGGCGGCGGACGCCGCCGCGGCACGGGCGTCACGGTTGGCGTTGTTCGCCGCGTTGCGGGCAGTCCTCGCCGACTCGGCCGCACGCGCTGCGGACGCCTCCGCGTCCCTGGCGTGCTGGGCCGCGTCGTCGGCGTAGCCCTTGGCCTTGATCTCCGAGTCCTTGGCCTCCTTGGCGTACCTGGCCGCGTCCTCCGAGGCCTTGCGGGCGATGGCCGCGGATTGCCGGGCCTCCGCGGCATCCTGCTGGGCGGTGGCCGCGATGCCGGCCGCCTCCGCGATCAGCTGTTGGACCTGTGCGACGTGGGTGGCCGCGAGCAGGTCCTTGCGCTGGGCCATGAACTGACCCTTGGCGATGAACGCGTGCAGCGACTGGGGTGAACCTTCGAGGGCGATCCGCGCAGCGGACTTCACCTCGGGGCCGCCCGTGGAGACGAGCTGAGCCGCCTGGACCCGCTCGTCCTGGGTGCGGGCCGTGTACTGCGTGGTGAGCAGGAACTGCCGGAAGGCGGCGGGAGTACCGGCGGCGAGCGCCTTCCTCGCCTCCTCGGTGACGATCGGGCCGCCTGTGTCGGCGGCCTGTGCGATGGCGACACGGAAGTCCTGTGCGCCGGCGTCGTACTGACCCTTGGTCAGGAAGGTGTGCACACCCGCGGAGTCACCGGCGAGCGCGGTCTCCGCCGCGTCCCGCACGGCCTTGCTCATGCTGTCCTCGGCCAGTCGCTCGACCTGGAAGCGCTCGTCCTGCTCGCGCGCCTCCTTCCAGCCGTTGCGGACGTAGTCGACGACATACTCGTCGGAGGAGGCGAGGGCCACCTCGGCAGCGGCACGGCTCCATGCGTCCGCGTTCCGGACGGCGAGGAGCGCGAGCTTGCGTCCGTCGGTGGCCACCTGGCCGAGGTCCGCCCCCGGTTGGGCCGCGGCGGTCGCGAGGCGCTGGGCCTCGGCGTCCCGGTCCTTCGACTCCTGTATCTCCTTGGCGACGGCAGCCCGGCGGGTGTCGTCGTCCTCCTTGATGTCCTTGGCCTGCTCGATACCCGCGTTGGTCCGGCCGCGGAGTTCCTCGGTCTCGACCTCGCGCGCGAGCTGGTAGACCTCCTGCGCCTTGGTGACCGCCTTGGACGCCGTGTTGGCGGCTTCTGTCGCGGCCTTGGCGTGTGCGGTGGCCCTGTCGGCGGCCTGCGCCGCCTCGCCCGCGTGCTCGGCGGCCTCGTCGGCGGCCTTGGCCGACGCGTTGGCGTGGGCCGCTGCTGAGCGCGCCTCGTCACGGGCCTGGGACGCCGCTGTCGCGGCCTTGCGGGCCAGCTTCTCCGCCGCGGAGGCGGCACGGTTGGCCTCGGCCGCGTGACGCTTGGCGGCAGCGGCGGAGCGACGGGCCTCGGCGGCCTGTGCACTGCTCTGGTTGGCGTAGCCGCTCGCCTCCAGGGCGGCCGACGCCGCCCGGTCGGCGTTGGCACCCGCGCTCACGGCGGAGAGGGCCGCCACGCCGGCCGCTGTCGCCGCCTTCGAGGCCTGGTCGGCCGCGTCGGCGGCGAGGTTGGCGCCCTTGGCGGCGGCCCGGGCGTCCTCGGCGGCCTTTCGGGCCGCGGAGGCGTTCTTCGCGTCGCGCGCGGCATCTGCGGCAGCACTGCGGGCGTTCGACGACGCGCGTGCCGCACCGGCTGCCGCGGCGGCGGCCTGAGAGGCGGCGCTCGCCGCTACCCGGGCCGCGTTGTTCGCCGCGTTGGCCGCGGAGATCGCCTGCTGCGCGGCGCCGGCGGCCTGCTTGGCGGCCTTGGCGGCACGTCCTGCCGCGGCCGCGGCGTCCAGCGAGTCCTTCTGCGCCAGGGACGCTTCCTTCGCGGCCTTCTCCGCCGCCTCCTTCGCCAGCTCGGCGGCCTTCACCGCCTTGGCGGACGCCGCCTTGGCCGCCTCCGTCTCCTTGGCGGCCTGCCGGCCGGCCTCCTTCGCCCGGGCGGCGAGCTGCTCGACGGTCGCTCGCTCCTGGTCACGCGAGCGGGCCACGTACTGGCCCACCTCCAGGAACTCCCGGACGTCCTCGGGTGTGCCGTTCAGCGCGAGCCGCCCCGCGGACTTCACATTGGACCCGCCGCTGCTGATGAGCTGCACCAGCTCCACGCGGTCGTCCTGCTGGGCCTTGGCGTAGCGGCCGGTCGCGAGGAACGCCTGCACGTCCTCGGGGGTGCCGTTCAGCGCGGCCCGCCCGGCCTCCTGGACGCTTGGACCGCCCGCGCTGATGACCTGCGCGGCCTGGACCCGCTGGTCCTGGACGAGCGGGTCCTCCCAGCCGTATGCGAGGAAGGTCTCCAGTTCCTCCGGCGTGCCCGACAGCGCCGTGCGCGCGGCGTCCAGCAGCTGGCTGCCGCCGATGGAGGCGAGCTGGGCCGCGGCGACGCGGTTGTCCTGCACGCCCGTCTCGTGGACGGTGCTCAGAAGCGTCCGGATGTCTGCGTCGGTGCCGGTCAGGGCCGCCTCGGCAAGCGCCTTGACCCCCGGGCCGCCGGTCTTCCACAGGTCCACGACGAGAGCGCGGTTGGTGAGCGGCGTGGGGCTGCCGCTCTGGCCGCTGAACATGCCGTCGTCGGAGAGCGGGTCGTCGGCGGCGGCCGCGGTGCCCCCCAGCAACCCCACCAGCAGGGCCAGCGGCAGCAGGCCGGTGATCAGCGCACGCGCTGTCCTCCGAGCCCCCCACGCCCGTCGCCCCCCATTAATTCTTCCATTCAAGAGAAACACTCATCTCGGTTATCGGCAACGGGTGTTGCCGCCTTTCCGTATGGCGTCGGGAGCATATCCCGCCTCTATTCGGGAAGTTGGACCGCCCAGCCGCCGCGCGACGGGCCGCTGCCCACATAACCGGAATAGTTTGTTCCGTTCCATACCTGCGCCACTCGTCGATCAGGATGCCGTCGCACGTCAATACACATGTGACGCACGCATCATCAGAATCGGACAGCGCGGGAAGTAGCCCCCCAAAACCCTGCTCACCGCAACGACCCCTGGGTGAAAGTGAGTTGACGATCCGTCACAGCGCAATCTAGATTCACTCGTCACCTTTACTGGGCAATTACGTTTCCGGCTCACCTATGAATGCACGGGTGCCGCCTGAAGGGAGTGTGCGGTGGCTTTCCGCACTCGTAGTCTTCTTGTTTCGGGAGCCGTCGGCACCCTCGTCGCAATCGTCGGTATGTCCTTCGCCGTCGCGGACGAATCGGCCACCAGGGGAAGCGCGGCGGCCACTCCGCCGGTCGCGGTCGAGGACTACGGCTACCCCGGCGCCGCCGACATTCTGGCGACCCAGGGAATCAAGCTGAAAAAGGGCGACGGACGCATTCTGCTCGTGGAGTGCGACACCTCGCCGGGCGAGATCAAGGTCCACACAGTCAAGGACGACGCGGCCGGCCGCAAGGGCAACTACTGCTTCCGGGCCACCGCCAAGACCGGATACCTCACCCTCGAACTGCCGCGCGTCTTCGCCCTGGAGACCGCCGAGCACCCCATCAGCGCCG
This sequence comes from Streptomyces sp. NBC_00306, assembly GCF_036169555.1. Classification (GTDB taxonomy): domain Bacteria; phylum Actinomycetota; class Actinomycetes; order Streptomycetales; family Streptomycetaceae; genus Streptomyces; species Streptomyces achmelvichensis. Next base: position 4,327,112 of record NZ_CP108032.1, on the reverse strand, counting down.
ACCTGACCGCGAACGGCGACACCACCACCGTCGACGTTCCCAAGGACGGCTTCGAGAGCGTGGGCGAGGGCACCGTCGGGGGCGCGCAGTCCGTGCTCGTCGAGATCCGTGTCACCGGCTGACCCGGCCGTGTCCAGCGTCAAGGAATCGAGAAACGTGACTTCCGTACGTCCAGGGGCCGCCGTGACCGCTGCCCTGGTGGCCGCCGTGGCCACCGCCGGGGCACTCACCGCCACCCCGGCCCACGCCGTCGCCGGCGACACCGCCCCTGCGGGCAGCTACGCCTTCGCCGCCGCACTGGCCATCGGCGCCGACGACACCGCCCGCACCTGCACCGGCTCCCTCGTGGCGCCGCAGTGGATTCTCACCGCCGCGAGCTGTTTCGCCGCCGACCCCGAGACCACTTCGGTGCAGGCGGGCAAGCCCGCACTCAAGACCATCGCCACGGTTGCCGGGAAGACCGGCGAGATCGTGGAACTGGTGCCCCGTCCGGGACGCGACATCGTGCTGGCCCGGCTCGCGAGGCCCACCACCGGCGCCGCTCCCGTCACGGTGTCCGCCACCGCCGCCACGGCGAGCGAGCAGCTGAAAGCCGTCGGCTACGGCCGCACCAGGACCGAGTGGGTGCCGTCCGCCGCGCACGCCGCCGCCTTCACCGTGGACGCCGTCGGCACCGACGACATCGGCGTCACCGGGGTGAACGGCGCGCTCTGCAAGGGTGACACCGGTGGCCCTCTGCTCCGCGAGACCAACGGGATCGCCCAGCTGGTCGGCGTCAACAGCCGTTCCTGGCAAGGGGGATGCTTCGGCGAGAAGGAGACCCGCACCGGCGCGGTCGCTTCCCGTTCGGACGACCTGGCCACCTGGATCACCGCCACGGTCACCGCCGCCCGCCCCACCGACTTCAACTGCGACGGAGAACGCGACATCGCCGTCGCCGACCCCAAGGCCGCGGTCGGCGCGGACGCCAGGGCAGGCGTCGTACGGATCGTCCACGGCGGCGGCAAGGGCACCACGGAACTGAACCAGGACGCCGCGGGCGTCCCGGGCGGCGCCGAGCCCGACGACCAGTTCGGCGAGGCGCTGGCGGTCTTCGACCACAACCTCGACGGCTGCACCGACCTCGTCGTCGGCGTCCCCGGGGAGGACCTGGGGAACGCGGCCGACGCCGGCATGGTGCAGGTCCTGTACGGCGCACCCGGCGGTCTCACCAAGGGACAGACGGCCCTCACCCTGGAGCAGGGCAGCGGCGCGGGCGCGATCAAGGCGTCCGCCGGCGAGGCGGGCGACCGGATGGGCCACGCCCTGGCCGCCGGCGCCACCGTCACCGGGGAGCCGTACCTGGCCATCGGCGTGCCCGGCGAGGACCTGGGCGACGTCGCGAACGCGGGCAATCTCTTCTACCTGCGCGGCACGACGAACGCCTCGACGCACCAGGACAAGCCCGGCGCGGCCGGCGCCGCGGAGAAGGACGACCGCTTCGGCACGACGGTCGCCGGATCGCCCGGCCACTTCACCGTCGGCACCCCGGGCGAGGACGTCGGCACGGACTCCGGTTCCGGCGGGGTCCAGATCTACGGCCACGCCATCAACTCCTCGGGCGGGCCGACCCCGTTGCTCGGTTTCGACGAGGACTCGGACCTGATCAGTGGTGCCGCCGAGCCCGGCGACCAGTTCGGTGCCTCGCTGGCGATGGCCGAGTACCGTCCGTCCGCCACGTCCACCGGGACCGATTCGATCCTTGCGATCGGCTCCCCCGGCGAGGACATGGGCACCGGTAGCGCTCTCGTCAAGGACGCCGGACGAGTGGTGACACTGCGCGTGGACGCGGCAGGGAAAATCACGCAGCTCGCCGACATCAGCCAGGGCACCACCGGCATCGCCGGTGAGCACGAGGCGGGCGACGCCTTCGGCAAGAAGGTGGCTGCCGTGAACACCCGGCCCGGTGCGGTCAGTACCGACAAGAGCCTGCTGCTGTCGATCGGTGTCCCGGGTGAGGACATCGGCAGCGTGAAGGACGCGGGTGCCATTCGGATCGTGCCGCTGCTCGGCAGCCCGGGCGCGTCCGAGGTCGTGGTCGAGGAGGGGAAGTCCGGACTGCCGGGCGCACCGGGCACGTCCCACGCCGTGGGCGGCTACATGACCGCGGCGGCGGGCCACCTCTATGTGGGAATGCCTCTGGGCCCCAACGCACGCGGCGCGCTCCACGCCCTGCCGTGGGCGAACATCGTGGGCGGGGCGGCCGATCCGGTGGTCTCGTACCAGCCGGGCTCGGGCGGACTTCCGGCCGCGGGCGACACGTTCGGCACCGTCAGCCAATAGCCGGCGGCAACGGCCGGGCGTGCGAGCCGGGCCGGCAAACGGACCAAGGGCGGTCACCTGTCGGTGACCGCCCTTGGCGGTGCCGGACGTGGGCGTGGGTGCCGGCCTGGCTCAGCAGTACAGGTTGCCGCCGGGGGCGACGCCCAGGATCTGGGTGAACTGCTGGTACTTGGTGACCCGGCTCTGCACCTGGCCGGGGTTGCCGCCGTTGCACTCCAGCGAGCCGTTGATACTGCGGATCGTCTCGCCGAAGCCGCGGCTGTTGACCATGGCGTTGTGCGGGGTCATGGTGCCGGGACCGTTCTGGGTGTTCCAGTACCAGAGGCCGGTCTTCCAGGCGACGGCCGATTCGCGCTCGACGCGCCAGGGGTCGGCGAGCAGGTTGATGCCCAGCGCGTCGCCCGCTGCCTTGTAGTTGAAGTTCCAACTGAGCTGGATCGGTCCGCGACCGTAGTAGGCGGCCTGGCCGGCCGGGCAGCCGTACGGCTGGCTGCGGTCGCAGTAGTGCGGGTAGTTGGCGGTGTTCTGCTCCACGATGTGGACCAGTCCGCCGGTCTCGTGGGAGACGTTCGCCAGGAAGGCCGCGGCCTCCTGCTTCTTCACCGTGTCGCTTCCGGTCTTCGCGAACGCCGGGTAGGCGCTGAGCGCGGCGGTCAGACCGCTGTAGCTGTAGAAGGAGTTGCGGCCCGGGAACATCTGGTTGAACTGTGCCTCGCTGACCACGAAGCCCGACGGCTGCGGGTTGCCGCCGCCTCCGCCGGTACAGGTGCCCTGGTCCGCCCAGACGTCCGCGGAGCCCGGACGCTCGTTCTGGGTCCACCACTTGGCCTGGTAGTTGCGGCCGTTGTACGAGGCGGACATGCCGCCCGTGTAGACGGACGAGGAGTTCCACGCGGCAGCGCAGGCCGCCGCGGACGCGGTGCTGGGGATGAAGACGGCGAGCCCGATGGCCATGGCGAATGCCGCGAGCAGGGTGGTGACGCGTCTCAGCATGAGTTCCGTCCTTCCGTGGGGGTCACCCACACCGAACGGCATTGGTCTGGACCTGTCAAGGTCTAGACCAAGGGTTGTTACGTACTGAACGAACGGCGAATCTTGAGCGACCGAATGCCCCAACTCCCCTGCGCTCAGGGGGATTCGCCCTACCGTGACCGCCGTGGAATGGCTGAGCCCCGAGAACGTCGTCGCCGTGCTCACCGCGCTCCTCGGTGTGCTGGCCTCCGGCGCGGTGCTCTGGTACGAGCGGCGGGTGCCGCGGCGCAAGCGCATCGGATACCGCGTCCAGCTGGACACCCCGATCGGCAGCAACGCGCCGGGCGGCGGCCGGGGGAACGTACGGCTGGGGCTGTTCAACGAGACCCCCGACATGTCCGACGCCACGCTCGTCCTGCTGCGCATCGAGAACGACGGCGCGCAGTCGATCGCGGGCGACGACTACACGGGCCGTGGAGTGCACGGTCTGACGGCGGAGTTCGCGGACCGGACGGTCCGGGCGATCGCCGTCACCCAGCCCGCGGACGCCGACCATCTGATGGAGCACTTCACCCCCACGGCGGGCCTGCGGCACACGGACGGCACGATCCACCTGCCGCGCGTCCCGCTGAACCGGGGCGAGCACTACAAACTGCTGGTGCTGCTGACCGGCGGCCACGTCGGCAGCCCGATCGGCGTCACGGGCGGCATCCGCGACGGCGAGGTGCGGCCCAACCGCAGCACGACACCCGACGACAAACCGCCGGTCTTCAGCCGGGCCGCCCGCACCATCACGGTCCTGCTCACGGCGTGCGTCATCGTGCTGGCCTCGATCATCGTCGTACGGGAGGACGCCCCGCCGCCCATGGGGTGCCAGCGGGGCAGCCTGACACTGACCGGGTCGACGGCCTTCGCCCCCGTCGTACGGGAGTTGGCAGCGAAGTACGAGAAGGACTGCGAGGGCGCCACCGTCGTGGTGGACGCGCACGGCAGCACCGCCGGGATACGGGCGCTGGCAGACGAAGGGGCTGAGGAGGACAAGGCACCGGCGCTCGTCGCGCTCTCCGACGGGCCCAAGCCGGGCGGGTATCCGCAGCTGCGCGAGGTCCGCGTCGCGGTCTCCCTCTTCACGCTCGTCGTCAACGACAGGGTCCCCGTGCGCGACCTCTCCCTCACGGACGTCCGGCGCATCTATGCGGGCGAGATCACCAACTGGAAGCAGCTCGGCGGCCCCGATCTGGCTGTCCTGCTGGTCAGCCGGGACGCCAACTCCGGTACGCGCGAGGTCTTCCAGCGCCGGGTGCTGCACCGCAACGAACCGGCGAACTCCTCACGCGACTGCGCCCACCGGGACGATCCGCAGGCGCCGGTCGTGCGCTGCGAGCTCGACAGCACCGAGCAGGTGCTCGCCACGGTGGCCAGGCTGCCGGGCGCGATCGGGTACAGCGAACTGCGCTCCGGCAGCGGGCTGAAGGGGGCGCACCGCCTCAGCATCGGCGGGCAGGCGCCGAACGTCGACGAGATCGGCAGGAGCGCGTACGTGTACCCGTATCTGGAGATCGAGTACGCCTACACCTACGGGCAGCCGCCGGCGGACTCTCTCGCCTCCAGCTTCCTCGGCTATCTCACGCGCGGCAGCGGACAGGACGTGATCCGCACCCACGGGCATCTGCCGTGCGGAACACCGAAGGGGCTGCGGATCTGCGGCGAGGACTGAGCCGGGGGCCGGTGGCGGGAAGGAGGACGACGACGCCCCCGGGACCGCGGTCCCGGGGGCGTCGTCGTGCACGGCCGGTGCTACGACAGGAACGAGTTGATCTCGATCGTCTCCGTGCGGCCCGGGCCCACGCCGATCGCCGAGATCGGCGCGCCCGACATCGACTCCAGCGCCTTCACGTAGTCCTGCGCGTTCTTCGGGAGGTCCGCGAAGGTCTTGGCCTTCGTGATGTCCTCCGACCAGCCCGGCAGGTACTCGTAGATGGGCTTCGCGTGGTGGAAGTCCGTCTGCGAGTACGGCAGCTCCTCGACGCGCTTGCCGTCGATCTCGTACGCCACGCAGACCGGGATCTGCTCCCAGCCCGTCAGCACGTCCAGCTTCGTCAGGAAGAAGTCCGTCAGACCGTTCACGCGCGTCGCGTAGCGCGCGATCACCGCGTCGAACCAGCCGCAGCGGCGGTCACGGCCGGTGGTCACACCGCGCTCGCCGCCGATGCGGCGCAGCGCCTCGCCGTCCTCGTCGAACAGCTCCGTCGGGAAGGGGCCCGCGCCCACCCGCGTCGTGTACGCCTTGAGGATGCCGATCACCCGGCTGATCTTCGTCGGTCCGACACCCGCACCCGTGCACGCGCCGCCGGCCGTGGGGTTCGAGGAGGTGACGAAGGGATACGTGCCGTGGTCCACGTCCAGCAGCGTGCCCTGGCCGCCCTCGAAGAGGACGACCTTGCCCTCGTCGATCGCGTTGTTCAGCAGCAGCGTCGTGTCGGCGACGTACGGCCGGAGCTTCTCCGCGTACTGGAGCATCTCCTCGACGATCTTCTCCGCCTCGATCGCCCGGCGGTTGTAGACCTTGGCCAGCAGCTGGTTCTTGGACTCCAGCGCGGCCTCGACCTTCTGCTGGAGGATCGACTCGTCGTAGAGGTCCTGGACGCGGATGCCGACGCGGTTGATCTTGTCGGCGTACGTCGGGCCGATTCCCCGGCCGGTGGTGCCGATCTTCCGCTTACCGAGGAACCGTTCCGTCACCTTGTCGAGGGTGACGTTGTACGGGGTGATCAAATGAGCGTTGCCGCTGATCAGCAGCTTGGACGTGTCGACGCCACGGTCGTTCAGCCCGCTCAGCTCGGAGAGCAGGACAGCCGGGTCGACGACGACCCCGTTGCCGATGACCGGGGTACACCCCGGCGAGAGGATTCCGGAAGGGAGGAGATGCAGCGCATACTTCTGGTCGCCGACCACGACCGTGTGGCCGGCATTGTTGCCGCCCTGGTAACGCACCACATAGTCCACGGATCCACCGAGCAGGTCGGTGGCCTTTCCCTTGCCCTCGTCACCCCACTGAGCACCGAGCAGCACAAGTGCGGGCACAGGCGTACACCCCTTCCGGGCGGGGCATGTCCAAGGTCAGGGGGCGTGTGCCGTGCCTGAGTCTGCGGACCTGTTGCCCCGGAATAGACGAAGCCCCTGGCGCAATAGCGCAAGGGGCTCTTGCACAAAGATGCTACCCGAGGAAGGACCGAGGTGTCGGCTCACGACCAGCTGCTGGTGGTCATCGACCCGGTCGCCCGCCGAAGTGACGGCGAGTCCGTGCGGATCGCGAAAGATGTGCTGTGCGGTGGCTCTGAGGCGAAAATCTGCCTTCCGGAGGGACCCGAGGAATTCGCGCGGGCGCTGGCCCGCAGGGGCTCGCGGCGCCCCGTGGTGATCGGTGACGACCGGACGCTGCTGCGTGCGGTGTCGCTGCTGCACCGGGACCGGTGGCTCGGCGACGGCGCCCTGTCGATGGTGCCGGTCGGCCCGGCGGTGGATCTCGCGCATTCGCTGGGCGTGCCCCGCACTGCGGTGGCGGCGGCCCGGGCGGTGCTGGACGGGGTCGTACGGCGGCTGGATCTGCTGGTGGACGAGAGCGACGGCGTGGTGCTCGGGGATCTGTCCATCCCGGCCGTCGCGGGACCCGGGTCGGGGGCGAACGGCACCTCGGTGTGGAACACCTGCCGCTCGCTGGTGCGCACCCTGGTCAGACCCGCGCCCCCGGCGGTGGTCCGCACCCACCGGCTGCGGGTGGAGGCGGACGGCGTCCTGCTGTCGGACCTGGACCGCCTGGTGGAGGCGGTGACGGTCCGCACGGGCGGCGGGCGGGCGGAGGTCACGGTCCGCGCATCGGCCTCCGGGGACCCGCTGGTCGCGAAGGCGCTGACGGTGACGGTCTCGGGCCCGGACTTCCGGTACCGGGCGGACACGCTGATCACGGGCCCGGTGCGGACGCGGACCTGGACGCTGCGGCCGGGGGCGTGGGGACTGACACTGCCGTCGGCGGCGACGGCGTCGGGGGGCTGAGGCCTCGCCGTCCGAGCACGGCCGCCCGTCGGCGCCGGCGCCGGCCTGCTGGGCCGAGGGGCCGAGGGGCCGAGGGGCGGATAATCATTGGGCACACCACGTATCCGGCCAGCAGAATGCAGTCCATGAACGACCGGCGCGACGACACCCCCCACACCCCCACGGCGGACCCGGCGACGGACTGGACCACCACCCCCGTCACGGCCGACCTCCTGCGCGGCGCGCTGGAGCTGGAGCGCACGGAGCAGGGGTGGCTGCCGCACCGGCTGCCCGCCCGGGCCCGCGCCCAGAACACCGACGGTCAGCTGGCCATGGCGGAGGCCCAGCCCTCGGGCGTACGGCTGGTGTTCCGCACCCGGGCCGGCGTCGTCGAGCTCGACACGCTGCGCACCAAGAACGCGTACAAAGGCGCCCCGCCCCGGCCCGATGGCGTGTACGACCTGCTCGTCGACGGCGCGCTGACCCGGCAGGCCAGTGTGCCCGGCGGCAACGTCCTGATGATCGACATGACCACCGGGTCCGCGGAGACGCTGCCCGGCCCGGTCGGCACCGTGCGGTTCTCCGGACTCCCGGGCCGCGACAAGGTCGTCGAGATCTGGCTGCCGCACAACGAGATCACCGAACTGGTCGCCCTGCGCACCGACGCGCCCGTCGAGGCCGTGCCGGACACGGGCCGCAGGACATGGCTGCACCACGGCAGTTCGATCAGTCACGGGTCGAACGCCGCCAGCCCCACCACCACCTGGCCCGCGCTCGCGAGCTCCCTCGGCGGTGTGGAGCTGACGAACCTGGGCTTCAGCGGCAGCGCCCTGCTCGACCCCTTCACGGCCCGCGCGCTGCGGGACACCCCCGCCGACCTGATCAGCGTCAAGATCGGCATCAATCTCGTCAACACCGACCTGATGCGGCTGCGCGCCTTCGGTCCCGCGGTGCACGGCTTCCTCGACACGATCCGCGAGGGCCACCCCACCACTCCGCTGCTGGTCGTCTCGCCGGTCCTGTGCCCGATCCACGAGGACACCCCCGGCCCGAGCATCCCGGACTTCAGCGGCGTCGGCGAAGGGCAGCTCCGGTTCCGGGCCGCGGGCGACCCCGACGAACGGGCCGCGGGAAAGCTGACGCTGGGCGTCATCCGGGAGGAGCTGGCCCGCATCGTGAAGCAGCGGGCGGTCGACGACCCGAATCTGCACCATCTCGACGGGCGCGAGCTCTACGGCGAGGACGACTCCGCCGAACTGCCGCTGCCGGACGACCTCCACCCGGACGCCGCCACCCACCGCCGCATGGGCGAACGGTTCGCGGCGCTGGCCTTCGGCGCGGGCGGCGCGTTCGCGGGTGAGGGTTCCTGACGGCGGCGCCACTGAGGTCTCCGTGGCCGGGCCGGGTGCGCGAGGTTGCCGCGAGCGACTGTCAGGGCGCCGGGATGCCGTGCTCCTCGCGGTAGACGCGCCAGCGGTCCATCATCCCCTCCAGCTCATGCTGGAGGAAGCCGAAGAACTCGGCGGTCTGCGTGACCCGCGCCCCCGCCGCGGTGTCCGGTCCCAGCGTCGCCGCGCCGTCGCGCAGCGCCTTCTCCCACCGGGTCAGCAGCTGGTCGCGCCGGGTGAAGGTCTCGTACCAGAGCTCGTTGTGCAGGACATAGCGGTCGCGGCGTGAGCCCGGGTCCCGCTCGCGGCTGACCATGTCGACCTGGCTGAGGTAGCGCACGGCCCCCGACACGGCCGCCGGGCTGATCCGCAGCTGCTCGCCCAGCTCGGCGGAGGTCATGCTGCCCTTCTCCGAGGAGAGCAGCGCGACGAAGACCCGCGCGGCCATCCGCTGCATGCCGGCCTCGGTCAGTTCGGCCGCGAAACGCTCCACGAAGCGCGAGACCGCCTCGTCACCGGCCCGCCCGTTCGCGCTGTCGTCGCCGCTCATGACCCCATCGTCTCCCCTCGTCCGGCCTGGCCACCCGAGTTTATACGCTTCCTTAACTTCACAAATTTGTGAAAACAGCGTACGTTCCGAAGCATGACGAAGGCCATCACCGTCTCCGGACTCCACAAGTCGTTCGGGCGGACACACGCACTGGACGGCCTCGACCTCGCGGTCGAGACCGGTGAGGTCCACGGCTTCCTCGGCCCCAACGGCGCGGGCAAGTCCACCACCATCCGGGTCCTGCTGGGACTGCTGCGGGCCGACTCCGGCGCCGCCCAGCTCCTCGGCAGGGACCCCTGGCACGACGCGGTCGAACTGCACCGCCGTATCGCCTATGTGCCCGGAGACGTCACCCTGTGGCGCAACCTCTCGGGCGGCGAGGTCATCGACCTCTACGGCCGGCTGCGCGGGGGCCTCGACCGGGCACGCCGGGCCGACCTGCTCGAACGGTTCGAACTCGACCCCACCAAGAAGGGGCGCACCTACTCCAAGGGGAACCGCCAGAAGGTCGCCCTGGTTGCCGCGTTCGCCTCCGACGTGGACCTGCTGATCCTCGACGAGCCCACCTCCGGACTCGACCCGCTGATGGAGGAGGTCTTCCAGAGCTGTGTCGAGGAGGAGCGCCGCCGCGGCCGTACCGTCCTGCTCTCCTCGCACATCCTCAGCGAGGTGGAGAGCCTCTGCGACCGGGTCAGCATCATCCGCAGGGGCCGCACCGTGGAGACCGGATCGCTCGCCGAACTGCGCCACCTCACGCGGACGAGCGTCACCGCCGAACTCGCCGGGCCGCCGAACGGACTCGCCCAGCTCCCCGGCGTGCACGACCTGGACATCCAGGGGACGCGCGTGAAGCTCCAGGTGGACACCGACCGGCTCGACGCCGTGCTGCGCTCGCTGAGCGGGTCCGGTGTGCGGTCGCTGACCAGTACCCCGCCCACCCTGGAAGAGCTCTTCCTCCGCCACTACACGCCGGAGGAGGCGATGTCGCGATGACCGCGGTGGCCGACGCCGGATTCGCTCCTGCGCGCGGGGGCGGATCGCGGCCCCTCGCGGGGACGGGCACGCTGCTGCGGCTCGGTCTGCGCCGCGACCGCGTGATGGTGCCGCTGTGGGTCCTGGCGATCGGCGGGACGACCGCGAGCGCGGGCAACACGCTCGGCAAGGTCTACGAGACCCCCGCCCAACGGGCCGGCGTGGTCGACTCGATGGCCGCCAACAGCTCCCTCCGCTCCCTCTACGGACCGGTGTTCGACGACTCCCTCGGCGGGATCGTGGCCTGGCGGTACACCGTCTTCATGGCCGCCTTCGCCGCGGTCATGAGCCTGCTCGTCGTGGTCAGGCACACCCGCGAGGAGGAGGAGACCGGCCGCCAGGAGATGCTGTCCGCCGCCATGGTGGGCCGCCGTGCGCCGCTCACCTCGGCGCTGCTCGTGGCCCTCGTCGCCAACACCGCGCTCGCCCTGCTGGTGACGGCGGGGCTGGCCGCCGAAGGCGCGGCCGGGGCGCTCGCGCTCGGCATCGGCATCGGCGGCCTGGGCATGGTCTTCGCCACCATGGCCGCGATGATCGCGCAGTTCACCGAGACCGCGCGCCTCGCCAAGGGCCTGACGGCCGCGGCGCTCGGGCTGGCCTTCGCACTGCGGGCCGCGGGCGACGCGGCGAGCGACGACGGCTCGCACGTGCTGACCTGGCTCTCGCCCATCGGCTGGGCGGAGAACCTGCGGCCCTTCGCGGCCGAACGCTGGTGGGTGCTGCTCCTGTTCGCCGCGGCCGTCGTGCTCCAGGGCGCCGTCGCGTACGGGCTCGCCGGGCGGCGCGACGTCGGCATGAGCTTCATGGCGGCCCGGCCCGGGCCCGCCGAGGGCCGCCTCGCGACCGCGTCCGGCCTGGCCTGGCGCCTCCAGCGCGGCAGCCTCGCGGGCTGGGGCACCGGATTCCTGCTCGCCGGACTGATGTTCGGCGGGATGGCGGAGGGGGCCGCCGATCTGGTCGGCGACAACGAGCGGACCCGACAGATGCTGGAGCGGATGGGCGGGCAGTCCGGCATCACGGACGCCTTCCTCGCCGCGATGGTGGGGATGCTCGGCATGGTCGCCGCGCTGTACATCGTGCAGTCGGTGCTGCGGCTGCACGGCGAGGAGACCTCGCAGCGCGCGGAACCGGTCCTCGCGGCGGCGGTCGGCCGGGTGCGATGGGCTGCCGGCCACCTCCTCGTCGCTTTCGGCGGCGCCGCGCTGATCATGCTGCTCGGCGGCCTCGGTCTCGCGCTGGGCCACGGCGGGAGATTCGGTCCGGTACTGGGCGCGAGCCTGGTGCAGGTGGCCGCGGTGTGGCTGCTGGGCGCGGTGGCGGTGGCCGTCTACGGGATCGTCCCGCGAGCCGCGGGGCTGGCCTGGGCCTACGCGGGCCTGTCGCTGGCGCTCGGCTGGGTGGGCGCGGCCCTGAATCTGCCGGACGCGGCCCTGAAGGTGTCTCCGTTCGAGCATCTGCCAAAGCTGCCGGGCAACGACATGGCCTGGGGACCGATGGGGGTGCTGCTGGCGCTCGCGGTGGTGTTCACGGCGGCGGGCCTGGCGGGACTGCGGCGGCGCGACATCCTGACGTGACGGGGTGACGCGGGCGCGGGCATGGGGTCAGAGCCGGCCGGGGGCGCGTGCCGGGCATGGCGTCGGAACCGGCCGGGGGCGCGGGCGCGGGCCGGGCCGGCGCCCACGACCGCGACCGCGGCTCGGCGTCAGAGCTCGACCCGCAGCTCCCGCAGCCCTCTGATCACGAAGCCGCCCTGCCACTGCGGCTCCGCCGCCAGCCGCATGGACGGCGCCTCCCGCAGCAGTTCCCCGAACGACGCCATCAGCTCGATGCGGGCCAGCGGCGCGCCCAGGCAGTAGTGGATGCCCGCCCCGAAGCTGACGTGCGGATTGTCCTCGCGGGCGAGATCGAGGGTGCCGGGGTCCGTGAAGCGGGCCGGGTCGCGGTTGGCCGAGCCGAAGAGCAGGGCCAGCTCCGCGCCCCGCGGGATCACCGTGCCGTCGATCTCGATGTCGTCGAGCACCCAGCGCTCGAAGAGCTGGAGCGGGGTGTCGTACCGCATCAGCTCCTCCACAGCTGTGGACAACAGTCCGTGGTCGGCGCGCAGGGCGGCCAGCTGCTCGGGGTGGCGCAGCAGCGTCCACCAGCCGCCCGCCGTGGTGTTGACCGTCGCCTCGTGCCCGGCGTTCAGCAGCAGCACGCAGGTGGAGACCATCTCCTGCTCGTTCAGCCGGTCGCCCTCGTCGTGCGCGGCGATCAGCGCCGAGATCAGGTCCTCCCCCGGCGCCTTCCGCCGCAGCGCGATCAGCTCCCGCAGATACGCGGAGAACTCGCGCGACGCCCGTACCGCCCGCGCCGCCGTCTCCTGCGAGGGGTTCAGCTCGTACATCCCGCAGATATCCGCCGACCAGGGCCGCAGCTGCCCCCGGTCCGACTCCGGGATGCCCAGCATCTCCGCGATCACCGCCACCGGCAGCGGCTCGGCGACATCGGCCAGCAGATCGCCGCCGCCCGCCTTCTTCAGATCCGCGACCAGCCCCGCCGCCAGCCGCCGGACCGTGGGCTCCAGAGCGGCCACGGTCCGCGGGGTGAACGCCTTGGTCACCAGCCGGCGGATCCGTGTGTGGTCCGGCGCCTCCAGGTCGAGCAGGCCGTTGTCGTTGAGGGTGGTGAACGGCTCGTGGGACGCCGGGGGCGGCGTCCGCCCGAACTCCTCGTGCGTGAAGCGGTGCAGATACGTACGCCCCAGCCGCCGGTCCCGCAGCAGCGCCGACACATCCGCGTGATGCGGCACCAGCCACTGCCGGGTCGGCTCGAACCAGTGCACCCGCCCGGCGTCCCGCAGCCGGTCGAAGACGGGGTACGGGTCGGCGACGAAGTCCGGCGACCCGGGGGCGAAACCAGCTTCCACGGCAGCGTCCATCCCCGGACGCTAGCCCGGCCACGAGGGCTGTGACCAGCCTCCCGGCCGCCCGGCCACGAGGCGGTGACCAGCCTCCCGGCCCGGCTACGAGGGTGTGACCAGCCTCGCCTCGTACGCGAACACCGCCGCCTGGGTGCGGTCCCGCAGCCCGAGCTTCACCAGGACGCGGCTCACATGCGTCTTGATCGTGGACTCGGCGACCACCAGATGGGAGGCGATCTCCGCGTTCGACAGCCCCTGCGCGATGAGCACCAGCACCTCGGTCTCGCGCTCGGTGAGCTCACCGACCTGGGAGAGGGCCGGCGGCTTCGGGGTCTGGCTGATCTTGGAGAACTCCGTGATCAGCCGCCGCGTCACGGTCGGCGCGAGCAGGGCCTCGCCGGCCGCCACGACCCGTACCCCGTCGGCCAGTTGACGCGCGGAGGCGTCCTTGAGCAGAAAGCCCGACGCCCCGGCCCGCAGCGCCTGGTAGACGTACTCGTCCAGATCGAAGGTGGTCAGCACGAGCACCTTCGACTCCGCGTGCGAGGCGACGATCTCGCGGGTGGCCTCGATGCCATTCAGCTCCGGCATACGGATGTCCATCAGGACCACGTCCGGCGCCAGCTCGGCGACCTTGGAGACCGCCTCGCGGCCGTTGACCGCCTCGCCGATCACCTCGATGTCGGGCATCGCGTTCAGCAGGACGGAGAAGCCTTCACGGACCATGACCTGGTCGTCGACGACAAGGACCCGGATGGTCATGACTGCTCCTCGGTGGCCTGTGCGGGCACGGGGCTCGCGACGGGGATGAACGCGGTGACCTCGTAGCCGCCGTCCTCGGTGGGCTCGGCGGTCATCTCGCCGCTCAGCATGGTCACACGCTCGCGCATGCCCGTGATCCCGTGACCGGCGCCCGGCGAGGGCTTGACCAGGCCCTGCGGCGCGGTGTTCACGATCCTCAGGCCGATCCCGCCGAGGACGTAGGAGACCTCCACCTTCGCCGAGGCGCCCGGCGCGTGGCGCAGCGCGTTGCTGAGCGCCTCCTGGATGATCCGGTACGCCGACAGCTCGACGCCCTGCGGCAGCGGCCGCACCGCGCCCGTGATCGTCTTGTCCGCCTCCAGGCCCGCCTCGCGGACGTTGCCGAGCAGGTTGTCCAGATCGGCGAGGACGGGCTGCGGGGCGTCGGGCGCCTCGTAGTCCTCGGCCCGGACGACACCGAGGATCCGGCGCAGCTCGGTCAGCGCCGCCACCGCGTTCTCCCGGATGGTCGCGAACGCCTTCTCCAGCTCGGGCGGCGGGTTCTCCACCCGGTACGGCGCGGCCTCCGCCTGGATCGCCACGACCGACATGTGGTGGGCGACGACGTCGTGCAGCTCCCGGGCGATGGTGGTGCGCTCCTCCAGCAGCGTGCGCTTGTCCCGCTCGACGGCGGTGACGCTCTGCTGGACCGCGACCTCCTCGCGTGCCTCGCGGCGGACGTGCAGCACGGTCACGACCAGCAGGGCGAGGGCGGAGAAGAAGAGCATCTGCGGGGTGTCCGTACCCGCACTCGTGCCCAGGAAGATCTCGGCGAACAGCGCGTAGCCGGCCGTCACGGCCCACATCCAGCCCGCGGTGCGCGGCCGGGTCCGGGCCGCGACCACCGTCATCACGACGAGGTGCGCGATGAACGAGCTCGGTCCCCACGGCCAGCCGTCGCCGTAGGAGCCCACCACGGTGACCACGGGGGTCGACAGCAGCGAGAGCCAGAACGCGGCGACCGGGCGCACCAGGGTCAGCAGTACCGCGACGGCCGGCACGAACCCGCTGATCACGAAGTACGCCTGGCTGCCGTTGCTGTCGGCCACCAGGTATCCGACCATCAGCACGAACAGCGCCGCACCGACGATCACGGCGTGCGGGAACCAGCCCGCACGGTCCCGTATCCGCCGCGGCAGCAGGCGTCCGACGAGGCCGCCGCCGGCCCGGGGCGGCAGCGGCCGGTAGGCGAACACGTCGTCGAGGAGATCGGTGCGCAGCCCCGTGAACGCGTCCATCGCGAGGCGGAACTCGGGACTGCGGCTGTCGGAATCGGCGGCGGTGCGCGGTGTGCGCTGCGGGTTCTGCGAATCGGTCACAGCAGCCAAGGTACGGGGACGGGCGGACGCGGTCGTCACCAGCGATATGGATCCTGCCGCGTCCGTCCTGAGTACGACATGAGGCCTCGCAGGGCGTACGTCCGCTACGCGCGGAAGGCGTCCGCGTGCTCCTCGGCCCACTGCGCGAAGGTCCGGGCGGGCCGGCCGGTGACCTTCTCGACCGTGCCGGCGACGGTCCTGCCGGCGAGCGGTGTGTTGCCGTACACCTCCAGCAGGAAGTCGATCACGTCCTCGGGCATACCGCCCTCACGCCACTGCGCGACGGCCTCCTCCGCGGTCAGCTCCTCCAGCCGGATCTCCCGGCCGCGGGCCGCCGCCAGCGCTTCCGTCTTGTCCTTCAGCGTCAGCGCCTCGGGGCCGGTGACGACGTACTCCTGCCCGGCGTGACCGTCCTCGCTCAGCGCGACCGCGACGACCGCGCCGATGTCGGCCTCGTGCACCATCGCGCTGAGCCGGCCGGTGAACGGCTCGCGCACCCGGTCATCGCTGCGGATGCCGTCGGCCCACTCCAGCGCGTTCGCCATGAACTCGACCGGCATGACGACGGTCCACGCGAAGGACTCGCCGGAGCCGCGCACCGCGTCCTCCAGCGGGGTCGGGCCGCCGCCGTGCAGCACGGTGATCCGGCGCACGCCGGCCTCGCGGGCCAGCTCCAGGATGCGCGGACCGCTCTCCAGCGGGGTGAAGTACGGGCCGCCGAAGGTGATCAGATGCAGACCGGTCACGCCCTCCAGGGCGGCGGCGAGGGACTCTGGTTCGGTGAGATCGCCGCGGACGACCTCGACCCCGGCGGGGAAGTCCGCCGTGGCGGGGTCGCGGGTCAGGGCGCGGACGGGGAGGCCGAGGCGGAGGAGCTCCGCGACGACCTGGCGGCCAACGGTTCCGGTGGCTCCGGTCACGAGATGCGTCATGGGAAGAACGTAGGAGGGCTTGCGGTCAGGTTCCGTCCGCAAGCCGTCGGCGTCCGCGGGCAATCGGCCTTCTCGGTGCTTCCGGCTTCGGTGCGTGCGCTTTCGGTGCGTGCGCGCGCGGGACGGTCACCAGGCGAGCTGGGCGATCTCCTCCGCGACGACGGCACAGGCGTCGGCCGCCGGGTCGATGAGCGGGAAGTGCCCGACCTCCTCCAGCAGGGTCAGCCCCACGGTCTCCCCGGCCTTCGCCGCGGCGTCCACGTACGAATCGACGACGGGATACGGCACGGTGGTGTCGGTGCGACCCTGCACGATCGCGGTGGCGATGCCCGTGGGCAGCAGCAGCGCCGGATCGGCGTGCGGCCGGCGCTCCTCGAACTCGCTCTCCCCGCCCAGGAGTTGGTGCACCGCATCGCCGCACACATCGAGCTCCACCGCCCGCGCGAAGTCCGCGATCGGCGCGAGGGCGACCACACCGCGCAGCGCGGGAGGGGCGGGCAGCCGCCACGGCGACCCCACGGGCAGCACATGCCGGGCCGCGGCCCAGAGCGCCAGATGTCCGCCGGCGGAGTGCCCGGTCAGCACCGTGCGCCGGACGTCCGCCTCCGGGAGCGCCTTGCGCGCGAGATCCGGCAGCGCGTCCAGGACGGCGGCCACATCGTCGAAGGTCTCCGGCCAGCGGCCCGCCACCGGACTGGTCCCGCCCTGCGCCGGAATCTCCCGCCCGCGGCGGTACTCGACATTGGCGACGGCGAGGCCGCGGCGGGCCAGGAAGTCGGCGAAGGGCGTGACATGCCGGCGGTCGTACGCTCCCCGCCAGGCGCCCCCGTGCAGCACGACGACGAGCGGCACCGAGGCCTGCCCGCCGCGGGGCGCGTAGAAGTCGACGACCTGGTCGGGATGGTCGCCGTACGGGACGGAGGCGTCGGGGTCGACGGCGGGATGCGAGAACGCCGACGCTTCCTCTGCGGCGTCACGGGCGACAGGGTCGGGCATGCGGTGCCAACCTTCCGATGCAGTCACGGAATTGACCTGACCAGCGGGGACGGTACCAGCACGGCCCGCCCCGCCGGATGCCGAGGCGCGGGTCGGCGCCGAAGGCCCGCCGGCGTCCGGGGGCGCACGTCCGCGAAGGAGCGGCGACCGGCCGCGTGATCGACACGGCCGGTCGCCGGCTGTCCCCCGACGACGAAGTGGCGGAGGCCTCAGGCCGCGAGGATCTCCGCCAGCGTCGCCGCCGCCCTCTCCGCGTCCCCGAACCCGACGTACAGCGGCGTGAACCCGAACCGCAGCACGTCCGGCCTGCGCAGGTCACCCACCACTCCGCGCGCGATCAGCTTCTCCATCACGGCCGGCGCCTCCTCGCACCGCAGCGCGACCTGACTGCCCCGCGCCGAGTGGTCCTCAGGAGTCAGCGACGTGACCCTGCCCTCCGGGACATAGGCGGCGACGCACTTCAGGAAGAAGTCCGTGAGCGCCAGGCTCTTGGCCCGTACGGCCTCGATCCCGACCCCGTCCCAGACCTCGAGCGCCGCCTCCAACGCCAGCATGGACAGGATGTCGGGCGTCCCGACCCGGCCGCGGAGCGCGCCGTCCGCCGCCGTGAACTCGCGGGTCATCGCGAACGGGTCCGCGTGCGAGGTCCAGCCCGGCAGGGGCGAGTCGAAGGCCGGCTGATGGCGCTCGGCGACATAGAGGTACGCCGGTGAACCCGGCCCACCGTTCAGGTACTTGTAGGTGCAGCCGACCGCCAGGTCCACGCCGTTCGTGTCGAGCCCGACGGGCAGCGCGCCCGCGCTGTGGCACAGGTCCCAGACCACCAGCGCGCCCGCCTCGTGCACCGCCGCGGTCAGCGCCGGCAGGTCGTGGAGGCGGCCGGTGCGGTAGTCGACGTGATTGAGCAGAACAGCGGCCGTGCTGGGCCCGAGCACCGACGGCAGGTCCGCCGGAGCGACGGGCACCAGCCGCCGGCCGGTCATCCGGGCCGCCGACTCCGCGATGTAGCCGTCGGTGGGGAAGGTCGTGGCGTCGACGACGATGTCCGTACGGGCGGGGTCGTCGCACAGCCGGACCGCGCCCACCACCGCCTTGAAGACGTTGACGCTGGTGGAGTCGCCGACCACGATCTGCCCGGGCGCGGCCCCGACGAGCGGTGCTATGCGGTCGCCGATACGTTCCGGCGCGGTCCACCAGCCGCTCTCGCCCCAGGAGCGGATGCGCAGTTCGCCCCACTGCCGCTGCACGACATCGGCGACGCGCGCCGGCACATGGGCCGGCAGCGCACCCAGCGAGTTGCCGTCCAGATAGACGCCGTCGTCCAGCGTGAACAGCATGCGCAGACTGGCCAGTTCGTCTGCGGCGTCGAGCGCCGCGGCCTCGTGGGCCAGGGACTCAGACATGGCTGCGCGCCGTCCACAGCTCGGGGAAAACGTTCTTGCGGGCCCGCTTCTCCAGCCAGGCCACACCGGCGGAACCACCGGTGCCCGTCTTGGAACCCATCGCGCGGCGCGTCGCCACCAGATGGTCGTTGCGCCAGCGCCACACGAGCTCGCCGACGTCCGTCAACGCCTCGCCGAGCAGGACCAGTTCGGAGTCGGGCTCGCCGACGTCCTGTCCGCCGTAGACCGTCGCCCAGACCTTCTCGATCTCGGGGGACGGCTCGTACTTCTGCGACAGGTCGCGCTCCAGCACCGCCTCCGGGACCGGCAGCCCGCGCCGGGCGAGCAGCCGCAGCACCTCGTCGTACAGGCTCGGCTCGTGCAGCGCCTTCTCCAGCTCGGCGTACACCCGCGGTGCGCCACGGTGCGGCACCAGCATCGACGCCGACTTGTCGCCGAGCAGGAACTCCATCCGCCGGTACATCGCCGACTGGAAGCCGGAGCCCTCACCGAGGGCGCTGCGGTAGGAGTTGAACTGTGCGGGTGTCAGCTGGGCGAGCGGCCGCCACGAGGCGTTCAGCGCCTCCAGCTCACGCACCGACCGCTTCAGCGCGTCCCTCGCCACCTGCACCCGGTCCTCGCGCAGGGCGCGGGTCGCGGTCTCCCACTCGTGGACGATGACGGTGAACCACAGCTCCATGACCTGGGTGGTGACCAGGAAGACCATCTCTCCCGGGTCCTCCGAGAGCGGGTGCTGGAGATGGGTCAGGACGTCCGCCTGGACGTAGTCCTCGTACGGAGTGGTACCCGCGAAATCCAGATTCGGGGTCGCGTCATGTGACATCGCTGTCTCCTCGACGTGTCCGGGTAGCGGTCCGCCCCTTCCTCTTGGTGTGGGAGCCCCGGTCCCCACCGGCATCATAAGCCGAAGGTCATTCGATCACCGGGCCGGTGAGATACGTCCCGTCCTCGTCGTAGGGCCAGGCGTTCGAACGGCACCCGTCGAGGCCCTTGATCTGCTGCATCATGACCGGCGCCGGCTCGCCCGGGCCCGGGCAGCCCATGTGGGTACGCAGACCGATCTCGTGCCCGACCTCGTGGTTGATGATCAGATGCCGGTACTCGGCGGGCGTCCCGGCGAAGGTGGGCGAGCCCAGCATCCAGCGGCGCAGATTGACCACGACGCCGTCCGTCGTCTCGCAGTTCAGCTCACCGCGGGTGTTGAGCCCCTGCCGCCGGCACAGGGCGTCGGCGGTGGCCGGGGTGGCGATCCGTATGACGAAATCGGCGTCCCCGGTGACGAGCTGGAAGGAGCCCTTGCCGTTCGCGGCCCAGCCCTGGGGATGGGCGAGTATGCGCTCGATCTCGGTGGCGGCCTCCTCTGCGGAGACGGCGATGCCGTTCTCGACCTGGACCCGGTAGCGGCGCACCTGGCCGGCGCCGACCGGGCTGCCGGCCGAGCGGGCGGTGGCGAAGGTTCCGGGGCCGGAGGCGGGGACGGCGGGCGGCGGCGCCGCCTTGCGCGAGGGCTTCGCGGGCTTCGGGACCTCGGTGGAGGGCGTGATCCGCGGCTTCGGGTCATTCGGCGGCCCGGCCTCGGCGGACGGGCTCCGGCGCTCCCGGCCGGGCGGGGAGGCGTCGCTCTCATCGGCCTGCGGGTCCGGTACGAGTGCCGGGGAGCCGGGCGGTGCGGCCGGGTCGGCGGCAGCCCGTGGTGTGCCGGGGGCGGCGCCCCAGTGGGCGACGGCCGCGCCCGAGGCGATCACCAGGACGGCGAGGGCCGCGCCGGGCAGAACGAGACGGCGGGCGAGCGGGCGGGGCAGCGGCCGTCTTCGACGACTGCGTGCACGCGACTGGTTTCCCTTGCGTCTGCGGCCGCTCAACAGAGCCCCCCACTATGTAAATCGCCCATGCGTGCGATCGTAGCGGGCCGGAAGACCCGCACCCCCTGTTCAGACGGGGGATGCGGGCCTTCGGTTCATCCGAGGGTGTCTGCGGCCGTCTCGGAGGAGTCGCGCAGGAAGGTCGCGCAGCGCTCGTACTCCTCCTGCTCACCGATCGCCTGCGCGGCGCGGGCCAGCGCGTGCAGGGCGCGCAGGAAGCCGCGGTTCGGCTCGTGCTCCCACGGCACCGGGCCGTGGCCCTTCCAGCCGCTGCGGCGCAGGGAGTCGAGTCCGCGGTGGTAGCCGGTGCGCGCGTAGGCGTACGACTCCACGACACTGCCGTTCTCGAAGGCGTCGTCGGCGAGCCGTGCCCAGGCCAGCGAGGAGGTGGGGTACTTGGCGGCGACGTCCGCGGGTGCTGTCCCGGCGGCGAGCAGCTCGCGCGGCTCGGGGTCGTCGGGGAGGTGGGTCGGGGGCGGTCCCCCCAGCAGATTTTCATGGATGGCCATGGTCTCCAGTGTCACAGGTCCATGGGGAATCCGTGGAAGCGGTGCGGGGATCGGGAGCCGGGGGCGATCCTCTTCCTCATGGGCTGGGTGAGAGCTGCGGGGGCCTTGGCGGCGGTGTGCCTGCTCGCCGGATGCGCGTCCCCCGACGAGGGCTGGCGGCACGAGGCATGGGAGGGACCGTCGGCCCCTCCGTCGCTGTCGGCCCCGCCGTCCGCGTCGGCGTCTGCGGTCACATCGGCGTCACCGTCCCCGAGCGCCACCACGTCGCCGCCGACGGCCTCCGGGACGTCCGCGCCGCTCCCCACGACGCCGCCGGCCAGGCCTCCCGCCCGGCCCGGGGGCGGGGGCGGAACCGGCAGCGGCGGCAGTGGTGGCGGGAGCGGTGGTGGCGGCGGTACGAGCGGCGGCGGGCAGCCCGAACCCCCGGTGGCGCCCGCTCCCCCCTCCCAGGAGGCCCCCGCGGGCGGCACGGACGGCTTTCCGTACGACGGCGACCTCTGCGCCGGCACGGACCACGGCCCCTACGTCCGGATCACGTCCGCGACCGGCACGGGCACCTCGGCACGGCTGACGGGCCGGGCGGGCTACTTCAGCTGCAACGCCCGCGGCGAGCCGAGCTGGACCTCCACGCCCGAAACGGTGTCGTACCCGCTGAACCCCGACGCCCACATCACGGTGACCGCACCGTTCGTACCGGCGGGGCAGCGCAGGGCGATGAGCGCGGCGGAGTTCCTGCGCCGGGTGAACGCGCAGGCGGGCACGCGGTCGCTGGTCTTCCACTACCAGACCGACCCGGAAGCGCTGTGGATCGTGAACCAGATCGACCCGGCGCAGTACTAGGTCCTGTCCGGGCAGGAGCTGGGCCGGCCCGCACTCCGGGCCGGTATCAGGGCGTGTCCGGGCAGGAGCTGGGCCGGCCCGCACTCCGGAGCGGTATCAGGGCGTGTCCGGGCGGGTCGGGTCGACCTTCGGTCCGGGCATGTGCCGCGCCGAGGGCTCCAGCGGCGGCGCCCCCACCCCGCAGTTGATCCTGCACTCCGGCCGCGCCCGCTCCGGCACGTGCTCCGGCTTGCGGACCCGCCACAGCGCGATCAGCGACCCCACCACCAGCACGCCCGCACACATCGGCATGGCCTTGCGGAACGTCTCCCCGAACTCCACCGCCGACCGGTACGCCTCCGGGCCCATCCCCGCCAGCATCGGCAGCGCCGCCACCGCGAGCAGGCCCGCGGCCCGCGCCGCCGCGTTGTTGATGCCGCTGGCGATACCGGCACGGGCCATGTCCACGGAGCCGAGCACCGTCGCCGTCAGGGGGGCGACCACCGTCACCATGCCCAGCCCCATGACCAGCAGCGCGGGCAGCACATCGGCCAGGTACGACGCGTTCTCGCCGACGCGCAGCATCAGCAGCATGCCCGCCGCGCAGAGCAGCGGGCCCACCGTGAGCGGAATGCGCGGGCCGATCTTGTCCCCCAACTCTCCCGACTTCGCGGAGAAGAGCAGCATCATCAGGGTCGTCGGCAGCAGCGCGAGACCCGCGCCGAGCGCCGAGTAACCCGAGACCACCTGGAGTTGCAGCGCGACCAGGAAGAAGAAGCCGCCGAACGCCGCGTACACGCACACGGTCACCATGTTGACCGCGGCGAACAGCCGGGACTTGAAGAGCGACAGCGGCAGCATCGCGTTGGGCCGTCGCCGCTCCAGCAGGACGAAGGCGGCGCCGACGAGGACACCCGCGATGCCCGCCCACACGTGCGAGGCGATGAGCGAGTACGTCACCAGGGCCAGCGTGGTCGCGCCGAGCACCGCACCGAGGATGTCGAACCGGCCATGGGCCTTCGGGTCGCGCGACTCCGGCACATGGCGCAGCGCCACGGGAACACACAGCAGCGCGAGCGGGATGTTGAGCAGGAAGACCCAGCGCCAGCCCGGCCCGTCGACCAGCCAGCCGCCGACGAACGGGCCGATGGCGGCGCCGATGCCGCCGAACCCGGACCACAGTCCGACCGCGCGCGCCCGGTCGTCCGGATGGAAACTGGCCTGGATCAGCGCGAGCGACCCCGGGGTGAGGAGCGCGCCGCCGATGCCCTGGAGGGCGCGGGCGAGCACCAGGACAAGGGCGTTGGGCGCCAGGCCGCACAGCAGCGACCCGCCGGCGAACCAGATGACGCCGATGACGAAGATCCTGCGTCGCCCGAAGCGATCACCGAGTGCCCCGCCCAGCAGGATCAGCCCCGCCAGCGCCAGCGTGTACGCGTTCACGGTCCACTGGAGGACCTCCAGGTCCGCATCGAGATCCTCGCCGATGCGCGGCAGGGCCACGTTGACGACGGTCGAGTCCAGCAGGGCCATGGCGGAACCCAGCACGGTCGTCATGATCACCCACCGGCCGGTGACCGAGGAGAGTCGGATGTCGCCCGGGCGGTTGTCCATACCGGGATCATCCCAGTGGTGGGCGTCTCATTCGAGTCGGCGGAGGGCGCGGATCAGCGCGTCCACCCCCTGCTCGGCCTTGGCGCGGGGACAGCCGACGTTCAGCCGGACGAAGCCCTCGCAGCCGTAGGTCGTCCCCGGCATGATGGCCACCTTCTCGCGCTCGATCAGCTCCCGCTGAAGCTCCGCGTCATCGATGCGTGGTCGCAGAACGGCGCGCAGATCGATCCAGGCGAGGTAGCCCGCATGAGGCGGCTCCCAGCCGAGCTGCGGAAACGCGGCGGCGAGCCGCTCGGCGACCATCCGCAGATTGCCGGCGACGTACGAGCCGAGCGCGTCGAGCCACGGACCGCCCCGGCGGTAGGCGGCGATGTGCGCGGTCAGCGACAGCACGGCGGGCGAGGCGAGCCCTTCACCGGTCTGCATCCGGCGCAGAAACGCCGCATGGTCGTCGGGGTCGCCGATGATGCCGTAGGAGCCGCTCAGCGCGGGGAAGTTGAAGGCCTTGGTGGCGGAGGTGATCAGGGCCCAGCGGCCGGTGCCGAAGCGCGTCCAGGGCAGATGCCGCTGACCTGGGGCCACGAACTCGGGGTGGACGAAGTCGGCGTGGATCTCGTCGCTGACGACGGCGACTCCGTACGCGGCCGCCAGCCGTGCCGTCTCCGTCAGCTCGGCCTCCGTCCACACCCGGCCGGTCGGATTGTGGGGCGAGCAGAGCACCAGCACGGTGCTGTCGGGCCGGGCGAGCTGCCGTTCCAGAGCCGCCATGTCGCCGGCCGGCACCCCGCGCAGCTCCCGCCCGAGCCCGGATATCGCCTTCAGGAAGCCGTCGTAGGTGGGGGTGTGGACGACGATCCCGTCACCGGGCTCGCTCCACATCCGCAGCAGCTGCGAGAGCTGGTTGAGCACGGAGGGCGCGTAGACGAGCCGGCCGGTGTCGATCGCGGTGTCGTGGCGACTGCTGAACCAGTGGCCCACCGCGGACAGGAAGTCGTCGTGGCGCCAGTCGGTGTATCCGAAGACACCGTGGGCGATGCGCTGCTGGAGCGCGTCCAGTACCTCCGGCGGGGAGGTGAAGTCCATGTCCGAGATGGTGAACGGCAGCAGCCCGTCCACCCCGAAGCGGTCGGCGACCCCGTCCCACTGGATGCACCAGGTGCCGCGGCGGTCGACGACGGTGTCGAAGTCGTACGTCATGGGTGCTGATCTCCTGACGACATGCCGCGGGCCCGGCACCCCGGGTAGGGGTGCCGGGCCCGGTGGGCGCGAGGCTGCGGCGCGGATGGTGCTTACTTGAGCTTGGTGCCCGTGGAGCGCAGGGCGGCGCAGGCCTCGGAGACGCGCTTGGCCATGCCGGCCTCGGCGGCCTTGCCCCAGGTGCGCGGGTCGTAGGTCTTCTTGGAGCCGACCTCGCCGTCGACCTTCAGCACACCGTCGTAGTTCTTGAACATGTGGTCCGCGACGGGGCGGGTGAAGGCGTACTGCGTGTCGGTGTCGAGGTTCATCTTGACGACGCCGTTCTCCAGCGCGGTCGCGATCTCCTCGGCCGTCGAACCGGAACCGCCGTGGAACACGAAGTCGAAGGGCTCGGCCTTGCCGAACTTCTTGGCGACGCCCTCCTGGAGGTCCTTCAGCAGCTCGGGGCGCAGAACGACGTTGCCCGGCTTGTAGACGCCGTGGACGTTGCCGAAGGAGGCGGCGAGCAGGTAGCGGCCCTTGTCCCCGAGGCCGAGCGCCTCGGCGGTGCGGATCGCGTCGTCGACGGTGGTGTAGAGCTCGTCGTTGATCTCGTGGGTGACACCGTCCTCCTCGCCGCCGGTCGGGGTGATCTCGACCTCAAGGATGATCTTGGCGGCGACGGCCTGCGCGAGCAGCTCCTGCCCGATGGCCAGGTTGTCCGCGAGGGTCTCGGCGGAGCCGTCCCACATGTGGCTCTGGAACAGCGGGTTCTTGCCCGCGGCGACGCGCTCGGCGGAGATGGCGAGCAGCGGACGGACATAGCCGTCCAGCTTGTCCTTGGGGCAGTGGTCGGTGTGCAGGGCGACCGTGATGTCGTACTTCGCGGCGACGATGTGCGCGAACTCGGCCAGGGCGACCGCTCCGGTGACCATGTCCTTGTTGTACTGGCCACCCAGGAACTCGGCACCGCCGGTGGAGATCTGGATGATGCCGTCGCTCTCGGCCTCCGCGAAGCCGCGCAGCGCAGCGTGCAGGGTCTGGGAGGAGGTCACGTTGATGGCCGGGTAGGCGAACTTGCCTGCCTTCGCCCGGTCGAGCATCTCGTTGTAGACCTCGGGGGTTGCGATGGGCATCTGTCCGCTCCTTGGGATGTGCGGGTGTTAAGTGCTGGCCCTGACCTGGGGGCGACGTCATCGTCGGCGCCTATCTTTCCAGACTCTTCACCGGACTCCACCCCGCCCGGTCTGCGCGTATGCGAGAAGGGTGGGCTGTTTCACGTGAAACAGCCCACCCTTCACCGTCTTCGCAGGTCAGAAGCCCTCGCCGGTCAGGCCAGTCCGAGCTCGTCCAGCGAGTAGGCGTACAGATACGGCACCCCGGCCGTGCCGCTGATCTTCTCCCCGGCGCCCGTCGCCCGGTCCACGATCGTCGCCACGGCCACGACCTCGCCGCCGGCCTCGCGCACGGCCTCGACCGCTGTCAGCGGCGAACCGCCGGTCGTGGAGGTGTCCTCGACGACGAGGCAGCGCCGGCCCGAGATGTCCGGGCCCTCGACGCGCCGCTGCATGCCGTGCGCCTTGGCCGCCTTGCGGACGACGAAGGCGTCCACGCGCTGTCCGCGCGCGGCGGCGGCGTGCAGGATCGACGTGGCCACGGGGTCGGCGCCCAGCGTGAGCCCGCCGACGCAGTCGAAGTCGAGGTCGGCGGTCAGGTCGGACATGACCTGGCCGACGAGCGGCGCGGCGGTTCCGTCGAGCGTGATCCGGCGAAGGTCCACGTAGTAGTCGGCCTCAAGACCCGACGAGAGGGTCACCTTGCCGTGCACCACGGCCTTGTCCTTGATCTGCTGGAGCAGCTCAGCGCGTACGTCAGTCATGCCCACGAGCTTAGAGGCCGTCCCACCGGTCACAGCCGGCGCCAGCTCCAGGTCGCGGCCATCTCCAGCGGGTCGATCGGGGTGACGAACCGCGGATCGGAGTCGAGACCGTTCGGCGGACCGGACTGGGGCTCCACGCACACGGCCTCGTCCTGCTCGTCGTAGACCACGACCCACTCGGAGCGGCTGGCCACGGTCAGCTCCAGCTGCTCAGGCCAGGTGAGGGTGACGAGAACGCCGTCGGGCATGCCGAAGCAGTCGTCCCACGGGCTCGGCTGCGGCGGGATCCGGCGGCCGGTCGGGAGGTGGTCCTCGCCGCGCTCCTCCTGCCAGGCGGCGGTGAAGTCGACGCGTACGTCCTGGCCGCCGAGGTTGCGCAGGAACCAGGGGTGCCAGCCGGCCTGCGCGGGGAACGAGGTGTCGTACGTCTCGACGCCCATGGTCAGAGTCAGGGAGTCCTCCGTCAGCGCGAAGGTCTGTGTGACGCGCCCGGTGTACGGCCAGGGCTCCGCGAGTTCGAAGGTGAAGGCCGCCTCGTCCTTGCCGGCGCGGGCGGTGCGCCAGGCGACGTCCCGGCCGGTGCCGTGAATGGCGTGCGGCGGGGAGTTGAGCGGCAGTTGATGCACCACGTCACCGTTGCGGAACCGGCCGTCCCCGACCCGGCCGCACCACGGCACCATCGGGAAGGAGCCGTACCGCTCGCCCTGCCGGAGCACCTCGGTGCCTCCGATGACCAGGCTTGCGATGCGGCAGCCGTTCTGCGGATGCACGGTCAACTCGACGTCTCCGGCGGCCAGCCGGACGCTCTCTTCGCTGCTACTCACACGACGACACTACTGTTCGCCGCGCCGCCGTACGCCGGACTACCGGGTACCGGTGGCCCGTTGTCGCGGTTCCGGTGCTGGGGGCGCGCGGTCCGGTGGGCGGCGCGGTCCCGCGGCCGCGCACGGTGACCTACCTGCGGCGGCGCAGCGCCCGGCCCACGACGACGGCCGACGCGACCGCGAGGGCCGCAGCGGGTGCGAGCCAGCGCAGCGGCACACCCACACCGGTGGCGTCCGGGGCGGGCATGGGCGCGTACCGGCCGCGCGGCGGCGCGTGGTCGACCTCTTCGGCGCTGCGTCCGATCATCGTCCGGCGGGCGTGCGCGGCCTCCGCCATCGGCTCGTCGGGGGGGCCGGGGAGATCGTCCAGATCGTTCTCCTCCAGCTCGTCGGCCGCGCCGGGAAGATCCGTGTCGAACTCGTCGTCGGCGAGCGGTCCGAGCGAGGGCGGCGGCACCGGGGCGTCGAAGACCGTCTCCTCCGTCGAGGGGGTCTCCTCGTCCCCGGGCTCCTCCTCGTCGAGCGGGTCGGGAGCGATGTCGCCCGTCTCGGCGGTCGCGCCCTGCGTACCGGCGCGGGTGTCCGGCGTCGCGTCCTCGTCGTCCACGAGTCCGAGGCGCTCGGCATCGTCAGAGCTCACGGGTCCGGGGCTCTCGCCGCCGCCGGTCGCCCCGGCGGGCGGCTCGATCGCGACGGTCGCCAGACGCTCCGCGAACCGGTCGAGCATGCGGTGGGCCGCCTGTTCCGCGGACTGCCCGGACAGCTCGGAGAGTCTGCCCTTCGCCGTGGACGTGCCCGTGAAGCCGATCGTCGTGCCGCCCTCCGCCTCGGTGGGGCGGATCGTGAGCGTCACCTGTACCGAGCCCGTACCGCGGGACTCCACACCGTCGCCCTCGACCGTGAACGCATCGTCCCGCTCGACGATGCGCAGGGCACCGCGATAGGTGATCGAGTGATTGGCGATGCGGACCTTGAGCCGGCCGGAGAGCGGGCCCGCGGACTCGTCGGCGTCCTGTTGGAGGCCCGTGACACAGCGAGCGACCCGGGCAGGGTCCCTCAGCGTCTGTCGGACGGTCTCTGCCGGAACCGGAACGAACACCTCATGGTCCATGGAAGTCGAGCGTACCCAGAGCGACCGCTCACGTCTGCGATTCACTCCGTGTATCGCGGATGGACCAGCGTCGAAGGCGGCAGGTCCCGGCCTCTCGTGCGCTCGGCACCCCAGGCCTCGGCGGCCAGCACGGCCCGGCTGAGCGAACGCAGGCGCGGCGCGCGGGGATCGAGACCGAGCTCCGGGGTGCGTCCCGGCGCGGCCAGCAGAAGCCCCCAGTCGTACGGCTCGAAGGCCCGGCCGGTGGCCCGGTCGGGTCCGGCGGCGAACCCGGAGGCCCGCGCGGTGGCGCGATAGGGGCTGGTGCCGAATCCCGCCGCGCGCAGGGTCGCGTCGACCGTCCAGTAGGTGCGCGGGCGCGAGGTCACGGGCCCCGCGTGCACAGCGAGCCGGCCGCGGTCCGCGAGCACCCCCGCGACCAGTCCGTAGAACTCCTGGGAGTAGAGCTTGGTGCTGGGGGTGATGCCGGGGTCGGGCAGATCGGCGATGACCACGTCGTATCCCCCGCGCGCCGAGCGCAGCCAGCCGAAGGCGTCCTCGGTGATCACCCGGGTCCGCGGATCACGGTAGGCGCGGTCGTTCAGCTCGGCCAGGGCCGGATCGGTGCGGGCGAGCCGGACGACACCCGGGTCCAGCTCGACGATCGTCACCGAGGTGACGGAGCGGTACCGCAGCACCTCACGCGCGGCGAGCCCGTCGCCGCCGCCGAGGATCAGCACCCGGGCGTGCGGGCCGCGCATCGCGGGGTGCACCAGCGCCTCGTGGAAGCGGTACTCGTCGCGGCCGCTGACCCGCAGCCGTCCGTCGAGGAAGAGGTCGGGCGGCCCCGACGGGCGGCCGGTCAGCACCACTTCCTGGATGTCGGTGTGCACGGCGACGCGCACCCGGTCGCCGTAGACCGCGCGGCGCGCGGCGCGCTCGAAGTCGTCGACCAGCGCGGTCGCGGTGGCGAGGACGGCGAGCACCAGGACGTTCGCGACGAGGAGCCAGCCGCGCGAACGGGGGGTCAGATCCCGGCGGAAGAGCCAGAGGACGAGCGATCCGCCGGCGATCGCGTTGACCGCGCCGGTGAGCAGTCCGCCGGTGAGCTGGCCGAGCCAGGGCAGCAGCAGGAAGGGGAAGGCGAGCCCGCCGACGAGGGCGCCCACATAGTCGGCGGCGAACAGGTCCGCGACCGTGCCGTCGGCGTCCCGCCGGGAGATGCGCTGGATGAGGGACATCAGCAGCGGGATCTCCGCGCCGATCAGCACCCCGATGGCGAGCGAGAAGGTCACCAGCACGACCCGGGACTCACCGATCCACGCGAACGCCGCGTACATCACCATCGCCGAACAGCCGCCGACGAGCGCGAGCGTCAGCTCCAGCAGTCCGAACCCGACCGCGGCGCGGCAGCGCAGCCGCTTGGCCAGCAGCGAGCCGATGCCCATGGCGAAGACCATCACGGACAGGACCACGGAGGCCTGGGTGACCGAGTCCCCGATCAAATAGGAGGCGAGCGCGACCAGTTCGAGCTCGTACACCAGTCCACAGGCGGCGCAGACGAAGACCGCCGCCAGGACGAGGAACCGGCCGGCATCGGGACGCACGGGCAGGCACACCGCACTCTGGGGCGGCGACAACTGCTCCTGCCGGTCGATCATGCCGTAACGCTACGTCACCTCTCGCGTGCACCCTGTCACCCACACGGGTGCAACTAGATGCGACTAGAGGGATGCGGGCTCGAGGAGGGACGGGGACGTGCGCCGGGCGGGCGAGAGCGCGCCCACGCGTGTGCGGGTGACGACGAGGTGGCCCTCCTGGGGATAGGCGTGCCAGGTGCGCCACCGCACCTGGCCCTCGTACCGCTGCGCCATCATCGCGGTGAAGGCGTGTGGTGAGCCGGGAAACGTCCCGGCCAGCGAATGGGGATGGTCGGCGACAAGGGCCAGCAGTTCCTGCGCCCGGCCCGCGAACGAGCCCCGCGACAGCGTCTCGACGCGGGCGGCGAACTCGTACTCCCAGTCGCCGAGTCTCTTGGCGACACCCAGCGGCAGCGGCGTACTGCTTCCGGGCATACAGGCGACGGTCTCGGAACAGCTGCCGCCGTCTTCCTGGAGCAGCACCTGGTGGGAGGCGCCCAGCAGCCTCAACTGCAGTTTTGCCCGGCCCAGTTCGAGGTCGAGAACGGCCAGGGCGGGGAGTGGCTCCAGGCCCAGGGCCCAGGCGAGGTCGGCGGCACGGGTATCGGTGTAGGCAGTCTGAAGGGTCGTAAGCATGGGTCGGCTCCGCAAACATGCTTCGGCGGGGGTGGACACGTGGACCTGGGGCGCCCCTGACAGGGAGTTCAAGAGGTTCCGGGGACCGCTCCGCTCGGGTCCGAGCCGGTCCAAGGGCTTGATGGTTCCAACAGGTTCCAACAGCGAGGGAATCATGAGGTAAGCGGCGCTCACCACATTTTTACCCAAGTCGGAGGGGTTTCCATCCCCTCGGGGGCCTAACGGTTCAACTGTTCAACAAAAAGCTCCGGACGCGTCAACGTGACGCCAGTGGCCTCCGCGGGTTACCGGGGCGGGGCGCCACTCGTGCTGCCGACGCCGGCCATGCCGACCACGCCGCACCGCAGCGTGGCGGCACCGAGACAACAGGGCACCCGGCGGTGGTTGCCCACCGGGTGCCCTGTCGACGTGCGCGGACCAGCTGCCCCGTGTCAGCTGCCTCCGCCTCCGCAACCGCCGCCTCCGCCTCCACCGCACGACGACCCGCCGCCGCAGGACGAGGATGAGCCACCGCCGCACGAGCTGCCACCGCCGCCGTCACCGCCGGCCCACCAGCTGCCGCCGCTCGCCCCGCCACTGCTCCGGGCCGTACGCCTGCGCCGCGTGCTGCTGCTGCCGCCCCTGACCACCGAGATGATCACGACCAGCACGAAAATGCCCACCAGAATGCCGAAGAAAGCCGGCATCGCTCTCACCGTCCTCTCGTTCCCCCGAAGCGAGACCCCCGCGTCTTCGCGTGACCGCTTCTTGCGTGGGAGGGAGATGCCCTCGGCGTCTCGGGCCCAAAGCAGACTTGAGGAACTCCAGAGCTTGCGCACAGGATGGCGACCATGAACGCACGCGCGCCCGAGCCCCGGCCCCTGCTCAACCGCCGTCTCGCGGAGTTCGGCACGACGATCTTCGCGGAGATGTCGGCGCTGGCCCTGCGGACCGGATCGATCAACCTCGGCCAGGGATTCCCCGACACCGACGGACCCGACGAGATCCGGGAGGCCGCGGTCCGGGCGCTGCGCGACGGGCGCGGCAACCAGTACCCGCCGGGCCCCGGCGTGCCCGAGCTGCGCACCGCGATCGCCGATCACCAGCGCACCCGGTACGGCCTGGTCCACGACCCCGACACGGAGGTACTGGTCACCGCGGGGGCGACCGAGGCCATCGCGGCCTCCCTCCTCGCGCTCGTCGAACCCGGCGACGAGGTCGTCGCGCTGGAGCCGTACTACGACTCGTACGCGGCCTGCATCGCGATGGCGGGCGGCCGCCGCGTGCCGGTGACGCTGCGGCCGCGCGACGGCGCGTACCACCTGGATCTCGACGAGCTGCGCGACGCCGTCACCGACCGGACCCGGCTGATCCTGCTGAACACGCCGCACAATCCGACCGGCACCGTGCTCAGCCGCGAGGAGCTGGCCGAGATCGCCCGGCTGGCCGTCGAGCGGGATCTGCTGGTCGTCACCGACGAGGTGTACGAGCACCTGGTGTTCGACGGCGAGCACACGCCGATCGCGACCTTCCCGGGGATGCGGGAGCGCACGGTCACCATCGGGTCGGCGGGCAAGACCTTCTCGTTCACCGGCTGGAAGGTCGGCTGGGTGACGGCCGCGCCGGAGCTCGTGGCCGCCGTGCGCTCGGCCAAACAGTTCCTGACCTATGTGTCGGCAGGGCCGTTCCAGTACGCGGTGGCCGAGGCCCTGCGGCTGCCACAGACCTACTTCGACGGGCTCCGCGACGACCTGAGGGCGAAGCGGGACCTTCTGAGCGCCGGGCTCGCGGACGCCGGCTTCGCGGTCTACCGGCCCTCCGGGACGTACTTCGTCACCACCGACATCCGGCCGCTGGGCGAGGACGACGGCTTCGCGTTCTGCCGGGCGCTGCCGGAGCGGTGCGGTGTGGTCGCGATCCCCAACGCGGTCTTCTACGACCACCGCGACCAGGGCGCGCCCTTCGTCCGGTTCGCCTTCTGCAAGCGGGAGAACGTGCTCCAGGAGGCCGTGACGCGCCTCAAGGAGCTCGCTAGCGGCTAGGACGGCGCATGTCACGGCCGACACGCGCCCCTTCGACCGACCGGGTAGGAACCGGCCCCGTCGGCCGGTCAGCGCGTGCGTGTGCGGCCGCGGCCGCTCATGGTCGGATTGTCCGACCCATGTGCGCGCCCGGAGGTGCACCCTGTCCGCCGAGACCTTCGACCGAGCAGCGGCGGCGGGCGCACGGCCCGTACCCCGCTGGCGTGCCGCACTGCTGCGAGCGGCACCGGCACTGGGCCTGTTCGCCGCGGCGAGGCTGACCGGGCTGCTGGTGATGGCCGGCTGGGCCTGGCACATCGAGCGCTCCCCGCGAGCCATCATCGCCCGGGCCTGGGACTCCGACTGGTACATGCTGATCGCCGAGCACGGCTACGGGCGCACGCTGTACTGGCCGGACGGCGCCGTCCAGAGCGACCTCGCCTTCTTCCCGCTCTACCCGGCGCTGATCCGGGCGGTGACCACCGTCCTGCCGGTGACCAGCGGGACCGCCGGGCTGCTGATCTCCTGGGCCGCTGCGGGTGCCGCGGCCTGGGGCATCTACGCCGTCGTGGAGCGGCTGCACGGACGGCGCACGGCGACCGTGACGGTGGTGCTGTGGGGACTGCTGCCCCACTCGATCGTGCTGTCCATGGCGTACACGGAGCCGGTGCTCACCGCCTTCGCCGCCTGGTCGCTGTACGCGGTGCTCACCCGCCGCTGGCTGTGGGCGGGAACGCTCGCGACACTCGCCGGTCTGTCGCGGCCCAACGGGATCGCGGTGGCGGCGGCGGTCGTGGCGGTGGCGGCGTACGAACTGGTGCGGGCGGCCCGCGGGAGCGAGCGGGCCGGGTGGCGCCTCTGGGCGGGCGCGGCCGTGGCCCCGCTCGGCTGGTGCGGCTATGTGCTCTCGGTCGGCTACCGCAAGGGCGATGTGCTGGGCGGGTACTTCGCCGTGCAGAGCGGCTGGACCTCGAAGTTCGACTTCGGGGTGGGGGCGCTGAGAGTGGTGCGGGACATCGTGCTGAAGCCGACGCTGTTCTCGCTGATGGTCGCGCTGCTGGTGGTCGCCGCGGCGGTGCTGCTGTTCGCGCTGCTCGTCCTGGACCGGCCGCCGGCCGCGATCGTCGTCTACACGGCCGTGCTGCTGCTGATCACGCTCGGCGGCTCGGGCTTCTTCGAGTCGAAGCCGCGCTTCCTGCTGCCGGCCTTCCCGCTGCTGCTGCCGCTCGCCCGCGCGCTGACAAAAGCCCGGCCCGGGACGGCGGTCGTGATGACCGTCGCCCTGGCCGGGCTCTCGTTCGCCTACGGGACGTATCTGCTGACACTGTCCCCCATCGCGCTGTAGCCGGGGCTCAGGCGTCGTCGGCGGGCTTCTCCTCGGCCGGCTCCAGGCCGAGCTGCTCGACGAGCCACTTGTCGAACTCGATGGCGGCGCGCACCCAGCTGACGGTGGAGGACACGAAGTGCTCCAGGCTGACGCCCGTGCCGGTCAGCATCTGCGCCTCGCCGATGAGACGGATGGTGGCGGGGGTCTCCTCCTCGTCGTGGAGGTGCGTGTAGACCTTGGGCCACAGGGTGCGGCGGTTCCAGTCGTCGATCACGTCGAGGATCTTCTGCTTGTCCTCGACGGGCAGCGGCCGGTCGTAGAAGGTCCGCACCGAGAAGACCTGCTGGTCGTCCTCGCCACGGAACATGAAGTACGTGCGGAATTCCTCCCACGGGGCGGCGAGGTCACCCTCGTCGTCGACGACGTACTTCAGCTCCATCTGGTCGAGGAGCTGCTTGACCAGGTCCTGGTCGGGAACGACGGGGCCCGCCGGTCCTGCGGCCTGAGGCTGGTTCTGGCCCCCGAAATTCGGAATCGAGGACGGATCGATGGTCACCGTGGATTTCCCTTCGTACGGATGTGGCCATCCTCCCCCATGCGACGCGGGGGCTGGCAACCCCTACCGGTGACGCGGCGCGATCTCCCCGCTCCGGGCCAAAGCCCGCAGCGGGGAGACGGAGCGGGGGCCGGAGCCCTCAGAGCGTCTTGCCGGCGGCCGGGCCGACGATCAGACCGTCCCCGACGCGGTCCACCCGGACCGTGTCGCCCTCGGTGACCTCGCCCGCCAGGATCTCCTTCGCCAGGCGGTCGCCGATCGCCGTCTGGACCAGACGCCGCAGCGGCCGGGCGCCGTACGCGGGGTCGTTGCCCTCGTCCGCGAGCCACTCCAGGGCCTCCGGGGTGATGTCCAGCGTGAGGCGGCGCTCCGCCAGACGCTTGGCGAGCCGCTCGATCTGGAGCTTCGCGATGCGGGCCAGCTCGTCCTTCGACAGGGCGGAGAAGACCACCAGGTCGTCGAGGCGGTTGAGGAACTCCGGCTTGAAGGAGGACCGCACGACCTCCAGGACCTGTTCCTTCTTCTGCTCCTCGCTGGTGAGCGGCTCCACCAGGTACTGGCTGCCCAGGTTGGAGGTCAGGACCAGGATCGTGTTGCGGAAGTCGACCGTGCGGCCCTGCCCGTCCGTGAGGCGGCCGTCGTCGAGTACCTGGAGCAGGATGTCGAAGACCTCGGGATGGGCCTTCTCCACCTCGTCCAGCAGCACGACGCTGTACGGGCGCCGGCGCACCGCCTCGGTGAGCTGGCCGCCCTCCTCGTAGCCGATGTAGCCGGGAGGCGCGCCCACCAGGCGGGCGACGCTGTGCTTCTCGCCGTACTCCGACATGTCGATGCGGACCATCGCCCGCTCGTCGTCGAAGAGGAAGTCGGCGAGGGCCTTGGCCAGCTCGGTCTTGCCCACGCCCGTGGGGCCGAGGAAGAGGAACGAGCCCGTCGGGCGGTCCGGGTCGGCGATGCCGGCGCGGGTGCGCCGTACCGCGTCGGACACCGCCTCCACCGCCTCGGACTGGCCGATGAGCCGCCGGCCCAGCTCGGCCTCCATCCGCAGCAGCTTCTGCGTCTCCCCCTCCAACAGGCGTCCCGCCGGGATGCCGGTCCAGGAGCCGACCACGTCCGCGATGTCGTCGGGGCCGACCTCCTCCTTGACCATCGTGTCGTGGCGGACCTCGGCCTCCGCCTCGGAGGCCTCCTCCAGCTCCCGCTCGACGGACGGGATCTCGCCGTACAGCAGCTTGGAGGCGGAATCGAAGTCGCCGTCGCGCTGGGCGCGTTCGGCCTGGCCACGCAGCTCGTCGAGCTTCTCCTTCAGCGCACCGACGCGGTTGAGGCCCTCCTTCTCCTTCTCCCAGCGGGCGTTGAGGCCGCGCAGCTCCTCCTCCTTGTCGGCGAGGTCACGGCGCAGCTTCTCCAGCCGCTGCTTGGAGGCGGCGTCGGTCTCGTTCTTGAGCGCCAGCTCCTCCATCCGCAACCGGTCGACGGCACGCTGGAGTTCGTCGATCTCCAGCGGCGAGGAGTCGATCTCCATCCGCAGCCGGGACGCGGCCTCGTCCACGAGGTCGATCGCCTTGTCGGGCAGGAAGCGCGAGGTGATGTACCGGTCGGACAGCGTCGCCGCCGCGACCAGCGCGGAGTCGGCGATCTGGACCTTGTGGTGCGCCTCGTAGCGCCCCTTGAGGCCGCGCAGGATCGCGATCGTGTCCTCGACGGTCGGCTCGGCGACCAGCACCTGCTGGAAGCGCCGCTCCAGCGCCGGGTCCTTCTCGATGCGTTCGCGGTACTCGTCGAGCGTCGTCGCGCCGACCATGCGCAGCTCACCGCGGGCGAGCATCGGCTTGAGCATATTGCCCGCGTCCATCGCGGAGTCGCCGCCGGCGCCCGCGCCGACGACCGTGTGCAGCTCGTCGATGAACGTGATGATCTGTCCGTCGCTCGCCTTGATCTCGGAGAGCACGGTCTTGAGCCGCTCCTCGAACTCACCGCGGTACTTCGCACCTGCCACCATCGCGCCGAGGTCGAGGGCCACCAGCCGCTTGTTCTTGAGCGACTCCGGCACATCCCCCTTCACGATCCGCTGGGCGAGCCCTTCGACGACGGCGGTCTTGCCGACGCCGGGCTCACCGATGAGCACGGGGTTGTTCTTGGTGCGCCGGGACAGCACCTGGACGACCCGGCGGATCTCCTGGTCCCGGCCGATGACCGGGTCGAGCTTGCCCTCGCGGGCCGCGGCCGTGAAGTCCGTACCGAACTTCTCCAGCGCCTTGTACTGACCCTCGGGATCGGGGGTGGTCACCCGTCGTCCTCCCCTTGCCGTCTCGAACGCTTCCAGCAGCTTCTTCGCCGACGCGCCCTGCTGCGCCAGCACTTCACCGGCAGCCCCGCCCTTGGCCGCGAGGCCGATCAGCAGGTGTTCGGTGGAGAGATAGTCGTCGCCGAGCTCCTTGGCCCGCTGTCCCGCGTCGGCGACGACGGCGAGCAGCTCGCGGTTGGGCTGCGGCGGAGCGACGGTGGACCCCGTGACACTGGGCTGCGCGGCCAGCAGCCGCTCCGCCCCGGACCGCACGGCGGCCTGGTCCGCCTCCACGGCGGCCAGCAGATCGGTGATGTTGGCGTTGTCCTCACCCGTGAGGAGCGCCAGCAGCAGATGTGCGGGGGTGAGATCGGGATGGCCCGCGGTCACCGCCTGACTGGTGGCGGCGTTGATGGCATCCCGGCTCTTGTTGGTCAGCTCGGCGTCCACGTGCGCTCTCTCCTCCTTGCGGGTGGGGGTGTTCCCTCAACACTGACTCAGCGAACTTGCACAAAGTTGAGTCTATTCCACTCAACCAGTCGCGCGTCACCGCGGCATGGCCTTCGCTCCGCCCGCCTGCGGACCCGGCCTAGCCTGGGGCCATGGCCACAGACGTATCCCATCTCAGTTCCGAGTACCTCGCGTTCTGGCGTGAACACCATCTCTGCACCCTCACGACCCTGCGGCCGGACGGCAGCCCGCACGTCGTGCCGGTGGGGGTGACCTTCGACCCGCAGACGGGGACCGCCCGGGTGATCGCCAACCGGCACACGCGCAAGGTGGCCCACGTGCTGGCGTCGGCTCCCGCGGATTCAGCGGCGGACGGCGCGCAGGGGCAGGGCGCCCGGGTGGCCGTCTGCCAGGTCGACCGCAGGCGCTGGGCGACGCTGGAGGGCCGGGCGAGGGTGCGCACGGAGCCGGACGCGGTCGAGGACGCGGTGCGGCGCTACGCGGAGCGCTACGGGCGGACGCCGAAGCCCAACCCGGACCGGGTGCTCATCGAGATCTCCGTGGAGCGGGCACTCGGCAAGGCCTGACCGGAGCGCCGGCGGGCCGGAGGCGCCGCGGCGCGCGGGGCGGGGGAAGCGCCGCGGAGCAGTACGGGACATGCACAGCGGCGCCATCGTGTTTCAGGTCCACGATGGCGCCGCTGTGTGGGGGAAGCGCCCGAGCGATTTACAACGACGGGGGAATCGCTCAGGCACTGCGGGGGGTGGCAGTGGTGGTGTCCGGCTCGACCATCTGGTGGTCTCGCTGGTCGAGATTGACGAAAATCATGCCGTAGCGGATGGCGCAGCGGACGGGCTGCGGCGCTCCACGGGGCCGGCGAAGGCACCGGTAGGCACGGACGTCCTCGTCCTCCTCGCGCGCCACGACGATCGGCTCTCCGAACAGGGTGACCATCAACGAGTCGCCACGGTGGGGGATTGCCGTGACGAGGTCGATGAAATGCCACCCCGATCGATAGGCCGTAGCCATCTCGCGCCGGAAGACCCGGTCGTCCGGGGGAACCGTCATGCTTCTGTGCTGGTCGGAGGGACGACTCCCCACGAGGGCTCACCGGGCGTACCCGACGCGCCTGCCGGAGCGGCCCCCCACGACGGCTCACTGATACCCGACACCGCGTCCGCGGGAACGATGCCCCACGACGGCTCACCGGGCTTACCCGACGCACCTGCCGGGACGACGCCCCACGACGGCTCACCGGGAGTTGCGGACACCGTGCCGGCGGGAGAACCGCCCCAGGAAGGCTCACCGGAGACCACCGAACCGAGCGCGGCCGCCGCTATGGCAAGGGCACAAAGAGCACGTAGCGTCCTAGACATGGGTGATCTCCACCTCATTTGATCATTCCTCCTCCCCCGCGAATAAGACGATGTCTCACTCCGAACGCTTGCACCAGCGACGGCAGGCATCATGTTCCTGTATTGCAGGAGCCTGAGGGGGTGCGTATGGCAGCAAATGAGGGCGAAACAGGACACTCTCACGCAGACGGTGAGCTGTGCGAAGCGGGGAAAAGTCTGTACATCACCGCCCTGCGCACCGGGCGTATAGCCCGGTCAGAGGCGGAACCCGCGCCGTGCCTCTTCGATCTCGCCCTTCTGCACCCGGATCCTGACGACGCGCAGTGGCTCCGGCCGGTTCCGCCGACCACCGCGCTGACACAGCTGATACACCCCATCGAGCGGGAGATCCAAGACCGCCGACGGCGAACTGTCGCTCTGACCGATGCTCTTGAGCCATTCATGGCGTTCACCGCTCAGAACTCCACCGTCCCACAGGGGATCACGGTCCTCGAAGGCCTCAACCGGATCAACACAACCCTCGACCAAGTCACCGCAGACTGCACCGAGGAGCTTCTCACGGTCCAGCCCGGCAGCGGGCGGCAACCGCACGTTCTGGAGAAGGCCCTGCGCAGGGTGGAACCGCTGATCGAGCGGGGCGTACGGATGCGCACGCTCTACCAGCACACCGCCCGCCACCACCCCGCCACACTCGCCTACATGGAGAAGGTCGGACCGTCCGGTGTGGAGGTGCGCACGCTCGAAGAGATCATCGACCGACTGATCATCATCGACCGCAAAGTCGCGTTCATCCCCGCGAGCAGCGACCGGCTGTCCGCCCTGGAACTGCGGCACAAGGGAATCGTCGAGTACCTCGTCGGTGTCTTCGAGCAGTTCTGGCTGCACGGCATCCCGTGGGAGGAGCCGATCTCGTACGGACCGGTCGTCGACGGCATCACCGGCGTCCAGCGCTCCATCGCGAAACTCCTGGTCGAAGGCCATGTGGACGAGGCGATCGCGCGGCGTCTGGGCATGAACGTACGGACGTGCCGGGCCCATATCGCCAAGCTGGGCTCGTCGCTCGGCAGCGGCAGCCGTGCCCAACTGGGCTATCTCATCGCCCGGTCGGGGATTCTGGAGCAGGATGCGGAGTCGATTCCCGTCAGCCGCTGACGCGTTCGGGGCGGTGCACAGACGACCGGAATCCGTCGCCCCGGGGGCCGGGGTGACGGATGGTGTGCCGGACGTGTGCATGCAGCGCCGGGCGACGCGTGTCGGGTGTCGGGCGGGTACGTGCTCGTGGCAGGCGGCGACCGGTGCGTCAGGTCGGCGCCTGCTCGCGGCAGGCGGCGACGATCTCCTCCAGATCGGCGACGGCCGCCGGCACTCCCTCGGTCAGCAGCACACCCGCCGGATTCAGCATCACCTCGTCCACCCCGGCGGCCCGGTACCCGGCGAGCGCTTCGGCGATCTCCCGCGGGGTGCCGGCAACGACGACCTGATGGTCCAGGAGCGCGGCCGCGCTCGCCGCCGGGTCGTGGGGGTCGACGGCGACGCCCGCGCGACTCAGCATCGCGGCGTAGTGCGGAGCCCTGAGGTGTTCGCCGGCCGCGGCGAGCGCGATCCGTCGGGGGTCCCGGCCGCGGCGGGCCACGGCCACATGGACGGCCGTCGCGATCCGGGGCCGTACGGGCCCGTCGGCGGCCCTCTGACGCCCTGCGGCGCCCTCGGCCAGCGCGGGGGCCAGCACCCCCTCGATGTAGCGCGGAGGGGTCATCCAGGTGATGGCCACATCCGCCACGGCACCCGCGGTACGTGCCATCCCCGGCCGCAGCACTCCGGCACCGATCTCGACGGGGGAATGGCCGAGCGGCAACAGCCCTCCGTGGAGCCGGTGGTAGGGCCCGTCGTGCTCGACCCGGTCGCCGTCGAGCAGGGCCCGCACCG
The DNA here is from genome assembly GCF_036169555.1 of Streptomyces sp. NBC_00306. GTDB lineage: Bacteria > Actinomycetota > Actinomycetes > Streptomycetales > Streptomycetaceae > Streptomyces > Streptomyces achmelvichensis. The sequence goes on along the minus strand of NZ_CP108032.1, from coordinate 4,286,513 downwards.
AGGTCGGACAGTCGTGCACCGCCGTGCGGGGACCGGCGTACGGGCACCAGGACCCTCTCCCGAGGAATGATCTCTACCGGGACCTCACCGCGAGCCGTCCGGCCGCGGCCCACGAGCACCACCGACTCACTGTCGTGAACCGTCAGTTCTGACCACACTGAAGGACCGAAGGACTCCCCATGAACGACACCACCCCCACACCCGCACCGGTCCAGGACGACCGCTTCGGAGAGCTGCGCATCCGGCTGGAGGGCCAGGAGTCCCTGCTGGTCGAGGGCGAGGGGATCCCCAGGATCACCCTCAACCGCGCGCCGGACTCGGAGAAGGACGACCACATCGCCATCGGCACCCGTGATCCCGAGCAGCTGACCCTGCGGATCGACGGGACCCCGGCGAAGCTGACCCCGTCCAGGGGCCGTCTGACCCGACGCTCGTACGCCGTGGACGTCGACCACGCAGGTACGTCGTACCGCCTGGTCCCGGACTCCGTCCCCAGCAGCCGCCTCGTCCGTGACGGCCGGCACATCGGCGACTTCTCCTCGGACGGCGACGGCCACGTGATAGCGGAGTGGCGCGAGGACGCGGAGATCGTGCCCCTGGACGCGGCGCTGGGCTACACCCTCGCGGCCGCCTTCGGCACGGGGGCGCAGCCGATGTGGATGATGGCGATCGACGCGGTGGCCACGGCCCTTCCCTAGCCGGCGGCTTCGGACGCTCCGGCGCCGAGCTGCCCGTATCGGCCGGGGCCGGCGGGTCCGGACGCACTCCACCGAGATCGCTGTCAGCTTGCTGCACCGGGGGGTCAGCTATATGCCAGCGGACAGCACGACGGCGGGGCCGGAGAGCGTGTCGCTCTCCGGCCCCGCCGGGTGTCCTGCTGGAAGGCCGCGGACCGACAGCTCCTGGCTGTCGGCCGCGGGCCGAACGGTCCTACTCCGAGGTCCGCTTGGGCCGCCACACCACCAGCGCGCTCGCCTGCTGCACATCCTGGTACGGCACGAGATCGCGCCGGTACGAGGCGTGCACCTGGGCCTCACGCTGCTGCATGGCCGCCGCCGCGCCCTCGACCGCCGAAGCCAGCTCGGCGACGCGGGACTGGAGCGCCGCGACCTGGTTCTCCAGTTCGATGATGCGCTTGATACCGGCCAGGTTGATGCCCTCGTCCTGCGACAACTGCTGGACGGTGCGCAGCAGTTCGATGTCGCGGGCCGAGTAACGCCTGCCCCGGCCGGGGGTTCGGTCGGGAGAGACCAGACCGAGACGGTCGTACTGACGCAGGGTCTGGGGGTGCAGGCCGGACAGCTGGGCCGCCACCGAGATCACATACACCGGTGACTCGTCGGTCAGCTGATAAGGGTTCCGGCTACGTCCGCTCCGGCCATCCATCTCATGCTCCCTTCGCGGCCTGGAACAGCTCGGCCCGCGGGTCCTCTTCCGCGGTGGCTTCGCGGTAGGCCTCCAGCGCTTCCTTCGCCTTGTCGCTCAGCTCCTTGGGGACCGCGACCTCGACGGTGACCAGCAGATCACCGCGGGTGCCGTCCTTGCGGACGGCTCCCTTGCCACGGGCCCGCATCGTACGGCCGTTGGGGGTGCCCGCGGGCAGCTTCAGCGTCACCGGCGGGCCGCCCAGGGTCGGCACCTTCACCTCGCCGCCCAGCGCCGCCTCCGTGTAGGTGACGGGCACGGTGATCGTGAGGTTGTCGCCCTTGCGGCCGAAGACGGGATGGGCGTCGACGTGCACAACCACGTACAAGTCGCCCGCTGGACCGCCCCGTTCGCCCGGGGCGCCCTTGCCGCGCAGCCGGATCCGCTGGCTGTCGGAGACGCCCGCGGGGATCCTGACCTGCATGGTGCGCGAGGAGCGGGCACGCCCGCTGCCCTTGCAGACCTCGCAGGGGTCCTGCGCGATGAGCCCGCGGCCCTTGCAGTCCACGCACGGGTCGGTCAGCGAGAACGAGCCGCTGCCGCCGCGCGAGACCTGGCCGGTGCCGACGCAGGTCGGGCACACCCGGGGTGTGCCGTTCTTGTCGCCGGTACCCGCACACGCCTTGCACGCCGCCGAACTGGACATCCGCAGCGGGACCGTGGCCCCGTCGACCGCCTCGGTGAAGCTGAGCGTCACCTCGGACTCGATGTCCTGGCCGCGGCGGGGCTGCGTCCGCGTACCCGCGCCGGTGCCGGCGCCGCGGTTGAACAGCCCGCCGAAGACGTCGCCGAGGCCGCCGCCGAAGCCGCCGGCACCTCCGCCCTGCGGCCCGCCCTGGGCGCCCCCGAAGAGGTCGCCCAGGTCGAAGTTGAAACTGCCGCCGGCGGCACCGGGCCCGGCCCGGAAGCCGCCGTTGCCGAAGAGGGCGCGCGCCTCGTCGTACTCCTTGCGCCGCTTGGGGTCGCCGAGTACGTCGTTGGCCTCGGAGATCTCCTTGAAGCGCTCCTCCGCCTTGGTGTCGCCCTTGTTGGCGTCCGGGTGGAACTCGCGGGCGAGCTTCCGGTACGCCTTCTTGATCTCGGCCTCGGTGGCGTCCTTGGGGACGCCGAGAACCTTGTAGTAGTCCTTCTCGACGAAGTCCTTCGTGCTCATCGACGTCCCTCCTCTCGGACGATCATTGCGTCAGCCCTCGTCCGGGCCACCGCTCTCCTCGTCGTTCGCCGTCTCGTCCTTGGGCGCCGCGCCCGGCTGGGGCTCGGCCACCGCGACCCGCGCGGGGCGGATGGTCCGCTCGCCGATGCGATACCCCGGCTGAAGCACCGCGACGCACGTGGTCTCGGTGACGTCCGGTGCGTAACTGTGCATCAGCGCCTCGTGGATCGTCGGGTCGAAGGGCTCGCCCTCCTTGCCGAACTGCTGCAGGCCCATCTTGGCGGCCGCCGTCTCGAGAGATTCGGCGACCGACTTGAACCCGCCCACGAGTTCCCCGTGTTCACGGGCGCGGCCGATGTCGTCGAGCACGGGCAGGAGCTCGGTCAGCAGAGCCGCCGTGGCGATCTCCTTGACCGTGATCCGGTCGCGCTCCACACGACGGCGGTAGTTCTGGTACTCGGCCTGGAGCCGCTGGAGGTCGGCCGTGCGCTCGTTGGCAGCCGTACGGACCTGGTCCAGCTGTGCCGTCAGACCGGCAATCTTTGCTGCGTCCCCTGCCGGGGCCGCCGGGCCCTCCTTCTCGGAGGACTCGGCGGGCTCGGCGGCGTCGTCAGATGTCGAGCCGGAGGGGACGGAGGGGTTCTCGTCGTGCTCGTCGAACCCCGGAGTCTCCTCCGTCACGCGGCACCACCCTGACGCCCGGAGTCCTTCTCGTCGTCGACGATCTCGGCGTCCACGACGTCGTCGGCGGCGTCAGCGGACTGACCCGCGGCACCGTCCTGCGCGCCCTCGCCGCCACCGGCGGCCTGGCCGGCCTGGGCGTCGGCGTACATGGCCTGGCCCAGCTTCTGCGAGACGGCGGCGACCTTCTCGGTCGCGGTGCGGATCTCGGCCGTGTCCTCGCCCTTGAGCTTCTCCTTGAGCTCGCCGAGCGCCTCCTCGACCTCGGTCTTCACATCGCCCGGGACCTTGTCCTCGTTGTCCTTGAGGAACTTCTCGGTCTGGTAGACGAGCTGCTCGCCCTGGTTGCGGGACTCGGCGGCCTCGCGGCGGCGGTGGTCCTCGTCCGCGTACTGCTCGGCCTCCTGGCGCATCCGGTCGACCTCGTCCTTCGGCAGCGAGGAGCCGCCGGTGACGGTCATCTTCTGCTCCTTGCCCGTGCCCAGGTCCTTCGCGGTCACGTGCATGATGCCGTTGGCGTCGATGTCGAAGGCGACCTCGATCTGCGGGACCCCGCGCGGGGCCGGCGGCAGACCGGTCAGCTCGAACATCCCGAGCTTCTTGTTGTACGCCGCGATCTCGCGCTCGCCCTGGTAGACCTGGATCTGCACCGACGGCTGGTTGTCCTCGGCCGTCGTGAAGATCTCGGACCGCTTGGTCGGGATCGTGGTGTTGCGCTCGATGAGCTTGGTCATGATGCCGCCCTTGGTCTCGATACCGAGGGACAGCGGGGTGACGTCGAGGAGCAGGACGTCCTTGACCTCACCCTTGAGGACACCGGCCTGGAGCGCGGCGCCGATGGCGACGACCTCGTCCGGGTTCACGCCCTTGTTGGCGTCCTTGCCGCCGGTGAGCTCCTTGACGAGCTCGGCGACGGCGGGCATACGGGTCGAGCCACCGACGAGAACGACGTGGTCGATCTCGGAGAGCTGGATGCCCGCGTCCTTGATGACGTTGTGGAACGGCGTCTTGCAGCGCTCCAGCAGGTCGGCGGTCAGCTGCTGGAACTGAGCGCGCGTCAGCTTCTCGTCCAGGTGCAGCGGGCCCTCGGCCGATGCCGTGATGTAGGGAAGGTTGATCGTCGTCTCGGTCGAGGACGAGAGCTCGATCTTCGCCTTCTCCGCGGCCTCGCGGAGACGCTGGAGAGCCATCTTGTCCTTGCCCAGGTCCACGCCGTGACCGTTGGCGAACTGCTTCACCAGGTAGTCGACGACACGCTGGTCCCAGTCGTCACCACCGAGGTGGTTGTCACCGTTGGTCGCCTTCACCTCGACGACGCCGTCGCCGATCTCCAGCAGCGAGACGTCGAAGGTGCCGCCACCGAGGTCGAAGACCAGGATGGTCTGGTCGTCCTTGTCGAGGCCGTACGCCAGGGCGGCCGCGGTGGGCTCGTTGACGATACGCAGCACGTTCAGACCGGCGATCTCGCCGGCCTCCTTCGTCGCCTGGCGCTCGGAGTCGTTGAAGTACGCCGGGACGGTGATCACCGCGTCGGTGACCTTCTCGCCGAGGTAGGACTCCGCGTCGCGCTTCAGCTTCTGCAGGATGAAGGCGCTCATCTGCTGCGGGTTGAAGTTCTTCCCGTCGAGCTCGATCTTCCAGTCGGTGCCCATGTGGCGCTTGACCGACCGGATGGTCCTGTCGACGTTGGTGACCGCCTGGCGCTTGGCCACCTCGCCGACCAGCACTTCACCGTTCTTCGCGAAGGCGACGACGGACGGCGTGGTCCTGGCACCCTCGGCGTTGGTGATGACGGTGGGCTCGCCGCCCTCCAGAACGCTGACGACGGAGTTAGTCGTGCCCAGGTCGATGCCGACCGCACGTGCCATGTCAATTCCTCCAGCAGACTTGAGTAGATCTCGCTCAAGGATGCATGACCCGGTCTTCGTAGTCAACAGACCTGAGTCGACCCCACTCAACTTTTATCCCGCTCTTATATGCATACTGCGCCGTGACCAGTGCCGCTTGCCCGGCCGGGCGGCCTCACACGCGTGGCGCAGCGATCGAAATGGCGTCCTTCTGCCAGAGTCGTAGCCGCAATAGCGCCAAACGCGCAAAAATACGGTCAAGGCCAGTCAACAGCGGAGGAAGGGTGTGTGCCCATGATGCCGGTCGAGCGGTTGACGCCCGTCAGGCGTGTTTCCGCCAAACGCCTGATGGATGTGACGGGCGGCCTGCTGCTGCTCCTTCTCCTGGCCCCGCTGATGGCCGTCATCGCCCTCGCGGTCGCCCTGACCTCACGGCGGACGGCCCTCGTCCGGCGCCGGCGCATCGGCCTCGCGGGCCGCCCCTTCGGCATACTCGCCTTCCACGCGGCCCCGGGCACCCGCACCGGACGCCTTCTGCGCCGCCACTTCCTCGACGAGCTGCCCCAGCTGATCCATGTCGTCCGCGGAGAGATGTCGCTGGTGGGCCCGCGTCCGCTGCGCCCCGAGGACGCCGACCCCGCCGTCGGCGGCCTCCGCACCCGTCTCGGAGTGCGCCCCGGCCTCACCGGCCTCTGGCAGGTCAGCGGCCGCTCCGAAATGCCCTGGGAGGAGAAGGCCGTCCTCGACCTCCACTACGTCGAACAGCACTGGCTGGGACTCGACCTGGCGATCATGGTCCGTACCCTGCCCGCCGCCCTCGCCGGACGCCGCCCGCGCACCCCGGTGAGGCATGCCTGAGCGACACAGATCACCGGCCGCCCAGCTACAGTGCGGCGGAATAAGTGGGTACTCTCAGCACGGACTGGATAAGTTACCGCTTAGTAGTGCTGGATAGTTTCCCACCCTCGCAGGCCCGAGGAGCCCCCTCATGCAACTCGCCGCGATCATCGTGTCGTTGGTTCTGACCGTGGTCGGCGTTGCGCTCATCGCCCGAGCCGTCGCGCAGATCTACCGGTTCGTGAAGCTCGGCCAGCCCGTGCCTGCGGGCAGCCGGACCGACGACCCCAAGCAGCGCACGATCACCCTGGTCAAGGAGTTCCTCGGCCATACCCGTATGAACCGTTGGGGGATCGTGGGCTTCGCCCACTGGTTCGTCGCCATCGGCTTCCTCACCCTGCCGCCCACGCTGGCGCAGGCGTACGGGCAGCTCTTCGAGGCCGACTGGGTCCTGCCGATCCTGGGCGGCTTCCTGCCGTTCGAGATGTACATCGAGTTCATCGGCCTGATGACGGTCGTCGGCATCGTCGTCCTGATGGCGATCCGGCTGCTGAACCTGCCGTCCCGCGCGGGCCGCAAGTCCCGCTTCGCCGGCTCGAAGGCCTGGCAGGCCTACTTCGTCGAGTACGTCATCCTCACCATCGGACTCGCCATCCTCGCCCTGCGCGGGCTCGAGGGCGCGATCCACCACGTGGACCACTACGAGGCCCCGTACTTCGTCTCGTACCCCCTGGTCCTGGCCTTCGAGGGTCTGAGCGTCTCCACGCTCCAGACGCTGATCTACTTCACCGCGATGATCAAGATCGGCACCTCGCTGATCTGGATGATCACGGTCTCGCTCAACACCAACATGGGTGTCGCCTGGCACCGCTTCCTCGGCTTCCCGAACATCTGGTTCAAGCGGAACGCCGACGGCTCCACCGCCCTCGGCGCGCTCCAGCCGATGACGAGCGGCGGCAAGGAGATCGACTTCGAGGACCCGGGCGAGGACGACGTCTTCGGCATCTCCCAGGTCGAGCAGTTCTCCTGGAAGGGCATCCTCGACTTCTCCACGTGCACCGAGTGCGGCCGCTGCCAGTCGCAGTGCCCCGCCTGGAACACCGGAAAGCCGCTCTCCCCGAAGCTGCTCATCATGTCGCTGCGCGACCACGCGCACGCCAAGGCCCCGTACCTGCTGGCCGGCGGCGGCAAGACGATGGAGGGCGAGGAGAAGGCCTCCGAGGAGCAGCTCAAGGACGTTCCCGCGGCCGCCCTCGCGGAGGCCGAGCGTCCGCTGATCGGCACGCTCGAGGAGAACGGCGTCATCGACCCGGACGTGCTGTGGTCCTGCACCACCTGCGGTGCGTGCGTGGAGCAGTGCCCGGTCGACATCGAGCACATCGACCACATCGTCGACATGCGCCGCTACCAGGTGATGATCGAGTCCGCGTTCCCGTCCGAGGCGGGCACGATGCTCAAGAACCTGGAGAAGAAGGGCAACCCCTGGGGGCTGGCCAAGAAGCAGCGCGTCGAGTGGACCAAGGAGGTCGACTTCGAGGTCCCGATCGTCGGACAGGACGTCGAGGACCTCACCGAGGTCGAGTACCTGTACTGGGTCGGCTGCGCCGGCGCCCTGGAGGACCGGGCCAAGAAGACCACCAAGGCCTTCGCGGAACTGCTGCACATGGCGGGCGTCACATTCGCGATCATGGGCGGCGACGAGAAGTGCACCGGTGACTCGGCCCGCCGCCTCGGCAACGAGCCGCTGTTCCAGCAGCTCGGCCAGGAGAACGTCGCGATGCTGAACATGGCGTTCGGCGAGGACGACGAGGACGAGTCGACGAAGAAGCCCAAGGCTTCGAAGAAGATCGTCGCGACCTGCCCGCACTGCTTCAACACGATCGCGAACGAGTACCCGCAGCTGGGCGGCGAGTTCGAGGTCATCCACCACACGCAGCTGCTCCAGCACCTCATCGACGAGGGCAAGCTGATCCCGGTGACCCCGGTCGAGGGCCTCATCACGTACCACGACCCCTGCTACCTGGGCCGTCACAACAAGGTCTACACGCCGCCGCGCGAGATCATGTCCGCCGTCCCGGGCCTGCGCCAGCAGGAGATGCACCGCCACAAGGAACGCGGCTTCTGCTGCGGCGCCGGCGGCGCGCGGATGTGGATGGAGGAGCGCATCGGCAAGCGCATCAACACCGAGCGCGTGGACGAGGCGCTGTCCCTCAACCCGGACATCGTCTCCACCGCCTGCCCCTTCTGCCTCGTCATGCTCACCGACTCGGTCAACGGCAAGAAGAACGACGGCAAGGCCAAGGAAAGCCTCCAGGTCGTCGACGTCGCGCAGCTCCTCCTCGACTCCGTCAGGACCCCGGCCGACCCGGCGGCGTCCGAGGAGCCCGAGGACGCGCCGGAGCCGGAACCGGTGAAGTAACAGGCACACGCGACGGTGCTTGGTGGCGCCTACGGATGAAGGAAGCGGCCGGATCTGCCTCGGGGGCAGAACCGGCCGCTTCTTCGTGTCCGTGGGTGTTCCGCGGGCGTGCGGGCGGGGCCGGACGAGCATCATGGGGCGGCAGAGCGAAGCCGAGGCGTACGGAACGAACGGGACGGTGGCTGTGCGGACAGGACGGACGGTGGGGCGGTGACCGGGAAACGCAGGACGCATCGGCCCTCCGGCGCGCGCAGGGCGTCCGCACTCGGCGCACTCGGCCTCTGCGCCCTGCTGCTGGCGGGCTGTACGTCCGGCTGTACGCCCGCGGCGGAGCCGGACGGCCCGACCGGGGCCGGGGCGGCGGAGGAGGCGGGTGCCGAGGCCAAGAACGGCGACGTCCCGCCCCCCGCCGGCCGGACGGCGGGCGACCTGCTCCCGGTCCCCCGCGGCCGGGGCAGCCACCTCCCGGACGACTTCAACGGCGACGGCCACCGTGACCTCGTCCTGAACGACCTCGTCGTGGCACCCGGCGAGAGCCGCGCCGACGGCAGGAGCAAGGGCGGCGCCCCCGCCGACGCGGGCATCGGCATCGTCTACGGCACCGCGGGACCGCGCGCCCTCGACCCCTCCGTACGCCGCCTCCTGACCCCGCGCGCCCACGCCACCGCCGTCCGGGACAGGCTCCCCGCCGTCTTCGAGGCCGCCGCCTCGTGCGACCTCGACGGGGACGGCTTCGCGGACCTGGTCACCACCACGGACACCCCGCCGTACGACGGCACCCGCCGCCCGCCCGCAACGCTCCAGCTGCTGTTCGGCTCCCCCAGCGGCCTGTCCGGCGCGGCGATTGCGCTGCGCATCCCCGAGCGGGCCCGCCCCGGCGACGTACAGCCCGGCGCCGTACAGCCCGGCGCCGTCTGCGGCGACTTCGACGGCGACGGCAGCGCGGATCTGGCGGTCATCGTCTCCGCACGGGAGGCCGGCTTCCGGCTCGGCTTCCTGCGCGGCCCCTTCACCCGTACCGGAGCCGCGCACGCGGCCAAAGCGGCCGTCTCCGTGGCCGGTCCGGCCCTCTCCGCCCCAGCCACGGGCCCCGACACCGACGCCGACGGCTACGACGACCTCGTGGTTTCCGCCCGCGCACCCCGGCCCGGTACGGCGGCCGAGGGCATCCTCCTGCTGGGCGGCCCGGACGGCCCCGGACGCGCGGGCGGCCCGTACCGCGCCGAGCCCCTGCCGCTGCCGGAACTCCCCGCGTCCCCGGCAGGCAGGGCTCCCATCACTCAGCTGCTGCGCACGGCGGACTTCGACGGCGACAGGCGCCCCGACCTGGTGACACGGACGATGTACCGGGGCGAGCGGACGGACGTGGTGGCGCTGTACACGGCGGGACATACGAAGCCGGTGATCACCTTCAGCACATCGGTCTTCCTGCGCTGAGGCCCCTTCCGGCGCTCTGCGACGGCTCCCGGCACGGGGCCTCGACAGGCCCGCGAGGCCCTTCCGGCTGACCCCCCGGGGTTCCCTTAAGGGATGTCACAGCTCAGCAGCAAAGGCCCGCGCGATCCCGCTCCGCTCCACCCGGCGCCGCCGGACCGGGTACGTTCGAATACGTGGCTGGATTCAGGATCGGACGCGGCCGGGACAACCGCACGCAGCAGCAACCCCCGCAGGCACCACCGCCCTACGGCGGCGGAGGAGGCCGTGGGGTGCCGCCGTACGCACAGCAGCAGCGGCCGCAGTGGCCTCATGCGGGCGGCGGCGCGCAGCAGGGACCGTACGGCGAGCCGGAGTACTTCGGCGACCCGTACCAGCAGCACCCGCACCAGGGCGGCCCGCAGGGTGACCCGTACGCCAACAACCCTGGTCACACCCAGGCGTTCAGCGTCAATGAGGACCCGTACGGCCACGGCGCGACCTACCAGGCGGGCAACACCCCCGCCGCCCCCTCGGGTCCGCGACTGCACTGGAAGCAGCTGCTGAGCGGCATCGTGCTGCGCCCGGGACCGACGTTCTTCCAGATGCGCGACTACGCGGTCTGGGGCCCCGCGATCGTCGTCACGTTCCTCTACGGCATGCTCGCGATCTTCGGCTTCGACAAGGCCCGCGAAGAGACCATCAACGCGACGATCTCCACGGCGATCCCGTACGTCCTGACCACGGCCGTCGCGTTCGTGATCGGCGGCCTGATCCTCGGCGCGGTGACCCACACCCTCGCCCGCCAGCTCGGCGGCGACGGCGCCTGGCAGCCGACGGTCGGCCTCTCCATGCTGATCATGTCCATCACGGACGCACCGCGGCTGGTCTTCGCCCTCTTCCTGGGCGGCGAGAACTCCCTGGTCCAGATCCTCGGCTGGGCGACCTGGCTCGCGGCGGCGGCCCTGTTCACCTCGATGGTGAGCAAGTCGCACGACCTGCCGTGGCCGAAGGCGCTGGGGGCGTCGGCGATCCAGCTGATCGCGCTGCTCTCGATCATCAAGCTGGGCACGATCTGACCCGCTGAACACACGGAGAAGGGCCCCCGCCGGCATCGGCGGGGGCCCTTCCTTCGGCCGTAGGTCCTGCTGCCGACCGCTCAGGCGTCGAGAATCTGACCGGCCCGGCGGACGACGGGCTTCTCCACGCTCCAGGGGAAGTTGATCCAGTCATCCATCCGCTTCCACACGTACTCGCACTTCACGAGGGAGTGGGACTTCTCGTAGATGACGGCGCTGCGCACCTCGGCGACATGGTCGACGCAGAAGTCGCGGACCAGCTTCAGCGTCTTGCCGGTGTCGGCGACGTCGTCGGCGATCAGGACCTTCTTGTCCGAGAAATCGATCACGTTGGGCACCGGCGCGAGCATCACCGGCATCTCCAGGGTGGTGCCCACCCCGGTGTAGAACTCCACGTTGACCAGGTGGATGTTCTTGCAGTCGAGCGCGTACGCGAGCCCGCCGGCGACGAAGACACCACCGCGGGCGATGGACAGCACGACATCGGGCTCGTACCCGTCGTCGGCGATGGTCTGCGCCAGCTCCCGGACCGCGCCGCCGAACTTCTCGTACGTCAGGTTCTCTCGTACGTCACTCATGCGTCACACCTGTGTCCGATGGAAATTCTGGAACGACCGGGAGGCGGTGGGACCGCGCTGCCCCTGGTAGCGCGAGCCGTACCGCTCGCTCCCGTACGGGAATTCGGCCGACGAGCTGAGCCGGAAGAGGCACAGCTGGCCGATCTTCATGCCGGGCCACAGCTTGATCGGCAGCGTCGCGAGATTCGACAGCTCCAGCGTGACGTGCCCGGAAAACCCGGGGTCGATGAACCCGGCGGTCGAGTGGGTGACCAGCCCGAGCCGCCCGAGGGAACTCTTGCCCTCCAGCCGGGAGGCCAGATCGTCGGGCAGCGAGATGACCTCGTACGTGGAGGCCAGCACGAACTCCCCGGGATGCAGGATGAACGCCTCGTCCCCGTCCGGCTCGACGAGGCGCGTCAGATCGGCCTGCTCGACGGCGGGGTCGATGTGGGGGTAGCGGTGGTTCTCGAACACCCGGAAGTAGCGGTCGAGCCGCACATCGATGCTCGAGGGCTGCACCATGGATTCGTCGAACGGGTCGAGGCGGACCCGCCCGGCGTCGATCTCGGCCCGGATGTCCTTGTCTGAGAGAAGCACTCCCCGAGGATACGCAGAGCGCGCGACCCCGCCGCACCCGGCAGCCCGCGCGCCTCTGCTGTCCCCAGCTGTCTCCTGTCTGCGGTTACCGCTCGACAGACTCCACGGGCACGACGCTCCGCAGCCGCGCACACCGCGGACAACGGATGAGCCGCCCGGGCCCGATCCGGGCGTTCCCGAGCTGCTGCATCGGGAACGAAGAGGTACTGAAGACATGCCCATCGGCACAGCGGACGACGGTGCGCTCCATCAAGTCCATCGGTTCCCTTCCCCAACGAATGCGGACGAACAACCACATTAGGGGATGTACGGGACGACGCTGCGGGCGGCACTCCGACCGCAGGGCGACTCCAACGGTACGCCCCAACTCCCGCGCCCCGCACCCGCATCCGAGGCGGCCCCGGACCGGCGAACGCCACGCGGGCCCCGCGGCGTCATTCGCCGGGGGCCTGCGATGAGGTAGAGTGAGCGACGCTGCGGATCCGATCACGGTCCGCAAGGCGGGTGTAGTTTAATGGTAGAACATGAGCTTCCCAAGCTCAGAGCGCGGGTTCGATTCCCGTCACCCGCTCCATGGAAAAGGCCCAGGTCATAGACCCGGGCCTTTGTCGTTGTCTGGACCACGCTAGGTGCCTCGCACCAGATCTGCACCACGTGGTTGATCATCCGCGCCTCCTCGGTGGGCTCACCACCTGGTCGAGGCCGACGGCGACCCCCGGCTCGCTCCGTCGTGCCCTTGAGGGCAGGCCCGGACCGGCTCGTGCACCCTATGCTCGACTGGATGAGACACAGCGCTCACGAAACGCAGCCAAGACCCCTGCACTCCGTGTCCGTGGCCGGGGCTGTCATGCGCGAGGACGGCCGACTCCTGGCGATCCGCCGAGCGGACAACGGGACTTGGGAACTGCCGGGTGGTGTCCTGGAGCTCTCGGAGTCACCCGAAGCAGGGGTCAGGCGCGAGGTCCTGGAGGAGACGGGCATCCACGTCGAGGTGGGCAAGCTCTCCGGCGTCAACAAGAACACGGCCCGCGGCATCGTCGCCCTGGTCTTCCGCTGCAAGCCCTCCGCCGGCACCGAGCGTACCTCCGCCGAATCGACGGCAGTCGCCTGGCTCACGCCCGGGGAAGTCGCCGAGCGAATGTCCGAGGTCTACTCGGTACGGCTGCTGGACGCCTTGGGCGAGGCAGGGCCTCACGTGCGGAGCCACGACGGCAAGCACCTCGCGGGGTCCGTATGACGCAGGCACCGCGCCAACTCCACGAGCTCGGCGTGAGGGCTGTTGCTGCCTGGACCCGGCCGAGCCGTAGGGTGCAGGTCATGGCGCGATTCGACGACGTCAAGGCGACGTTCTGGGACGACAGCGACTACGGCGTCCAGCCGCCACTCACGCAGGAAGCGATCAGGCAAGCCGAGCGTGAGCTCGCTGTGCGGCTTCCTTCTGCCCTGCTTGACCTTCTGCGAGTTCAGAACGGCGGCCAAGTAGCCACTGAGTGGGATGCATTCGCTACGAGTCGGCCGACGTCGTGGAGCGAAGACCATGTCCTCTTCACGGAGCTCATGGGTATCGGGAGACGTGAGGGCATGATGTCGCTGCTCGACACTCCGTACCTGATCAAGGAGTGGCAGATGCCCTCGCCGATCGTGCTCATCTCCGGTGACGGGCACTGCTGGACAGGGCTCGACTACAGGGTCTGTGGGCCGGAGGGCGAACCGTCGGTCACCTGGTTCGACAACGACTTCAACACCGAACTGGTCCTCGCTGACGACCTGCGCTCGTTCATCGAAAATCTCACCTCCAGCACCGTCTTCGACGAGGGCCCCGGCGGCGATGTCGTGCCACCTGAGAGGCAGCAGGAATAGGGCGAGCGCATTGGGTATCCACGGTCGTCCTTCGTTGCGGTTGGAAGGGGGTTACGTGGGCCCGTCCGGGCAGCGGCGATGCTTGGCGGCTCGTGACCCTGCCCGGAGGCCGGTCAGCGGCGGAACTCCTGGCGGAGCGAGTCGCGGCCAGAGTAAGGGACCATGATCTCTCGCCCCATGGCAGCTCCAGCCCAAAGCCGCTCCACCGACCTGGACCATCGTGGCTGGTGTCAGTGGCGCCCTACACAATGCGCCAGTGAGTGATCACTACGAAGTCGTCTTCTCCTGCTTCCTGCGCGACGACACCCCGGAATCGGTGATGGCTGCCTTGCGCTGGCATCTGGGCATGGATGCCGAATTTCCCGAGAATCTCGACGACGACGAGGGGCAGCTCTATCCGCTACTCGATCCAGACAACCACAACAGCTGTCTGCCCGGAGGGGACGTCGTGTCCTTGCGCCGCACAGTGCAGGAGTTCACGCAGTCTGGCGAGCGCTACGAATGGGAGCTCTTCGCCCGCAAGGACTGGCTTGATGACTCCATGCTCTACCTCCGCGACCTCTTGGATCTGCTCGCCCCACATGCAGCGCGCCCTGGCTACGGGGGCCATTTCCGCAACTTTTACGGCACTGCGGTGACTGTCTTTACCTTCCGCGACGGAACGTACGAACCGATCGAGATCTTGGGGTAGTAGGGGCTTCGTGCCCCTGGCGTGGCCCATCTGACGGGGAACAGCGGGGAACCACGGTGGTCGGCGGGCAGCAAGCACGACAACGCCCACGACCGATTTGCCTGGTCGGGGGCCGCTCACATGCGGTAGGTGTGGGATTTGCCCCACGGTGACATCGCTGCCACGACGGTTTTCAAGACCGTCCGCCGGTTGCAGTCAGTGGCTCAGGCTGTGCTTGTGGAGCGCGGCCGAAGCCCGGAAGCGGATGCGCCCACACTGCTCACGATCTTCCTCCGGAGTGTCCTCTGAGCAGCAGCAGTGGGATGCAAGCCGACGAAGATCCTCTGCGTCCAGCCAAAGTGGGACACGTCCTCTCGCCCTTTCGGCGTCCGGGTCCGTCGGTTTGATCTCAGGCATGGCCGCAGCCTAAGGGCTGTCCCGTTGCGTGCCCCGTCCGACGGAACAGAGCCGGTTCTCACGGGAAACAGCGGCGCTGATCACCCCTGGACCACGTCAGGAACTTGCTGAGTCAGCTGCCACTCGCACACGGCGTACCCCGCACTGGCGCTGCACAGCAGCGAAGCCGCAACTGCTGTGACCGCAGCCGACCGTGACCAGCGCTTGGCGACCGATTTATCAGCCCCCTGACCTCATCGACCTTCGTGCCCATAGTTCGCATCTATAGGGTCGCGGTGGACTGCTACGTCAGGGCAGGATGCAGTGCGGTACAGCAGCCAGGTACCGCAAGCCCCAGTAACCGCCCCCGCGCGGTAGCGTCCCTCCGGGCCCGCCCAGTGGCCGGTATGACCCCGCTGACCGATCGCGCCAGAGCTACGGATCAGATGTTCCCCGTGCCACAACCACGCCAGATCGGGCGGGAGTCACGGGGAACTGCGGTAACTGGCAAGAGCAGCAACCAACATCCACCGAAGTCGACGCAGGTCGCAGCCCAACTCGCCCCACCACGCTCCTGAATCGGGTGTCGGTACGACCACGCTCGGCCAGCAAGGCCGCGTGATTCCCTCCGCCGGCGGGCACGGCGTCGCCGAGGGCGGGACGGCTCCGGCCAGTCCGCACCTGAAATGTGTTGCCGATGCCGTGTGGCGTGCGGTGATATTCCGGCATGAGCAGAATTGCGCAGGTCATCGTGCTGGCGGCGTATGAGGACGAGGTCATGGAACCGCTGACCCGTTGGGACGACTCGCGTAGCTGGAAGGGTACGTTCGAGCCGCTCGGCCTATTTGTCGGTGGGTGGGTAATCGAGTTCCACAGGGAGCGGCCGCGCTCCGGACTGCTCAAGCACCTGGGGTCGCTTCCTTGGACCAACCCGGGGTGCGTTCAGGTACTGATCCATGACGAGGAGGACGACTGCTTCGGCCTGTGGATGATCCACGACGGCAGACTGGTCGAGGTATCGCTCCCGCGTACCCAGCGTTTCCATTCCCCAGCCCCCTCCTCTGACGAGTTCCCGCCGAGTCCGGGGTATCTGTGGCGGACGGACACGGGCAGCGCGGTGCCGGCAGACCTCTCGGCAGAACGCCAGGATCCACGACCGGCCTGGTAACGATCCGTTGGAGCCGTCCGGCGTGACAGGAGACAACGTGAGTCGGAGACGGTACGTGCCCAGAGGCGTGCCAGGCGGTTATCGCATCCGGGACAACAAAGGACGCCGGTGGTGGGGTGACCTCTACCAGCTCTGCCCTGATGATCTCGTTGCTGAACTCAACGGCGACGCGAACCACGAGAAGATCACCGCTCTTCTCAAGCGGTACCGGGCCCTGAGGCGGTAGACACCCACCCCGTGCCACGTCCGGGTAAGCCGTGCCAGATGCGTACCAGAGAGTTGGGAACAGGGATCAGTCGCGGTCACGGCCGCATCTCTCCGGCGACCGGCCATACGCGCTGTGCACAGATCAGCGCTCCCCCCGGTTCGATTCGCCCGGTGATTCCCGAGCTCAGAGCGCGGGATCGATCCCCGTCAACCGCTCCATGGAAAAGGCCCAGGTCATAGACCCGGGCCTTTGTTGTTGTCTGGGCCTGTCCAAGCGTCCCGTGCCTATCCGTGACCGATGCCCGTTGCAAGATTGCCTCGGTCTCGGCGCCACGCAGCATGCAACGCGCGGGAAGATCAACACGCTGCATCGTCAAACGCCTGACCAGATACGGCAGATCAGTCCGTCGCCTCGCGGACGTCCTTTCCCTGTTCGGCGAACGCCTTGAAGTCCTGCAGGTGCTGTTGCGACTGCTTGCGGAAGGCGCCGGGCATCAGAAGTCCCACCGCCTTCATCAGAAAGCCGCTGAACCGGTATTCGTTCTCGCTCTCCAAGAGCGTCGCATCCGGGCCGGCTTCGGTCAGCCGGTCGCGCACGGCGCTCCACATGCCCTCGCCGACGATCTCGCGGTCGAAGTGAACGACGCTCGTTCTCGGGATCTCGCGCAGGTCTGCCGGTTCCCTGCGGGTGATGGTCTCGGTGCACTCGAACGTCCGCTGGCCCATCTGCATCACGACCCGCGACTTGGTGCCGAGGTGCCCGTGCTCCCCACTCAGCGGCTCGTGCAGCACCAGGCCCCGCAGCCATTTCGGCAGGTGTGCCGGGTCGGCGAGCAGCTGGGCCACCTTCTCCCGCGGCAGGGCGATCTCGATGGAGACGGTGTATTTCATGGTGCGCATCGTTCTTTTCCTCTGGGACAACGTGCTTTTGCCCTGCTCGTCGTGCTCCTCAGCCGAGAACACTGCCTTCTGTGTCCGTAAAGCAAAGGTAGCCAGGCACGGGGCGTGTGTCTCCGGCGCCACTGCCTGTCGGCCCTGTTCGCCGGGCACAGGCCGCCAACGGCACCCCGAGGCGCGGTGATTCCCGAGCTCGAGCACAGGTTCGCTCCCCGTCACCCGCTCCCGGCGCGAGCAGCCACTCATCCGCTGTCCGGCACCGTCCCGGAGAGCGCCCGGGTCACGTCCGCTGTTTCCCGCGGCCGGCAGAGGCCTGCTGGACGTCCGCGCCGGAGCTGACGTGCCGCTGGGTCTCCTGGGGGCCGTGCCAGTCCAGGCACATCACCGTGGCGTCGTCCTTGAGTTGGCCGTCGGCGGCGTCCCGGACCTCGGACGTCAGCATCAGCGCGGTCTCCCGTGGGTGAAGGCCCCGGGTGCGCTCCAACATGGCGAGCAGGTTCACCTTCGCCCCCTGGTGTTCGAGCATGCCGTCCGTCAGCATGAGCAGACGGTCACCAGGGCGCACATCGAGTTCTTGGACGCGGTACGGGTGCGTCACGCGCACGGACAGCCCGAAGGGATGGTCCACCGCGCAGGTGATCACCTCCGCGGTCCCGTCGCGCATGCGCAGTGGCCAGGGGTGACCGGCGTTGACGAGCCGGGCCCGTCCGGTGTGGAGGTCGATGCGCAGCAGCTGCCCGGTGGCGTGACCGTGGCCGTGGGCCGCCAGGGCCTGATCGGCCAGATGAGCCTGCTCGGCCAGGTCGGCTCCCGCGCGGCGAGCACCCCGCAGAGCGCCCACCAGCACCGTTGCGGCCAGGGCAGCGCCGATGTCGTGGCCCATGGGATCCGTCACCGACACATGCAGGGTGTCCCGGTCCACGGTGTAGTCGAAGGTGTCCCCGCTGAGGTCTTCGGAGGGCTCCAGACTCCCGCACAAGGTGAACTGTGCGGCCTCGCACGACAGTGAGGGAGGCAGCAGCTGGTACTGGATCTCAGCTGCCAGAGTCGGGGGCCTGGAGCGTTTCCCCCAGGTGTAGAAATCGGTGAAGCGCCCGTTGGCGATCACGACGTACGCCAGGATGTGGGCGGCTTCCCCGACGGTATCGAGGACGTCCTCGCCGGGGGCGACCGGCAGGAGCAGTTCCAGCAGCCCGATGGCGTCCCCGCGGTTCGTGACCGGCACGATCACCCGCTGTCCCCGGCCGGTCGCGTCCTGATACCGCCGCTGGGTACGAATCACCTGCTCGTAAACGCTGCCGAACAGCGGGATCCGCTCTGCTTCCCGCCCTCCGTCCCCTGCCCCGACGGTGGACAGCCGCGCCACAGCCTTCCCCGTCAGGTCCACGATGAGGAAGGAGACCTTCGTGGCCTCGATGCGCAACCGCAGATACTCCGCGATCACGTCGACGGCCTCTATCGGCGCCGCCGTCTCCGCCGCCGTCAGCAGCCGGGGAAGTTCACTCTGTCCAGCGCTCACGGCCACAGCCCCTTCCACCAGCCCTCACACCCAGCTTGGGTACCTCCGTGGCCAGCGTCAATCCGGGCCCGGTCACGTACGGGCAGGTGGTCACGTCATGCGGTCGGCAAGGACGAGTGGGCTGCGGCGTTCCTCCATGGGCTCGGCCGTGACGACGGTCCTGACCGCGAGACTCGACGAGATCCGACCGGATGCAGCCCGTTCGGGGCGAGCACGCGGCGCGCCCCGCCGGGACAGCAGGATCAGATGCGGCGCATGGTGCGCAGACCGAGGGCGTACGTGCCGGTGCCGTCAAGCAATGAGGCGCCCGAGAGGTCGGCCATCGTGGGCCCGTTGCTGCTCTTGCGGCTGGAGACGAACCGGCGCAGGCCGTCGGTGTCCAGGCCGAGGTAGATACCGACGTGGTCCACGGGGTAGGGCTCGTTCGCGTCGACCGGGTCGTTCGCGTCGAACAGGACCAGGTCCCCCGGCTGGATCGGGGTGTCCGCCGCAAGGGCACGGTGGTCATCCGCCTTGGTTGCCACCCGCGCCCCGGGTGCATGGTCGACCATGGCACCTGACTTGCGGGGCAGGGCCAGCTTCGCGGGGTCCACGCCGGAGTACAACGGGACGCCCATGTGGTAGCCGTAGACCATCCGTACGTACCCGGAGCAGTCGAGGCTCCCGACCTGGCCCTCCTCCGGCTGCGCCACCTTGTCGGGGAACGACCAGGACCGGTCCATGTAGTCGTGGAAGTCCGCGCCGACCGGGCGCAGCCCCTGCCCGTCCGCCTTCCCGTATCCGGCCTGGCCGAGCACCTGCGCGCCGACGGGCTGCTTCTGGCCGCTCGTCACCTGTGGCGCGCCGGGCAGGAACATCGCCGCGTACGAGAGGGCGTCCGGGGCGAGCGATCCGGCCCAGCCGCGCACGACCGCCTCCACGGCGGGGGTCCAGGTGCCGTCGTACGGCGCGTCGAGGAGGCGGACCCAGTGGCTGTGGGTGACGGACGGCGGCTTCTCCCAGGAGGCCTCCATGACGTTGAAGTGGCTCACGCTCATCGTGACCGGGAGATTCGTGCAGCCGGTTGAGGCGAAGCCGCGCACGCCGACCCGGCCCTTGGCGTAGGCGGGGTCGGCGTCGGTGAACTCCATGGTCCACCCGGCCGGTTCGACAGCCGCCGTGCGCCAGGCCTTGATCTGAACGCGGGCGCCTTCGCGGCGGACACGGATCGTCCAGTCGGTGTTGGCGGGCACACCGGTGGCGAGCGGGCCGGCGGTCTTCAGGACCGTGGCGTCCCCGCCGAGGACCTTCTCGGCGCGCAGGTCGACCCCGCCCTGGGTGGTGAAGGACAGCCGGGCCCGGTAGTGGGTGCTGGGGTCGGTCCCGTCCTTGCCGCTGTAGGCGAAGACCAGCGCGAAGGAGCAGGCGTTGCCGGCGGGGACCTTGTCGAACCGGCCGTTGCACCGGACGTCGACGTCGGTGATCTCGTCGTCGCGCAGGGTCGCGAACCGGCCGGTGAGCGTGTCACTGAGGACCGCACGGCCGGCGCCGCGCTCCGGGATGGTGAACTCTGCGTACACGGGCTCCTCGGGTGTGCCCGTTCTGACTCCGCCGAACACCGACCAGCTGCCGCCGGCCGGGGAGTTGCCCCAGCTGCCCGCGGTGGCAAGGGTGCGCTCGAAGCGGTCCTCGAACGTCCGCTTGTTCTCGGTGAACGTCCGCTCGGGTCCGGTCATGAGAACTGTCCGGGCGCCCGTGGTCAGCACGGCCAGCGGCTGACCGGCGCAGCGGATCTCGGTCCGGGCAGGGGTTCCGGGCAGCACGGTCGCGGTCAGTGCGCCGACGGAGGCCCGGGTGAGGGCGGCTATGTCGTGCGGGGCGCCGGTCAGGGTCATCGAGGAGCGCGGGCCGGTCATGCCGGAGGACGCCGAGGCGCCCGCGCGGGGGGCCTCGGCCGGGGCGCCGGCGGGTGAGGTGGTGGCTGCGGCGGCCGGGGAGGTGCTCAGCCCGATGAGCGGGCCGGCGGCAGTGGCGCCGAGAGCTGCGAGCAGGGTGCGGCGGGAAGTGTTGATCACCCGTCGCATTATCGGACCACCACCCGCTCCGGGGGTGAGACGGGTAGGGCCACCACGTCGCGCGACGGCATCAGCCGGTGGTGCGGGCCGCCAAGGACGGACCGGCTGATGCGGGCCGCCAAGGACGGACCTGTGAAGCGTCCCGGTGCAGGACTGGTCGGGACGCCTAGCAGCGGCGCAAAGTGCCGCTCTCCTTGGTGAGTTTGATGCTGTGGGCCCAGCCTTCGGTGTTCGTCCCATCGATACGGGAGTAGATCCACTTATTGCCGTAGGCGTTGGTGATGTAGCAGTGGTAGTAGAGCTTCGCACCGGTCTTGACCACGGTCACGTACTGGCATTCCGCGTACGGCCCGGTGTAGAGGTGGGACGTCTCGGCCAGTTGACCGGAGCCGGCGCTGCGGTTCTCGTGGGCCCAGCCGGTGCAGGCCGTCGACACAGGAGTGGGCTCCTTCACCGTCGGGCTGGGCTCGGTCTCCGGGGAGGCCGACGGGCTCTCGGTCGGCTCGTCGCCTTCGGCGCCGGGCTTCTCCGTGGGTTCCCGCTCCTCGTCCTCGTCACCGTCAGGCTCCTCCGAGGCCGACGGCTTCGAGGACGTTCCGGGAAGACCGGCGGACGCCGGGGTGCTTCCCTCCGCGGACCGGGGGCTGTCCGTGGGGGAGCCGACGGCGGGCGGCGTCGCCCGCGCTCCGTCCGTGGTCGTGCCGCCCTGTTGGGACGTCAGGGCGTAGGTGATGCCGGCACCTGCGGCGAGGAGCGCGACGGCGGCCGCCGCCGCGACGACGGTGCGGTTGCTGCGGCGCCGTGCGCGACGGGCCGTCGTCCGGCTCGTCTCGGGAGCGGGGACTCCGGCGTGGCCCGCGCCCGGCGCGCCGTGCTCCGGCAGCGTCGGCGGCACGCCGGGCTGCACATAGCCTCCGTGCGCAGGCTCGGGCTGGGGGAACAGCGGGGGACCGAACCCGGGGACCGGGGCGGCGGCGGCCGCGGCCTCGGGGCCCACCGTGGGAGCGGGAGCGGGAGCGGGTGCCGGCGTGGGCGTGGGAGCAGCGGATGCGAGGCGCACCGTTCCGCCCGAGGCGGCGCGCTCCAGCATGCCGCGCGCCTGTTCCGCGGTGGGCCGGTTCTCCGGCTCCTTCGCCATCAGCGCCTGGAGCACCGGCGTGAGCGGTCCCGCCCGGCGGGGCTCCGGCAGGGGCTCGGTGACGATCGCCGACAGGGTGGACCACGCGGACGTGCGGCGGAACGGCGACGTGCCCTCCACTGCTGCGTAGAGCGTCATGCCGAGCGACCAGATGTCCGACGCGGGACCGGGCTCCCTGCCCTGCGCACGCTCCGGCGGCAAATAGTCGAGGGAACCGACGAGTTGACCGCTCTGGGTCAGCTTGGCCATGGCGTCGTCGCCGGCGGCTTCCATGCTGGCGATGCCGAAATCGGTGAGCACGACCCTGCCGCCGTGCTCGATCAGCACGTTGCCCGGCTTGACGTCCCGGTGGAGTACGCCGGCCCGGTGCGCGGCGTCGAGCGCGTCCATCAACTTGGCGCCGATCGCGGCTGCTTCGTGAGGCTCCAGTGTGCCGCGCTCCGTCAGCACGTCGTCGAGCGAGGGCCCGTCGACGAGTTCCATGACGATGACCGGGAGGCCCTGCTCCTCGGTCACGTCGTGGACGGTGACCACGCCGCTGTGCCGGATACGGGCGGCGGCCTGCGCCTCGCGCTGCATCCGGGCCCGCACGTCGGCCAGTTCGGCCGCGGAGGTGTCGGTGAAAGCCCGCAGGACCTTGACGGCGACCTCCCGGTTCAGGAGTTCGTCCACCGCCCGGGCGACCACACCCATGCCGCCGCGCCCGATGACGGAGGTCACCCGGTAACGCCCGCCGAGTACCCTGCCCGTCAGCTCTCCGCCATGCGCTTCCCCCGCGGTCACCGCACGCTCCGTTCCGTGGTTGTTCGTGAACCATCAATCCGAAGTCCTCAAGGGTAGAGGCAGGGGCGTGAGGGGAAGGCGGCGGCCGTGCGCAAGTTCGGCGCTGCCCATCAGGGTTGTCGCCCATGGCGGGCACGGGGTCCCTGGCCGTGCGCGTCCGCCGGAAGCGCCCGGTGATTCCCCAGCTCGGAGCGCGGGTTCGAGTCCCGTCACCCGCCTCCATGGAAAAGGCCCAGGTCATGGACCCGGGCCTTTGTCGTTGTCCGGAGCGCGCTGAGCGCCAACCTGCGGTCAGGGGGAGCTGCCCCGCTCCGCAGTTGCTCGCACGGTCGCCTCACGTGTGCTGCTCAGAGGCCGTCCCATGCGGCTGCTTCGACCGTTTTCACGAGGAAGCCAGAACCTCGCCGGCCATGACCTGGGGAGGGTTGGGGAGGAGCGATGCAAGGTTGTCCCGCACGAAGTCCGCCGCCTTCGCGACCGATTCCGCGGCACCGGCCCGGTCCTGGAACACGCTGGTCGAGATCATCACTCCGTCCCCGGCATCGACCCAGTAGTAGGCCACGAAGCCTGAAACCTGACGCATGAGCGGCACGAACCCCTCATTCACGCGGCGTCCCGCCTCGGCCGGGTCCGTCACTCCTTCGTACCGCCGGACTGCTGCGTACATCACCGAGCTCCTCGTGGGGTCAGGGTCTGAACTCCGCTGAGACGTCGTACCCCCGCATCGGCTGTTCGGCTCCTGAGGCCCTCGACCATCACCTGAAGGGCCGCGTCAGGTGATACGAACGGCGCCCGTCACCGCGTCGGCGTCGCCCTTGCCGCCGGGGCCCGCTGTCCGGAAGGGCCGGAAGGGACCCGGGTCGGGGTGTCAGTGCCGGCAGGCGCAGCCGGTCGCGGTCTTGGCATCGGTGACGGTCAGGGCTGAATCGGCGGAGCGCTCGGCCGGGGTGCAGCAGGCGTTGACGCCGCAGCATGCGTCAGCCGGCTCCGCGGTCTCAGGGATGGCGTCGGTGGTGAGCGGCTTGGTGGCGCGGACGATGGCGGAGTGCATGCCGTCGGCGACGGAGTGGGTGGCGATGATCTCGACGTCGGTGAACCCCGCGGCTTCCAGGCCCGCGCGGTATTCGGCGAAGGAGAGCGCGCCGGCGATGCAGCCGACGTGGTCGCCGCGCTCGGCCCGCTGGTCCGGGGTGAGGTCGTCGTCGGCGACGACGTCGGTGACGCCGATCCGCCCGCCGGGCTTCAGCGCGCGGAAGGTCTCGGCGAACACTGCCGGTTTGTCGGTGGACAGGTTGATCACGCAGTTGGAGATGACCACGTCGACGGTGTTCGCGGGCAGCGGGACGGCCTCGATGGTGCCCTTGAGGAACTCCACGTTCGTCGCGCCGGCCTTCTCCGCGTTGGCCAGGGCGAGTTCGAGCATCTCGTCGGTCATGTCCAGGCCGTAGGCCTTGCCGGTGGGGCCGACGCGGCGGGCGGAGAGCAGGACGTCGATGCCGCCGCCGGAGCCGAGGTCGAGGACGCGTTCACCGGTACGGAGTTCGGCGACGGCGAGGGGGTTGCCGCAGCCGAGGGAGGCGGCGACGGCCTCGGCGGGCAGGGCGTCGCGCTCGTCGGCGGTGTAAAGGGTGGAGCCGAAGTTCTCGTCGACCTCGGCCGGTGCGGGCCCGCAGCATGCGGTGCCGCCTTCGGTGACCTGGGCGGCCGCCGCGGCGTAGCGCTGTCGGACGGTCTCGCGCAGGTCGCTGGACTGTTCGCTCATGACGCACTCCTCGATGACGGGGCGTGGTGGCGCCCTGGAACTGCTTGTATCGACGTTCGTTGATGCAAGCTTGCGCCTTGAATCGAAAGACGTCAACATAGAGACATGTCGAATCAAGAGCTGGAGGTGCTCGGCCAGGACGCCGCTTGCTGCGAGGGTCTGGCTGCCGCGCCGCTGGGCGAGGAGCGCGCCGGTGAGCTGGCGAAGGTGTTCAAGGCGCTGGGCGACCCGGTGAGGCTGCGGCTGCTGTCGATGATCGCCTCGCGCGGGGAGAGCGGCGAGGTGTGTGTCTGTGAGCTGACGCCGGCCTTCGAGCTGTCCCAGCCGACGATCTCCCACCACCTCAAGCTGCTGCGGCAGGCCGGTCTCATCGACTGCGAGCGCCGCGGTACGTGGGTGTACTACTGGGTGCTGCCCGGCGTTCTGGATCAGCTCGCCTCGTTCCTGGTGACGCCGCAGAGCGCCAGAATCACCGCGTGAGCGCCGCTCGGGCGTGGCGTCACCGGGGAGGCCGTGGGGACCGGCCCGCTGGTCGCGGTCGTTGTCGGCTCGGGCATCCAGGCGGCGGAGCTGATCACCGTCGGCCGCGCTGTCACCGGCACCTGAGCCAGGGGGCGATCCCGGGCTCCTTCGCCCCGTTCATCGCGGCCCCGCTGCTCGGCGCCGCGCTCGGGCCGGGTGCCGCGGCGGTGGTGTACGGACGTCCTGCCCGCACGGCGATCGTCGTGGTACCGCACGGCGAACCCGAACTCGCCTCCTCCTGACCGCCCCTTCCGCCCGCAAGGACACCTGCCATGAGCCCTGCCGCTCCGCGCCCCTCAGTGCTGTTCGTCTGCGTCCACAACGCCGGCCGCTCCCAAATGGCCGCCGCCTTCCTCACCCACCTCGCCGGCGCTGAGGTCGAGGTGCGCTCGGCCGGGTCGGCGCCCGCCGACTCCGTGAACCCGGCCGCCGTGGCAGTCATGGCGGAGGCCGGTATCGACATCACCGCCGAGACCCCGAAGATCCTCACCACCGAAGCGGTCCAAACGTCGGACGTGGTGATCACCATGGGCTGCGGGGACACCTGCCCGGTCTTCCCCGGCAAGCGGTACCTCGACTGGCAGCTCGACGACCCGGCCGGCCAGGGCGTCGATGCGGTCCGCCCGATCCGGGACGAGATCGAACAGCGGGTGCGCGGCCTGCTCGCCGAACTCGGCATCACGGCCACGGCGTAAGCACCGCCTGGGCGCTGACGGCGCGTTGCGGTACAGCAGCGAAGTGCCGGCCACACATGAACGCAGCTGAACTCCCCCGTAGAGCGCACCACCCCTCCGACACAGGGGGAAAGCGTGCGAGCGGCCGACGCTGACAGGGCCACTAGCTGCGTTCAGCTGAGGTCGCAGTCACCGTAGGGGCCTTTGTTGTTGTCGGCGTGCTGCTGTTTCGGCTGTGCAACATGACGTCCGGGCGCTCAGCGGCTCCGGGGAACCAGCAGGCGCGGCATGGCGTCTGGCACAGGACGATCAGGTCGTCCACAGAGTCGGGGAACGCCCGAAAGGCAGACACCTCATGTTCGTCCTGCTGATGTACGGCGCCATGTTCGCCTTACCGCTCTGGGTCATTGCGGTCGTGGTGAAGCTGTTATCGGTCGTCGTCCCTGGGCGCCGACCGGACTGGGCCAGGGACCTGCTGCGTTGGAGCGCGGGCATGGCGGCTGTCGCAGCCGTCATCGTGTACACGATCGGGCTCGGCTCGGTCCAGTGGGACGCGAGCGAAGCCGAGTCCGGCGCAGGGTCCTCCCCCGCCGTTCCCTGCCGCTCCCTCCCGCCCGGCACGCTCGATCAACTCGCCGGCCACGAACCGTCCTACTTCCCACTGGGCTTCGATTGCCTGCTGGACGACGGTCGCGTCGTTGCGGCCGGCGGCCCCTACAGCCTGCTCAACCTTCTGACGGCCGCCTTCGGCCTGGCAGCGATTCTGTCGCTGCTCGCCCTGGGGCTTCAGGACGAGTACCGAGCGCGTGCGGAGATGAAGGCCGAAAGCGTGGCTGCCCAGGGGAAGCGCTCCAGCTGACGGATTCACTTCACGTGCCGCGCTCCACGGTCGGGCCACAACATGCCCACCGTCGCTGCGCCCAGTAACCCGCCCCTGCTTCACGTCGCCGCCAAGGTCGGCGGAACCGCTGGTTCATGCCGAGCGTGGTGTCCTACGGTGTCCGGGATCCAGGACCACGCGGCAGTGGCACATGAACGGAGGCTCCATGGCTGACGGGACAGCGCTGACGGATCGGATTGCCGATCGGCGGGCAGGGGTGGGAGATCCCCGCGCGCTGGTGGGGGAGTTGCGGCGGGCACTGGTCCTGGTGCCGTACGACGGCGGCGGGCTGTGGACGGCCGCGTTCGGCGGGGTGCGTTGGATCTGCGGGTTCACGGACGAGCAGGCGCTGGCCCGGTTCGCTCGGTCACGGGATGCCGGGGACGGGCGGGAGACCGGCCGGTCGTGGGAGTTCGCCGAACTGCGCGGCGCGCGGCTGCTGGACGAGATCGTCCCGGCCATGGCTGAACCGGCGGGGCTGGCCCTCAATATCGCGGATGCCGACGGGGCCATGCTGTTCCCGCCGGTGACGGGCATCGTGCCCGACGCGGCAGCTGTCGACGAGAGCGGACGCGACTGATGGGCGGCGCCGAGGACCTGAAGGTCGACAAGGAGAGCGTTCAGCGGATCACCAAAGGGCTGCGGGCCGCGGTGTCCGAGCTGCGGGAGGTCGGCACCGGCAGCGGTTCGGTGCTGGGCAAGGGCTTCTCGGACATGTCGATGACCGGTATGGAGGCGGGCCACCACGGGCTCTCCGTGGACTTCGAGGACTACTGCGAACGCTGGGAGTGGGGCGTGCGGGCGCTGGTCCAGGATGCCAACACCATCGCGTCGAAACTGGGGCTGGCGGCCGGGCTGGTGTGGGAGGAGGACCAGTACGTCCAGGGAGCCTTCAAGATCGCGGTGAACTCCGCCGTCGGCAATCCGCACGCGTCCGAGGACGACATCGTCAAGCAGAACTGGGGCGATGTGTTCACACCGGACTATCTGAACCCGGACTACAGCGCGGAATCGTTTCAGAAGACCCGGGACGAGGCCGCGCAGACCTGGAAGGACACCGGGCGGGCTCTGCTGACCGAGGGCAACGGCGGGCGTCAGGCGAGCATGCTCAACGATCTGATCGGCGTCGACCAGGGGGACTTCGACCGGGCGGTCGACGACACCTTCGGCCCCTCGCCCGAGGAACGGGCGGCTCAGCAGCAACAGCAGCCCGACGGCGGGGGGAACTGATCCATGGGCATCGGCGATTTCGTCAGCGACATCACACCGGATGTCGTGGAGGACGCGGTCGAGGACGGCGTGGAGTGGGCCGGCGACCGGGTGGAGGACGCCGGGAACTGGACCGCGGACCGGCTCGAGGACGTGGGCTGGGACTCGGGCGCCGACTGGGTGCGTGAGCAGTCCCGTTCCCTGGCGAACCGGATGGGCGCCGAGGTCGATGAGATGGACCTCGGCCAGACCGAGGACAAGACGAAGCTCATCTACGGCAGCGCCTCCAAGATCCGCTCCACCGCCTCTCATCTCAAGGACTTCAAGAGCGCGTTCAGCAATGTCGCCGGTGGTCTCGGAGGACTGGACTCGTCCTCGCTCAAGGGCGAGGCGGCGGACGCCTTCCGCGCGACGGTGAAGATCGAGCCGCCGAAGTGGCACAAGGCGGCCGACGCGTGCGAGAAGGCCGCGGGAGCGCTGGAGGCGTTCGCCGGGACCGTGGAGTGGGCACAGGGCCAGGCGCAGACCGCCATCGACAAGTGGAAGGCGGGCACCAAGGCGTCCGAGGATGCCCTGAACGCGCACAAGTCGAAGGTCGACACCTACAACAAGGCGGCCGACCAGTACAACGCGCAGCCCGCCGACCAGCGCAACCCCGCATCGCTGCCGCCGAAGCCGGGCGAGTTCACCGACCCGGGCAAGGGACGGATGGAGGAGGCCCAGCAGATCCTGGCCGAGGCCCGCAAGCAGCGGAACACGGCCGCCGAGACGGCCCGTACCGCGGTCCGGGCGGCGCGGGACCAGGCGCCGCCCAAGCCGTCGTACGCCGAGCAGGCCAAGGACGGCCTGGACGAAATCCAGATCATGCAGACCCACTTCGGCGGCGGCATCATCAAGGGAACCGCCGGGCTGCTCAACTTCGTCCGCAGCGTCAACCCCACCGACCCGTACAACATCACGCACCCCGCTGAATACGCGCTCGCCCTGAACAACACCGCCGCGGGACTCGTCCAGGTCGCCAACGACCCCTGGGGCGCGGGCAAGCAGATGGTCACCGACTTCATGAAGGACCCTGCCGAAGGGTTCGGCCGGCTCATCCCCGACCTGGCCCTGACCGCCGCCACCGGAGGTGCGGGCGCCGGGGTCAAGGGCGTGCGCCTGGCCGACGAGCTGGCCGACGCGGCCAACGCGTCCCGCCGGGCCCGAGGGCTGGTCGACGACGCCCCGGACGGCACCCACAACCGCCCCGACGGTGAGCGCACCGCCGAGGGCACCGACCCGGTCGACCTGGCCTCGGGCCGCATGTTCCTCCCCCAGACCGATGTGATGCTCCCCGGGGTATTGCCCCTCGCCTTCACCCGCCGCGTGGAGTCGGGCTACACCGCCGGCCGGTTCTTCGGCCCCTCGTGGTCGTCCACCGTCGACGAACGCCTGGAGATCGACGCCAACGGCGTCATCCACGTCACCGACGACGGCCTCCTGATCACCTACCCCCACCCCGTCCCCGGCCTCTCCACCCGCCCGGAGACCGGCACCTCACGCAGCGTCCTGAGCCGCGACGAGACCGGTGACTACACGCTCACCGACCCCGAGACCCGGCTGACCAAGCACTTCGCCCGACCTCCCGGGACGGAACCCGGCGGCGACGGTGACGGCTGGCTCGTAGAGGTCGCCGACAGCAACGGCAACACCGTCGCCCTGGAGCGCGCGGACGACGGCACGCCCCTGGCGTTGGTCCACTCGGCCGGTTACCACCTGTCCCTGGCCACGGCCGAGGGCCGCGTCACCGCACTGGCGCTGACCGGAACGGACGCCGGGCCGGACGGACGGCCGGCTCGGCCCGTCATGGCCTACGGCTACACGGACGGCAACCTCACCGAGGTCACCAGGCCCTCCGGAGCCACCCTCACCTTCGCGTACGACGACCACCACAGGGTGACGGGCTGGGTCGACTCCAACGGCCGCGGCTACGCCTACACGTACGACGACCGGCACCGGGTGACGTCCGAGGGCGGCGAGGCCGGACATTTCCGCGTCACCCTCAGCTATGGCGAACCCGACCCGGCGACGGGCCACAGCACCACCACCTTGACCACCTCCGAGGGTCACACCACCTGCAACCTCATCGGCGAGGGCAACCGCGTCCTCGCGACCACCGACCCGCTCGGCCACACCACCCGCTTCACCTACGACACCCGAGGCAACCGGCTGAGCCGCACGGACGCGCTCGGGCGGACGACCGCCTTCGCCTACGACGAGGAAGGCCGGCTGTCCACCCTCACCCGCCCCGACGGAAGCACGATCCACGCCGAGCGCGACGCCTCGGGCCAGGCGACCGGGATCAACGCTCCCGGCGGTGCCCGGTGGCAGCAGGCGTTCGACGACCGCGGCAACCGGACCTCTCTCACCGACCCCGCAGGACGGACCACGCGGTACACCTACGACGCGTACGGCCGCCCCGAGACCGTCGTCGACGCCGTCGGCGAAGTGACGACCGTACGCTGCGACAGGGCCGGCCTGCCGCTGGAAGTGACCGATCCGCTCGGCGGCACGACCCGCTACCGGCGCGACGCCTTCGGCCGACTCCTGAGCGTCACGGACGCCTTGGGAGCGGTCACCGGCTTCGAGTGGAACGCCGACGGCCTGCTCTCCCGCCGCACCGCGCCCGGCGGCGCCGCCGAATCGTGGACCTGGGACGGCGAGGGCAACTGCCTCAGCCACACCGACTCACTGGGCCACACCACCCACTACGAGTACACCCACTTCGACCTCCTGACAGCGCGCACCGGCCCGGACGGGTGCCGCTACACGTTCGACCACGACGCGGAGCTGCGCCTGACCCGGGTGACCAACCCGCAGGGTCTGACGTGGAGTTACGCGTACGACAACGCGGGCCGGGTGATCGCCGAGACGGACTTCGACGGCCGCACACTCCGTTACGGACTCGACCCCCTCGGTCAGGTGGCCAGCCGCACCACGCCGACGGGCGAGACCATCCACTACGAGCGCGACATCGGCGGCCGGGTGACCCGCAAGGTTGCGAGCGGCCGGACCACCAGTTACGAGTACGCCCCGGGAGGCCAACTGCTCCATGCCTCCGGTCCGGACGGGGAACTCAGCTATCAGTACGACCGCAGTGGGCGGGTCAAGACCGAGCTGGCCGACGGCCGGGTCACCACGCACGCCTACGACGCCCTGGGCCGCCGCACGCGCCGGGTGACCCCCACCGGGCAGGTCACCGCCTACTCGTACGACGCGGCCGGGAACCTCGTCCGGCAGACCAGCGGTGGACACGAGGTGGACTTCGACCGTGACGCAACCGGTCGCGAACTGACCCGGCAGTTCGGCGAGATGCTCACGTTCACGACCGAGTGGGACGCGGCGGGACGGGTCGCCGGGCAGGAGACCTCGTCCGGCGGGCGCAGCCTCAATCGCCGTACCTACAACTATCGGGCCGACGGGCTGCTGACCGGTATCGACGACGAGCTCTCCGGGCCCCGTCGTTTCGACCTCGACCCGGCCGGTCGCGTCACCGCGGTCCACGCGGACGGCTGGAGCGAGACGTACGCCTACGACGAGGCGGGCAACCAGACCGCCGCCTCGTGGCCGTCGTCCATGCCCGGTCAGGAGGCGATCGGTCCGCGCACGTACGCGGGGACCCGCATCACCCGCGCCGGAGACGTCCGTTACGAGCACGACGACGCCGGCCGCATCGTCCTGCGCCAGAAGACGCGGCTGTCACGCAAGCCCGACACCTGGCGCTACACCTGGGACGCCGAGGACCGCCTGACGGCCGTCACCACTCCTGACGGAACCCGGTGGCGCTACCTCTACGACCCGCTCGGCCGCCGGACCGCCAAACAGCGGCTCGCTCGAGACGGTGTCACCGTGGCCGAGCAGGTGACCTTCACCTGGGACGGCAGCACCCTCTGCGAACAGACCACCACCTCCGCGGACCTCGCGCACCGGGTCGTCCTCACGTGGGACCACTCCGGCATGCGCCCCCTGGCCCAGACCGAACGCATCGCTCCAGCCGATCCCACCCAGGAAGAGGTCGACCGGCGGTTCTTCGCCATCGTCACCGACCTCGTCGGCACACCCACCGAACTCGTCGACGAGTCCGGTGACATCGCCTGGCACACCCGCACCACGCTGTGGGGCACCACCACCTGGGCGCGCACCTCCACCGCGTACACCCCGCTGCGCTTCCCCGGTCAGTACTTCGATCCGGAAACCGGTCTGCATTACAACTACTTCCGCCACTACGACCCGGAGACCGCCCGGTATCTGACGCCGGATCCGCTCGGCCTCGCGCCCGCCCCGAACCCCGTGGCCTACGTCAACAACCCCCACACTGCGGCCGACCCCCTCGGGCTCGCGCCGGTCGGGTGCCCGGACGAAACGGTGACGGTCTACCGCAAACAGACGGACCATCCGCTGAGCCAGCGCGTGCACATCGGCGAGAACGGCGAGGTGACGATCACCGGGCACGGGAAGCTCTACCTCAATATGAGCGGGGACATGAAGCACACCGTCGAATTCCGTTCCGACAGCGGGCAGATTGTTTCGTACGACGTTCCGAAGTCCTATCGCGATTCCATTCACGACGACGCGCTTCCGCAGAACAAGGACGACCATCCCGACGGTTCCGCGTTCACCCGACAGGAATGGAAAGCGCTCCTGAAGGAATATCCCGAGATATCCGACCCCACAAAGGGCCCCCACCTCTACGGAATTCCTGACAAACTGCTCGACGGGCTGCGGGATGCTATTATCCCCGGATCTGGACGCGTGGTCCGAGAAGGGTGATTCTCCTCAAATGATGCACAGCCGCGACAGCCTGGCCTCAGAATTCCAGCGACTCCAGGATCGCCCGAGTGCCGAATCCGCGCCGCCCGTTCTGTCCCTCTTCGTCGCCCAGGTCTCCGGTGACGCCGCGGAGTACGAGCAGCGTCTGCGTTCGGTCCTGTCGCCTGCTGTGCGACTGGGGGCCACCGCGGACTTCGAGCAGGAGAGCCTCCCGGCCGACGATGTTCCGGACTGGTTCGCGGCCGTGAGTTCCGGAAACGAGGAGCGGGCTCCGCAGTTCGCCAGGGCCGGCCACGACGCATATGTGGAGCACACGGGAGGCGGCCGGCCGTGGGAGCTGCAGAACTGGCTGTACCGCTTCGACCCCGACGAGGACTCGCGAGGCTGGGAGTGGTGGGACGCCACACAGGCCGGACCCTCCCGCGTCCACATCTGGGTGGACAGCTGGGGGGAATCCTTCTTCGGCTGCCAGGACCTGCTGTGGGCCGCGTACGCATCGGGCGCGGTCCGGATCGACGGGCCTGTGATCCAAAAATCCGCCGTGTGGGCCGCAGAGCGGGGAGCTACGCACTGACGGGCTCGGCCCGGCATACGCGTGCTTCGATGCCACGCCGTACACGGCAGCTGCCTCAGAAAAGGCTCTGCTGAACGACATCCACGTCGCCTGGCCCCGCCGGCGGCCCGCGTCCCGGTCAACGAGGTCCTCTCAGCAGCTCAGAACAGGCCCTTGTACCCCTGCCAGCCCGTCCCGATCTTCACCGTCGAGCTGAAGGAACCCGCGCCGTTTCCGCTGTTGCGCAGCAGATCCCCGGCCGCGTTGCGGGACACCAGATCGGCCTTGCCGTCCCGGTTCAGATCGCCCACACCGACGAAGACGTTCCGGCCCGTGCCCCAGTTCTTCGCGAAGACGGCCGCCCGCGGCTCCACCGTTCCCGCCGTCGTACCGTCGTACCGCCACAGCGAGTTCGCACCGTCCACCGCGAGCAGATCGCCGATCCCGTCACCGTTCAGATCTCCCGCGCCGAAGACCGCACGGTACAGCTTCCAGTTCGTACCGATCCGTCCGCGCGCCTTCAGTTTCCCCGCGCCGTCGTCCGCGTACAGATACATGTCCCCCGTGATGGACTGTCGCGCCACCAGATCCGGCCGGCCGTCTCCGGTCATGTCGCCCGGCGAGGTCAGCACGTTGAACTGCGCCCACACCGTGCCCAGCGAGGTGTACGGAGTCGACGGCGTCAGCGCGGTGCCGCAGCCCGGTCGATAGGCACGCAACTCACCGCCCAGGCGCACCAGCACGTCGTTGCACCGGTCACCGTTGAGGTCCCCGAACGGCACCGCGACAGCCGACGTGGACCAGCCTTTGCCGGTCGTCGCGCCCGCCAGAGCGCCCGTGCCGTTGCCGTGCCGGAAGGCCAGCGCACCGGCAGAGCTGAGCGACAGCAGATCGCCGACCTTGTCCGGGCCGGAGGGTCCCGCGTGGTCGCGGCGGACTTCCGCACCGGTGAGTTTGACGGAACCCGATGCCGCGATCGGTGCGCCTTGGCCGTCAGCCGGGTTGACCGTCAGGGTCCAGCGGTACGACCCGTCGGGAACATACGCGCCCGAGTCGGCGTCCCCGCTCCACGCCGCAGAGATCTTGCCTCGCGCCGACGCGCCCGACAACGTCCGAACCACTGCTCCCGTGGAGCTGTTCGTGAAGGTCAGACTCCATGACCCGGCAGGCTTCGACAGCCGCCATGTCCCCTTCCAGTGGGTGCTCGTCGACCGCAATTCGGCGGTTGCGGGTGTGCTGGAGTCGATCACCGACAGGGGAGACACAGCGCCGGGCACCGTCCTCACATGAACCCGCTGGTCGCGGTCCAGATAGGCGATTCCTCCACCGAAGCGGTCGACGGTCCAGGTCAGACCACGTCCCGACGGACCCTGGGTCACCGCGAGATCGGCCGGCACCAGGGTCGTGTCACCCTCATCCCTGAGATCCGTGATCGCCAGCCCGACCCCGTCGGCGCGGCGCACGAGATATCCGTCCCCGAGCATGGCCTCACCGGCCGGTACGGCCACGGACTGTGTCGTCGTACGGTCGTACACGCCGGCCGGACCGGATGCGGCGCAGCTCCAGTAGATCCGGCGGCCTACGGTCTGGATCTCGTCCGGAACACAGCTCGCACCGGTCTCCACGGCCCCGGTCTGCGCGCCACTGCGCAGATCGACCGAGGTGATCCGGCCCGGCTTCGCGGAATCCGCCGTCCAGAGTTCCGCTCCCCACAACGAGGCGGCGACAAGGGGGCGGGTCCGCAGCACCTTCTGCGTCTCGGTGTCCAGTACCGACTGAACAGCCGGCTCCTCGCTGTTGTAGACGACGTAGCGTCCGGACGTGCTGACGAGACGGCCCCGGACCCCGCCCGGCACCAGCGTGTACGTGCCCGCGTCGCCCTCCCGCTCCACGCGTACACCTTCGAAGCCCGTGCTCTGCCAGACGATGCGGGCGATGCCGCCGTCCCCGGTGGTCTGTACGAGGCAGTTTTCACCGCCGAGAAGACAGTCCGAGGTCACTCCTGTCCCGAAGTCCATGCGTTCTGCGGGGGCAAGCGTGCCGTCCAGGGCGAGATCCCGGCGGAAGAGGCGCTGATAGTCGGTCCACGTACTGCTGCTGGTGTCACCGGTGAGCAATTGATGGTGCGCCAGGGTGAGCACTCCGGTGTGAGCGGCCGCAGGCTCGATGTCTCGGATCCGGCTCACCGCCAGGCTGCCGTCGGCAGTAGCGGACACGCGCTGAACAGCCCAGTCATGGGCGCTGGTACCACCCGCCACGAGCAATGAGCCATCGGGAGCCACCACGCCCTGGTCCTGGGCCAGATCGAGGATCTTCTGGTTCCGGCCCGGTGCCGTTGCCCGTAGTGCCGCAGGAGTGGAGCCCGGAGGATGGTCGGCGTCCCCAGTGCCGACGACCCAGTCACCGATGACGGTGAGCGGTGAGTTGGCCTCCGAGAGCAGGACCTTGGGAGTCGCGCCGGGCTCACCTCGCGGGACCACCTTCACGTCGTGGTAGGACGACAGCACGACACGTGTGGGTGTCAGGCGCACATTCAGGAACTGGATGGACGCCCCGCCCGGACCGAGTGCGCCGAACGCCTGGCCCACCGCCGCACCCGAAGCGATGTCGACGACAAGCGCCCTGGTCTCGTTCCCCACGGCGAAGGGAAGGACGAGGGACCGGGCGTCGCCCGCCAGCACCCCTTCGCGCCATGCGGCTCCGGCCGGCAGACCGGAGACGGTCCGGCTGACGGTCGTGCCGTTCAGATCGTGCAGCAGATGGAATTCCACCAGCCGGTTCACGAGCGAGTAGGTGAGAACGGAGTCCCCGAAAGTGCCGAGATAGTCCTGACCCGACGGCCAGGTGATCGAAACGTCCTGCCCTGTCACCATGTTCCGGACGCGGACCTCTCGGGCGCGGGCGTCGGCCGGGAAGCTGATGAAGTCCGAGCCCACCCCGCGACGGTGCGTGCTCGTCGGAACCACGCCCTCGAACGTGGTCGTCGTCCCGTCGTACCGCGTCCACTGGGCGCCGGGCTGCCCTTCCTGAGAGTGCAGGTAGCCCGAACTGCCGGCGCCGATGAGGATGTCCCGGCGAGGCATCGCCCGCTCCGCCGCAGGAATGATCACTTCGGTCGGCTGCGTCTCGGTTGCTCCCGCGGGGGCGACGGCCATCGGCGCCCATGACGTCACCGTCACGGCAAGCGCCACGAGGGCGGACATCCGGACAGCACGCCGACGTGGAACGAAACGCGACAAGGAGGTCCCTCCCCAGGAGCCCGAAAAGCGGGAAGGACACGGCAGCTCACTGCCGCGAAAATGACGCGGCCCCCTGATCCCCTTGCCGTGCTCCCCAGCACAAGTGGGCGGAGCGTAACAGTGGTTTCACCTTCA
The DNA here is from genome assembly GCF_036169555.1 of Streptomyces sp. NBC_00306. Classification (GTDB taxonomy): domain Bacteria; phylum Actinomycetota; class Actinomycetes; order Streptomycetales; family Streptomycetaceae; genus Streptomyces; species Streptomyces achmelvichensis. The sequence continues at coordinate 4,250,027 of NZ_CP108032.1, read as the reverse complement.
ACGGAAGCAGTTTCTCGTCAGCTCAAACAGGGACGCGGCCCGCTCCCACCAGGAGCTTCTCCCCCGCCGTACCACCAGGGGCACGTTGATCGCGTCGCGGCCCGCGCTGTGCGCCACCGCGTAGGCATCCGTCACTTCGCGAACTGCACTCAGGAGTTGCT